>CAJMPX010000018.1:0-56803 GCA_905215365.1 uncultured bacterium | reverse complement strand
CTGCGGAAACGCGGGGCCCGTTCAGGCTGTTGCGTTGAGATTGAAAATCAACCAATGCCTATTGATATAGGTAAGATATGGCGGTGCCGGTGTGGACTTGGATCGTGGCTGTTGACCTGACGACGTTGCTAATGCCCGTGTCGGCCAACAAGCCCAGCGGGGCGTGATCTAGTTCCCATTCTAGGCCGTGTTCGCTTACCTCGGTGTTGGGGGCAATGGCGATGATGGAGAACGTCTTGCCTTCGGCGCCTTTGATGGTCCAGGATTCGCCCTCGTGCAGAATGCGGGCCGTGGTCTCGTCTTCGGCAATCCAGACTGGGGCATTATCGTAGCCCGCGAGAAGCCCTAGTACGGATAGCGCCATGTCCGGACGGCCGCCGGTGGCGCAGGTCGCAACCACTTCGGCACCCGGCCAGCGACGGCGGACGGAATCGAGCGCCAGCGCAAGATCGGTATAGTCCTTGTAGGGGTCGTGGCGTTCAACTTCAAAGTCGGTGGCGGCATCGACCAACGCACGGCCCGCGTCGCTCACCGTATCGGCATCCCCCACATAAACGTCGCAGCCTAGCCCCGCGCTCAGCAGCGCATCGAGCCCGCGGTCCACGGCGACAACGTGGTCGCACTCCCCTGCTAGCCTACGCAACAGATCCGCGCTCGCCACCACGGGCGAGCCGCAGACCACTAATACCTTGCAAGCCACAGCCCTCGCCTGGCCCTCAAATGAAAGCACGCGGGCCAGATCCAGGTCCTCGTAGCTGTCGATAAAGATCTCGCAGTTGGCGCGCACATCGTCGCGCTTCATGCGGCCGTGCGGATCATAGATGCCCACGCGCTTAAAGCCTGCGGTGCCAGAGCTCTTTAGACCAAAAACGGCGTCCTCAAACACCCAGGCGCGCTCAAGCCTGTGCCCATGACGCTCTTCCAGACGGCGCAGCGCCAGCTCGTACACATCGGGGAACTGTTTGGAGCGTCCCGCCTCGCCCGTGGTGGTCACAAACTCCATGTAAGCGTCGAGCCCGGCACCAGCGAGCGCGGACCGCACTAGCTCGGCCGGAGTGGACGTGGCCACACACATGGCAATACCGGCCGCCTTCGCCTGTTCCAAAAAAGCTAGCAGGCCCCCGCGCGGCGGCACCTTGGAGTACCCATCAATCAGGATGTCGCTCAGCTCGCAATACAGCTCTTCGCCATTCGCGCCAATGTCCCAGGTGTCGTGGTAGGCCTGGCACTCGTCCTCGAGCGACAAATGCTCAAACTGGGCAAAATCGTCGACCGTCACGTCAACTCCGTGGCGGTGCAATAACTCGGGCTGGGCATAGGCCCAAACGGGGGTGCTATTAACCAGTGTGCCGTCGCAATCGAAAATAAAAGCAACGTTGGGGGCGGCGGTCTGGGACATAAACGAACCTTTCGATGTCAAATGGTAAACATCCTGCTAAAAACGTTTTACCAAACGTCAGACTAACAATCTTGAAACCCTAATTGGTAAAACTGTCAAGAGTTTTACCACGGCAATTCTGCCAGTGGTCTAAACATGGCGCTTACCGATTAAACGCCGCCCTAAAACCACTTTCCTTCATAAAAGTAACGTACAGGTGTTATCGTAGTTTCTGCCGAAAGTTCCACCGAGCACGCGAGGTGGAACGAATCATAGAACTATCGCCGTCCCTTCGATTCGTGCAGCCTTGGACCTTTCGCATCTAGTCACCAAGGCAACACGCTGCCGCGTCATGATGGGATCAAACGTGAGCGATACAAAGCTAAAGCCAACGGCTAAAAAGCCCGCAACCCGTAAAGCCGCCCCGCACGCACCGGAGCTCACCAAGGACGATGTCTATCTATTTGGCATCGGCACGTGGGAGCGCAGCTGGGAAAAGATGGGCGCGCACCCCGACACGCAGAACCGTACGCGCGGCTGGCGTTTTTGCGTTTGGGCGCCCGATGTAAAGAGCGTGCATGTCATTGGCGAATTTAACGACTGGGATGAGGAAGCCAACCCGCTGGTGCCCGTGCATACGAGCGCTATTTGGGAAGGCTTTATTCCTGGTGCCGAGCAGGGCCAGCTCTATAAATATCTCATCGAGACCAACGAGGGCGAAAAGCTCTACAAGGCCGATCCGTATGCCTTTAAGGCCGAGTGCCCTCCGGGTACTGCGAGCGTGCTGTGGACACTCGACGGCTATAAGTGGAACGATGCCGCATGGCTCAAGCGCCGTGCCGGCCACAACCACATGTCACAGCCCCTTAACATCTACGAGGTGCATATTGGCTCGTGGAAGCGCCATGGCGACGCACCGCAGGGCGAGCCGGACGAGTACGGCAACTACCCCGGCCCCATGGATCCCTTCCCCGCGCAACGCGGCGAGTTCTACACTTACGACGACCTGTCGGTGGAGCTCGTGGACTACGTGCGCGACATGGGCTACACGCATATCGAGGTCATGCCGCTCATGGAGCATCCCTTCGACGGCTCCTGGGGCTACCAGACGACCGGCTACTATGCCGCCACGTCGCGCTATGGCGACCCGCAGCAACTCATGCACTTTATCGATGCGTGCCACGAGGCGGGCATCGGCGTGATCATGGACTGGGTGCCCGGCGGTTTTTGCGCCGACTCCCACGGCCTTGCTACCTTTAACGGCCATATGCTGTTTGAGCACGAGATTCACCCCAACTGGGGCACGCACAAGTTCGACTTCGCCCGTGGCGAGGTCCGCTCCTTCCTGGTCTCCAACGTGCTGTACTGGCTCGAGAACTTCCACGTTGACGGCATTCGTATGGACGGCGTGTCCAGTATGCTGTACCTCAACTTTGGCATCGACGATCCGGGGCAAAAGAAGTTCAACAAGTACGGTACCGAGGAGGACCTGGACGCCAGCGCATTTATCCGTCAGGTCAACTGCGCCGTGGAGGCGCGCTTCCCCGACGTGATGATGATGGCCGAGGAGTCCACCGCGTGGCCGCTCGTGACCTATCCGCCGCAGGACGGCGGCCTGGGCTTCCACTACAAGTGGGACATGGGCTGGATGAACGACACCCTGCACTACATGCAGACCGATTTTCCGTGGCGCCCCGGCAACCACGGGCTGCTCACGTTCTCCATCATGTACGCCTTTACCGAGAACTTCATCTGCCCGCTGAGCCACGATGAGGTCGTCCACGGTAAGTGCTCGCTGATCGGCCGCATGCCGGGCGACTGGTGGCGTCAGTTTGCCGGCCTGCGCACGCTGGCTTTCTACCAGATGACGCACCCTGGCGCCAAGCTCAACTTTATGGGCAACGAGATCGGCCAGTTTATTGAGTGGCGCTACTACGAGTCCATCCAGTGGTTCCTGACCGAGGAGTACGAGACCCACCGTCATCATCAGGCGTTTATCAAGGCGCTCAACCACCTGTACACCGCCGAGCCCGCCCTGTACGAGCGTGGCTACACCGACGACGGCTTTACCTGGATCGACGCGGATAACTCCAAGCAGTCCATCGTGAGCTTTGTGCGCCAGGGCGAGGACGTCGATGACGACCTGGTGATCCTGATCAATTTTGATCCGGCAAGCTACGAGAGCTTCCGCGTGGGCGTGCCGCGCGAGGGCGACTGGGAGGTCATCTTCGATTCCGACCGTCCCGAGTTTGGCGGCAGCGGCTATGCCGGCGATGAGCCCTACACCTGCTCGAGCGAACCCTATCCCTGGAACGGGCAGATGGACTCCATTGAGATTAAGGTACCCGGCCTGGCTGGCGTGGTGCTTAAGCGCCGCGGCCCCAGCAGCTATAAGCCGCCCGTGGTCGAGGAGCCCAAGAAGGCGACGCGCAAGCGGGCGTCCTCGGTGAAGCCCAAGCCTGCGGCTGCCAAAAAGGCCGCTACCAAGACCAAGTCTGCTTCTGTTAAGCCGTCTGCCAAGAATGCGTAACAAAGCCGTTACAGCTGTAATTACCCGCCCCGCCGGGGCGTAGGATATAAGTCATAACCGTTCCGGGAGAAACATCCCCGGGGGAAAGGAACGTATGAATAAGATCTTCGACAACAAGCAGGAGTTTACCGAGCTCTATCGCGATGCCGTCATGAGCATCAGCGGTAAGAGCGTCGAGACCGCCAGCGACCTCGACCGCTTTAACGCCCTGGCCAAGCTCGTGGCCGAGAAGGCGCGCACCGTTGCCACCAAGAGTGACGCCCGCGTCACCGCCGAGGGCAAAAAGCGCGTGTACTACTTCTCGATCGAGTTTTTGATCGGCCGCCTGCTCGACAACTACCTGCTCAACTTTGGCGTGCGCGACATGGTCGCCGAGGCGCTCGACGACATGGGCTTTGACCTGTCCGTCATCGAGAACCAGGAGCCCGATCCGGCCCTGGGCAACGGTGGCCTGGGTCGTCTGGCCGCGTGCTTCCTGGATTCCATGGCAGCCGAGGGCATTGCCGGCTACGGCAACGGCATGCGCTACCGCTACGGCCTGTTTAAGCAGGAGATCGTCAACGGCAGCCAGGTCGAGGCCACCGACGAGTGGCTCACCCACGGCTATCCTTGGGAAGTCCGTCGTCAGGACAAGGCCGTGACCATTAAGTTTGGCGGCCGCGTCGAGGGCTTTGAGGAGGATGGCCGCACGTTTTACCGCACGGTAGACACGCAGGACATCCTGGCCGTCCCCTATGACATCCCCGTTGTGGGCTATGCCGGCGAGACCGTCAACAAGCTGCGCGTCTGGGCTGCCGAGCCGGTCGAGGAGCACTTTGACCTTGAGGCCTTCAACCGCGGCGACTACGCCCTGGCCGACGCCGAGCGCGCCGAGGCCGAGGCCATCAGCGCCATCCTCTACCCCAACGACGCCGGCGAGCACGGCCGTCTGCTGCGCCTGAAGCAGGAGTACCTGTTTGTCTCGGCCGGCATCTACAGCCTGCTCGACACCTTTGAGAAGGAGCACGGCGCGAACTGGGAGCTGCTGCCGCAGTTTGTGGCCATCCACACCAACGATACCCACCCCGCCATGTGCGGCCCCGAGCTCATGCGTATCCTCATCGACGAGAAGAAGCTTGAGTGGGATGACGCCTGGAACATCGTGACGCAGGTCGTGAGCTACACCAACCACACCATCCTGCCCGAGGCCTTGGAGAAGTGGCCTATCGGCACGTTCTCCAAGCTCCTCCCCCGCGTGTACCAGATCATCGACGAGATCAGCCGTCGTTGGCACGAGTCGTTCGACACCACGAAGGAGGGCTGGCAGGAGCGTCTGCGCCAGACCGCCATCCTGTGGGACGGCGAGATTCGCATGGCCAACCTGTCCGTGATTTGCAGCCACAGCGTCAACGGCGTGGCCAAGATCCACTCCGACATCATCAAGAACATCGTGCTCAAGGACTTCTATGCCCTGACGCCCGAGAAGTTCAACAACAAGACCAACGGTATCTCGCACCGTCGCTTCTTTGCCGAGGCCAACCCCACCTATGCCAAGCTCGTGACCGAGGCCATTGGCGATGGCTGGCTCAAAGACGCCTTTGAGCTTGAGAAACTCAGGGAGTTTAAGGACGACACCGAGTTCCTGAAGGCCGTGGGTGCCTCCAAGCGCGCCAACAAGGAGCGTCTGGCCGCCTACGTCAAGGCCGAGACCGGTCTGGTTATTGACCCCAACACCGTCTTTGATGTTCAGGTTAAGCGCTTCCATGCCTACAAGCGCCAGCTCATGAACATCATGAAGGTGATGGACATCTACAACCGTCGCATCGCCGATCCTAACTTCCACGTGACGCCGACGACCTTCATCTTTAGCGGCAAGGCTGCCTCGAGCTACACCTTTGCCAAGGAGACCATCCGCCTCATTAACTCCGTGGCCGACGTCATCAACAACGATGCCCGCGTCAACGAGGTCATGAAGGTCTGCTTTATCCCCAACTTCCGTGTGAGCAACGCTCAGCTCATCTACCCGGCCGCCGAGATCTCGGAGCAGATCTCCACGGCCGGCAAGGAGGCCTCGGGCACGTCCAACATGAAGCTCATGATGAACGGCGCCATTACGCTGGGCACCCTCGACGGCGCCAACATCGAGATCGCCGACCTGGCCGGCCGCGAGAACGAGGCCATCTTTGGCCTGACCGCTCCCGAGGTCGAGCAGCTCTGGGCATCCAACAGCTACTTTGCGTGGGATACCCTCAACGGCGACCGCGAGCGTCTGGGCCGCGTGATGGACGAGCTCAAGGACAACACGTTTGCGGGTCTTTCGGGCAACTTCGAGAGCATCTACAACGAGCTCATGAACAACAACGACCCCGACCTGGTCATGGCTGACTTCCGTAGCTACGTGGATGCATGGGAGAACCTCACGGGCAGCTACGGCGACCAGGAGACCTGGAACCGCAAGGCCTTGCTCAACACCGCCTCCTCCGGCTGGTTCTCGAGCGACCGCACCATTCGCGAGTACCGCGACGAGATCTGGCACGCGTAAAGGCGCGCGAGCTCCCTTTGCCGCACGGCATTACTCGACGGGCGCGACCGAGCGCCGCGCCCGTCGCAAATGGGTTTAGGAACATCGATGACAGAAGGAGAAATCGATGAGTAAGAAAGAATGCATCGCGATGCTCCTCGCAGGAGGACAGGGCAGCCGATTGGGGGCACTCACCCAAAAGATCGCCAAGCCGGCGGTTAGCTTTGGTGGCAAGTTCCGCATTATCGACTTTTCGCTGTCCAACTGCTCCAACTCGGGCATCGACACGGTGGGCGTTCTGACGCAGTACCGTCCCTACCTGCTGCATGCCTACGTGGGCTCCGGCGAGGCGTGGGATCTGGACAGCCGCGACGGCGGCGTGTCGATCCTGCCGCCGTACGAGACGCAGACCGGCGGCGCCTGGTATGCGGGCACGGCCGACGCCATTACGCAGAACCTCGACTACATCAAGGCCAACGACCCCAAGTACGTCCTGATTCTTTCGGGCGATCACCTGTATCGCATGGACTACCGCAAGATGCTCAAGACGCACATTGAGAACAACGCCGACCTCACGGTGAGCGTTATGCCCGTGCCGTGGGAGGAGGCCAGCCGCTTTGGCATCCTGACCACCGACCCCGAAGACGGCCGCATCACCAAGTTTACCGAGAAGCCCGAGAAGCCCGATTCGAACCTCGCGTCCATGGGCATCTACATCTTCTCGGCCGACGTGCTGATCGAGGCGCTCGAGAAGGACGCTCTGGACCAGCGCTCGAGCCACGACTTTGGCAAGGACATCATCCCCAAGCTGCTCGGTGAGAACAAGCGCCTGTACAGCTACGAGTTCCACGGCTTTTGGAAGGATGTTGGCACCATCGCCAGCTTCCACGAGACCTCGATGGACCTGCTGGGCAACAACCCCGAGTTCGATCTGTTCGACAAGAACTTCCCCATCATGTCCAACATCACTACGCGTCCGCCGCACTACATTGGCCCGGACGGCCGCCTGGACGACTGCCTGGTCTCCAACGGCTGCAAGATCTACGGCACCGCTCGCCACTCGATCCTTTCGACCGATGTCATCATCGAGGAGCGCGCCGTGGTCGAGGACTCCGTGCTGCTGCCGGGTGCGCACGTTAAGAGCGGCGCGCACATCTGCCGCGCTATTTTGGGCGAGAACTCCACGGTCGAAGAGGGCGTGAAGCTCGGCTCTGTCGATACCACCAAGGATACGGCCGTCGTTGGAAATGACGTCGTTATCGGGAAGGGGGAATGATCCGATGATCAATCGCAAGGCCATCGGTTACATCACCGCTAACTACTCTTCGACCTACGGCAGCGTGCTGCTCAAGGACCGCCCCATCGCGTCCGTTCCGTTTTTGGGCCGCTACCGCCTGATCGACTTCCCGCTGTCCAACATGATGAATGCCGGCATCAAGACCGTCGGCGTCGTCATGCCGGGCAACTACCGCTCGCTGATCGACCACGTGGGCTCGGGCAAGGACTGGGGCCTGGACCGCAAGAAAGGCGGCCTGTTCATGGTGCCCGGCAACGCGTATGGCACCACCAAGGGCGGCATGCGCTTCCTGCTGCGCGACATCATCTCCAACAAGACGCTGTTCCAGCGCTCGGAGAAGCCCTATGTCGTGATGATGGGCACCAACATCATCTTTAACATGGACCTCAACACCATCATCGAGGCGCACGAGAACTCCGGTGCCCAGATGACCGTGGTGTACTGCAAGGCCACGCGCAACGTCGATGACGAGACCAAGCTCGAGATTAACGAGAACGGCCGCCTGACGGGCGTGAGCGCCGGCGTCGCGTACGGCGACAACGCCTCTATGGACTGCTGCATCGTCAACCGCGATACGCTGCTCGAGATTATTGACCACTACCAGGCCGCCGACTATCTGGACCTGCTCGAGGCACTCCAGGGCGACTTTGGCAACATCGACGTGTGCAGCTACGAGTACAAGGGCGAGGTCGTGGGCGTGTTTAGCGAAAAGTCGCTGTATCGCCGCAGCATGGACCTGCTCGACCAGACCGTGGCCGATCAGCTCTTCGATCCCGAGCGCCCGATCCTGACCAAGGCTCACGACGTGCCGCCTTCGCGCTATGCGACCGGCAGCCACGCGTGCAACTCGATTATCTCGGCCGGCTGCATCATCAAGGGCACCGTGCGCAACTCGATCCTGTCGCGCGGCGTCGTGGTCGAGGAAGGCGCTTCGGTGACCAACTCGATCATCAACCAGAGCTGCATCATCAAGAGCGGCGCCCGCGTTGAGAACGCCATTCTGGACAAAAACAACGTGGTTCCCACCAACACCGAGCTTCGCGGCACGCCCGAGAACATCCTGGTGCTGGGCAAGGCTCCGTTAACTTCCGACACCACCATCGTACGTTAACGTTGGCACCGCAACATCGCTCGTAACATGTAGAATAGCCGCCCGGTTCGCGCCAGGCGGCTATTCTCGAATTGCAACATGGGAGACAATATGGCAGATTCCAGCAAAAAGATGCAGATCGTGTTTGCCTCGGCCGAGTGCGCACCGTTTGTGAAGACCGGCGGCCTGGGCGACGTGGCGGGCTCGCTGCCTGCGGCGCTCGTGCGCGCCGGCGCCGAGGTTATCGTGATGGTGCCCAAGTACGCCACCATCAAGGACGAGTACAAGGCACAGATGGAGCACTTCTCCGACTTTTACGTGAGCCTGGGCTGGCGCAACGAGTACTGCGGACTCGAGAAGCTCGAGCACGACGGCGTCACCTATATGTTCATCGACAACGAGCGCTACTTTGCGCGCGACTATCCGTACGGCTTCTTTGACGACGGCGAGCGCTTTGCGTTCTTCTCCAAGGCCATCACCGAGAGTCTGCAGCATCTGCCGGCCGGCTTTGAGTGCGACATACTGCACTGCAACGACTGGCAAACGGCACTGGCGCCCGTGTTCTTGCGCGAGTTCTACCAGGGCCTGCCGCTGTACGACCGCGTCAAGACCGTGTTCTCGATCCACAATGTGGCGTTCCAGGGCCAGTTTAGCGACACCGTGATGGAGGACATCCTGGGTGTGGCGCACATTCCGGCGGCCGCCTCGCAGCTGCGTTGCGACGCCTGCAGCATCAACTACATGCTGGGCGCCCTGCGCTATGCCGACGCCATCACTACGGTGAGCCCCACCTATGCCAACGAGATCCAGACGCCCGAGTTTGGCGAGGGCCTGGACGGCGTGCTGCGCGAGCGCTCCTATGCGCTGCAGGGCATCCTGAACGGCATTGATGTGGCAGGCTTTGACCCGGCGACCGACAAGCGCATTGCCGCCAACTACACGGTCGACGACCGCGCGGGCAAGGCCGTGTGCAAGGCCAGGCTGCAGGAGGAGCTGGGGCTCGAGGTTCGTGACGATCGTCCGCTCATGGTAATGGTCACGCGCCTGACGCGCCAGAAGGGCATGGACCTGGTCATGTACGCGCTCGACCGCATTTTGGCCGGCGGCGTGCAGGTGGCGGTGCTGGGCACCGGCGACCGCGACTACGAGGACGGTCTAAGCTACTTCCAGGGCAAGTACCCCGGCACCATGGCCGCACGCATTGAGTTCGATCCGGCGCTGTCACAGCGCATGTATGCTGCCGCCGACATGTTCCTGATGCCTTCGAAGTTTGAGCCCTGCGGCCTGTCGCAGATCATCGCCATGCGCTACGGCACCCTGCCCATCGTGCGCGAGACCGGTGGTCTGAAGGACACCGTGATCCCGTATAACGAGTTTACCGGCGAGGGCACAGGCTTCTCGTTTAGTAACTTTAACGGCGACGAGATGGGCGACGCCGTGTTCCGTGCGGCACGCCTGTTCTGGGACAACCGCGATGCCTGGAACCAGCTGGTCACGCAGGCCATGAGCCAGGACTTTAGCTGGACGCGCTCGGCCGACAAGTATCTGGACCTGTACTTCTTTATGCATCCGGAGATTGAGAGGCCAGCGGCTGTTGTCGACGAGCCTGAGGCTGTTGCTGAGCCGGTGGCCGCCGAGGAGCCCAAGGCCGAGGAGAAGTCTGTTGAGGCTGAGCCCGCAAAGGCCGAGCCTGAGGTGAAGGCTGAGGTTGCTCCCAAGGCAGAGGTCGAGGTCAAGCCTGCTGTAAAGCCCGCAGCTAAGAAGACCGCGACTCGTAAGACGACGGCGAAGAAGGCCACGACCACGAAGGCCGCTGCGAGCAAGACCACCGCTGCCAAGACAACGACCGCGCGCAAGCGCACGACCGCCGCTGCCAAGAAGGCCGCCGAACCCGAGGTCGCTCCTGAGGTAAAGGCCGAGATCGCTGAGGCCAAGCCGGCCGCCAAGGCTCCGGCAAAGACCGCTGCCAAGAAGGCGACCACGACCGCCAAGAAGGTAACAGCTGCCAAGAAGACCACGGCAACGAAGTCGACGGCCGCCAAGGCTACTGCGACCAAGGCCGCTCCGAAGGCTGCCACAAAGCCCGCCGTCAAGGTTAAGGAGGCAGCCGCCGAGCCTAAGGCCAAGGCAGCTGTCGAGGCCAAGCCGACCGCCAAGACCACCACGCGCAAGCGCGCAACGACGACGGCCAAGAAGTCCACGACCAAGGCCGCAGCTGCCAAGGCAGAGGCTAAGCCCGCCGCCGTCAAAGAGGAGCCCAAGCCCGAGGCAAAGCCCAAGCCGGCACCGAAGACCGCTCCGAAGGCTACGGCAAAGGCCGAGCCTAAGGTCGAACCCGCCAAGGAGCCCCCGGTCTCCCCCGCCGCCGCGACCGAGAAAAAAGCGCCGTCCAAGAAGACGTCCGTCCGCAAGGCAACGGCCACCCGCAAGCGCCGCTAGCCCACAGACGATCCAAAACCTCATCAAACCATAAGTAAGGGGCGCTCCAACCGGGCGCCCCTTCTCTGTGGATAGTTGGTAAAACGATTTTCTAGGACAACCGTTCGCCGATGGTAAACGGATGTTGTTTATACAGCCTGTGTACAACAGATATACTTACATCCTGTGCGTAAAGCCCATGGCCAGCAGGCCATGATTCTATTGAACTGGACCGTACTATGAGATTGATACACAACAGCCGCCTGCCGCAGTTTCGCACTCCGTTTGGCGCTGTGACCACTGGCACTTCCGTTTCGCTCTCGGTGATCTTGGAGGATGCCGACCCCAACCAGGCAACGCTCACCCTGCGCACTTGGGTCGATGAGATCGGCGAGTCTCGGTATCCCATGACGCATGAAGGCGACGGCATATTTTCCGTAGAGCTTGAGTGTACCGAGCCCTGTCTTATCTGGTACAGCTTTATCTGCAATATCGAGGGCCAGCCCGAGGTCCGCTTGGGCGCACCGCGGGGTCGCACAGGCGGCGAGGGCGTAACCTACGACTACGCCGAAGTGCCGTCGTTCCAGGTCACCGTCTACAAGCACCGCGAAGTTCGACCCGAGTGGTACGAGCGCGGCATGGTGTACCAGATCTTCCCCGACCGCTATGCCCGCGACGAAAACTGGCGCGAGCGCACGCTGGCCGAAGTCGAAAAACCGCGCAACGGAATCCAGCGCCGCATGATCGAGGACTGGAACGAGCCGCCCGTATACGAGCGCGCCGAGGACGGCTCCATCAAGACCTGGGACTTCTACGGCGGCTCGCTCAAGGGCATCCAAAATGACCTGCCCCGCATCGCGGAGCTGGGCTTTACGGCCATCTACCTCAACCCCATCTTTGAGGCCGCGAGCAACCACCGCTACGACACGGCCGATTACACCAAGATCGACCCAATCCTGGGCACCGAGCAGGACTTTACCGAGCTGTGCCAGGCAGCCGAGAAGCTGGGCATTTCCATCATCCTAGACGGCGTCTTTAACCATACGGGTGACGACTCCATCTATTTCAACCGCTATGGCAACTACCCCGGCGTGGGCGCGTGGCAGAGCGAGAATTCGCCGTGGCGCGATGCGTTTTATTTCCACGAGGACGGCTCGTACGACTGCTGGTGGGGCGTGGGTAACATGCCCGCCATCAATGAGAGCTCCGAGCTGGTACGCGAGCGGCTCCTGGGCAAGGACGGCGTGATCCGTAAATGGCTACGTGCCGGCGCTCATGGCTGGCGCCTGGACGTCGCTGACGAGCTTTCCGACGACTTCCTGGCCGAGATCAAGAAGGCCGTACTTGACGAAAAGCCTGACGCACTGTTGCTCGGCGAAGTCTGGGAAGACGCCTCCAACAAGATTAGCTACGGCCATCTGCGTCGCTATCTACAGGGCTCCGAGTTGGACTCTGCTATGGATTACCCCTTCCGCGACATGGTCATCGGCTTTTTGATGGGCTACAAGAACGCCTACCAGGCAGCCGAGGATATCGAAACCCTGCGCGAGAACTATCCCCGTGAGGCCCTGTCCTGCGCACTTAATCTGCTTTCGAGCCACGACCGTCCGCGCATTATCTCGGTGCTCGGCGGCGGCCCCGACGAGTCGCAGCTGCCCGAGTGCGAGCGCAGCAAATGGCGCCTGGACGAGAACTCGATGGGCCTAGCCAAGAGCCGTTTTTGGCTCGCCACGCTCATGCAGATGACCTTCCCCGGCGTGCCTTCGATCTACTACGGCGACGAATACGGCCTGGAGGGTCTAACCGATCCGGGCAACCGCCGCACCCTGCCGACCAAGGACCAACTGCACGACTTCGACACGCTGGCTATTGTCAAAAACGCCTCCGCCGTACGCCGCGCACTGCCGTTTATGATCGACGGCGAGATCAAGGCCTTCGCGCTCAACGACGAGGTGCTGGCATACAACCGCACGGGCAAGGATGGCGAGTCCGCGACGGTTATCATCAACCGCAGCCTGCGCAATTCGCATCGCGTGACCATTCCAGCGCTCGGCGAATGCGCGAGCGATGTGATTAGCGGTCACGAGTGCGAGATTCACAATGGCACCGTCACGCTCGACCTGTATCCGCTGGGATCGTCGATCATCTATCACCACGCCGAGCAGCGTCTGCAGGAGCCGCTCGATTACGGTGCGGGTGTTGTGTGCCATATCACCTCGGTGCCCACCGACGACGGCAAGCCCGGTACAATCGGCGCGCCCACGCGTCGCTTTATCGACCATCTGGCCGCCATGGGCATGCGCTACTGGCAGGTTCTCCCCGTCAACCCCACGGACTTCTTCCGCTCTCCTTACGCCGGTCCTTCGGCCTTTGCAGGCAATATCGACCTACTGCCCGAGAGCCACGAGGAGCTTGCCGCCGACTTTGAGACTTGGAAGGCCCGCGGCGGCGAGGATGCCGATCCGCTGTACACCGCGTTTAAACATCGAAATGCCGATTGGCTCGAGAAATACTGCGTCTACATGGCCGTTAAGAAGTACTTTGAGGGCGAGTCGCGCCACGATTGGCCGGCAGATGTCGCGCGCTACAACGAGCATCTGATCGACGACAAGCGCTTCCACGACGAGGCCGAGCTTCAGGCGTACATGCAGTACCGCTTTGACCTGGCTTGGTGCGAGCTCATGAACTATGCACACAAGAAGGGCATCGAGGTCATCGGCGATATTCCTATGTACGTGTCCGACGATTCGGCAGATGCGTGGAGCGAACCCGAGAACTTCTGGCTGTCCGATACCGGCAAGGCAATCGAGATCTCCGGTGCGCCACCCGACAACTTTGCACCCGAGGGTCAGGTGTGGGGCAACCCGACGTTCCGCTGGGACCACATGAAGCAGAACGGCTATAGCTGGTGGATGGATCGCCTGCGTCGCGCGTTCTCGCTCTACGACCGCGTGCGTCTGGATCACTTCCTGGGATTCCACAGCTACTTTAGCATTCCCGCCGGCAAGGCCTGCGCCGACGGCCGCTGGCTTGCGGGTCCGGGCAAGGACCTGTTCCAGACCGCCTATGACGAGCTGGGGCCGCTCAACTTTATCGCCGAGGACCTGGGCTACCTGACGCCCGGCGTTCGCGCCATGGCTTCGACTTGCGGCTTCCCCGGTATGGACGTACTGGAGTTTAGCGATTACGACGTTCGTTGCGGCGTGCACCCTACGCCCGGCAAGATCCTGTACACATCGACGCATGACACGTCGACGCTCGCGGGTTGGTGCACGCGCTCCTTTGCGGGCGGCGACGAGCCGAGCGGTGTTGAGGTGGCAGCCAAGCTGATGAGCGACGCGCTGACAAGCGACGCCCCCCTGGTGATGATGCCGCTGCAGGACGTGCTGGGGCTTGGCGACGACACGCGCATGAACGTACCGGGCGTGGCCACGGGCAACTGGACCTGGCAGGCTGACGAGGCCGACGTTGCGGCCGCTGAGGGCAAAACCGCACAGCTCCTGCGCAACACGCATAGATTCTGGGGCGAAGCGTGATAAAACGCCCGATATAGGGTACAGTTACAGACGTTTGAATTTATGCGGGCAGAGTGATCTGCCCGCTTTGTGCTGAAAAGGAAGTATTATGGCGCGCTACGATTACAAGTGCTCGAGCTGCGGCAACGTGTTTGAGGTTGAGCATCCCATGTCCGAGAGTCCCGAGGTCGTGTGCCCCAGCTGCGGCGCTCCGGCATCCAAGACGTTCTCGGCCAGCGGCATCAAGTTCGACGGCAGCGGTTTCTACAACACCGACCAGCGCAGCGGCGGCTCCAGCACCAGCGCCACCAGCGGCTGCTGCGCCAACTGCCCGCACAGCCACTAACAGGCAAGTAGCCCCGCTCCCAAATTGACTACTCTGGAGTTGCGCCACGAAAGCGGCCCATTTACTACGTTTGACCCGTATTGGTCGAGCATAGCAGCGTATTTGCAAAAACGACAAGCCATCTACCTGCGGTTTTGATTTCACAAAATTCGGCATGGATGAGGACAGCCGGTTTAACGTAGTAAATAACCGCATTTCATGGCGAACGTATCGAAGAGGCACAAAGTAGCTAAAATAGTCCCGTCCCAAATTAGCTGATTTGGGACGGGACTTCGATTTACTGGCGGACCAGCCTGGCGCAGAAGTGGCCGTCGTAGGAGTCGGCGTTTACCGGCACGCTTTGGAAGAGGCCTCGATCGTTCTGGCGTACGGATACGAGCTTCTTGGCCTGATCGAACTCGGGGAGTTGCAGAATCTGCGCCTCGGAGAGCGGCTCCAGGCTAAAACCGGTGCCCTCGGGAGAGTTCAGGAAAGCGTCCACCACCTGCATGTTCTCCTCGTCGAAGACCGAGCACGTCGCATAGATGAGCTCGCCGCCGGCAGCCACGCGGACAGCAGCCTCTTTGAGCATCGTCAGCTGCAGCTTGGGCAGCTCAACCGTCACATCCTTTTCGGTCAGGCGCCACGGGATCTCTGGATGACGACGCATGGTTCCGGTGCCAGAGCACGGCGCATCGATAAAGACTGTGTCGAACTTAACCGGCTCGCCAAGCATGGCATCAAACGATGTGAGCACCTCATCAAGCTCGCAAGCATCACCCGAAACCGTACGAACGCCCTGAATGCCGGCCTTATGCAGGCGAGCGAGATTAAGATCGCACTTGCGATCATGCAAATCGAGCGCCGTATGCTGACGCTCATAGCCCGCACGCTTGGCCTGGCACATCATCACATAGGTCTTGGTGCCACGGCCGGCACCAATCTCAAGGCAGCTACCAGGGCGCGTGGCAGCCGTGGCGATAAGCTGGGCGTTAAGGTCCGAGGCCACGGCTGCAGCACGCTCAAATACGCCCGACGTAACCGTAACCTGAGCATCGACCGGAGCATGACAGCCAGGGAACACAGGCGCCACAAGCTGCGATAGGTACGGATCAGGTTTGGTTGCAAAGGCGTTCTCGTGCAAAGCGAGCGGCGCGGGCGCCAGATTGCCGGCGAAGCCGAGCGCACCCTCTGGAGTGTCAAACGACGCCATAATGCGAGCGCATAGCCAGCGCGGAAGACCCATCAGGCGCGACAGACGAACCAAGCGTCGCTCGGACTCATCCACGTCGGATGCCGTGGCAAAGTCCTCAACGTTGTCCGCAACCTTGTGCAGCACCGCGTTTGCCAGGCCCGCAGCAGACTTAGCACCACTGCGCACCAGCTCAACACCCTGGCTCACGGCAACGCGGCCCGGCGTATGCAGGCAGAGCATCTCGAAGGCCGAGATACGAAGCGCCATGCGAACGCGCGGCGCAACCTTTTTGGGTTTATCGAGAAACTGGTCGAGCAGCTCGTCCAAAATACCCTGCGTGGCGGCCACGCCCAGCGCCAAGCGGGCGGCAAAAGCGGAATCGCGCTGGTCAATAGCCTTGGCCGATGCGCGAGAGGACAGCACGTCGCGTGCATACATGCCGCGGCGATCGGCCTCCATCAGCACATCGAGCGCAAGCTTGCGCGCGGGAGACAGCCTGCTCATGACAAAACACCCCAGATAAGATCGGCACCCTGCAGGCCAGCAGACCAAGCAGAAGCAGTCATAGCACGCTTGCCATCGGGCTTAACCTCGAGCAGTTCAACCGAGCCATCAGAAAGGCCCAGGTAAACACGCTTGGCCTTAACGAGAACCTGACCCTCGCCGAGCGACACATCAGCCGCCGCAGCATCGAGCACACGCACGGTCTTGCCGGCAATCACGCAACGAGCAGGCGCGGTATCGGACGAAGCGAGCACATGACGCACGCAATCGAGCGCCGCCATTTGCGGATCCAAGCGCATCTCCTGCTTAGAAATCTTGGCAGCATGGGTAACGAGCGCCTCATCCTGTTCGATCCACACGGCGGTGCCATCGGCAAGAGAAGGAAGCGTATCGGCAAGCAGTTTGCCGCCGAGCTCAGCGAGCTCCATAGTCAGCGCCTCGGCATGCTTACCGGCAACCGAGGTCGAGGCCTGCGCACAATAGGCGCCGGTATCCACGCCATGCCCAATGCGCATGATAGAAACGCCAGCAATCTCATCACCAGCAAGAATGGCACGCTGAATAGGAGCAGCCCCACGCCAACGAGGCAGCAAGGACGCATGAACATTCACAATACCAAGCGGCGCCATATGCAGCACCTCATCAGGCAAAATACAGCCATAAGCAGCCACACAGAAAATATCAGCCTGGGCAGCCTGGAGCACCTCAACAACCTCAGGCGTCATACGATTAGCCTCAACAACCGGTAACCCCAGCTCAAGCGCCTTAGCCTTAACAGGAGACGGCTCAAGCTTCTTACCACGCCCACGAACAGCATCAGGACGAGTAACAACAAGCGCAATCTCATTCCCAGCCTCAACAAGCGAAGTCAAAGAAGGCACAGCAAAATCAGGCGTACCCATAAACACAATACGCATAAAAGTTAGTCTCCTCTCAATAACGAGCCGAGACGGCTACAAAAAAGCGTTCCTGGTCGCAAGCGCGCCCAGCCGCAAGAATAGTTCAACAGAAACAAATATACCCAAAACCAAAGAAAGAGCCGCAATAAAAGCAGCTCTTTCAGCAAAGCACCTATCAGCGAAGACGCCCCTCCCTGGCCCGACGGCACTCGGGCGAAACGAAGAGCGACAACGTAGTCCCTGGGATGGGGCCCACACATATCGTCCCGCGCGCAGTTTCGCAGCAAAGCGAGAATGTTTGAGCACGGGATGATATGTGTGGGCCCCATCCCAGGGACGGACAATTAACCTACTCCGTCTCGCCCGGTCGAGCGCCGCGGGCCAGGGCGTCCTGGTACTCCTTGACGGCCTTGAGCCTCTGCATGGGCTTCAGTCGCTCGAACATAGTGTTGCCATGCAGGTGATCGATCTCGTGCTGTAGGCACACGCAGAACAGGTCGCCCGTAGCCTCGTAGCGAATCAGGTTTGCGTCCAAGTCGTACGCCTCGACGACAACATGGTCGGGACGCTCGATCTCGCAGCTAATGCCGGGGATAGACAGGCAGCCCTCGCTAAACGGCACGAGATGGTCGCTCTGCTCCACAATCACGGGATTGATGAGCACGTACGGATGGTAGTCGTTCTTGTCGCTGTAGTCGCAGTCGATGGTGACGAGCTGGATGAGTTCACCGATCTGCGGGGCGGCCAGGCCGCAACCGCCGTTGTCGAACATCATCTTCTTCATCTTCTCGGCAAGCGCCTCGATCGCCGGGGTGATCTCCTCGATGACGGCGCACTCCTGGCGCAGACGAGGGTCGGGCGACAGTACGATTCCGTTGGCTTCCATGGCCATCCTTTCGGGTTGTTACATCAAATCATAGGCGTCGACGTCAACGCTTACGCTCACGCCCCGCACGGAGCCCACCTCTTTGAGGCAGGCGTCAATATCATTAGAGACATGGTACCCTACCGGCGACTTTACAAGCAGATGGAAACGGTAACGGTCCTTGACTCTCTCGATTACACACGAAGCCGGACCAAGCACCTGCGGCACGGCGCTCCCCGCCCGCAAAAAGTCGGGCGCGGCGGCATGCCAGCGACGCTTGAGGAGCTTAGCGATGCGGCCGATGTAGTCCCGCGCGTCATCCGCGTTCGTCGACCATACCAAGATGTTGGCCAAGCGCACGAACGGCGGATACAGGGCGTCGCGGCGCTGGTCCAGGTCGTAGTCGATAAAGATCGAGCGGTCGTGCTCGGCGACGGCGCGAATGACCGGGTCCTCGGGCAGGTAGGTCTGGATGATGACCTCGCCGGGGCGATCGCCGCGGCCGGCGCGGCCCGCCACCTGCTCCAGCAAATCGTAGGCGCGCTCCCCCGCTCTAAAATCGGGCAGCTTGAGGGCAAAGTCGGCATTGACCACGCCCACAAGCGTGACCTCGGGAAAGTCGAGGCCCTTGGCGATCATCTGGGTACCCAGCAGCACCGCGCAATCGGCGGCATCGAACTGCTCAAGCAGCTTTTTGTGCGCGTCCTTGCCGCGCGTGGAATCGGCGTCCATGCGAATAATGGCGACATCCTCGGGCAGCATCTGGTGCAGTGCGTCCTCGATCTGCTGCGTGCCCAGGCCCATTTTTGCCAGATAGCGGCTGCCGCATTTGGGACAGCGGCTCGTGGGGGCCGGATAGGGCTGCACGCGCCAAGAAGAGCCGCAGGTGTGGCACTGCAGTGTGTGCGTGCGCTCATGATACGTGAGCGCCGTGGAACAGTGGTTGCAGGTGGGGACGCAACCGCACTCGCGGCACATCAGAAACGGCGCAAACCCGCGGCGGTTGTGCAGCAACACGGCCTTTTCGCGGCGCTCGACCACACGCCCCAGGCCTTCCATCAGCGGTTTAGAGAACATGGAGCGACTGCCGTGCGCGAACTCGCGGCGCAGGTCGGCAATGCGGACTGTGGGCAACACGGCGTGTCCCGGACGCTCGGGCATCTCGACACGCGTCCAGGCGGCTCCGTTGTACGTGCCGCGGCGGCAGTGGTCGAGGGCCTCGGCCGAGGGCGTGGCGGAGCCCAACACGAGCGGGCAGCGGTAGCGCCGCGCCATCTCGGCCGCCACCTCGCGCGCGTGGTAGCGCGGACTGGACCCCTGCTTGTAGCTGGTCTCGTGCTCCTCGTCAATGATGATGAGGCCCAGGTCGCCAAGCGGGCAAAAGAGCGCCGAACGTGCGCCGACGACCACGCGGGCCGCACCGCTGGCAACCATATCCCACTGGTCCAGGCGCTCGCCGGCCGAAAGCCGCGAATGGAACACGGCGACCGTCTCGCCAAAGCGCGAACGGAAGCGGCCGACGGTCTGGGCCGTCAGCGAAATCTCGGGCACCAGCACGCAGGCCGAGCGACCGGCTGCGAGCACGCGCTCGATGGCGGAGAGGTAAACCTCGGTTTTGCCGGAGCCGGTGACGCCGTCGACCAGCACCACGTCGCCATGAGCGTCCAGACGGGCGCGCTCAATCTGCGCGAGTGCCTGTTGCTGGCCACTGGTAAGGGAGACCGGCGCTTTGCCGCTTGCCGAGGACAGCGTGGTCTGCTCGCCGCAGCCACGCCAGGCGCGGCGCTCTTCCACCACCACAACGCCGCGTTTTTCGAGCGCCTTGATGGTCGCCGACATGCTGTTATAGAGAAGGTTGAGGTCGCGCGTCGTGACCGGTCCGCACTGGAGCGCCTCGATGAGTTGGCGCTGGCGGACCGCGGTCTTGGGTGGCGTGTAGTCAAAGCCTTCGGGCGTAAGCATCACCCAGCGGTTTTGGATGGGTTTGACGGCTGGACGTTCAACCGTCCACACGCCGTCGTCGCCCTTGACCACACGCGGGCTGCCGCCCGGTGGCAAAAACAGGCGCAGGCACTCGGAAAGCGTCGCGACATACTCGCGGCTCATCCAGCGCGCAATGCGTGCAGCCTCGGCGGTAAAGAGCGGTTTGCTGAGGATGGCTTCGACAGGCTTGATGCGCGAAAGGTCAAGGGCGTTGTTGCCTTGCAGGTCGCCCAGCTCGGGCGCAATATCGACGATGTAGCCTGCGGCGGCACGGTTGCCAAAGTGGACCAGGACCGTCGATCCGACCTGGGCCTCGTTGGCAAGGGACTCGGGAATGCCGTAGGCGAATGGCTCGGACAGCGCTCGGGTAGGAATGTCGAGAACCACGCTCGCGTAGGCAGCGATGGGCTCAGGTGCAGGCTTAGGCTGAGCCGAGGCAGCGGCAGGCATGAGCTTCACCAGAGCCTCCTCCGGTTCCGGTGAACCAAACAGCGACAGTTGTTGAGCCATACACCACCTCTAACGAACGGATCTGAAAGGGGTGGGACAAAATAATCAGTAGTGTTTGTCCCATGGCCGATACGAGTGTCGAGCTTGTTGCGTCGCTCGAACACGGGACAAACACCACTGATTATTTTGTCCCAGCAACCCACTCATCGGTACAGAAACAAGAGCCCCGCTCGGGGTGAACGGGGCTCGAATACATACGTTTGCGCAGCTGCTACAGCGCCATCGTGCGGGCGCGGTCGATGCGTGCCAGGCAGTCATCGCAGCCGACGAGCGCCATGGTCTCGCCCAGCGGAGGGCTCACCATGTTGCCGCAAACGGCGACGCGCACGGCCTGGAACACCACGCGCTTCTTGAGGTCCATCTGCTCGGGCAGCGGCTCAAGCGCGGCGTCGATGTTCGCGGCTGTCCACTCGTCCACGCCCTCGAGCGCGGCCTTGGCGGCGTCCAGGATGGCGCCCATGCCTTCCTTGGCCAGGCCCTTGTTAACGGATTTCTCATCATACTCGAGCGTCTCGGCCGTAGCAAAGATGGGAGCGGCGACGGTCACGGCGTCGGCTGGCATCTTGGTGCGCGGCTTGACGATGGCAGCGAGTGCGTCAATCCAGTCCTCGCCGTACTCGACGTTGCCCTCGATGAGACCCGCCTCGTGCAGCTCGGGGACCATGATCTCGTCGGCAAACTGGGCATCGGACATGCCGTTGATGTACTCGGCATTGACCCAGTCGAGCTTCTTGGGGTCGAAGGTCGCCGGGTTCTTGGAGATGCGGTCGAGTGAGAACTTGCTGGCCAGGACATCGCGCGGGATGATCGTGGTCTCGCCGTCAAGCGACCAGCCGAGCAGCGCCAGATAGTTGACGAAAGCGTCGGACAGGTAGCCGGCGTCGCGGTACTCCTCTACTGAGGTGGCGCCGTGGCGCTTGGAGAGCTTCTTGCCGTCGGCGCCCAGAATCATGGAGATGTGGGCGAACGTGGGCACGGGCGCGCCGAGGGCCTCGTAGACCATGACCTGGCGCGGGGTGTTGGAGAGGTGGTCGTCGCCGCGGATGACATGGGTGATCTTCATCATGGCGTCGTCGACGACGGTCGCAAAGTTGTACGTGGGCGTGCCATCGGAGCGGAAGATGACAAAGTCGTCGAGCTCCTTGGCGTCGAAGGTCACCTCGCCGTGAACGGCGTCGTGGATGACGACGTCGCCGCGGTCCTCGGGCACCTTGATGCGCAGGACGTAGGACTCGCCGGCCTCGATGCGACGGCGGGCCTCCTCGGGATCAAGGTCGCGGCAACGGCGCTGATAGCCCTGGAAGGGGTCCTTGCGCTCCTGCGCGGCCTTGCGATCGGCGTCGAGCTGCTCCTTGGTGCAGAAGCAGGGATAGGCCTTGCCCTCGTCCCAAAGCTTCTGGGCGGCCTGCTTGTACAGGTCCAGGCGCTCGGTCTGGGCGTAGGGGCCAAAATCGCCGCCCACCTCGGGACCCTCGTCCCAGTCCAGGCCCAGCCAACGCATGGCGCGCAGGATAATCTGCGTGTTCTCGTCGGTAGAGCGGGTGGGGTCGGTGTCGTCGATGCGCAGGATGAACGTGCCGCCGTTTGCACGGGCGAAAGCCCAGTTATAGATAGCGGTGCGGGCGCCACCGATGTGCAGCTTGCCCGTCGGTGAGGGTGCAAAGCGGACGCGAACGTCTGATGCCATGGAAATCTCCTCGATTGCAGGATGGATGTCTAACCGCACCAGTATAAAGCATCAAAGCAACCTCCGCACAAAGGGCACCGACCCACTCATTGGGGACAGACTTAAATGACTACCCAATGAGCACCCGACTGGTCATTTAAGTCTGTCCCCAATAAGTAGGTGCGGAAAGGGTGTGAATGTTTGATTTACGCGCTATGATGTGCCCTTGCATAGAGAGCCCGGCGGAATGGTAACGGTCGCCGGGACACGTTTTTGAAAGGACAATCATGTCAGAAGAACTTCGTTCCATCCCACCCCAACACGGGTCCTTTGTTTTTACGTCGGAGTCGGTGACCGAAGGTCATCCCGATAAGATCGCTGACCAGATCAGTGACGCCGTCCTCGACGCAATCCTCGCCAAAGAAATAGAGCTCCAGGAGCAGGGCTACATCGCCCCCAACGGCGTGCCTGCCAACGTGGAGAACGTCCGCTGCGCCTGCGAGACCCTCGTGACCACCGGCACCGTCATCGTCGCCGGCGAGATTCGCACCCAGGCCTACGTCGACGTACAGGAAATCGCCCGCGGCGTCATCCGCCGCATTGGCTACAACCGCGCCAAGTTCGGTTTTGACTGCGACACCTGCGGCGTTATGAGCCTCATCCACGAGCAGTCGCCCGATATCGCCCAGGGCGTTGACGAGTCCTTCGAGACCCAGACCGGCGCTACCACCGACTCGATCGACCTGATCGGCGCCGGCGACCAGGGCATGATGTTCGGTTATGCCTCCAACGAGACCAAGACCCTCATGCCCATGCCGCACTACCTGGCAAGCCGCCTGGCCGAGCGCCTGGCTGCCGTGCGCCATGACGGAACCCTGCCCTACCTGCGCCCCGACGGCAAGACCCAGGTCACGGTGCGCTACGAGGAAGGTAAGCCCGTGGAGGTCACGACCATCGTCATCTCCACGCAGCACGCCGCCGAGATTGAGGACATGGGCAAGATCAAGGCCGACCTCATCGAACACGTCATCACCCCGGTCATGGCCGCCGAGAACATGCCGTGGGACAACGCGGACATCTACGTGAACCCCACCGGTCGCTTTGTCGTGGGCGGCCCCATGGGCGACACGGGCCTCACCGGCCGCAAGATCATCGTCGACACCTACGGCGGCTACGGCCGTCACGGCGGCGGCGCCTTTAGCGGCAAGGACTGCACCAAGGTTGACCGCTCCGCCGCGTATGCCGCGCGCTGGGTCGCCAAGAACGTGGTCGCCGCCGGTCTGGCCGACCGCTGCGAAGTCGAGCTTGCCTACGCCATCGGCGTTTCCAAGCCCCTCTCAATCATGGTCGACACCTTCGGTACCGCGCATGTTGCCGAGGACAAGATCGTTGAGGCCGTTGAGAAAACCTTCGACCTGCGCCCGGGCGCAATCATCCGCGACCTAGACCTGCGTCGCCCCATCTACGAAAAGACGGCAGCCTACGGTCACTTCGGCCGAGAAGACGCCGACTTCACCTGGGAAAAAACCGACCGAGTCGAAGAACTCAAAGCAGCCTGCGGACTTTAAGCTAACGGCAAAAGCTACAGCCAAGAAACAACGCACCAAAAGAAGTACCGGCTCCAACCGGTACTTCTTTTTTATTTAAAGGTGGTGAAGATGAGCCGACCTGGGACATGGAATAGGTCATAGGCCTATAAATTTCGCAGCAGAGCGACTCCAACCATGTATCCTAAGTTCCGAGGGCTTTGGTATTTGGTCGATCGCGAGTTCCGCACGAGCCGGAGGCCACTTAATGTGGCCTCCGTGCGAGCCAGGACTGTAGAGCAGGCGACCAAATACCAAAGCCCTCGGAACGACGAGATAGAACAGGAGCACCCATGGCAGGCAAGCCGCAAACACTAGCTACGACCTCGGCATTCGAGATCTTGGGCCCCGTCATGGTCGGCCCCAGCTCATCGCACACCGCCGGCGCCCTGCGCTGCGCCCAAGTTGCCGCCAGCCTGCTGGAAGGCCGCATCACCAAAGTCACCTTTGGCCTGTGGAACTCCTTTGCCCACACCTACCGCGGCCACGGCACCGACCGTGCGCTCGTCGCGGGCATCCTGGGCCTCGACACCGATGACGAGAACATCAAGCAGGCCTTCGACCTCGCGCGCAAGCAGGGCCTCGAATATCACTTTGACATCAAGGGCGACGACGCCTCCATCCATCCCAATACCGTCGACATCGACATGGTCGACGACACGGGCGCTACGGCACAGGTCCGTGGCGAGAGCCTGGGCGGCGGCAAGATGCGCATCAGCCGCATTAACGGCGTCGGCGTCGACATCTCGGGTATGTACTCCACGCTCTTCGTGGCGCACCAGGACGTCCCCGGCGTGCTCGCCGCGCTCACGAACCTGCTCGCCTACGCACACGTGAACATCGCCTTCTGCCGCACCTACCGCACCGAGGTGGGCGGTCAGGCCTACTCCGTCTTTGAGACCGACGGCGCGCCCGACGACACCGTCGTCCCCTTGCTGCGCAAGCTCGACAATGTCGATTACGCGACCTTTATCGAGCTCCCCGGTTCTGCCTCGTCGCTCTCCCCCGGCGTCTCGGCCAAAGAGATCTTCGACGACGGCGAGCAGCTGCTCGATGCGTGCGAGGAACTGGGGCTCAGCATCGGCGCCGTCATGGCCGTGCGCGAGGCACGCCTGACCGGTAAGGCGCACGCTGTCGCCGCCATGAGCCGCGTGCTCGACGTCATGCGCGAGGAGACCACGGCCCCCATCGTCAATCCGCAGCGCTCGCTCGGCGGGCTTATCGGCGGCGAGGCCAAGCTTGTCGATGCCACCGGCCGCAACGACCTTGGCTCCAACTTAATGGGCCCCGTCCAGACTAACGCCGTGGCCCGTGCCATGGCCGTGCTCGAGCGCTCCGCCACCATGGGTGTAATCGTCGCAGCTCCGACGGCAGGATCCGCGGGCGTCGTCCCCGGCTGCGTGCTGGCGCTCGCCGACCACCTGCAGCTCGATGACGAACAGGTCATGGACGCGCTCTACTGCGCAGCCGCCATCGGCCTCAACCTCACCACGAGCGCCTGCGTTGCCGGCGCCGAGGGCGGCTGCCAGGCCGAGGTGGGAAGCGCCGCCGCCATGGCTGCCGCCGCACTGGTGCAGATGCTCGGGGGCACGCCCGAGCAGGCGCTCGACGCCAGTTCCATCGCGCTGAGTAACCTATTGGGACTCGTATGCGATCCCGTAGGAGGCCTCGTGGAGGTGCCCTGCCAAAACCGCAACGCTATCGGCGTGGCCGCGGCCTTCAGCTCGGCGCAGCTCGCCCTCGCCGGCATCAAGAGCCTGGTGCCGTTTGACCAGATGGCACACGTCATGCTCTCGGTTGGCCACGCGTTGCCGGCCACGCTGCGCGAGACGGCAAAGGGCGGCATAGCGCAGGCTCCGGCCGCACTTTCGGCCTGTGCAAAATGCGGTGTGTGCGGGTAGTGACCAAGAACGACTCGATAGTGGGACAAATGTCCCACCTCTTTTGAATGCCACCGTTTCCGTACCACAAACAACTAGGTAATCGCTATAATGCAAGCCCAGTAAAAACACGATGAACCGCAAGGCGAAAATCGAAGGATATGCATACGATGTCGCAAAACGATCGAACTCAACTGATTCCCGATCCGCAGCAGCCGAGCAGGCACACCGGTGGTGTTCAGTCGCCGCGTCCTATCGCGCCGAGTCACGGTCAGCAGCGTGGTGCGGCAAACGCTTCCCAACGCCCGAATCAGCAGCGTCAGCCACGTCAGCAGCGCCAGGCAAACGGCAATGCGCCCAAGCAGCCCCCAACGCACGCTCGGGTCGATCGCGGCCCCGCACGCAAACCCGCCGAGAACAATAAGTCGGGCAAAAAGACGACACTCTTTGTCGTCCTGGGTCTTATCGTCATTGTCTATATAGTAGGCGTCGTAGCGTTTTCCCAGCTAGCCTACCCCAATACCGCCATCGCCGGCGTCGACGTCTCGTTCTCAAACGCTTCGTCTGCCGCCACCAAGGTCAACTCGGCTTGGAAGCACTATAAGCTCACCGTGACAGGCGATGACTTTAGCTGGACGTATCAGCCCGAGTCTGATGAGCCCATCGTCGACGGCGAAGCTGCCGCAAAAGAGATCATCAGCCACAACGAAGCCTTTGTATGGCCGGTCCGCCTTGTGGAATCCTTAAGCGGCAAGACCAAAACAACCGCTACCTCCAACGAAGTCGATCTTGATCAAGACGTCGACCTGTCCATGCTCTCCGACACCTTTGACCAAAAGAAGTTTGAGAAGGATCTGGGCGCCGCCATCGACGAGTTTAACGAGGGCCGTTCGGGCACGTTCGAGGCCAATAGCTCCTTTGACGAGCAGGCCGGCAAGTTTACCGTCGAGAAGGCGCGCTCCAACGAAAAAATCAACCGCGAGCATGTCATTAAGTATGCCGAGCTCGAGCTTGCCTCGCTGTCCGAGACCGTAGACCTTTCCAAGCTCGGCAACGATGCCTATGAGCCGCTCAATGGAACGCTGACCGATGATCAGATTCAGGCCGCATGCGATGCCGCTAACAACTTCCTGGGCGTCAACGTGACCCTCAAGCTCAACGGCGAGGATGCCGGCAAGGTTGATGGCAGCTCCGTGTTGCAGTGGATCAGCTTTGCCGATCCGGCCAACCCCACACTCGATACGTCGCAGATCAGCAGCTGGGCAGCCGAGCTCGCCAACGGCTTTAACACCGTGGGCTCCACTCGCTGGTGGACGCGCGCCGATGGCAAGCAATGCGCCGTAGAAGGCGGCGACTTTGGTTGGTCCATCGACAGCAGCTCGCTCGCCAAGCAGGTCGAGGACGCCATTAACAACAAGCAGACCGGCGAAATCGAGATCAAGTACTCCCAGAAGGCCGACACATTTACCGCCAAGGGCGAGCCCGACTGGAAGGCCTATATCGACGTCGACCTGTCCGAGCAGCATGCGCGCTACTACGACGAGAGCGGCAACATCGTGTGGGAGGCCAACTTTATTTCTGGCAAACCGGGCGAAGACGCCACCCCCGAGGGCGTATGGCAGATCAACAGCAACGATGGCGCCAGCAAACTCATCGGTGCCAAGGACCCCGAGACCGGCAAGCCCAAATACGAGAGCCCGGTAAGCTACTGGATGCCGTTCGAGGGCAATATGGTCGGATTCCACGACGCCACCTGGCAAAACGATTCGAGTTTCGATAACGCCGAATCGTACAAGTGGTGCGGTAGCCACGGTTGTATCAACCTGCGTCTGGCCGATGCCAAGTCGCTCCACGAGCGCATCAAAGTCGGCCTCTGCGTGGTCGTGCACTCGTAACGCAGCTAACGTCTACAACAAGTAAACAGCACGGCGACAAAACTTACAGTACCGTCATCCGCAACTTCTATACGCCCGCCTATCGCGACGGGCGTATATACTTATCGGAGCCATATCGATAAAGGAGACGCTATGTCCAAGGTCCCCACGATCAATCCGGGTCCTGACGATTCCGATCGCATGCCCCAAGATGCCACCGAGACCCTGCCGATTATCAGCGCTGCAGACACCAAGCAGCCCCAAACGAGTCTCGACGATTCGACCGATATCTCCGATGAAGAAGCCTATGCAAAGCTCAAGGCAAAGCGTGCCGAGCGTCGGCGCAAAAAGCTCATCCGACGCGGTATCGCCGTCGGTGTCGTTGTTGCCATCGCGCTCATTGCCATCATCGCAACGCTGGTCATCAACGCGCAACCCGCAGGCACCAACGGACCGGTGACCGACATGGTCACCGAAGGCACGTTTACCACCACAGTCGAAGCCAAGGGGCAGCTTAAGCCCATCTCGGCATCGGTCGTCTCCCCTTCTGTCGACGGTACGGTTGAAAAGATCAACGTGCAGGCCGGACAGAGCGTCAACGAGGGCGACGTACTCATGACCATTAAGAACGACGCGCTCGATAGCGCTGTTTCCGAGGCGCAGCGCGCGGTCGCGGCCGCCCAGGAAGACCTGAACAATGCAAAGGTGGCACTCGCGGCCGCACAGGCCGCACCGACAACGGACAGTGACGGATCGACCGGTCCATCGGACGCAAACGCCAACGCAAATGCCGTCTCGACCGCCCAGCGCAACCTCGCCTCGGCCCAGGCAGCGCTGGAACAGGCAACTGCAAAGGCGGCCGAGCGCACCGTAAAGGCCCCCAGCTCGGGCAGCATCGTGGAGCTCAACGCCAAGGTGGGCGCTACGGTAACAGGCGGCATGATCATGGGTGAAAGCGACACGAGCGGCGGCAAGCAGTGCATGCAAATCGCCGACCTGTCCAAGATGAAGGTGACGGTTCAGGTGGGCGAAAAGGATATCGCCAAAATTGCCGTGGGCCAAAGCGCCAACGTGACCTATCCCGCGTTTCCCGATATCGTGAGCCAGGGCACCGTCACGGCTATCGCCTCGGTGGCAAACTCTGACTCCGGCTCCGGTAGCGGCGGCAGCGTGACCTTTAACGTCGACATCCTCATCGAAGCACCCGACAGTCGCCTTAAGCCGGGTATGACTGCCGAGGTCTCGGTAGTGACCGAGAAGCTCGACGACGTGGTTATGGTGCCGACCATGGCGCTGATGACCGAAGATGGCGAGCACTATTACGTCAATCTGGCCACCGATTCGGAAGGCAAGAAGACGCGCCGCGTGAAGGTGACCGTCGTGACGCAAAACGACAACGAGGCTGTAGTCGGTAAGACGCAGGTCAAGCGCGACGACCAGGGCAACGAGATCAACCCAGACGTCCCGGTTACCAAGTTACGCGACGGCGACACCATCGTGACGGATACCGGCACAGGCATGACGGCAGACGGCGGCGACAACATGCCTGCCGACGAGGGCAAGTAATGCGTCCCGTCATCGACATCCGCAACGTGCACCGCATCTTTGAGAGCGAGGCCGGTTGCGCCCACATCCTGCATAACGTAAGCCTGGCAGTAGATCCCGGTGAGTTCGTCGCCATCACCGGCCCCTCGGGCTCGGGCAAGTCGACACTCATGAACATCCTGGGCTGCCTGGACAAACCGACGGCGGGCGATTACTTCCTGCAAGGGTTCAACGTCGCCGAGCTCGACGATGATGAGATCACCGAGGTGCGCGCGCTGAGCATCGGCTTTGTCTTTCAGAGTTTTAACTTGCTGCCGCGTCTGACGGTGATCGAAAACGTCATGCTGCCGCTATCCTACACCAATGTGCCGCGTAGCCAGCGCGAGATGCGCGCCGTGCACGCGCTACAAGCCGTCACACTGCCGGTCGACCATTGGGACCACCGCATATCGGAACTCTCGGGCGGACAGATGCAGCGCGTCGCCATCGCGCGCGCCCTCGTCAACGACCCGCCCATCATTTTGGCCGACGAGCCAACGGGAAATCTAGACTCGACAACCGGGGCACTCGTCATGGAAACCTTCCACAAGCTCCAGAAACGCGGCAAGACCATCGTACTCATCACGCATGACCCCGGCATCGCCGCCGAGGCCGATCGAGCCGTGACCATCCGTGACGGGCGAATCCATGACGGCGCATATGTCGCGCATACACCGAATACGTTACGCGGGGCCGTCAAAAACCTGCCCGCGATTTCTGCAACCACCAATCAGCCGAAAGGAGCGAAGGCATGAGCACCCGCGATCTTGTCCAAGAAGCCCTTCACTCGCTCGAGGCCAACAAGGGACGCAGCCTGCTCACCATCCTTGGCATCGTCATTGGCATCGCCTCGGTCATCGCCATGACCTCGCTCATCGGCGGCATCCAAAACAGCTTGGTCAACAGCCTGGGCCTCAACGCAGCCCGCATGGTGCAGATCTATTCGTCTCAAGAACTCACCGATTCGGACGTCCAGAAGCTTCAAAAACTGGTGCCGCAGATAGAGCAGATCGGCATTGTCGACAGTGCGTATACCGAGTACAAGTCTGGCGATAAAAGCTATACCGTCATGGCACACGGCGTCGATAGCGACATGCTCGATGCCGTGGGCGCCAGCAAGCTCGTTGCGGGACGTGTCTATTCACAGGCAGAGTCTCAATCAGGCTCGCGCGTGGCACTCATCAGCCGCGGCGGCGCCGATCAGCTTTACGGCAACGAACAGGACGCACTGGGGAAAACCATCAAGGTGTCCAACGGCGAGGTGCAGATTGTAGGCGTGATTGATGGCGGCAGCGACTCCATGGGCTCGCTCACGCTGTATATGCCACGCGAAACCATCTCCGGCCTGTTTGGCGACGAGAATCCTTCATTTCCCAGCGTGACGGCACTTGCCGCCGAGGGCACAGACATGGACGAGCTCTGCAAGACCATCGAGTCTAAGGTGCGCGCGATGAAGGGCATCTCGGAGGATGATGAGTACGACAGCGTATCGGCGACCTCCATGAAAAGCGCCATCGATGCACTCAACTCGTTTATGGGCGCCTTCTCGCTCATCATGGGCGCTGTCGCCAGTATCTCACTGCTTGTCGGCGGAATTGGCATTATGAATATGATGCTCACCAACGTGACCGAGCGCATCCGCGAGATCGGTATTCGCCGTGCGCTTGGTGCAAGCCGACGTGATATCACCTCTCAGTTTTTGGCCGAATCCTCGGCACTGTGCGTCACCGGTGGCCTGCTGGGAGTCCTGATTGGCTATCTGCTGGCCTGGGGCCTCGCGATGTTTGCCGCAGGATCAGGGGTTCTCAGCGAGCTCGGCGCCAGCGGGCAAATCACACCGAGCTTTTCAATCGCCACGGTGCTGCTGGCCTTCGCCGTCTCCGTCGGCATCGGCGTAATCTTTGGCTTCTACCCCGCTCGCCGCGCGGCAAAGCTCAACCCGGTGGAGTGCCTACGCTACCAGTAAGCCATCACCAACAAGTTGCGGTGAATTAGGGACTGAATATGCTATCTAGCAGCAAAAACAGACACTATTTCACCGCAACTTATTGAAGGGCTGTTTGCGCCAGTTCTGGGCGTCGTCCTCGAGCTATTGATGGATGACGGGCTTGTACGGGTCGAGCTTGCTCGGGGCGCTCCTCCTCGCGGGCGGGAGGGCGCGCAGGCGCGGCAAGCGCCTAGCGCGCGAACTCCCGTAAGAGCGCGTCTTCCACTTCCCGAAGCGAAAGGGCCCCGCCTCCCTCGGCGGGACGGGTGACCACGATGCAGCGCGCTCCCACGTCGCGCGCGGAGGCGAGCTTCTCGGCCGTGCCGCCTACGGTTCCCGAGTCCTTGGTCACAAGCCACTGGGCGCCCACCTGCCGAAGCATCGCCTCGTTGAGCTCGCGGGTGAAGGGCCCCTGCATGCCGATGACGTGCGACGGCGAAAACCCCGCGTCGATGCACTTCGTTATAGCACCGGGCAGCGGGAGCACACGCACGAAGAAGCGCTCCGCGAAATCGGCGACGCTCGTGTAGGGAGCAAGCTCCTTGCTCCCCGTCGTGAGAAGCGCGCGACCCGGGTTCTCGGAGAGAAAGCGCGCCGCGCAGGCGATCGACGCGACCGACACGACGCCTTTGGGCAGCGCCTCGACCGGGCGCGCAAGGCGCAGGCATCGTGCACCCACGGCGAGCGAAGCGGCCCGGATGTTACCGCTTGCGAGCGTAGCGAAGGGGTGCGTGGCGTCGACGACGATGCGCGCGCCGAAAAGCTCGCGCTCCATGTCGGCCTCGTCGAGCCTGCCCGCATGCACCTCGATGCCCGGAAGCTCGCCCAAAAGTTCACCTCCGTACTCGGTTGCCGCGTAGGCACGGGCGGGGATGCCCGCCTCGCTCGCCCATTCGCACAGAAGTCGGCCCTCGGTGGTGCCGGCGAAGATGCGCAGCGCCGACGCGGATGCGGGCGCCGTCACTTCGGGCCGCCTGGGCGCGTGATCTGGTAGAGCAGCGCGTTCATAATGGCGGCTGCCACGGTCGAGCCGCCCTTGCGACCCCCCGCGACGATGGCCGGCACGCGTCGCGCGAGTAGCTCCTCTTTCGCCTCGACCACGTTCACAAACCCGACCGGCACCCCAACGACGAGCGCGGGCGCGATCTTCCCCACGTCCATGAGCTCGGCGAGGCGCAGAAGTGCTGTGGGAGCGTTGCCGACGGCCACGATGAGCGGACCCTCGATGCCGCAAGCTTTGTCCATGCTCGCAACGGCGCGAGTCGTGCCCGCGGCGCGCGCAGCCGCGGCGACATCAGGGTCGGCCATGAAGCACACGGCCTTGCAGCCGAGCTTCGCGAGCGCGGGCTTGCTTATGCCTGCGAGCGCCATGTTCGTGTCGGTGAGCACCGTGGCCCCTGCGCGCAGTGCGTCGAGCGCACAGTGCGCGGCGTCATGGGTGAACACGAGAGAATCGGCGTACGAGAAGTCGGCAGTGGTGTGGATGACGCGCTTCACGACGGGCTCTTCGAGCGGCGGGAACGTGCGGCCGCCGAGCTCTTCGGTGATGATCTCGAAGCTGCGCCGCTCGATGTCGCCGGGCGCCATCTCCTTGGAATCCATCTAGTACTCCACTCCTTCCCTTGCACATATCCCCTGCTCGTAGGGGTGTTTCTTGCACCGCATCTCGGTTATGTAGTCGGCCTTCTCCACGATCTTGCGGGAAGGCGCGCGCCCGGTGAGCACTACTTCGACGCCGAGCGCGGACATATCGAGTGCACGGTCCACGAGCGCCTCGTCGACAAGCCCCTTCGAAAGCGCGTCGAGCGCCTCGTCGAGCACGAGCAGTCCCTCTTGCGCGCCCTCGAGCTCGACGAGCGCGGAAGCGAGGTTCCCATCGTGCAGCTCGCACGTCGCGGCAAGTTCTTCCGACGTCATCGACCAGGTAAACTTGTCCGACGCCTTCCCCGCGAACACGGGCACGCCGAAATGCTCAGCGAGCAGGCGCACCTCCCCGCTTTCGCCGTCTTTCAGGAACTGTACGACGACGACGCGGCGGCCTGCAGCGAGCATGCGAAGGGCGAGGCCCATCGCCGCCGTGGTCTTGCCTTTGCCGTCGCCATGATACACGTGGATCATACGCCCTCCTCGATAATGCGGTAGACATACTCCATGTCGAGCGCCCCGCGCACGACGTCGGCCAGGCGGTCGAACTCGCGCGCACGGTGATCGGCCGCGGACGCCGCGCCCGCAGCACCCACGACGTTCTCGGGCAGGCCGCGCATGCGCGCGAGTGAGCGCGCGAGGGCGAGCGCCACCCCCGGTTCGTCGAACAGGCCGTGGAGATAGGTTCCGAACACGTTTCCGCAGGCCGCGCCTTCTGGTTTGCCGCCAATCGTGCCCGCAGGGGCGCAGGAGACGGTCGTTTCGCCGTCGTGAATCTCGTACCCGCGCGCCGTCATGCCGTTCCACGCCGAGAACGCGCCTTGGGCGCCCGTGATGCGCAGCTCCGACTGGGCGAGGCGCTTTTCCTCCTTGAACACCGTACTTGCAGGGATGAGCCCGAGCCCGCGCGCGGTGCCAGCGCCTTCCCTGCCGTGCGGGTCGGAAAGCTCGTCTCCCAAAAGCTGGTAGCCTCCGCATATGCCGAGCACCGGCGTGCCCGCGCCCGAAAGCGCGCGTACACAGGCTCCGATGCCGCTAGCCGCAAGCCAGCGCGCGTCGTCGAGCGTAGTCTTCGAGCCGGGAAGCACCACCAGGTCGGGTCGGCCCAGATCGGTCGTCGAGGAAACGTAGCGCACGCCCACGCCGGGCACGCGCGAAAGCGGGTCGAAGTCGGTGAAGTTCGACAGATGCGGAAGACGCACGACGGCAACGTCGATGACGCCGCGCGCCTCGCGGGCAGATAGGCGCGGCGCGAGCGAGTCCTCGTCGTCCAGGTCGAGCGTAAGATACGGCACGACACCCACGACGGGAACTCCGCACATCATCTCGAGCGGGGCCAAACCCGGGCGCAGGATTTCCACATCGCCGCGGAACTTGTTCACCACAAGCCCCCGCAAAAGCGCGCGGTCCTCGGGCGCAAGGAGCGCGACCGTGCCGTAGAGCTGGGCAAATACCCCGCCCGGGTCGATGTCGCCCGCAAGCAGCACGGGGGAGGACACGGCGCGCGCGAGCCCCATGTTGACGATGTCGTTTTCGGCAAGGTTGATTTCGGCGGGGCTGCCGGCGCCCTCGATGACGATGACGTCGTTTTCCTCCGCGAGCGAATCGAACGCCTCCAAAATCTGCGGCATGAGCGCCTTCTTTCGCGCGAAGTAGTCCCTCGCAGCGAAGGCTCCCTGCGCCTTGCCGGCCACGATGAGCTGGCTTCGGTGGCCGCTTTCGGGCTTGAGCAGGATGGGGTTCATGCGCACGTCGGGCGCGATGCCGCACGCCTCGGCCTGCATGATCTGGGCGCGCCCCATCTCGAGCCCGTCGGCCGTGACACCGCTGTTGAGTGCCATGTTCTGGCTCTTGAAGGGAGTCACGCGCAGGCCGTCCTGCGAAAGTACGCGGCACAGCCCAGCCGCAAGCAGGCTCTTCCCCGCGTTCGACATGGTGCCCTGGATCATGATGGGCTTGGCCCTACCCACGGGTATCGACCTCCTTCGCCGAGCCTCGGCCATCCGCGCCCGCCATAGCGCCGCTGAAAGAAGCGCCGCCCCGTTCGTCGGGTTCGCCTTCGCCCGATGCGTCTTCCGCCCGAAGCGCACGGCCGAACGCCATCGCAAGCCGGGCATTCTCCTTGCGCGTGCGCACCGCGACGCGGCACCAGAAACGGGACAGCACCGAAAACGAGTCGCACGTGCGGACCAAAACCCCCTGTTTATACAGGCGCTCGGGGATGTCTTTCGCCGGCGTGCGGACTAAAAGGAAGTTCGCATCCGACGGCACGACGGAAAGCCCGAGCGAGGAGAGCTCGTGGGAAAGCCACGCTCGCTCGCCCGCCAATACATCGCGCGTGCGCGAGACGTATTCGACGTCTTCCAGGGCGGCGATGCCCGCGGCCTCGGCGACCGAGGAGACGGGCCACGCCTGCCCCGCCCGGCGAATCCCCTCGATGAGTTGGGCGTTTCCGCTGATCAGATATCCCAACCGCAACCCCGCCATTCCGTAGAGCTTGGTGAACGCGGAGAGCACGGCCACATGGCGCGAACACGCGGCGCGTGCGGCCACGCTCCTTTCGCGGGCGTCGGGCGCAAATCCGAGGAAGCACTCGTCCACGACGAGCAGCGCGCCCACCTGCTCGCAGCGGCAAGCCGCGGCATCGATCACGCTGGGGTCGACGAGGCGCCCCGTCGGGTTGTTCGGATTGCAGAGGTACGCCACGTCTCCCGGCCCCTCGATCGCGCGGGCGAAGGAGGCGGGCACGTCGAAGTCGTCCGCTTCAGAGAGCGGGAACTCCTGCACGCATGCGCCGTAGTACGATGCCGCCTCAGCATATTCAGAGAACGTCGGCGCGCACACGACGATGCGTTTCGGGCGCACCGCCGCGGCGAGCCGCCAGATGATGTCGGACGCGCCCGCGCCGCAGACGATAGTGTCTTCGGGAATGCCCTGGGCACGCGCCAGGGCGCGAACGAGGGCGAGGCTTTCCCTATCGGGGTAGGCGTCGATTCGAGAAAGCGCCTTGCAAGCTGCGGCGACGGCGCGCGGCGAGGGGCCTGCCGGATTCACGTTCACCGAGAAGTCAATGAGGTCGGAGGCGCCCCCTTCGCAAGCGATGCCGAGCGATTGCGCGCTGCCCCCATGCGTACGGGCGCGCAGGATTCCCCCGGCAGCCCGGGGCGCGGCGTGGTCTTTCCTCATGCCATCGCCCCCACAGCGAGCACAACCGCCGCGCGCACAGCGCCGAAGACGACGAGCGCGCATACGGACGCGGCGAGCATGAGCCTTGTCGCCCGAACGATGTCGCCCCACTCGATTTCGCGGGACGCATCGCCTATCGTCGGTTTCTCAACGAGCTTGCCGAAATACACCGCGGGTCCTGCCAGGCGCAGTCCGAGCGCACCCGCGCACGCCGACTCGGTCTGCGCCGCGTTCGGGCTCGCATGGCGACGCCTGTCGCGGCGCCAGATGCGCGCCGCCCCGTGCGCGTCGAGCCCGACGATCGGGCACACGGCGATCATGAACAGGGCCGATAACCGCGAGGGAATCCAGTTCACCGCATCGTCGAGGCGCGCCGAGGCGCAGCCGAAGTCGATGTAGCGCTCGTTTTTGTAGCCCACCATGCTGTCGAGCGTGTTCACCGCCTTGTACGCCATGCCCAAGGGCGCACCCCCGATCATAAGGTAGAAAAGCGGCGCGATGACGCCGTCGCTCGCGTTCTCCGCCACCGTTTCCACGGCGGCGCGCGCGACGCCCTGCTCGTCGAGAACAGACGTGTCGCGTCCCACGATGAGCCCGACAGCTTCACGCGCCGCGACAAGGCCGCCCCTCGAGAACGCACGGGCCACGGCCAGGCTCTGGCGGCGCAGCTCGCATGCCGCGAGAATCTGATAGCTCGCCCATGCCTCGGCCACGAAGCGCAAGCCGGAGTGAACCATGCCGCAAAGATGCAGGATTCCCCAGGTCAAAAGCCCACACGCAAGCGGAAGCGCCACGGCGAGCACAAGCCCTGCGGCGCGCGTACCCGCGGACGTTTGCGGGAATGCGCCCCGCAGGCGGCCTTCGGCCCACGTGATCGCGCGCCCCATGGCGACGACGGGATGGGGAAGCCAGCGCGGGTCGCCGAAGGCAAGGTCGGCCGCGAACCCGGCGGCGACGGCAAGAATCGTCATCACCGGGCATCGCCCCCCGAAGCGGGGCGAACGTCGCGAAGGCAGCGCCCATCCCAAGTGGCAGCCCATGCGCCGCCCGGCTCGGTATGCACGTCGAAGTATCCCATTTTCGGGACAGCTAGCTCGGAGAGCAGCGCTTTCACGGTACCCGCGTGAACGACGAAGACGGCGCGCCCACTCCCCTGGGCGCGCTCCGATTCGCACGCCTCCCGAAACGCCGCGATGACGCGGCGGGTGAAATCGCTCTTGCCCTCGCCATGCGGGCAGCGCGTCTCGCACCAGGAGTCTACCCAGGCGCGATAGCGCGCATCCTCTTTAAGCTCGGCGGCGCTTCGCCCCTCGAAGTCGCCGAAACCCATCTCGCGCAGACCGGGGCACGCCATAAGCTCCGCGTTCGGGAAGAGGATGCGCGCCGTCTGGTCGGTGCGGGCCATGCCGCTCGTGATAACACGGAACACGTCACGATCGCACGCGAGGTCGCGCAAAGCGCGCTCGCCCGCACTCGACAGGGGCTCGTCGGTGCCCGCCCCGCTGTAGCGATGGTCTTCCGTGCCCGCCGTGGCACCATGGCGCACGAAGACGACTTCCAAAGGCGCACCCGCGCCCTGCGTCCCTCGAGGTGCATCGGCAAGGTTTCCTTTGATGACCTGGGGAATCCCGCACGTCATGCGCACGACGACGTCGGCGCGCGCAGCGAGCGCGCATCCCAGGCGCCCCGCGCGCTCGCGCCATTGGGCGTCTTCCGCACTCATGGGGACGACCCCCGAGCCGACCAAGGGCAGAATCACTGCGTCGAAGCCGATCAGCCGCTCGAGCGCCCGGTCAGCGTCGAGCGCGCGTACGAGTTCCTCAGCACGGTATGCGACGCGGCCGGCAAAAGCCGCGGGCACGCCGCCCTCCGCAAGCTGCGCCGCGTCGACGAAATCGTCCGCCGCGAACCCGAGTTTTTCGCGCACGAAGGTCCTCTTCCCCGAATGCGCGCCACCTACCACGAGCATCATAGGAGCATGCCCCCCACCACCAGCATGGCAAGCATCGCGAGCTCGGCCCATTGCAGAAACCATCCGGCCAAATCCCCCGTCACCCCGCCGAAGCGGGACAGGGCAACATGGCGGTACCACGCGAGCACCAAAAGCCCCGCCACCGCCATAAAGGCGCCGACGGCCTGAGCGCACGCGACCATCCCTGCAGCCGAAGCCGCAGCGAAAGCGCAAAGCGGCACGACGATCGCCGCGCGCTTCTTCGCAGGCGAGAGCCCCGCGGCCATGCCGTCCGCCCGCGCGGCAGGCCAGCATTCAACGGCGAGTCCCGAAAGCGCGCGGGAGAACACGAGCGAGCACAGAAGCGCGAGGAACGCCCCCGCCGTAAGCGGCAGCGCGGTGAACAGGGAAAACTGCAGAATAAGGTACACAACAACACCGATGACCCCGAAGGCGCCCGCCCGCGGATCGTGCATGATCTCGAGCTTTCGCTCGCGCGGGGCCCAACTTGCAAGCGCATCGGAGGTGTCGCAGAGCCCGTCTAGGTGGATGCCTCCCGTCACCGCCACAGGCAGCGCCGCGAGCACGGCCGCGACGATGGTCGCGGGCACGCCGAGCAGGTTCGCCACGTGCCCCCACGCCGTCATGAGGAAGCCTTCCGCAAGGCCCACCAGGGGAAACGCGGCAAGTGCATGGGTTGACCCGAAATCGGTCCAGGCCGATTTCGGGACGGGGATGCGCGAGAACGTTCCGAACGCCGCGCCGATTGCCTCTGCTATCTTCACCTTGTAGGTCCTTCGCCTTTCATCCACACGGGAATCCCGCATACCACTTCGACTGCATGGTCGGCCAGCGCCGCCACGCCCGCGTTCACGCGCGCGAGCGCGTGCCTCCATGCCTCGGTCCCTTCATCGTAACGCATCCCATCGGCGAACACGTCGACGGTGACCACCACCGTATACGCAGCGGCCTGAGCGAGCCGTTCGATGCCTCCGAGTACCTCGCGCGCCGCAGCGTCGGGGTCACGCGGGGACAAGCCGCCTTCCGCGAAGAGCTCGTTCGCAACCAGGTTGCCCACGTCCTCCAAAAGAAGTGTGCAGCCGCGCGGAAGCCCGGGCGCTGCGGCGCCCACGTCACGCGAGCACTCGAGGGTGGAAAACCCTTTGCCTTCGCGCAGCGCCCGATGGCGCGCGATGCGGCGGGCGCCCTCTTCCCCGAAGGGCTCCATCGTTGCCAGGTACACGCGAGGGCCGTCGTGCCCGAGGCACAGGGACTCGGCGTAGGCGCTCTTGCCGCTCGCAGCGGCGCCGATGACGAGCGTCACCGTCATTTCCCGGCCTCGAAATGCTCGTAAGCAGCCATGCCAGTCGCCGTGAACGTCTTCCCATCCCGGTACACGCGCAGCGCCGAATCCAGAAGGGGCAGATACGCCATGGCGCCCGCGCCCTCGCCCAAGTGCATGCCTGCGTCGAGGGGCGCCTTTATGCCGAGCTCGCGAAGGAGCTCCCGGCTTGCGGGTTCGCTTGATGCGTGGGTGCCCACGAGGTAGCCCAAGGCGTTGGGGCACAGGCGCGCCGCGCACAGGGCCGCCGTGCAGGATATGACCCCGTCGAGGAGCGCCGGCGCCTTCGAGACCGCGGCCCCCAGGTAGAAGCCGCACATCGCAGCGATGTCGAAGCCGCCCACCTTCGAGAGCACGTCGATCGGGTCGGCGGGATCGGGCGAGTTCGCGTCGATAGCGCGCTCGACCACGTCGCGCTTGCGCGCGAGCGAGGCGTCCGAGAGCCCCGCGCCGCGTCCGACAAGGCTCCGCGCGTCCGCCCGGATGAGCACTGCGGCCACCGCCGCCGAGGTGGTCGTGTTGCCGATGCCCATCTCGCCCGCGGCGAGAAGGCGCACGCCGGAGCGGGCAAGCCCGCACGCGACGGCGATTCCGACCTCGATCGCGCGCACGGCCCCATCGCGAGACATAGCGGAGCCGTGAGCGATGTTGCCGCTCCCCCGCCGCACGTTCGCGCGCACCATGCGCGCGTCTTCTATGCCCCGGGCCATACCCACGTCGACGGGCACGACCTCGGCACCCGCGAACGCCGCCATGCGGCAGGCGCTCGCGGCCCCCTCGCACATGTTGCGCGCGACGGCTCGCGTCACATCTTGCCCGCTTTGCGACACGCCTTCGGCAACGACCCCGTTGTCGGAGAAGAATACCGCGAGCGCACGGGGAAACTCGGCCACCTCGGCGCTCCCCTGAGCTGCGGCGATACACGCGACGGCGTCTTCAAAGTCGCCCAATCCCCCCAAGGGGTGCGCGATGGAGTCCCACGCGGCGTACGCGGCGGCACGGGCGCACTCGTCTGCGGGCGCGATCCGGGAAAGCGCGGCTTCGAGCACGGCGCCCGGCGCCGACGAGAACGCGCGCTCGACTTCCTCGCGGATGCAGGCAAGCGCGGTTTCGGTTGCTTCAGCCATGCCGCCTCCTCTCTGCGAACGACGCTGCGGCAGACGCGAACGCGCGCGCAACGTCGGGGTTCGCAGGATAGTACACATGCGGGAAGCCCGCCACCAGGGACGGGGTGGTCGTCATGCACGGCCAGCCCTTGTCGCGCCGGGGCTTCTGCGCCCAAAAGTCGCCGCCCGGGCAGGTGGACTGCCAGTAGTGGAACTCGTGCGCGCGGATGTGTGTGCCGCGCGGCCCGTAGAGCCCGTCGCGTTGGGAAGTAAGCTCCACGTACCCGAAATGGGACAGCCTTCCCCCGTTCTCGCTTGCGCCCTCAAGGGCGCCCGCAACAGGCCAGCGCCGCCCCTCGCTATCGGCGATTTCGCGCTGCAGGTACAGAAACCCACCGCATTCGGCGACCGTCGGCATGCCGGATTCCACCGCGCGCCGCACCGCCTCGCGCATCGGCGCGTTCTCGGAGAGCTGCCGCGCATGGAGCTCCGGGTAGCCGCCTCCCAGATAGAGGGCGCTTGTCCCCCGGGGCAACTCGCTATCACACAGGAGGCTGAAAAAGGCCAGCTCGCAACCCAGATCCTCGAGCGCGCGCAGGTTCTCCTCGTAGTAGAACGAGAACGCCTCGTCACGTGCGACGGCGACGATGGGCCGCGCTCCCGCGATCGGCTCCAACCGGTAAGGTTCCTCGCGGATATCGGGTGCCGTCGCCGCCATTTCGAGCAAGCGGTCGACGTCGATGCTCTTTTCCACCAGCTCGGCCATCTTGTCGATGCGCGCGGAGAGCTGCTCGACCTCGTCGGCGGTCACAAGCCCCAGATGCCGGCTTTCGAGCGAGAACGCCTCGTCGGCGGGGATATTCCCCAAAACCGCGACGCCCGTGTGCTTCTCGATCGCAGGCGCCGCGTAGGCGCAGGCAGCGGCGCTCGTCTTGTTCAGCACGACGCCGCGCACGTTCGCACAAGGCAGGAACTCGGCGATGCCGCGGATTACGGCGGCGAGCGATAAAGACGCCCCGCGCCCGTTCACCACTAAAACGACCGGCGTTTCCGTGTCGCGCGCAACCTGGTAGCTGCTCGCGTCGGCCACGCCGGGCGCCATGCCGTCGTAGAAGCCCATGACCCCCTCGAGCACCGCGATATCCGCGCCCGCGGCGCCGCGTGCGAGCAGGGCGCGCAGCGTCGGGGCGTCGGTGAAGAAGCCGTCTAAGTTGCCCGAGCGCGCGCCCACGACGCGGCGATGAAAGAGCGGATCAATGTAGTCGGGGCCGCATTTGAAGGCCGCGCATGCGATGCCGCGGCGCGCGAGCGCGCGCAGGAGCGCGCACGTAACGACCGTCTTGCCGCTCCCGCTCGAGGGCGCAGCGACCATGAAGCGCGGGATGGACGTGCTCACCGGGCACCGCCTTCCCCACCTGCGGCGTTGCAGTTAGCAAGCGAGACCACCTCAACGGATGGGTTCCCCTCGACAGAGGGGTCCTCCCCGAAAGGCGACTCAGCAAGCGCGCCGACTTCGGCAAGCTCCTCGGCATCCGCGCTCGCACCGCGCGCACTGACGAGGAACACGGGGTTTTGCGCCTTCATAAGATGGTGCGAGCCTACAGCCTCAGCGCGGGCGGCCGACACCTGGCACGCCTCGAACCCCTTAAAGCGCGAACCCGAGAGGAGCGCGCACGCCTCGGTGAGCGTCTCAACGGTGACGCATGGCACGCACAGGCGAACCTGCGAGTTCTTCTCGAGCGCCGCCTCCACGATGGAGGGAAGCTCGCCCGCGCTCCCGCCGACGAACACGGCGTCGGGGACAGGCAGTTTCGCGAGCGCTTCGGGGGCGACACCGGGGACCGCATGCACGTTGCCGCACCCGAATGCATCCGCGTTCTCTCGGATGAGCCGCACGCCGGCCGCGTTGCGCTCGACCGCCCATACCGACCCCGCTCGCGCGACGAGCGCCGCCTCGATCGACACGCTCCCCGTGCCGGCGCCGACATCCCACACGGTGTCGGTCGCGGTAAGGCGCAGCTTCGCGAGCGCGACGGCGCGCACCTCCTGCTTGGTCATGGGAACGTCGCCGCGGATGAAGAGCTCGTCGGGAATGCCCGAGGAAGCGTACGGCCAGCGGGAGCTCGCGGCGCGGGATGCGCCCGCAGAGTCCGCCGCGAAAGAAGCAGCCGCGGGCGCAGACGCGCCGGCCGGCGCCTCGGAGGCTGCGCTAGAGCCCGCAGGCGACCCGGCGCAGCCTGCGAACTCGATAAGCATCACGTTCAAGTCGTCGAACGTCTGACCTGCGATTTCACTTGCGGTCGCGCAGGTGATGCGCTCGTCGGGGTACGACAGGCGCTCGGCCACCGTCACGCGCGCGTCCCCGAAGCCCGCCTGCACAAGCTCGCCCGAAAGCCGCGAGGGGTCTTCCCCGCCCGACGTGGCGAGGAAGAGCTCACCTGCGCGCTCGGCCTCGGCCACGATGTCGCACGCCACGCCGTGAGCGCTCGCGAAGCGCCAATCCTGCCATGGACGCGCGAGGCGCGCGGCGAGATACGACGCTGAGCTTATGCCGGGAATGACGCGCACGTCCACCTGCGCGTCGCCGGAGAGCGCCTCCACCAGGCGGCGCGCGCCGCTGAACAGCCCCACATCGCCCGTCATCACGACCACGGCGCGCTGCCACGACGCAGCATCGGTGAGCGCGGCGACGATGTCCGCCGTCTTCACGAGCTCGCATCTCACCACGTCGGGCGGCACGTCGATGCTGACAAGCGCGCGATGAGCGCCGATGACCACGTCGGCGATGTCGATCGCGTCGAGCGCCGCGCGCGAGAGCAAGTCGGGGTTTCCGGGCCCCGCCCCGATGATCGTTACCTTTCGCATGGAATCTCCCGATACCCGCGCGGCGTGACCATACGGCCGCCTACGCGCTTCGTGTCCGCGTTGCCGACGAACACGGTGGTGAACATGTCGGCGTCGAACTCCCCCAGCTCGGAGAGCCTGCACATGCCCGACTGCTGCCCCTCGCGCCCGATGTTGCGTACCCAGCCGCAGAGCGTGTCGGGGGCCTTCCATTCGAGCATAATCTTCGCCGCGCGCGAGAGCCTGTCGGCGCGCTTTCTGCTGCGCGGGTTGTACAAACAGATGCAGAAGTCGGCGCTCGCCACGGCGGCGAGCCTGCGCTCGATGACCTCCCACGGCGTGAGCAGGTCGGAGAGCGACACGACCGCGAAGTCGTGGGCAAGCGGGGCGCCGAGCACCGCCGACCCGCTCTGAGCCGCGGTGGCCCCGGCGATAACTTCCACGTCTACATCGGGGTAGTCCTCAGCAAGCTCCAGCACGGGGCTCGCCATGCCGTACACGCCCGCGTCACCGCTGCACACGAGCGCCACGGCTTCTCCGCTCTGCGCGCGCGAAAGCGCCAGGCGGCACCGTTCGACCTCGTGCATCATCGGCGTTGCGAGATGCGCCGCGTCGGGCACGGCGGCGAGCGCGAGCTCCACGTATTTCGTGTACCCCACAACGATGTCGGCCGCCTCGAGCGCGCGCCGAGCCGCAATCGTCATGCCGTCGGGGCCGCCCGGGCCGATCCCCACCACGAAGAGCTTTCCCATCACCGCTCCTTAAACGAAAGTTCGATAGTTACCTTGGAAAACGCGACGGTCACGCCGCCGTGAGCGAGCTTCGGGAAGATAAGTTTGCCCCCGTCCGCGAGCGCCGCGCGCTCGCACACGTTGTCGACCCCCACCGTCGCGCGCACGAAATCAGATGGCGAAACGCTGCCTTCGACCTGCGACAACTCCTCTGCGGAATACGTCGCGAGCGGGATATTGCGCGCGCGGCAGAAGGCGAGCAGACCCTCCTCGTGCGCCTTTACGTCGATCGTCGCCGCCTCGCGCACGGCCGAAGGCGAGATACCCGCCTGCCCGCACGCGAGAAGAAACGCCTCCCCGATCGCTTCGGCGCACGCACCGCGACGGCACCCTATGCCCGCAACGATGCAGGGCACGACAAGGCGAAGCGACTCCGGCGCAGGCGCCTGCGCCCGCACGCCCGCCGGCTTCCCCGTCTCGCCGGCGGGCACGACCTCGCCCGTTGTCTCCGCCGCGCGAACGGACGCACCTGCATTCGCGCCAGCGAACGGCGACACGACGATATCGGCCCGAGCGCGGTCGGACGCAAAGTCAACCCCCTCAGGCGGCTGTCCCGAAATCGGCATGTCGGAATAGAGCGCCACGCGCCCGCCCGAAAGCAGCCGCGCCGACACTCGCTTGATGGCCTCGGGATTCGAAACGGCGAGCCCCGCACGGCGCGCCCACGTATCCACCGCCCACACGCCGCGGACGTCGGTCGCCGTGGTGATGACGGGGATGGCCCCTGCCGCGCGTGCCACAGTTTGCGCAAGCTCGTTCGCACCGCCCAAATGCCCCGACAAAAGCGAGACGGCAAAGCGCCCCGCCTCGTCGATGGCCACAACCGCGGGATCGTTTGCCTTCGAGGCGACATACGGCGCGATCGCCCGCACGGCGATGCCCGCCGCGCCCACGAACAGAAGCGCGTCCGACGCTTCCCACGCGAGCGCCGTCCATGCGCGCAGGTCGGCCTTCCCCTCGCCGAACCCGCGCGAAACGGAAACGTCCCAGCCAGGGTCATCTTCACCTGTCTGCGCACAATCGGAAAGCGCGCGTGCGGTGCGCTCCGCCAACGCATGCCCCCTCTCGGTGAACGCTATGCAGGAAACCCTCATCTAGCGCACCACCATCGTCGAGAAGTAGCTGCCCCGATCGGGCACATCGTCGAGCGAGCGGTACACGCGCTCGCCCGGAAGCCCACAGTCCTCTACGAGCTCGGCACCGTCGAAGGCGCCCTCCTCGCGAAGGATGCGCTTCGTGTCCGCAAGCGAGCGGCGCGCCTTCATGACCACCTTCGTCCCCGGCCAGCCGATTGCGCGGCGCACGTCGTCGTAGCCGCCGGGCACGATGTGCAGAGGCAACGACATCTCGGGCGTGAGGTCGCGCTCGAGCGCTGCGGCGACCGCGCAGAAGCTCGGCACGCCGGGAATGGCGCGCGCCTCGAACCCGCGGGCGCGCACGTCGGGCGCTATGCGCTGGAAGGTGGCGTAGATGCTTGGGTCCCCCAGGTTCAGCAGCGCGACGTCGCGGGCCGCATCCAGGTGCGCGACAAGCTCGTGAACAAGCGAGGCATGCTCGGCCGCGCGGCGCTCGGCGTCGCGCGTCATCGAGAATCGCACGGGGATCACCGTCTTGCCTGTAAGGTCGACGGCGCCGCGCACAATGTCAAGCGCGACCATGACCCCGTCCGCCGTTTGCGGTGCGGCGATGACCGGACACGATTCGATTGTGCGGACGGCCTTGATCGTGAGCAGCTCGGGGTCGCCAGGCCCCGTGCCCACCCCGTACAGCACGCCTTTACTCATACGTCGCCCCCAATTCCCCGATAACAGCATCGGCGCCCGACGTGCGGAAAAGCTCGCGGCGCCCGGCGTCGAACACGACCGCGGCGATGTCGCATGCGCCCGCCGCGCGGCGGCGCAACCTGTCCTCGATTGCCGCAGCGAGCGAGGCGCGCACAGCGTCCCCCACGCCAGCGGCCTCGATTACCTCAAGCGCCGTCGTGGTCGTGACCGACGACATGATCTCGTGCACGGTCTTCGCGCCCGCGCCGGCCAAGGCCGCGTGGGCGGCCAGAATCTCCGCGCGGCAGTCGGCGGTACGCGAATGGGTGTCCATGATGCCGCCCGCGACCTTCACCAGCTTGCCGATGTGTCCCACAAGAAGGACATTGGTAAATCCCTCGCGAACGCAGCAATCAATCGCATCGCCCACAAAGTTGGAAATGAAGACCACCGGCGCACCGTTTAGATGGAAATGCCCCGAGATGAACTGCGCGCCGTAGTTGCCGGGCGTGAGCACGACTCCGCGCCGCCCCATAGCCGCATGCTGCCGGATCTCGAGCTCGATGCTGTCGCGCAAGGCAGCGAGGCTGCGCGGCTCGACGATGCCCGTCGTGCCCAGGATGGAGATGCCGTCCTCTATCCCCAGGTGCGGGTTGAAGGTCTTTTCGGCAAGGGCAACACCCTCGGGTACCGAAATCGTCACAGCAATATTTCCAGAAAAGCCGTGCGCGGCGCACACCTCGCGCACCGCCGAAGTGATCATCGCGCGCGGCGTCGCGTTGATAGCGGCCGACCCCACCGGCTGCTCGAGCCCGGGCAACGTCACGCGCCCCACGCCCACGCCGCCATCGACGGAAACTTCCGATTCGCGCGCGGGCACGCCCTTGCTGCCCGCAGCGCCCGTGCCCGACCCCGCATGTTCCACGCGCGCGTACACGAGCACGCCGTCGGTCACATCGGCATCGTCGCCTGCGTCCTTTCGCACGGCGCACTGGGCGCACCCCTCGCCGATACATGCGTCAACCACGTCCGTCTCGACAGGCAGCCCGCCGGGGGTGACGATCGACACGCGGCCGACGGGCTTTCGTGACAAGAGCATCTCGCAGGCCGCCTTCGCCGCGAGCGCGGCGCAGCTCCCCGTGGTGTAGCCGCAGCGCAGGCGGGTCGTCCCGGTATATATGTAGTGCTCGAAGGCCACGCTAGCTGCTCGCCTTTCGATACCCCGTGGCAAACGAAGGGTCGTAAAGCTTGCTGCGCTCGTACGACTCCGCTTGCGCGCCGTTGTGCGCAAGCCCGCCACGAGCTCCGAGCACGCGGCCCACCACCACGAGCGCCGTGCGGTCGATGCCCTCTCGCGCGCCCGCATCGGCGAGCGTGCCCACTGTGCAGCGCACCACGCGCTCCTCAGGCCAGGTCGCCTTGTACACGAGCGCCGCCGGCTCGTCGGAGCTGCGGCCCGCGGCCAAAAGCTCGGCGGAAAGCTCGGCGAGCATACCCGAGCTCAGGAAGATGACCATAGTCGAGCCGCTTTCCGCCATGGTGCGCATGCCCTCGCCCGCGGGCATGGGGGTACGTCCGGAAAGCCGCGTGATCACGACCGACTGGCTGATTCCCGGCAGCGTGTATTCCTGGCGAAGCGCCGCCGCGGCACCGCAAAAGCTCGACACGCCGGGCACCACCTCGTAGTCCACGCCGCGCGCGTCGAGCGCGTCCATCTGCTCCTGGATGGCGCCGTACAGGCACGGGTCGCCCGTGTGCAGGCGCACCACTTCCTCGCCCCGCGCATCTACCGCGCACATCACGTCGAGCACTTCCTCCAAGGTCATGTGCGCGCTGTCGTAGACGACGCAGGATTCCTTGCACTCGGCGAGCAGCTCGGGATTCACAAGGCTTCCCGCCCAAACGACTACGTCGGCCGCGCGCAGAAGGCGCGCCCCGCGCAGCGTGATAAGGTCGGCGGCGCCCGAGCCTGCGCCAACGATATGAATCATCCGAGCCTTCCCTTCCCGTTTCTCATCGCAACCGTTTACGCCGCCATTCGCGCAGCGGGCAAAACACGGCGCCTGCGGCAGCAATCGGCGCAAATACGCAGGCAGGAGGCGCAATGCCGCCCGCGCTGGCTTTGACACGTTCACAAGTGCCCACTATCATAGTAAAAGTTTCGGCAACGAGCATATGACAATCGGATAAAAGGAAATGACCGGCGCGGCGCCTGCACAGCCCGCGCTGGCTTGCGGAGGGAACCAGGTGGGAATCCTGGGCAAGGGACATTACTGTATAGGACGCGCGGGCGAACCGCCTCGCGCCCCAAGCCAGACTGCTTCGCCTTTTCCTCACGGCATCGCCGTGGCGTTAGCTCCTTGTGAACCCCGAGGGGTGCGCTTTTCTTTCGCTTGTGCCGACAAGCAACTGTCGCCGGGGGACCGGCAAACCGAGGAAAGGAAAAACCATGTCCGACCAGATGTCACGCCGCGGCTTCATGGGCGCCGCAGCAACCGGAGCCGTCGCGCTCGCCGGAGTCGCGCTCGCGGGCTGCTCCAACACCTCCGCGAGTTCCGAGAAATCTAGTGAAAAGGAGAAGGCCGCGAAGCCGGTCATCCTCGTCACGAGCTTCGGCACGAGCTACAACGACTCGCGCCACATCACCATCGGCGCCATCGAAGACGCTATCCGCGAGAAGTACTGGCAGGACTACGACATCCGCCGCGCCTTCACCGCGCAGATCATCATCGACAAACTGAAGAAGCGCGACGGCATCACGATCGACAACATGACCGAGGCGCTCGACCGCTGCGTGGAAGACGGCGTGAAGGAAATCGTCGTGCAGCCGACGCATCTCATGGCTGGCCTGGAATACGCCGACGTGAAAGACGAGCTCGACAAGTACGCCGACAAGTTCGACAAGATCTCGCTCGGCGACCCGCTGCTCACCTCCGACGACGACTACAAAAAGGTGGCCGCAGCCATTAAGGAGAACATGGCGTCCTTCGACGACGGCGAGACGGCGCTGTGCCTCATGGGCCACGGCACCGAAGCCGATTCCAACGCCGACTATGCCAAGATGCAGGAAGTGTTCAAGAACGAGGGTTTGACGCAGTTCTTCGTCGGCACCGTCGAGGCTGAACCGACCTGCGAGGATGTTATCGCCGCCGCGAGCGCCGCAGGCTACAAGAAGGCCGTGCTCGCGCCGTTCATGGTGGTCGCGGGCGACCACGCGAACAACGACATGGCAGACGAGACCGACCCCGACAGCTGGGCTGCGAAGTTCGTGGCCGCCGGCTTCGAAGTGACGTGCCTGCTCCAGGGTCTGGGACAGAACGTCGCGGTCGACGACATCTACGTCTCGCACGTGGACGACGCCATCGCCAAGCTGTAAACTCGCCGCGCACGGGGGCGCCGGTCGCGTCCCCGTGCAACGGGCATGCGCCTTTCCCCGACTGACGACGCATGCCCGTTGCATTCGCATCCCGACCGCCCACCGCACGGCACGGGCGGTCGAAGCGATTGAAAGGAACCCCCTCCATGTTGAAGAAAACCCTCGTCTTCGCCCTGTCGGCGGCGCTTTGCGCGTTCTCGCTCGCCGGCTGCGCCGGAAATTCAAACGACAGCGCAAAGGCAAGCGATGCCGATTCCCAGGAAAAGACCGAACAGGCGGCCGATGCGCCCGCGGGCGCAAGCGCTGCCCCCATCACCGCCGACAAGGTGGCCGACGGCACCTATCCAATCACCGTAGATTCCAGCTCGAACATGTTCAGGATCGTGGACGCCCAGCTCATCGTGGAAAACGGCTCCATGCACTGCGTGATGACGCTTTCCGGCACGGGCTACGGCAAGCTCTTCATGGGCACGGGCGACGAGGCTGCCGCCGCGAGCGAGGCCGACTTCATCCCCTATGTGGAAAACGCGGAAGGTAAGTACACCTACGACGTGCCCGTTGATGCGCTCGACGAGGACACCGCCTGTGCCGCGTGGAGTATTAGAAAAGAGCAGTGGTACGACCGCACGCTTGTGTTCGAATCCGCCGGCGTCGATCTGCGCGCCGACGCACTGAAGTAACGCCATGCGGTCGATTCTTCCCAAGGGGGAAAACAGGAAGCGCCACAGCATCGCGGCGCGCGCGATCGCCTGCGTTCTCATCGCCCTGCTCGCGCTTCCCTTCGCGGGGTGCAGTGCGAGCCCAAACGCGACCGGTGGCACGGTGGGCTCTCAGGAATACACTGTGAGTGTCTCGCTTTCCGGCGGGTCAGGGCGCGCAAGCATCGCCTCACCCACCACAATTGTGAAGGATGGCGACACCTACACCGCGACCATCACCTGGTCGAGTTCGAACTACGACAAGATGACCGTCGACGGCGTGGACTACGCGCCCGTAAACGACGGCGGCAACTCCACGTTCGAGATACCCGTCACGCTCGACGAGGACATCGCCGTGTCGGCCGAGACCGTCGCCATGTCGACGCCGCACACCATCGACTACACGATTCACTTCGACTCATCCACCATGAAGGAGAAATCGGGCGACGAAGCAAGCGGCGGCTCCCCTGCGGGAACGGCTTCAAGCGCCGCGGCCGACTTCCACAACGCCGATTTGGGCTGTGGCTGGAAGCCAACAGGGGCGCTTCAGCTTGAATACGCCGAGCACTTCACTGTCGACGAGTTCGAAGGCGGTCTGCGGCTTATCTGCGTTTCGAATGGGGAGCGTTTCCTCGTGGTGCCGCAAGATGCGAAGGTACCTGATGGGTTGAGCTCCGACATCGCGGTCATAAGGCGCCCCGCCGACAAGGTGTACCTCGTGTCGTCGGCGACGATGTGCCTGGTCGACGCGCTCGATGCGAACGACAATATCATCATGTCGGGCACGAAGGCCGACGATTGCTCGGTCGCAGGCTTCAAAAGCGCGCTCGAAAGTGGGGCGATCGCCTACGGCGGCAAGTACAGCGCGCCCGACTACGAGCGAATATCGGCCTCGGGCTGCACGCTCGCCATCGAGAACACCATGATCAACCACACGCCCGATGTGAAGGAAAAGCTGCAGAAGCTCGGGCTCGTCGTGCTCACCGAACAGTCGTCGAGCGAGCCCGAAGCACTCGGGCGCGTCGAGTGGATTAAGCTTTTCGGCGTCCTGTTCGACAAGGAAGACGAGGCCGCGCACCTGTTCAACGAGCAGAAGGCCCGCGTCGAGCAAACGTCGGGGCTCGCGTCGTCAGGTAAAACCGTGGCGTATTTCTACATTAACTCGAACGGGGCCGCCGTCACGCGGCGGGCGGGCGACTACGTGGCGCAGATGATCGAGCTTGCAGGCGGCAGCTACGCGCTCGATGACGCGCAGGCGTCGTCGACGTCAGGTTCGTCAGTAACGCTCGAAATCGAGCGCTTCTACGCGACGGCGAAGGATGCCGACATCATCGTCTACAACGGCACCATCGACGAATCGGTTGCCACCTTGAACGACTTCGTAGGCAAAAACGCGCTATTGTCGCAGTTCAAAGCCGTGAAGAACGGCAACGTCTGGGTCACAAGCGCCGACATGTACCAGCAGATGACTTCTACCGCCGACATTATCGACGAGCTGCACGGGGCGTTCACCGGCGATGACGCGAGCGACTTCCATTATCTGAGGAAGCTCGGTTAGCGCCATGAGAAGCCGGCTTTCCATGGCATACGACGAATCGGGGCGCGCCGCGCGGTGTCGCGTCGTAACGGCGCTGCTCGCTGTTGCCCTTATCGTGCTCGTCGGGGCCAACCTGTGCATCGGGAGCGTGCTCGTGCCCGCAGACCACATCCCCGGCATCCTTTCGGGCGGCGCGGCCAATTCCATGGAAAGCCAGGTCATCTGGGAGATTCGCCTGCCGCGCGTGCTTTCAGCCGTGCTTCTCGGCGGGGCACTTTCGCTTTCCGGGTTCCTGCTGCAGACGTTTTTCAACAACCCCATCGCCGACCCGTTCATCTTGGGCGTCTCCTCGGGCGCAAAGTTCGTCGTCGCGCTTACGATGATCGTACTTCTAGGCGCGAACCAGGCCATGTCCTCGCCGGCCATGGTGGCCGCAGCGTTTCTGGGCTCGCTTATCACCATCGGCTTCGTGCTCCTCATCGCACGGCGCATAAGTTCCATGGCCATGCTCATCGTGGCGGGCGTCATGGTGGGATACATCTGCTCGGCGGCGACGAACTTCCTCATCGCCTTCGCCGACGACCAGTCCATCGTGAACCTGCACAACTGGTCTTTGGGTAGCTTCTCGGGTTCGAGCTGGGACGACATCGCGGTCATCGCGGTCGTGGTGATCACCGTGAGCGCATGCGTATTCGCGATATCGAAGCCCCTTTCCGCCTTCCAGCTGGGAGAAGCCTACGCGAAAAGCGTCGGCGTGAACGTCGAACGCTTCCGCGTGGTGCTCGTCCTTCTAGCGAGCATGCTCTCCGCCTGCGTGACCGCGTTCGCTGGTCCGGTGTCGTTCGTAGGCATCGCGGTTCCGCATCTCGTGAAGTCGGCGCTAAAGTCGTCGAAGCCCATCCGCGTGATTCCTGCGTGCTTCTTGGGAGGCGCCATCTTCTGCGCGGGCTGCGATTTGATCGCGCGCACGCTGTTCTCTCCCGTCGAGCTTTCCATCAGCGCCGTCACCGCCATCTTCGGCGCTCCGGTGGTTATCGCGCTCATGTTGAAGAAGCGGGTGAGGTAGATGGGGGAATTCGTGCCGCGGCCCAAAACGCTCGGAGGGGACATTCCATGCTTAGACAGTCCTGAGCTCGCACGAAAGCGCCAGAAGGCACTTTCGGCTCGTGCGGAACTGCGCGCGGAACGCCTCTTCCGAGCGGAGCCGAACCTCGAAACTACGGTCGAAACGCAGGCTGACGGAGCGCCGCTTTTCCACATAAGCGACCTGTCGGCGGGCTACGACAAGAAGGTCGTAGTCGGAGGCGTCGATCTGGAGGTTCGCGCGGGCGACGTCGTGGCGCTCATCGGGCCGAACGGCTCGGGCAAGTCGACCATCTTGAAAACCATCACACGCCATCTGGCACCGCTTGCCGGCGCGGTCGAGCTCGACGGGCGGGAGATTTCCCGATGGAAGACGGCAGAGTTTGCAAGGAACCTTGCCGTTATGCTGACAGATCGCCCCCGGACCGAGCTCCTCACCTGCCGCGATGTCGTAGAGGCGGGAAGGCACCCCTACACCGGGCGAATGGGCACACTCTCGCCCGACGACCATAGTCGGGTCGACGAGGCCATGAAAACCGCACATGTGGAAGAGCTCGCCGAGCGCGACTTTATGCAGATAAGCGACGGGCAACGCCAGCGCGTCATGCTCGCACGCGCCATCGCGCAGGATCCGCGTGTGCTCGTGCTCGACGAGCCCACGTCGTATCTCGATATCCGCTACCAGATCGACCTGCTGCGAATACTTCGCCACCTTGCGAAATCGCGGAATGTGGCTGTCATCATGTCCATCCACGAACTCGAGCTCGCGCAGAAAAGCGCCGACAAGGTGATTTGCGTGAAGGACGGCCGGGTCTTCCGCGCCGGCGTACCCGAGGACATATTCACGCGCGAGACGATTGGCGAGCTCTACGGCCTTCAACATGGCACCTTCAACGAGCGCTTCGGCAGCGTGGAAATTGGACGCCCGCACGGCGATGCGCACACGTTCGTCATCGCCGGCGCAGGTACGGGGTCGGCTGTGTTTCGCCAGCTCATCCGGCAGGGCAAGGCGTTCTACACGGGCGTTCTGCACGAAGGGGACATCGACTGCGAGCTAGCGCGCGACCTGGCGGCGGAATGCGTGGCCGAGCGCGCCTTCGAGCCGATCGGGGATAAAACCATAGCCCGCGCCAAAGAGCTCCTCGTCCACTGCGCGCGCCTTATCGTGTGCCCCGCCGCCTTCGGCACCATTAACGCCCGCAACGCAGAGCTCGTCGAGTTCGCACGCTCGCACGGTATCGAGGTCATGCGAGCATGCGAAGGCGCATCGGAGGATTCCCAATTGGGGTGGAAAGGATAAACTGGACTTTCTTTTAAGGATCCTCAGGCTACAGCTCCTACGCCGGCGAGGTCTACAAGGCGCCGGAGAACCTCGTAAACAGGAATTTCCACGCCGACGAGCCCAACCTGCTGTGGCTCACCGACATCACCGAGTTCAGGCTCCCGGGCGGCGAGAAGGTCTACCTGAGCCCGGTCATCGACTGCTTCGGCGGGATGCTCGTCGCCTGGTCGATCGGGCTGCACCCCGACAAGCGCCTCGCGAACTCGAGCCTGCGCCTAATCCAAGCGAGATTCCAGACTCGACAGGCCATTGAGAGTCAGGTCGTTGGCGACCTCCGAGACGCGCTCGATAGGAACCGAGCCGTCAGACAGCGCCCATGTGCGATAGATTCCGATAATACCCGACAGCAAAAACGCCAGATAGTAGTCGAACATCTCGTCCTTGAGACCGTGGGGCAGCAGATCGCGCTCGGCAATCTCGTGCTCGAGCGGCGCACGAAGACGAGCCATAAAATCATCGAGCGGAATGTTCTCGATCAGCTGACGATTGAGCACCAGGTTGTTGCACAGCGCCTCGTTAACGGTTTTAAAGAAGGTCGCCGCCGCGCCCAGGGCGCGCTCGTTGGTGTCACCGTCCATGGAAGCAAGCGTTTTCTCGACCGAGTCGACAATCATCTCCACCACATCGACGGCAATGGCATCGAGCAAGCCATCAACCGTACCAAAGTGCACGTAGAAGGTTTTACGGTCGACATTGGCCTCGCGCGCGATGGCACTCACCGTAATGTCTGCCAGCGGCTTTTCCATGAGCAAGCGCTCAAAAGCGGAAAGGATGGCATTGCGGCTGCGAACGATACGGCGATCAATACGCGGTTTACTGGTGGCCATGGGTGTGTCCCTTCGATATGCGAGCATTCATCAACAGATGAGAGATAATCTACGTAAGAGGATTATCCCCCATACAGCTCAAATATGCCCCGCATCATGAAGAACGCACGACTGCCCTACCGCGACTTAGGGTGCTTCTTCATATTGAGCGCCGACGGAGATACGCGGATACCGTCGCCCGTCTGGCGCACATAGGCTTTATGAGCCGGCTTAGCGGTCCCAGAAGCCTTCTGAGCGTGCTTCCTGGGATCAACGGTAACAGCATTCGTGGGGTGCGGCTTAGTGGGCGCAGAGGGCGTCTGAGGCTCGCGGCCGAGCTTGCGCATCACGCGATCCCAACGCGCATGGATGCTCTCGTTGTGGGCGCTCTTAAGGCCCAGCAGGGGCGCAGCCAAAATGGTCGGCGCGATAAACGTAATGAGACGCCACAGCAGATAGCCGGCGGTCGAAGCCGACCCAAAGAAATGACCCAAGAACAAAGCAAAGCCGCCCTCAGCGCCACCAGTTCCACCGGGCAAGGGAACCGCAGAGCTCAGCAGCTGGACAAAGGCGCTCGCGGCCATGACCGAGAAAAAGTCGACCTCGTGGTGGCCAAAGGCGAGCATCAGAAAATACGGCACCAGATAGAAAAACGCGAGCTGCAGCATGGTGATAAACACGGTGAGCAGCATGGAAGAAAAATGTCCGGCCGAAAGCTTGAACTTCTCGGAGAAGGAGTAGATCTCGCCATCGACAAACGAGCGCCATCCATCGATCTTAGTGGCCGAGACACCCATGCGCTCGAGCCAATTGATGATGCAATGGGCGACGCGCGTGACGGTCTTAGGCATGAGCGCGACGGCAAAGATGCCAAGCAGAATGCAGCAGTGACCGCCAAAACTAAAGACGCACAGCAGCGTCATGTCGCCATAGCGCTCGGCAAAAAACGGCATGCGAGCAAGCAATAGGATAGCGCCCCAGGCAACGAGGCCAAACTGATACACAATAAATCGGGTGAACTGCGTGGCACCCGCTTCGCCCACGTTTTGGCCCGCTTTGGTCAGGCGGTAGATCTGGGCAGGCGTAGAGCCCATCATCATGGGCGTCAGGTTGCCAAAGAAGATGCCACTCGCCTCGACCGAGATCAGGTCGCGAATGCCGACGGGTGAATTGGGGTCGAGCCAGACGGCGATCGCATAGGCCACAATGCCAAAGAACAGATACATAAACATGCAAAGACACGCGACAACGAGCCAGGGCGCCTGGACGCTCGACATAGCAGCCCAGAACTGCCCCATCTGCCCGGTTACCACCAGATAGACGATATAACCCACCAGCACAACGCCGATAAAGATTGCGCCGCGGCGTGCGCTCTTATTGTCATCGCCGCCCGAGGCCTCAACCTCGACCTGGGGCTTGGACGTATGCTGAGAGGACTCCGTCATGAGACTCCTTCTAACAGTCAAAATATCTTGGTTATTGTACCCGTAAGGCCCATAGGCAGAACGCAAAGCTCTGGTTCAAACGGGAATTGCAGACGGTTGATTGAAAATAAAAAACCCGGGCTTCCATGAGAAGACCGGGTATCAGATGCGTGGTAGCCCGTACCAGATTCGAACTGGTGATCTCCGCCTTGAGAGGGCGGCGTCCTAAACCGCTAGACGAACGGGCCATAAGCCTCAGCAGAAAAGAAGTGGTAGCCCGTACCAGATTCGAACTGGTGATCTCCGCCTTGAGAGGGCGGCGTC
>CAJMPX010000017.1:0-59635 GCA_905215365.1 uncultured bacterium | reverse complement strand
CTGGTGATCTCCGCCTTGAGAGGGCGGCGTCCTAAACCGCTAGACGAACGGGCCACATGACATCTGCACTGCCGTGCTGCGAGGAAATATATTACGGGACAAAAAACATCAGCGCAAGAAGAAATTCCAAATTGCCGAAAAAATTGTCGGCAGGTTATGGAACGCGCAGGTCAACTGGTTAGCTAGTTCAAGTTGAGATGAGCCAGGAGGGCTTCGCGGTTGTTGGGGATGTTGTCGTCGATCACGGCGTCGAGGGCGGCGTTGAGAAGCTGGCCTAGCTCGGGCCCCGGCTTCACACCGGCACGAATCAAGTCGCCGCCGTTGATAGCAAGCATCTTGAGCGAATAGGGCTCCCCCGCCTCCAACAAATCATGGGCGAGTGAGCGCATCTCTTCGATCGTCTCGACGTAATAGAAGCACGACGGCGCCTTGCCCAGCGTGTCGGCACGCTTAAGGTCCATAAGCTCGTCCATCAGGCGCGGCGTATCAACGCCCTCGCCCGAAAGCAAGCGCATCATATTGAGCAGGCAGGAGCGCTCGGGGCGCAGCGGCTTGTCGTGGTACTTAATGAGCAGGCACACGTCGCGGACCAAGTCGTGCGAAAGCGCCAAGCGATCCATGATGGCGCGCGCCTTCTTGGCCCCGAGCTCGGGGTGACCGTAAAAGTGGCCGCTGCCCGCATGGTCGACCGTAAAGCAATCGGGCTTGGAAACGTCGTGCAAAAACGCCGCCCACATTAGGCTCATTGAGGGTGTAAAGCCGTCGCACAGCGCCAACTCCCCCGCCACCGTCAGCACACGGGCGATATGCTCGTAAACGTTAAACGCATGATAGACGCTGCGCTGATCAAACCCGCGACCCGCTGCCAACTCGGGCACGGCGGCGCAGATGAGCTCGGGGTAGCGCAGCATGGCGTCTCCCCCGTGGCCGGTCGAAAGGATACCCTCGAGCTCAATGCCCACGCGCTCGCGCGCCACAGCATCGAGCAGCGGCGCGCACTCGGCAAGCGCCTGTTTAGTCTTAGGCTCGATCATAAAATCCAGACGGCAGGCAAAACGCACCGCGCGCAGCATGCGAAGCGCGTCCTCGTTAAAACGACGCTTGGGATCTCCAACGGCGCGGATGAGCTTGCGGTCTAGGTCGCCCTGACCATCGTAGCGGTCGACAAGACCACGCTCGGGATGCCAGGCCATAGCGTTAACGGTAAAGTCACGACGCGCCAGATCGTCCTCAAGCGACGCCGCACGCTCCACACTCTGGGGATGGCGGCCGTCGGTGTAAAAGCCGTCTAGGCGGTAGGTGGTGACCTCAATGCGCTCATCATCGCAAATAGCCGTGATGCCGCCAAATTTTATGCCCGACTCAACCACGGCAATATCAGCCGCTTCGAGCGCCTCTTTGGACTCCTGCCACAGGCCGCTGCAGCACATGTCAACATCGTGGCTGGGGCGTCCCATCAGGGCATCACGTACCCAACCGCCCACGTACCAAGCCTCAAGACCTGCTGCCTCAAGCGCACGCAGGACACGGATAGAGGCATCGGTCGGCTGCGTACCGTTGAGCGAAACATTGCACATGCCTATGGCCTCCTGCGACTATCAAATTGGCTATCGATTGCGTCTGCAAGAAGTCTAGCAAGAAACAGCCTCCACTGCACACGCAAGTCCGATAAACAAAAACGCATCCGTCCTGGTCTAAGACGGATGCGAAATAATTGAACTATTCAGGCAAGGTGCCGGAACTAGCAAACCTGACGAATTGCAATACCCTTCTGATACTCATCGACCTTGGCAAAATCGCCCAGACCCGGGCACTCGACCACGTTGGCGCCGGTGGCCATCGAGAGGCGCAGGGCGTCCTCGACGCGCTCGGGAGCGTCGTGCCACACGGACAGGAAGGCGGCCAGCGAAGAGTCACCGGCGCAAACGGTCGACAGCAGCTTGACCTCAAAGGTACGGTTGGCAAACCAGATGTGCTCGCCGTTGGAGAAGTACGCGCCGGCGCCACCCAGGGTCAACAGCACGTTCTTGGCGCCCTTGGCATGCAGCTCGGCCATGGCAGCCTTGACGGACTCATCGTCGCCGCCGCTCACCTTAATGCCAAAGATGTCGAGCAGCTCGTCGTCGTTAGGCTTAATGAGGAGCGGCTCCATAGCAATGAGGTCGGCCAACTGATGGCTCGAAATATCGAGCACGAACTCGGCGCCCTTTGCCTTAACGCGGCGAAGCACCTCGGCCAGGAAGCCCTCAGAGGTGTTGGGGGGCAGCGAGCCGCTAATGACCAGGCAGGTCATGTCCTCGAGCGAATCGATAAGCTCAAACATCTCCTGCTCGTTGGCAGCGTTGATGGCGGCACCGGCATTGACCATGTTGTACTCGGTGTCGGGACCGGCGTTGAGGAACACGTTGACACGCGTGATGCCGTCAGTCCACACGGGCTTGACGGGCACGCCCAGGGCCTCGGCGCCCTTAACGATATACTCACCCGAGAAGCCGGCGAAGAAGCCCAGGATCGTGGTGTCGACGCCGTAGTGGTCGAGCGTAAACGAAACGTTGAGACCCTTGCCGTTGGGGGTGTAGACAGCGTTACGGGTGCGGGTAACGGTGTTGGCGGTCAGGCCATCGCAGGAGATGTTGTAGTCAATAGCGGGATTTGCAGTAAGCGTGTAAATCATGAATGTTCCTTTCACGAAGTAACGTGTTAATGAAAGTATATTCCACGCTTCGGCAAAAGGCTACAACAACTCGGTGAACGGTGTGGAAGCGATGAAGTACGGCAGGACACCTCTCCACCATGGCGGAACAAAAAAGGCGCCCCGGCCGAAACCGGAGCGCCGCATGCGCACGAATATGTCGCGTTTCGCTTACTTGCGATCGAGCTTGCGGACAGCAACGCGCTTGCTGTACTCGTCGACGTGACCAAAGTCGCCGATGCCGACGGACTCAGCAACGTTGGCGCCGGTGGCCATAGCGAGCTTCATGGCCTCCTCGACGTTGTCGCGATCCCTGTACCACTTGTGCAGGAACGCAGCGAGGGTGCAGTCGCCGGCGCAGACGGAAGAGACAAGCTTGATGTTGAACTCACGCTTGGCATACCAGATGTCCTCGCCGTTGGAGAAGTAAGCGTCACCGCGGCTACCACGGGTGAGCAGCACGTTCTGGACGCCGGCCTCGTGAGCCAGCTTCATGGCAACGCGGACCTCGTCGTCGGTGTCGACCGGCACGCCGAAGATAGCCTTCATCTCGTGATGGTTCGGCTTGATGAGCAGCGGCTTCTTGTGAGCGAGCTCCTTGAGCTTGTCGGAGGACAGGTCCAGGACGACGTCGGCGCCACGGGCCTGAGCGTGCTCCATGACCTGAGCCAGGAAGTCGGGCGTAGCTTTGGGAGGCACGGAGCCGGAGACGATCAGGCACTCAAGGTCGCCCGCGGTGTCCAGGATGTTGTAGAGCTCCTCCTGGTGCTGCGGCGTGATCGGAGCACCAGGGTTCAGGATGCCGTACTCGTGCTGGCCATCGTTGACGTAGGTGTTGATGCGCGTGATACCGTCGGTCCAGACCGGGCGGCAGAGGCAACCCAGGTTCATGACCTCCTCAACGATGAACTTGCCCGTGAAGCCGGCGAAGAAACCGAGCGCGACGGTGTCGACGCCCATCTTCTTAAAGGCGAAGGACACGTCGAGGCCCTTGCCGTTAGCCGTGTAGCTGGCCGAGCCGGTGCGGACGTTCTCGTCGGGCTCGAGCGGAGAGCTCGAAACCGTCATGTCGACAGCCGGGTTAGCGGTTAGCGTGTAGAACATTTACAGTACCCCCTGTATATGTGAGGGCCGCGTGGCCGGCCCATTCCAACCACGCGGTTACCTCTGATACCAAATTAGCGAGCTGCGGACTCGAGCAGTGCCTTGACCTCGGCAGCGGTGTTGCAGGCGAGCGCCTTCTCGGCGAGCTCGTCGCACTCGGCCTTGGTCCACTGGCTGATGGTCTTGCGGGCGCGCAGGATGGACGGAGCGCTCATCGAGAACTCCTCCAGGCCCCAGCTGATCAGCAGCGGCTCGAGCAACGGATCGGCAGCGGCCTCGCCGCACATACCGACCATGATGCCGGCCTTCACGCCGCTCTCGATGATGTTCTTGAGCGAGCGGAGCACGGCGGGATAGTAAACCTGGTACAGGTTGGAGATGGTGTCGTTGCCACGGTCGGCGCACATGGTGTAGCCGATCAGGTCGTTGGTGCCGATGGAGAAGAAGTCGGCGACCTCGGCCAGGCGGTCAGCGAGCAGCGAGGCTGCAGGCGTCTCGACCATGATGCCGACCTCGATGTTCTCGTTGAACTTGCGACCCTCTTCGGTCAGCTCGGTCTTGCACTGCTCGACGAGCTCCTTGACAGCCAAGACCTCCTCGACGCAGGTGACGAGCGGGATCATAATCTTGACGTCACCGAAGGCGCTGGCGCGCAGCAGGGCGCGGAGCTGGACCTTGTACTGGTCGGGGTTGGCCAGGCAGTAACGCACGGCGCGGAAGCCCATGAAGGGGTTCTCTTCCTTGACCATGTGCAGGTACGGAATCTCCTTGTCGCCACCCACATCGAGCGTGCGGATGATGACCGGAGCGCCCTTGAGCGCGCTGGCGACCTTACGGTAGGCGTTGAACTGCTCCTCCTCGGAAGGAAGCTCAGCAGAGTCCATGAACAGGAACTCGGAACGGAACAGGCCGATAGCCTCGGCATCGTGATCGAGCGCGTTGGGCACGTCATCGGGGTTGCCGATGTTGCAGGCAATGATCTTCTTGATGCCGTCGGCAGTCACGGACGGCTTGCCGCGGAAGGCCTCGAGAGCCGCCTTCTCGGCAGCGAAAGCCTCGGCCTTGGCAGTGTAAGCGGCGAGCGTCTCCTCATCGGGATCGGCCTCGACGATACCCTTGCCACCGTCGACGACAACGGTCATGCCGTTGCGCAGTGCGGTGCAGCTGTTGGAAACCGAAAGGACAGCCGGGATCTCGAGGGCGCGCGCAATGATTGCGGAGTGCGACGTGCGGCCACCAGTCTCGGTGACGATACCGGCAACGTGGGCCTTATCGATCGTGGCAGTCATGGACGGCGTGAGGTCGTGCACGACAACGACGGTGTTCTCGGGCAGGACGGAGAGGTCGACGACCTCCTTGCCCAGCAGCTCGGCCAGAATACCGGTGCGGATGTCGGCGATGTCGGCCGCGCGCAGACGGAACATCTCGTCGTCCATGGACAGGAACATGTTCTCGAACATGGTCGAGGTGTCCATGAGCGCCTGCTCGGCGCAGGTGCCGCCGTCAATGGCGGCGTTGATGGCGTCGGTCATGCCCGGATCCTGAGCCAGGACAATGTGTCCGCTCATGATCTCGGCCTCGGCCTCGCCCACCGTCTCCTTCATGTGGTCGGCCTGAGCCTGGGTCTTCTCGCAGAAGACCGAAAGAGCGGTCTGATAGCGCTCCTTCTCTGCTGCCGAATCAGCAACCTCGTGCGGCTCAAACGTCAAGTCGGGATCGACGGCGACCATGACGGTGCCGATACCGATGCCCTCGGAAGCGTTGACTCCCTGATACATTCCCATTCCTCTCTCCGTGTCATGTGATAAAGCGTTTTGCCATATCAATGACAAAAGAGCGCAGCTACCTTAAGACAGGTCACTGCGCCCCCAAATATGAACTTAGTTGTTCAACATGCGACCCGTTTGAGTTCTACTCGCCAAGACCGCTCTTGATGAGCTCGATGGCAGCAGCCAGAGCCTCGGCCTCGTCGGCGCCGTCGCACTTGACCTCGACCTCGGTGCCGCAGGGGATACCAGCAGCCATGAGGGCCATCGGGGACTTGCCGTTGACCTCCTTCTCGGGGGTGACGACCGTCACGTCACAGGCGTACTTGCCCATGGTGGAGGCGAACAGACCAGCCGGACGCATGTGCAGACCCTGAGGATTAACGAGGGTAGCCTTCTCAGAAACCATAGTTGACTCCTTTTTTGTGTTTAACCCCTGTCATGCATGTGGCAGGAGTCAGATTCACGACGTTGTTTATATTAACTCACATCAAACGGTTTTTCATTGTGTTTCGCACGAATTGTTGGACAGATGTCGTTCGCTGTCCGCTCGCCTGCCGGGCGGGGCGGTTAAGTTTGCTGCTCTACAGTCCTGCGCAAGACGGAAAGCACATTAAGTGCTTTCCTTTGCGTGCGGAACTCGCGATAAATCTCATGGCCCCCGCGCGCGGCGGTCCGGGGCGAACGAGCTGCGGAAACTCGGGTCTGTCCAAGAAATATCGTGCGAAAGGAATTTTGGCTGAATTTTTGTCCGCACGGACGATCTAATAGACAAGCCGCGCTATCCCCTTCTTCTAAGTTGCGGTGAAATAGGGACTGAATTTGGGGTTGAAACGTTTAAACAGTCCCTATTTCACCGCAACTTAAGGGGGGCATAGAAAAAAGGCGGAGGCCCTGGAGAGGGTCTCCGCCTTTTGTACAGGGGGCGATGTTATTCGCGTACTGTGGGATTAGACCAGGCGGGCGTTGATCGTCTTGGCGATCTCGGCGGCGTCGGTGGAACCCTTGACGGTGCCACGGAAGTCCTCGTCCATGAGCGCCTCGGCAACCTTGGACAGGATCTTGAGGTGCGTGGTGCCAGCCTGTGCACCAGGGATGAGCAGAGCGATGGCCACGTTGACAGGAGCGCCGTCCATGGTATCCCAACCGGTCACGCCGGACTCGTCCTTAACGACGATGACGGCAGCCTCGGTAATGGCGTCGGACTTGGCATGCGGGATGGCGAAGCCCTCCATCATGCCCGTGGTGCCCTCGGCCTCGCGGGCCAGGAAGGCGTTCATCACGGCGTCGGCGTCGCTGGCGATACCAGCCTTGACAGCCTGGTTGGAAACGAAGCTCAGAGCCTCGTCACGAGAAGCGAAGTCCTCGGCGACAAAGACATTCTCAACCTTCACGAAGTCGGCAGCCTCGGCCTTAGGGGCCTCAACGGCAGCGGCCTTGGAAGCCTCAACCGGCTTGGCTACAGGAGCGGCCTTCTGATTCTTCTCGAAGTCGTACTTTTTGAAGGCCACGAACAGGATGCCACCGACAACAGCGCCGATGAGGATCGCGAGGACCCAAAGCGGACCGTTCTCGACAACGGGCAGGACCAGGAAGCCACCGTGAGGCGCCGGATCGTGAACGTTGAACATAATGGTCAGGATCGAAGCGATAGAGGAACCGAGCATCATGATGGGCATGACCGGCCAGATGTTCTTGGTCATGAACGGAATGGCGCCCTCGGTGATGTGGGTGCAACCAAGGATGAGGTTGACGACACCGGCGTCGTGATCCTCCTGGCTGAAGTACTTCTTGCCGACAACGACGGCAAAGGTGGTGATCAGCGGCGGAACGATGCAGGCGGCGGAGACGGCAGCCATGAAGTTGGTGCCGAAGTTGTAGGTATCGGTGCCAACGCCAGCAGCCAGTGCCTCGGTGAGCATAGCGGTACCGGTGACGTAAGCAGCCTTGTTGACCGGGCCACCCATGTCAAAGGCACACATGCAGCCGATGGCAAGACCCAGGACAACGGCGCCAGAGGCGGACAGGCCCTTGAGGAAGTCCATCATGGCAGTGTTGATGGCAGCCATGGGGCCGGAGATGCCGAGCATGACCAGACCGACGATAGCCGTCGAGAACAGCGGGTAAAGGAAGATAGCCTTGAGGCCGTCCAGGTTCTTGGGAAGACCGGCAAAGACCTTCTCGAGCAGCAGGATGACATAGCCGGCGAGGAAGCCGCCGACGATGCCGCCCAGGAAGCCGAAACCCACGCCGGCGCCACCGGCGTCGATCATACCGGTCTCGGCGTTAACAGGCAGGCCCTGGATGGCGATCATACCGGCAACAAAACCGGGGACGAGCGCAGGACGCTTGCCGATGGATTCGGCGATGTAGGCGGAAAGCACCGGAACCATGAGGTTCATGGCGATGCCGCCGATGATCTTGAGCATCGCAGCAAAGCTGTTGTAGTCAGACGCAGTCGAATCGAAAGACGTGATGCCCCACAGGAACGAGACGGCGGTCAGAACACCACCGGCAACGACGAAGACCAGCATATGGCTGACGCCGTTCATAAGGTGCTTATAGATGACGTGGCCGATAGACTCCTTCTCCTCGACCTCGTCCTCGACATCGGCAGCGGCTGCAACCGTGCCGTCGCTCTTGGCGGCGAGCGCGCGGTCAATCAGCTTACCGGCGGCCTCAACAGACAGGGCCTTGGAAACACCAACGGAAACCATGGGCTTGCCGGCGAAACGCTCAGCCTGGACATCCTTATCGGCTGCGACGACAACGGCCTTGGCGCCAGCGATCTCGCTCTTGGTGAGCTCGTTCTCGACACCGACCTGGCCATGGGTCTCGACCTTAATGGTCAGACCGCGCTCGGCAGCTGCCTTCTCTAGCGCCTCCTTCGCCATGAAGGTGTGCGCGATACCGGTCGGGCAACCGGTGGCGGCGATGATGTCAAACTTAGCCATGTGTCCCTCCTTCTTGAGTACTGCGCCCGCAGGCGCTCCCCTACACGCGCGTCCTTGCGCGCTTTTCCACAACTGAAAGATACCAACCTACCGTCCGCGTGAGAAGAGACAAGGCGCAATTCTCCGGTGAAAGGTTCTTTCATAACCGTAAACGGTAAATGAAAGTTTACCATCAACACTTGAAACGGCAAGGTGTATCTTGTAATTGAAAATCCCCCTATACTATGACATTACAAACGAGTCCATTTTTCATGCCAACCAGGAGCCATCCATGACCGATAGTAGCAAGAGCGCACTTTCCCTCATTAGTACCCACCAGGGATACAGCGAGTCCGAGCAGCGCATTGTCGACTATATATTGGAGCACCAGTCCGAGGCGCCGCGCCTGACGGCCGCCCAGCTCTCACGAGCCGCCGCCACGTCCGAGGCGACGGTTTCGCGCTTCTGCCGCAAGCTGGGCTTTGGCAGCTTCCGCAGCTTTCAGTTTTCGTTGGCGCGCGACTTGGAGAGTCAGCGCAACGAGGGCCTGACTGACGAAGTCTCGCTCGACAACATGGAGCAGAGCCTTAAGAACATCCTGGCTGCAAAGGTGAGCGAGCTTAATGCGACCATCGACGGGATCGACCACGATACGCTGGCGGCTGTTGTACATGCCCTTAAGCATGCAGGGGTTATTGAGTTTGCGGCTGTGGGCAATACGAACGCAGTCGCGCTCGATGCGACGTTTAAGTTTTCGCAGCTGGGCCTGCGCTGCATGGCGAGCACCATTAGCGAGACATCAATCGGCTTTGCACTCACGTTGCGCCCCGGTGACGTCATCGTGCTCATCTCAAACTCCGGCAAATCGCGCCGACTGAATCGCATGGCAAAAGCAGCTCGCGACTGCGGTGCCACCGTAGTCGTCATCAGCAGCGACAGCAAGTCTCCACTCGCGCGCCTGGCAGACTACACTTTTAATACCGTCAACCACGAGGCGCTGCTGACGACGGGTGACTTTGCGTTCTCCAAGATCAGCGCCACGATGATCATCGAAGTTATCTACAACTTCCTGCTGCCCGAAATTGAAGACGCTCGCGAACATATCAGCTACTACGAGGAGCTCATCCAGCCGGACAAGGTCGTTGAGTAAAACGCGTAGTGGGACAAAAAATTTCAGTCTATTTTGTCCCACCAACACCGCTGATACGACCTAGCCTCGAACTTCTTCGAGCATCTGCTTTGCGTGGGCCAAGCTTGCCTCGGACTGATCGCCGCTCAACATGCGGGCAATCTCGGCGGTACGCGCTTCGCCGGTTACCTCGTCCAAATGCGTCTGGGGAACATCGCCCGGCTCCTTGCTGACAACATAATGCTTGTCGGCCATGACGGCGACTTGCGCCAAGTGGGTTACGACAATCACTTGATGCGTAGCGGCAAGATCGGCCAGCACACCAGCAAGAGCACGAGCCGTGGAGCCGCCGACACCGGCATCGACCTCGTCAAATACCAGTGTGTCGACGCCGTCAGCATTACCCAAGACCACCTTGCTCGCCAGCATGACGCGGCTGAGCTCGCCGCCCGAGGCAATGCGGCGCAGGGGACGCGGCGTCAAGCCGACACCGCTGCGATACAAAAGCTCGTAGCTTGAAGGACCCGCCGGCGTCCACTCGGCGCGCGGAAGATCACGCGACTCCCAAACGAGCTCGGCGCCGCCCATCTCCAGGCGCGCCATTTGGCGGCCAACCTCGTGACAAAAACGCGGAGCAGCGGTATTACGCGCACGCTTGAGTGCCTTGGCGGCAGCGAACAGCTCGCGCTCGGCGCTCCCGAGTGCCTCACGCGCCTTTTTGATCTGTTCATCGCCATCATCGACCAGGGACAGCAGCTCTTGCGAGCGATCGCGCATGGCAAAAACATCGTCCATGGTGGGACCCCACTGACGCAACAGGCCCTTGAGGTCGGAATACCGCTCACGCATGCGAGCGAGCTCGCGCGGGTCGAAGGCGACGCCATCGCGATAGGCACGAAGCTCGTTCGCGCTATCCTCAAGGGAGATGCAGGCATCCGAAAGCGCATCGGCAATGTCGCCCAGTTTGCGATCGACGGTAGCCATACGGGAAAGCTCTGCCACGGCGCTGTTCACGGCATCGAGCGCTCCACCTTCGGCGGCAAGCGATGCATGGGCATCGTTAGCTGTGGCAACCAGTACCTCGGCATGTTCGGAGCGCGGCAGCAGTTCCTCGAGTTCCTCATACTCACCCGGCTTGGGGTCGACCTCGGCGATACGCTCCAGGGCGAAGCGCGCCTCCTCGACGCGACTCCCCTGCGCACGCGATGCCTCCTCTACGCGACGGACCTCCTTGGCAGCCGCACGCGACGCCTTGAAGCAGGCACGGTAACGGTCGAGCGCCTCGAGCGCAGAGCGACCAGCCCAGGCATCAACCATGGCAACATGATGCGCCGGATCGAGCAGACGCTGATGTTCATGCTGGCCGCACAGATCCATCATCACGCCGACGCGCTCGGAAAGCTCGCGCACGCTGGCGATGCGGCCGTCAATCTTGACGCGGCTGCGACCCTCGGCAGAAAGGCTGCGCTGCACGGCAAAGCCCTCCGTGTCGTGCGGGCCGTCGAACAAGCGTGCCTCGACGCTCGCCAGCGCCTCTCCCTCGCGCACGGTCGACGAATCTGCACGCTCGCCCAAAATGAGCTTGAGCGCCGAGAGCAGCGCGGTCTTGCCGGCACCGGTCTCGCCAGTCAAAACCGTTAGGCCCGCACTCGGCACCAGCGTCGCCTCGCGAATGAGTGCAATGTTGGAAACCTGCAGCTCATCGATCATGACGCACTCCGTAGAACACGCGGCTCACGGAGTTATAGAAGCTCTCGGGACCGTAATCGAGAAGCAGCACATCTCCGGGACCGCGACGCACCGCCACGCTCTCAACGGTGCCATCGCAGGTAATAAACTGTCCATCGATAGCGATCGCCGGAACACTCGGACGGTCATCAGACATAAAGATCTCGACGACATCACTCGGCGAGGTCAAAAAAGCGCGAGCCTGTATGGTATGCGGGGCGATGGGCACACAGACCATACCCGTGTAATCGGGGCTGACAATGGGACCGCCGGCGGAAAGCGCATAGCCGGTGGAGCCGGTCGCCGTCGAAACGACGACACCGTCGCCGCGCAGGCGATCGATATGATGGCCGGACACCGTGATGTCAAACTCAACCATATCGGACAGGGGGCCGCGCGTAAGTGCCATATCGTTGAGGGCAAACGTGCGCACGACATCCTTCGTGCCATCGTCGCGCACGGACACGATATCCGCGGCGATGGTGGCGCGGCGGCTCACGTGCAGCTCACCGGACAGAGCATCGCTCACGACCTGCAGAATGTCGCGCTCCTCGGGGCTCGCAGCAGTTAAAAAGCCCAGGTGACCATAGGAAAGACCAAGGATAGGAATCTCGCGATGGTTGAGGATGCGGGCAGCGCGCAGCAACGTACCGTCGCCGCCGAGCGTAATGACCAGATCTGAGCCATCAATATCAGGCGTGCTTTGAATCTTCGATCGCTGGTCGGCAGCCCATGCGACCTCGTAGCCCTGGCGCGAAAGCCAAAGCTCGAGCATCAGGCCGCTCTCGACCGCCTCTTGCTTGTAGTAATTGGGAACCAGAAAGACCTTCATAGCGTTGCAGCTTTCTCGCTCAAAGCCGATACCTGGGATTGCAGCTCATCGTCGGTGCGTTCACCAGGGGCAAACCTTGTGCCGTACAGGAAAAACTCAACGTTGCCCTTAGCGCCATGGATGGGCGACACGCACACGTCAAGCGGGAACAGGCCCTTGGCGGCAAAAAGCTCAATCGCCGCCACGAGCGTATCGCGGCGGACGGCGGGGTCGGTCACGATACCGCGCTCGCCCACCAGCGCAGCCGGCGCCTCAAACTGGGGCTTTACGAGCGTGCAGAACGAACCCGAAGGCTTCAGGCACGCCAGCACCGCATCGATAATGTTCGCGATGCTGGTAAACGAGACGTCACAAACAGCCAGGTCGATGGCGCCGGCATAGCCAAGCTCAGGCAGCTGCGTCACGTTGGTGCGCTCATGCAGCGTCACGCGATCGTCCTGACGCAACGACCAATCGAACTGTGCGCGACCCACGTCCACCGAGACAACGGCCGCAGCTCCGCGCTTGAGCAGGCAATCGGTAAAGCCGCCGGTAGAGCAGCCTACGTCCAGGCAGGCAAGGCCCGTGGGGTCGATACAAAACGCATCGAGCGCACCCTCAAGCTTAAGGCCGCCGCGCCCAACGTACGGAATGCGCCCCTTAACGTGCAGCGGCAGGCCCGGCGTCACCTTGAGCCCCGGAGAGGTCAAACGCTCACCGCCGCTCGAAACCAAGCCGGCCATAAGAGTGCGAAGGGCATCCGCGCGATCGGCGCAGATGCCCTGTGAAATCAGTTCGTCATCAAGACGCACGCGTTTCATGAATGCCATCAACCATTCGTATCCGGAGATGCGGCTAGCTATCCTGGGATTCGTTTGCCGCATCCTCATCGTATTCCTGCTCGAGCTTATCGGCCTCACGCGGCGTCAGCTCAAACTTGTCGACCATATCGACCGCGCGGGAGCCCAGCTCAATCGCTTCGTCAAACAGATCGAGTGAACGCTCCAAGGACGTATCCTTGGAGCGAACGGTAGCAATGATCTGGTCCAGACGGTCCGAGATCTCGTCAAAGTTGCGGACAGAACCCTCTGGCATGGCTACTCCTCGACGGAGTCGGCCTCGACGGCCTCAGCAGCGTCCACATCCTCGGCAAGTACACCGGCGGTAGCCTGAGCGGCAGCGACCTTGGCGGCAGCCTCAGCAGCCTGGGCCTCCTCGCGAGCGCGATCCTCGGCCAGCAGTTCCTGGTACAGGTCCTCGCCCGGCAACTCCTCGCTGCGCGCGATCTTGCCCAGCACGCCGTTGACGAACGACGCGGACTGGTCGGTGCCATAGGCCTTGGCAAGTTCGACGGCCTCGTTGATCACGATAGCGTCCGAGACCTCTTCGTCGGTGAGGAAGCGCATCTCGTAGACGGCGATACGCAGCAGATTGCGGTCGGCGCCGGGCATGCGCATAAGATCCCAGTTCTTGGCGACGGCGCGCAGGGCACAGTCGATGCGATCGATATGCTCGTAGGCACCGCGGCACAGCTCCAGAGCATAGGGGTCGAGGGGGCCCTTCGAGATCAGGAAATCGCCCTCGAGGACGCGCTCGAGCGGACTGTCCGTGGCCTCGGCCTGGAACAGCAGCTGCAGCGCCTGACTGCGGGCAAGCGTACGCCCGCGATAAACCTTAAGGCTCAAAGGTTACTCCTTGGGGAAAACGAGGCCGTCGATGCAAACGTCAACGCGCTCGACCTCAACGCCCACCTGGGCATCGATGGCAGCGACCACGGCAGCGCGAACGGTCTCGGCGAGTTTCTTGAACGGATAGCCAAAGAACACCACAACGCGCACGGTGAGTGCGAGCTTGTCGCCGACGACCTCGGTCTCGACCGCCGGCTCGGAAGCCGGGGCCTTGGACGAGAGCATCATGGAGACAAGGTTGGTGGCAAGGTCCTTGACGCCAACGGAGGCGATGCCCTCGACATCGGACACGGCGCGCGAGACGATGGCGGTCAGAACATCGGGCGAAATGCCGATGCCGTCAATCTTGATTTCCTGGGGCATGAGTCCTCCTAGAAGAGTTGGTTGCTAGACGCGGGAGACGAACTTGCCGTCGCGGGTGTCAACCTTGATGACCTCGCCCTCGTTGAGGTACATGGGGACCTGGATGACAGCGCCGGTGTCGATCGTGGCCGGCTTAGTGGAACCCTGGACGGTGTCGCCCTTAAAGCCCGGGTCGGTCTGGACGATGGTGGTCTCGATGAACATCGGCGGAGTCACGCCCATGAGCTCATCGTCGGCGAAGAGCAGCTGGCAGATGTCGTTCTCGCGCAGCCACTTGGAGTTCTCGCCCACCATGTCCTCGGGAACGGGAACCTGCTCATAGGATTCGTTGTCCATGAAGATGTAGTCGGTGCCATCGTTGTAGAGGTACTGGAACTCACGGGTGGTGAGCATGACGCTCTCGAACTTGGTGCCGGCGTTGCAGGTGTTCTCGACGACGCGGCCGCTCTTGATGTCGCGGGTCTTGTAGCGCACAAACGCGCCGCCCTTACCCGGCTTGACATGCTGGAACTCGACGATGGTGTAGACCTTGTCCTTAATGCGGAGACCGAGGCCGTTCTTGAAGTCGGCGGTAGAAATGGTAGGCATAGCGACCTTTCTTGTTATGGGCAGAACGCACAAGCGTCCAAATTACATACGAGCGAAATTATACACTTGCAGACGGCGCCTGCAGCGAGCGCATAAAAAGAGAACGCGGGGCGTCCGAATTGCTCCGGAGGCCCCGCCCCAAACTATCTACCGAAGTAGACTAGCAATCGATGACGTGAAGGTCATGCGGCGTCTTGGTGAAGGGCTCGTAGCCGTTCTCGGTGACCAAGCCGTAGTCCTCCAGACGCACGCCGCCCACACCGGGCAGGTAGACGCCGGGCTCCATGGTGATAACCGAGCCGACCTCGATGATATTCTTGCTGCGGTTGAAGTTGGGCAGCTCGTGGATGTCAATGCCCACGCCGTGGCCCAGACCATGGTTGTAGTAATCACCATAGCCGGCATCGCCAATGATCTTCTTGGAAAGCTTGAAAATGTCGTTGCCCTCGACGCCCGGATGGATGGCGGCGACGCACTCCTCGTGCGTACGGCGCACGAGCGCGTACAGGTCGAGCTGCTCCTGCGTGGGCTCGCCCATCACGACGGTACGCGTCATATCGGAGCGATAGTCGCAGTAGCCCGCGCCGTAATCCATGAGAACGAAGTCGCCCTTCTCGATCACGCGGTCGCTCGGGACGGCATGCGGGTTGGCGGTATTGGGGCCGCTCGCCACGATGGAGCCGAAGGCCAAGCTGTCGGCGCCGTTGGCGAACATAAAGTTCTCGAGCTCGTTGCGAACCTGCTTCTCGGTCATGCCGGGTTTAATAAATCCGAGCATGTGCTGGAAGGCGGCGTCGGTAATCGACTGCGCATGGCGCATGAGCTCGATCTCCTCGGCGTCCTTGATGGCGCGCATCTTGCGAATGTCATCATGCATCAGCGGCAGCATGCAGGCGACGGAACGATCCTCAAGGCCACGCTGAATACCCTGGTAGAAGTTAATCTGCATGTCGTCCTCGACAGCGCAGACGCGGCACTTGTTGGCCGCGATCTTGCCGGCGACCCAACCGGGGATGGTGCCTTCGTCCATGTCGTAGACCCAGGGGCTGCCGGCAGGCGTGTTCTCCTCAAAGCTGTTGAGGTAGCGCGAGTCGGTATGGAACAGGCACTGGTCAGCCGTAATAAACGCAGCGTGCGGGAACTCGAAGGTGTAATCGAAGACGCCCTTCACGCCCGTAAGCCAACGAAGGTTGGCCTCGTCGCGCACCACGATAGCATCGTAGCCGCGCTCAGCCATCAGGGCACGGACACGCTCGATACGACCGGCAGGACCGGCAGCAAACTCAGACATGCAGATTCCTTTCTTGTTGTCTCCATAAAGACGGGACGGGTCTCAACCGAACGATGGAATCGCATGCAATCCGCAACCGATTGAAAACCCGCCCCTCAACATGATACGAAAGACGATGGATGTCAATAAATCTTAGAGAAGTTCTTTGCGAGAAGCCAAGTAGGCGTGAGCATGGCGGTCGAGAACCTCGTCCTCAACGCTCGTTAGACGAATGGCGCCGAGTGCCGCGGGCAGCGGCAACATGCTGCGGTTCGAGCGGACAAACTGCTGCCTGCGGAACTCCTCGATATATGCGGCAGGCTCCAGATCGAAGGCAAGCTCCTCGATACCAAAGTCCTCCAGGCAGTCATCGACCTCAAAGACGTAATCGATATCGAAGTCGCAGGCATCGTGTGCTAGGCGCGCCTCAAAGCGCATGCCCTCGGACAACAGCTGGTAGGCAGGCACCTGCGAAGCGGCATCGCCCAAGCAGGCGCGCAGGGTACGCTCCCCCGTCTTGCCAAAATCGAGCGCATGGCGGGCGCTGGGATTCGTAGCCATCAGTACGTCCTTGCGGGCAGTCTGAGACCACTGAACGGCATTGACGAGCGCGACCTCCTCGCCCGCGAGAATCTCGGGAACGGTCTCGGTAAACTGATTCCAGCGGGACTTGCTGCTCGAAAGCATGGTGCCAACAAGTACCGCATAGCCGAGCTTGAGGTCCTCGGGGTCCGCCTCGCGAACAAGGTCGAGGTCACACACGACCAAGCCCGGCTCGGGACGGAACGCGATAGCGGGAAGCGCATGCGCGGACGAGGCGACGAGGGGCTTCATGGTCGTCGCGACCGTGAGCATGGCGTCGAACGTCGTCGGCAGCAAGGCGCACTCGGTGCGACCACACCACTGATTGGCACACCAGCAAACGACCGAGCAGGTCGCCGTGTCGCCGACAGCGACAACGAGATCGTCGCAGGTAATGCCGTTAGCCGACAGGGCGCCAAAGACGGTATCGGCATCGGCAAGCGTAGCACCAGCAGGTGAAACCTCGAGGACGAGCAGCGACACGGCAAAACCGGCGTCAACCAGCGCATGCTCGACAGCCTCGCCAAAACGCTCGGATGTGGCGTCGTTCCAAACCACCATCGCGCGCTTAGGCTTGCCCACAGCCGAGGCAAACATGCGCGACAGTTCCTCGAACGCGCCCAATCCGACGCGGACATCGACACTGCGGTTTTGGAAATTGATAAGTTGGCGGCGAATCATAGCAGTCCACGCTCCAAAAGCATCTCGGCACAAAGGTAGGAAACGTCCTCGAAGGACTTGTTGCGAATATCAAGGGTAATATCGGCGGCTTGGCGATACAGCGGACGGCGATGCTCAAACAGGCGCGCAGCATGCTCGGGCGAGCGGAAATCGGGCCGGGTATCAGAACGGCGAATCTGGCGCAACGAGTCCTCAAAGTCGCCTTCGAGGTACACGCATGTACCCATCTCGTGCATCAGTTCAATGTTCACCGGCGTCTCGACGATGCCACCCCCGCACGACACCAGCAGGCTGCGCTCGCTTTGAAGCGAACGGAGTGCCGAGGTCTCGAGCTCGCGAAAACGGTCCTCGCCCTCGGTCTCAAATATCTCGGTCACCGACTTGCCACATCGACGCACAACCAAACGATCGGTATCGATAAAACGCCGCTTGAACATAGTGCCGACGTTGCGCGCTAGCGTCGATTTGCCCGCGCCCAAAAAGCCGATAAAGAAAATATGGTCGCAGCCGTGTTTGATGTGCTGAGACATGGCGAAACCTATTCCTCGCAGGGAAGGTCGCGCAGGGCCCGGCGCTCAAAGATACGGAAGATCTGCGTGTACCACAGGTCCTGGGTTGCCTGCGGCTTGACCAGAATAGTGTCAACGCCGGCAAAATTACCGCTCCACACGTCCGTGTACAGCTGATCGCCGATCAGCACCGCCTCGTCTGTCGTGGCGCCGAGGCGCTTAAGACCCGCCTTCAAGGCAAACGGGGCGGGCTTCATGGCGTGGCTAATGGCCTCGAGTCCCAGCTCGCGTGCAGAGCTCATGACCTGGTCGCGATGCCAGTTGTTGGACACCATGCACAGCTTAAAGCCTTTGGCGCGGGCGGCGTCGAGCCAAGCGGAAACCGCAGTGGGAACCTGCTCGGTGTCGCGCGGCACCAGAGTGTTATCGCGATCGAGCAGAATGGCGCGTTTGCCGTCGGCCCACAGGGTATCAAGGTCGATGCGATCGACCGAGGCAACGTATCGTTTGGGGCTAAAAATCCTCATGCTAATTCCAAGACTGTTGATGCTCTTCGTAGGTTTGCGAGAAGTACTCCTCGTCCTGCGTAATGTAGAAATACAGGTCATCGGAGTCGGTCGGCTCAAGCGTGGCCTTGAGTGCCTCGAGCGACGGAGAGCAGATGGGCGTGGGTGGCAGGCCCTCGTGCTTATAGGTGTTATACGGGCTATCGCTCTGCAGGTCGTCGGCGGTAACCTCGCCACCGGTGACATACATCATGGTCGCATCGCTGTTGAGATAGCGCAGACCGTCGAGCTTGCCGGCAAGGCGGTTGTAGAAGACCGAGGCCACGTGCGCACGTTGATCGGCGTTGAGGCCCTCGCGCTCAACGATCGAGGCCAAGTTAACGATGTCGTAGTCGGACATCTCCACACCGTAGCGCTCCTTGATCTTGGCTTCGCAGCTCGCAAAGTCAAGCGACTTGTACTCAGTCTTAAACTGATCGAGCATGGCGCGAATCACGTCATCGGCCGTCGGCGAATCACCCAACGAATAGGTCTTGGGGAACAAGAAACCCTCGAGCGAATCGTTGGCGGCGCCCTTAAGGAAGCTATAGTCGTCCACGTAATTGGAGGCCTTGGCCTGGTTGAGGAAGTCTTCCTTAGAGATGCTGTCGTAGGCCTGGGCCACGCGGTCGGCGACTTGATCGACTGTCAGACCCTCAGGGATAGTCAGCGCATTGGAGCCCGCGTTGGGGCCTTCCATGAGCTGCTGAACAACCTTGGTCGCATCCATGAGTGTGGTGAACGAATAAGTACCAGGCTTGAGCGACATATCGGCGTTGAGCTTTTTCACCGCCGCGTAGTAATCCTTGGGATTTTCGACGATATGGTTCTCGGAGAGAATCGAGGCGATCGCATCGCCCGAAGCACCGTCGGGAATGGTCACCGTAACCTGCTGACCAGCCGTGACCTTCGTATCCTCACCGGCAAAGAAGCCCTTGACGGCAGGCACGACAAAGAAAGCGATAGTAGCAAGCGCGATTACGGCCACCACAACGCCGATGATCATAGGCACCGGGGAGCTTTTCTTTTGGGAACCGCGACGAGCATGCGTGTTGTAGCTCGAACGGGTCGCCGGAGCAACGCCATGCGTGCCGCGAGCGTGATGAGAATGCGATTGCGGGGCCTGCGTTCGCTGGGTAGGTACCTGCTGCTTAAAGCGGGTACCGCCTGCAGGCTGGGCCGTACGAGCAGTGGGCTGCTGAGCCGCGTGAGAGGCCGGATGCTGAACCGAATGAGCAGAAGGCTGCTGACCCGTCCGTTGAACAGGTTGGGCCGAACGGGAGGAGGACTGCACCGGGCGCGCAGCAGGCTGAGCTGCGCGCTGGGTCGGCTGTGCCGGACGCTGGCCAGGCTGGGCAGGGCGTGGCGTAGGTTGCCCCTGGCGATTCGGCTGGCGCGGATCGGAAGCGCTAGGCATGCGAAACCTCCTCGTTTTTGCGATCGAGCCACGTCTGCAAGAACAGGCTGGCGGCGATCATGTCAATCTTGCCCCTCATCTGCTTTTCGTTGAGTCCCTGCTCGCGCAGGATACGCTTTGCCTCTTGCGAGGACAGGCGCTCATCCTCAAACTCAAGCGGAAGATCGAGCTCTTGGGCAATCTTTTGCGCAACGGCGGCAACGCGCTCGGCCTGGGGGCCGGGCTCACCGGCCATGGTCAAGGGACGTCCGCTTACCAGGATATCGGGCTCATAGTCCTCAACCAGGTAACGGAACGTCTTGGCCATGCCAGTGACCTCGGCAGCCGGGAGCACCTTGACGGGCATTGCCATCTTGCCATCACGGCTCGAGACGGCAATGCCAATCCGGGTCTCCCCTATGTCCAGCGCGAGCGCGACCACAGCGACTACTTAAGCGCCGAGCGCGGTCTTGGCAGCCGCGAGGGCATCGGCGATACCGGCAGCGTTCTTGCCGCCAGCCTGGGCCATGTTGGGACGACCGCCACCGCGACCGTCGACCAGGCCCGCGATCTGCTTGATCACGTTACCGGCGTGGAAACCGGCCTTGACGGCGTCATCGGAGCCGGCGGCGAGCAGGGCCGGGGTGCCCTTTTCGGTCACGCTAGCGACGACGCAGGCGACGGGGCCGGCGACCTTCTGGTGCACGGTATCCCACACATTGCGCAGGTCGGCAGCCTCAAGGCCCTGGAGCTCAGCGACAACGAGCTTGTAGCCATTCAGCTCGACAGCGCCTTCGATGGCGCTGGAAATCGCATCGGAGGAGCCACCGGTGAGTGCCTTCTTGAGCTTGTTGGAAGTCTCGCGCAGCTCGACCTGCAGGTTCTCCACGCGGGCGGGAACCTCGTCAACACGGCACTTGAGCGCAGCGGCAGCGGCGTCAACGAGCGCCAGGCGGTCGGCCATGTAGTCGAGAGCACCCTTAGAGGTCACGGCCTCAATACGGCGGACGTTGGAGCCCGTAGAGGACTCGGAAATGATCTTGAACAGGCCGATCTCGGCGGTGTTGGCGGCATGGGTGCCACCGCAGAGCTCACGGGAGAACGGCTGGTCCTCGGCGCCCACGGAGACAACGCGGACGACGTCGCCATACTTCTCGCCAAACAGGGCGACAGCACCGGCGGCCTTGGCCTCGTCGATGCCCATGACGCGGGTCACGACCGGCTTGGAGGCGAAGATCTGCTGGTTAACCAGGTCCTCGACAGCCTTGAGCTGCTCGGAGGACAGGGCCTCGAAGTGCGTGAAGTCAAAGCGCAGGTGCTCGGGCGTCACCAGCGAGCCAGCCTGGGAGACATGCTCGCCCAGGACCTGCTTAAGCGCAGCGTCGAGCAGGTGGGTGGCGGTGTGGTTGCGGCGCAGGAAACCACGGCGCTCGGCGTCGAGCGCGGCGGTCACGGTAGCACCGACGGTCAATGTGCCCTCGGCAACGTGGGCGACGTGAGCATACAGGCCATTGTGGTTCTTGGTATCGGAAACGGTCAGCGCAACGCCCTCGGCGAAAAGCTCGCCGGCATCGCCCTGCTGGCCACCCATCTCGGCGTAGAACGGGGTGCGGTCGAGCACGACCTCGACGTCCTCGCCGGCGGCAGCGGACTCGACGGACTCGACGTTGCGCACGATGGCAACAACCTTGGCGCCTACGATCGCATCGTTGTCATAGCCGTCGAACTCAGTCGCGGCGACCTTGTCGGAAAGTTCGACCCACACGTCGTTGAAGCTGCCCCAGGCGTCGCCCTTGGCATTGGCGCGGGCGCGGGCCTTCTGGTCCTCCATGCAGGCGGTGAAGCCGTCCATGTCGACGTCGTGGCCAGCGGTGCCGGCGATCTCGACGGTCAGGTCGATGGGGAAACCAAAGGTGTCGTGCAGCTTAAAGGCAACGTCGCCCGGAAGGACAGCACCCTCGGCAAGCGCGGCCAGGGCCTCGTCCAGGTAGACGCGACCGTTGTCGAGCGTCGTGGAGAAACGCTCCTCCTCGGAAGCGACGATACCCTTGACGAGCGCGACGTTCTTGAGCAGCTCGGGATAGGCCTCGCCCATCTGGGCGTTGACCTCATCAATGAACTTGGTCAGGAAGGCGCCCTCGATGCCCAGCAGGCGACCGTGGAACACGGCACGGCGGATCAGGCGGCGAAGGACGTACTCGCGACCCTCGTTACCGGGGAGAATGCCGTCCGAGATCATAAAGTCGACGGCACGAGAGTGATCCGCGATGATGCGCAGGGAGCGGCTGGCACCGGAGTAATCGTCGGCGTCATAGGTCTTGCCGCTGATCTTCTCGCCCAGCTTGATGAGGTGCTGCATCAGATCGCCGTCGTAATTAGCGGTCTTGTGCTGCATGATGGCGGCCATGCGCTCCAGACCCATGCCCGTATCGAGGTTGCGGTGCGGCAGCTCCGGCATGGAGCCATCCTCCTGGCGGTCGTACTGGGTAAACACGAGGTTCCAGAACTCAAGGAAGCGATCGCAGTCGCAGCCAGGCTTGCAGTCGGGGCTGCCGCAACCGACCTCCTCGCCCATGTCAAAGTAGATCTCAGAGCACGGACCGCAGGGACCGGTGGGGCCAGCGGCCCAGAAGTTGTCGTCCTCGCCCAAGCGGGAGATGTGGTCCTCGGCAACGCCCAGGGAGCGCCATACGTCATGGGTCTCGTCGTCCTCGGTAAAGACGGTGAAGTACAGGCGATCGAGCGGCAGCTTGAACTCCTTGGTGATGAGCTCAAAGGCCCAAGCGCAGGCCTGCTGCTTGGAGACGCCGCCAAAGGAGAAGTCGCCGAGCATCTCAAAGAAGGACAGGTGACGGCCGTCCTCGCCGATGCAATCGATGTCGTTGGTGCGGACGCACTTCTGGCAGGAGATCGCGCCGATCTCCTTCATGGTCTTCTTGCCCTGGTAGTACTCCTTAAACTGATTCATGCCGGCGTTGGCAAGCAACAGCGAAGGATCGTCGGGGACGAGGGACGAAGAAGGATAGAGCTTAAGACCGCGCTCCTCAAAGAAGTTGAGGAACTTAGAGCGAATCTCGGCCGTAGTCATTGACGGGTAGTCAGCACTCATAGAGGGAATCTCCTCGGTTTCACATCGAAACAGTTCAAACGTAACGATATTACCATCCCACCGCGCCTGTGCAAAAAAGAGGGCCGCCAAACAGCGACCCTCCAGCGAAAGTGCACGTTATTTAGTACTGTGCGATCCTTTGAAAAAGGACTGCTGTAGAATTACATATAAGAGTCACCCGGAAGGAGCGATCGATGAAAAGCAAACGATTTTTCCTCAATGCACTTCTGTTAGCGGCACTTTTAACGCTATTGGCTTTCTCCTGCTGGTACGCAAACCAACCAGCATTTGGCTACGTGTTGTATGCAGTAATGTCCGGCGATAAGGCTTATTACACTTTACGCGCAATTGACATTCTCTTTTTCTATGTTGCCGGTCCCTTATCAATCGCTTTGCTCGCGTTTCTTGTCATTTACAACTTCAAGAAACGTTAATGGGGCCTATTTAGAATCCGAATCGTCCATGGACCCGTCGATGCCGGTTTTGGTATCGTCATCAGAGTTGGAATCGTCATCCTTGGCGAAGGGATTCTTGAAGAAACCCGTGGCATCGGGCTGAAGACCCGAGAGCTTGATCCAGGGATTATCGAGCTCGGGCTTGGGCATAGCCTTGGCCTCGGGCGCGGTCTCGTTGCCGATGAGCTCGGACTCATAGATGAACGTATCGTCCCCGAGCGCGTCATAGGCGGCGACCGGGTTGCCATCGGCATCGCGGTACGGCGTGCCCTTAAACACGGCGCCGTCATAGGCCACAAGCTGGCGGCCGGTCTCGTTCTCAAAGTAGTAGACGAAAATGCCCTTGAGGGCTGCGCACAGCGGAATGGCAATGATCATGCCAATAGGACCCATGAGTGCCGAGCCAATAACGAGCGCCGTGAGGCTCATGATGGGATGCACCTGCACCGAGCTCTGCATGACCTTAGGCGAAATCACGTTATCGGTGACGTTTTGAGCGACCATCGTCACGATGAGCGTCCATAACGCCAACATGGGGCTGAACATGAAACCGAGCACTGTGGCGATTGCTGCGCTCACCCAGGGACCGACGACCGGAACCAAATGCATGATGCCGGTAAAGATGGCCATGAGCGCCGCATACGGATGGCCGATGATCATAAAACCGATAAAGGCGAGGAAACCACCGCAGATGGACGTCACGACCATACCGCGCATGTAGCCGCCGACAGAGCGAGAAAGGATGGCGACCATAAAGCGGTACGAGGTCTCCTTCTCCTGACCGATGATGGTGCAAATCTCGTGGTGCATGCGAGGGTAGTCGCAGGCCATCCAGTACGCAAGCACCAGACCAAGGAAGATCACGAACAACTGCGAGGCTGTATTGGTGATGAGCGGGAACACACCGCGGCCAAGCTCGGCAGCGATCTGAGACACATACTTCGATGCCACGGCAACCAGCGACGAAAGATTATCGTCCAGATACTCCTTGAGCGGCGTGTTGTTGAGCGTCTTGGCATGCGAGATCATCTCGTTGAGGTCGCCACCCGCAACACGAAGCTGCTCGGGCAGGCGGCTCAGGACTTCCATGATCTGACCAAAGAGAATCGGCGACAAGATGCAAACGACACCGACGAGCACAGCAACGACCACAATAAGCGCGATAAGCGAACCGATGCCGCGATTCACGCCATGGTGCTCGAGCCAGTTGGTGATCGGGGACATCACAAAAGCAATGATGGAGCCGACGGCAAGAAACTCAATAACCGGTGCCAGGATGCCCATAAGGTTAAAGATGACGGCGGCGATGACGATGCAACCGACGACAGCCCAAATGCGAAGCGTCAGAATGCGGGTATCGCGCAGCGTGCGGTCGGTTTGTTGGGGGTGCTCACTCATGAACGAACCATTACTCCGTCAGGGTCAATCTTGTCTTGAATCTTCTTGAGGGTGCGGCGCAGTAGGCGCGAGACCTGCACCTGCGAAATGCCCAGCTTCTTGGCGATCTCGATCTGGGTCATGCCCTTCACAAAGCGTAGCTCGATCACCTCACGCTCGCGCGGCGAGAAATCGCGGATGGCTTCCTCGATTACCAGGCGGTCATCGGTAAAGTCGAGCTCGTTGTCGTCGTCGGCATAGCGATCGAGAATCGAGGGAGCATCGTCGGAGTCGGACGCGCCGGGAGCCTCGATGGGCACCGAGGTGTAGGCCGAGGACGATTCCATGGCTTCGAGCACCTCGTCGACGGTCACGCCAAGGTAATCGGCGATTTCCTCAACCTTGGGCGAACGCTGAAGCTCGTTGGTAAGCTTGTCGGTAGCCTGGTTAACCTTGGCAGAGAGCTCCTGCAGACGACGCGGCACGCGCACACTCCAGCCCTTGTCGCGGAAGTGGCGCTTAATCTCGCCCAAGATGGTGGGCGTGGCAAACGTCGTGAACTCGAGTCCGCGCTCGGGATCAAAGCGATCGATAGCCTTGAGCAAGCCCAAGTACCCGACCTGCAAAAGGTCATCGAGCGGCTCGCCGCGGTTCTTGAATTTGTTGGCAAGAAACCTTACCAGGTTCATATGGGACATGACGAGCTGCTCGCGAGCATCCGGATCACCGGTCTCCTTATAACGACGAAACAGCTCGCGGGTTTTCTCCTTGTCCCAAGCGGTCTTGCCGCTCCGGGAGCGTTCGGTCATATTAGATATCCGCCTTGAGGTCGAGGGAAAGCGTTAGGGGCGCTGTAGTCTTTTCGTAAGAGTCACACACGCTCGCCAAAATGAGCTCGGCATACACGGCAGCCTGGTCATCCTCATCGACAGTCGCCTGGTCGCCAAAGGTAAAGGTCATGCCCACATGCGATTCGTCGACATCGAATTTGATCAAGATATCGTCGGAATCAACAGCCGTGCAGCCAAAGATGAAGGCTTCTTCGGCAGCCATACGAATGTCCTCGATGCGATCAACGGACATAGAGCACAGGGCGCCGACGTTGGCGGCCGTCATGCGCACCAAGCGCGCGAGACGCGGATCACCGGCAACGCTCAGCGTAATGGGGCAGGTTGCTTCGCTACTCATCGCAGGACTCCTCGGAGGTCTCGGCAGGCGTATAAGTGTAATACTGAGCAGGCTTAGCAGCGGGCTTCTGAACATCATCGTCGTCAGCAGCGGCATCGTCATCGCCAATCAGAACGCGCTCAGTAGGCTGCTCGGCCTCGGCGGCGGCAGCGGCGAGCTTGCGATCGGCGTCGGCTGCAGGAGCCTTCACCTTATTGAAGAGCTTCTGCACGGCGCCGGCCGCAGAATCTGTCACGCTCGATACGGCATTGCTGGCCTCGGCCATACTGCCCGTGACCTCGGAGATGTCGCGAACTACCGCCTCAACCTCAACGAGGTTGGACGTCAGGGCGTCAATGGCAGTCTTGCTCGACTTGAGGAGCGGCTCCATCTGGGCAAGTGCCGGCGTAAGCTCGTCAACGGCACCATCAAGCTTTGCCACCACGGGCTGCGCCTCGGCAATCGTATTATTGAGGTCGGTTACCGTCTTGTCGAGCGAGTCGACAACGGTGCGGGTTTTACGCAGGGTGAGCGCAAGCTCAACGATAGCCCACACGCCGGCAACGGCGAGCAGCAGCAAGGCGATTTGAATGGGACTCATACAAGCCTCCCAAAGGAATCGAAATACAAACGCTTTCCATGGTACCCCAAAGGGGACCGAACATGCCAAGAGCAGCAACGTGGGACAAAATTATCAGCAGCTACTTCGGTGCATTCCCGCTGCGGTCGCGTTCGCTTTGCTCTACGCGCCATTCTTCCCAACCGCGGCCGGCAGGCTGCCAAAATGCACCGCGTTCTAAGCCTTCGGGCAAATAGCGCTGGTCGACCCAGCCTTCGGGATAATCGTGCGGATACTTATACACACCGTATTCATCGCTGCCCGGGCGATGGCGATCGCGTAGATAACTCGGCACCTCGCGAAGCCCACTAGAATGGATATCGGCCAGCGCCGCATCGATTGAAGCCTCACACGCGTTGGATTTAGGCGCCAAGCACACATAGAGTGCAGCCTGAGCCAGGTTAATGCGGCACTCGGGATAGCCAATGACCTCGGCAGACTTAAACGCGGCATGCGCCATCAAAAGCGCCTGCGGATCGGCGTTGCCAACATCCTCAGAAGCCTGAATCATAATACGGCGTGCAATAAACTTAGGATCCTCCCCTGCATCGATCATGCGCGCGAGCCAATAAATGGTGGCATCGGGGTCGCTGCCGCGCATGGACTTAATGAACGCACTGATAATGTCGTAGTGCATGTCACCGTTTTTGTCATACGAAAACCCACGGCGTGGATTGGCGATCTTCACATCGTCGACCGTGATGGGATACCGCTCCCCCGCCGCCGGAGCCGGCGTCCCCTCGGTATCGGGACGCGTGACGGCAATCTCGCTCGCCAACTCAAGCGTCGTCAGGGCCGAGCGTGCATCACCCGCTGCCAGCGTGCAAATGGTCTTGACCGTATCATCATCGGCCGAGAATTTGCCGTTCAGGCCCTGAGGTGCCTCGAGCGCACGCTCGATAAGCATGGCGATATCCTCATCCTTTAAATGCTCAAACTCCACGACTCGACCACGTGAGAGCAGCGCCGAGTTGACCTCGAAGTACGGATTCTCCGTCGTAGCGCCAATCATAATGACGGTACGGTTCTCAACTGCATGCAGCAGGGCATCCTGCTGCGACTTAGAGAAGCGGTGGATCTCATCGATGAATAGAATGGTGCGGCGGTCGTACGTATTCAGGCGCGTCTTGGCCTCGTCAATCACGCGGCGCAAGTCCTTTACGGTGCCCGTCACGGCGCTGACCTCGACAAACTCGCTCTTGGTATGGTTGGCGATAATGTGGGCCAGCGTCGTCTTACCCGTACCGGCCGGCCCGTACAGAATCACGCTCGAAAGCACGTCGTGCTCGATCGCGGCACGCAACCATGAGCCCTTACCGACGGCCTTTTGCTGGCCCACATACTCGTCGAGCGAATTGGGGCGCATGCGCACCGCAAGCGGCGCATTCTGAAAGGAACGCTCGCGCGTCGAAGCAGAAAAAAGGTCGTCCATAGCCATCCCGTGCATCAATCAAAAACGTTTTCCACAAACAGTATACCGAATAAATACGAACTACCGTTCGTTAATATAGGTACGATGCGGAAACTTTAGACCCGGGAACAGCTTGCTCGTCAGCTCGCAGAAATAACCGTCCGTCATGCTCGCGATGTAATCCACCACGGCTTGATCCTTGTCGTCCTGCCAGGCATAGGTACGATCGTAGTAGGAAAGCTGCTGCTCAATGCGCGAAATATGGTGCTTAAAGATATAAGAGGACTCGTCGCCACTGTTTAGATCCCGCAGGCAACGGTCGTAGAGCTTTTCGAACGCCTCACGCAGCTCCTCCTCGGAATCGCCTTCGATACCGCCCTTGCTATAGATCTTCTCGTAGTTCTCGCGCTTGGCTCGGCGAATTTCCTCAAACAGGTCCTCGCTCATCTCGATGCGCGGCTTACCATAGCTATGCTCAACGATATCGATGGAAGCGTGCGTGAGGATCCAGCTGTTATAGGCGCCGCCCCGACCATCGTCAAAAGCGTCGGGCGAAAGCAGACCCGCCGCGATCGCATCCTGACGGTCACGACCGACGTAGGCAAGAATATCCGAGATGCGAACGACGCAGCCCTCGAGCGTCATGGGACGCAGGTGCCCAATGGCGCCATAGCCCGTGGCGATGCAGTCCTCGACCGCCTGATCGAACTGGTCAAAGGAGCCCATATCCGACAATTCAAACACGCGCTGCTCGTACTCGCCGTTATGGCATAGCACGCCGTCGAGCGTTTGAAGCGACACGTTGCGACCGTACAGCGCATCGAGGACGCGGACCGACTGCACGTTATGGAAAAAGAAGCGACCCGTACGCTCGTGATAGATATCGTTGAGGAATCGCTCACCGGCATGGCCGAAAGGCGTGTGTCCCAAGTCGTGGCCCAGGCCAATCGCCTCGATCAGATCGCAATTGAGCCCCAGGGCGCGACCGATATCGCGCGCAATGCGGGAGACAAGCTGCACGTGCAAACCGCGGCGTGACAGATCGTCATTGCTACGGAAGCTAAAGACCTGCGTTTTGCCTGCATAACGGGTGTACGCCGGAAGATGAAGTATCTTTTCGGTATCGCGCATAAACGCCGGACGCATAAGCGTGCCTTTGTCGGCGGCGCGATCAATACGACGAATGACCTGATCGTCGTTGCAACGATACGGGTTAACATAGCCCGAAGCACGATCGGTGGCAATGCGCTCGAAAAGTTCGGGCGACAACGCCGAGGGAATACGGTCCATGCGCGCCTTAATGACGGCCGTTTCTTGATTAGTTGCCATGGCATGCTCCTTAAAAAGGATGCGCAATCGGTTACAATGTCCAGCCCACGACCTCGATTATGGCAAATATCGGCACCAAAAACGGGAGCAATGGCAGGGAGCGCGATTTTGTGAAGAGGCAGGAGAGGGCCAGGACCAGGAGCGCAACGGCAAATGCCACGATGCCGCCCAGAGGGTCGAGCGTGCAAAGCGCGAAAAGCGCCTTGGCATCCCCCATGCCGATGCCGGGGGCTTGGCGAACACGACGCCAGAGCGACTCAGTGAGCACAAGGGCAAGGTAGACGATGACCGCAAGACCGGCGTGGTCAAGCGCCGTGTTAACACCTCTGTCGAGCCAAACGCCTGCAAGCGCCGCCACCGCACACACGCCGGCAAGCTCATTGGGAAACCGCCGCTCACGGGCATCAATCACCGCGCCGGCAAAGATACAAATCCAAAACGGGATATAGACCATTAAAAACCTCCTTGGGCAGTCACTCAAAAGCAAAAACCACCACAAAGGTGCAGGCACCTTTGTGGTGGTTTTGGTGGTGGTTATTTGGCGCCTTGCATGACCTCGTCGAGGGTAACGCTGACGGCGTGTTGCGTCGGGACCCAGTCGACCTTCAGGAACAACGCAGCCACCGTAATGGGGATATAACTGAACATAAAGATCGGGAAGGTAAACAGGTTGGTCACCAGGCGCCACTTTTGAGCGCAATGAATGTGCTTGTACTCAAAGATGGTCGTGAGCAGCGCCAGGATAAAGAAGGTCTGGTACATCATCACGAACGTCATGATAAGCGAGGCGGCACAAGCCTGCATCTCGACCTCGGTAGCCAAGAAACCATGCGAAAGGCCACCCACGATCAGGAATGTCGCATTGGCGAGCATGGAGATCAGGGACAGCAGCATGCCCGGAGCGATGGTCATAAACATGTCATATGCGGCAAAGCGATGATAGCGGAACGTCGACTTGACCAGATGCTTGCCGTAGGTAAAAAAGACCTGGTAGAAGCCCTTGGTCCAGCGCATGCGCTGTTTCCAGGACGCCTTAAACGTCACCGGCTGCTCGTCAAAGAACTCCGCCGGCGCATAACCGATGCGGATGCCGTGAATGGCGCAGAACGTGGTGAACTGGATGTCCTCGGTCAGTGTATGGAACTGCCAGCCGTGCATGCCCTCGATAACACTGGCGGAGATAAGGTAGCCCGAGCCCGAGACGGCGCAGGACGTCTTGCAGATATTACGCGCGTTGTTGAGGAAGCGGGCCTCACGCAAATACCAGGTGGCGTTGGCAGAGGAAATCCACGAACTGCCGAAGTTCTTGGAGTTACGATAGCTCGTGACCACATGAAAGCCCTGGTCAAAGGCATCATTCATCTTGGAGACGTAATCGCGGGAGATAACATTGTCGGCATCGAAGATAAAGTAGCCCTCAAACGTGTCGGGATACTCGTTGAGAATGCGATCGAAACCAAAGTCCATGACCCAGCTCTTGCCCTTGCGGGCCAGGTCATTGCGCTCGTAAACAATGGCACCGGCCTCGCGCGCGAGCTGCGCTGTGTTGTCGGTGCAAGCATCGGCGACCACGAAGACCTCGATGAGCTCGGACGGATAATCCTGGTCCTTGATGGAGCGAACGAGGTTGGCGATAACGGCCTCCTCGTTGTGTGCTGCAATAAAGAAGGCATACCGGTGGAGTTTTTTGGCCTTGGGAGGCGCGACCTCGCCGCGGAGAGCACCGATGACAAAGAAGACCACCTGGTACAAGAAGCAGACCGTGAGCAGCGTGACGACAATCTGGTTGAAGATCACGATGGGTGTGTTGGTTTGTAAAAAGGCGAGCATGCAGGCTCCCAGGAACGTGTTACGTAAACAACCGTATATCTTACCGCAGGCTTACCGAGTTCAAGAAACCACCTAATACTGGCTAGGCTTCGAGCAGGCCGAGCTGCGGTACGATTTCGTCGCCGGCAGCAGTGCGACCAAGCGAACGCGGGGCTAAGTCGTCGAGGACGGCGGCGAGATCCCACGGCAGCTCGTCGCGGCACTCAATGCGCTCTCCCGTCACGGGATGATCGAACGCCACGCGCCAGGAATGGAGGAATTGCCTGGTCAGACCCTGATCGGCACGCGCATCGCACTTACCGTAGAGCGGATCGCCCACGCAGGCGTGGTTGATATGGCGCATGTGCACGCGAATCTGATGCGTGCGACCGGTAAACAGGTGACACTCAACGAGTGTGAAGCCGTCATCAAAGCGCGTGGAATCAAAGCGCTCAAGGACCTTAAAGGTCGTGATGGCCTGGCGCGCAAAAGGATCATCGGAAACCGCCATCTTGACACGGTCACGTGTAGAACGGGCAATGCCGGTGTTAATGGTGCCCTCATCCATGGCGATATGACCGTGAACGAGCGTAATGTAGCGGCGGTCGAGCGTGCGCGTACGGATAAGATTTTGGAGCGCGCGCTGGGTGTCGTCGTCCTTTGCCGCAAGCATAAGACCCGAGGTATCGCGATCCAAACGATGTACGATACCAGGGCGGTCCTCGCCCTGCACGGTGCCAAGATGGTCGATGCCGCAGTGGTAGACCAGGGCGTTCGCAAGCGTACCGCTCTCGTGGCCGTGAGCAGGATGGCACACCAGGCCGCGCTGCTTGGAGAGCACGATGAGGTAGTCGTCCTCATAGCGAATGTCGAGCGGGATGGCCTCGGGAATCACGTCGGTGGGATCGTGCGGCTCGGGCAAATCAACCGAAATACGGTCACCGGCTCGTACGGCGTACTTTTTGGACAGGCAGGTCTCGCCATTGACCACTACGGCCCCACCCTCAATCAGATGTACGCAGGCAGAGCGTGTAGGGCAGCCGTCATTGGCGCCCAGACAGGCGTCAAGACGCTGACCAGCGGCATCGTCGGCAACAAGGATATGGATGTCGGCCATTAGCGCTCAGTCCTTTCGCGAATCTTGCGGGCACGCTCCCCACGTTGTTTAGCCTTGCGCTTGGCGCGGGCCTCGTCACGGGCGTTAAGCTCGGCGGTCGCATCGACCTCACGAGCCGCGGGGCTCAAGAACATGTAACCGAAGAGCGCCAGCACCACACCGACCGTAATGCCGATATCGGCCACATTGAAGACGGGGAAGTCGATGAAGGTGGTGGCAATAAAATCGGTCACGAAGCCAAAGGCCAAACGATCGATCGCGTTACCGATAGCACCACCCGCAACCATCGCCATGCCCACAACCTCAAGATGGGCGAGCTGAGGCGCACGGAACAAGTACACGGCAATAGCAATAATGACAGCCAACGCCAGCACGGCAAACGCGATGCCATGCCCCTCGCCCATGCTAAAGGCAGCACCGATATTGCGGACAAACATAAAGTCGACGACACCGGGGATGACGGTCACATGCAAAGCGTCGCCCACGGCGCGAACCGCAAGCTTGGTCAGCTGGTCAACAAGCAGCACAGCCAGCGCTACCCCACCAGCAACACCCAACCGCCAACGCAAAGGCGGCGTCATATCCCCAGTACGACCCAAATCAATCCCCTACCCTCAAGAACATCGAATTACGTTTAACGCAGTAGATAATCATACATTGACGCAGGCAAGAAGCGACAAATCTCCCAAGAACGGAAACACCGCAGGTAGAGCATAAATGAGCGAGCGGGTCGCATTTGAGACAAGGTGACGTGAAACGAAAGGGCGCTGACCTTCTGGTCGCGCCCTTGAAGTTGAACGTCAGATTGTCCAAATGCGGCCCGCGCAGCGTCGGCAGGTCCGCCGTTCGGTAGAACGGCGGAACCTAAAGGGCGTCCGCACACCTCTTGCAAATGTGAGCGTGGCCGTTGTACTCGCCGACGGTGGTGCGGTAGTTCCAGCAACGGTCACAGCACTCGCCCTCGGCAGCATCGATGGCAACAGAAAGCTCCTCGCCCTGGGTAAGCTCAACATCGGAGACGATGTAGAACTCGGCCAGGTCGACGGCCTTGTCGCCGGTCAGCAGCGCATACATTTCGGCGGGAACGACCGCCTTGACGCGGACCTGCTGGCTCTTGGTGAAGGTGCCGGCGGAGCGGGCATCCTCAAGGGCCTTGGTCACGACGCTGCGGAGCTCGAGTGAAGCCTCGAGCACGCCCTCAAACTCGTTGGCCTCGTCGACCGTGATGGGCGACTTGTACCAATCGAGCAGCGCGGCGTACTTCTGGTGATCGACGCAGCCGGCAGGCGCATAGGCCATGGCCTCGTCAACGGTGTAGGACAGAATCGGCTGCAGATCGCGCATGAGCATCGAGAAGAGCTCAGCGAGCACGGTCTGGGCGCTGCGGCGCTCGAGCGAACCGGGCTTGTCGCAGTACAGACGATCCTTCAGGGCGTCGAGGTACACGTTGGAAAGCTCGGTAACCACGAAGTCGTAAAGCGCACGGTAAGCGCGCGGGAACTCGTAGCAAGAGTAAGCGTCGTCGACCTCGGCCTGGACCTGGGTCAGACGGGCAACCATGAGCTTGTCGAGCGGCAGCAGGTCGGCAAAGGCGACGCCGTCGGTTTCGGGCTCAAACTGACCCTCGAGCTCGGAGAGCAGGAAGCGCAGCGTGTTGCGGAAACGACGGTAGGCATCGGACGTACGGGCAAGGATCTCGTGGTCGATGGACACGTCGGAGCTGGTATCGACGGAGGCAACCCACAGGCGGATGATGTCGGCGCCCATCTCGTCGCAGACCTTGTTGGGGTCGATGACGTTGCCGAGCGACTTGGACATCTTACGGCCCTGGCCGTCGAGGGTGAAGCCCTGCGAGACGACCGCCTTGTACGGAGCGTGGCCGTTGGCGCCCACCGAGGTGAGCAGCGAGCTCTGGAACCAACCGCGGTGCTGGTCGGAGCCCTCGAGGTAGACGTCCGCCGGGTACTCCAGCTCGGGGCGATACTCGCAGACGGCCTTCCAAGACACGCCGGAGTCCCACCACACGTCGAGGATGTCCTTATCGGCCTTGAGGTGATGGCCGCCGCACTTGGGGCAGACGCAGGCATCGCCCAGGTAGCTCTCGGGAGCGTCGGTGAACCAGGCGTCGGAGCCCTTCTCGTGGAAGAGCTTGATGACGGCGTCGAGCGTGGCGTCGTTCATGACCTTCTCGCCGCAGTCGGCGCAGGTGTAGCTGGGGATAGGCACGCCCCAGTTGCGCTGACGGCTGATGCACCAGTCGGGACGCTGCTCGACCATGGCGCCGATGCGGTTGGCGGCGTGAGCCGGATACCACTTGACGTTCTCGCGAACCTCCTTGCCAGCCTGCTCACGCAATCCGGTCTTGTCCATCGAGACGAACCACTGGTCAGTAGCACGGAAGAGCACCGGGTGCTTGCAGCGCCAGCAGTGCGGATAGCTGTGCGTGATCTTCTTCTCGAGGACCAGGGTGCCGCGCTCGCGCAGGAACTCAATGATGTGCGGGTTGGCCTCATCGGTATCCATACCGCTGAAGGGACCACCGGTGCCAAACTCCTCGCCGGTGTAGAACTTGCCGTCGTCATCGACCGGCATGCAGATGTCGGTGATACCCTCCTTGAGGCAGGCGAAGTAGTCGTCGACGCCGTGGCCGGGAGAGTTGTGGACGATACCGGTACCGTCATCGACACCAACGTAATCGGCCAGCAGAGCCACGCCCTCAACACCGTCAAAGATCGGCTGCTTGTAGTGAATGTGATGGAAGGTCTCGGCGGGAACCACGTAGGGCTTACCGTCGACCATGACCGGCGTGTACTCCCAGCCAAACTCCTCGCAGCACTTGGGAGCCAGGTCCTCGAGCATGACCTCGGCGCGGCCGTCGTGCTCAACGGCGACATAGGCGGCGCCGGGCTTAAGGGAAACGGCCTGGTCGGAGGGGATGGTCCACGGCGTGGTCGTCCAGATAATGAAGTCGACCGGGCCATCGAAGTTCTCGAGGCCGGCGGGCTTGGAGGTCATCTCAAAGCGCACGAAGATGGAGGGGCTCGTCTCGTCGGAGTACTCGATCTCGGCCTCGGCCAGCGCGGTGTGGCAGTGCTTGCACCAGTGGACGGGCTTGTGACCGCGATAGATCATGCCCTTGTCGAACATGGCCTTGAAGACCTCGATGTCGGCGGCGTCGTGCTGGTGATAGAGCGTCAGATACGGGTTGTCCCAGTCGCCAAGCACGCCCAGACGACGGAAGCCGGCCTTCTGCAGCTCGATGTTCTCGACAGCGAACTTGTTGCAGAGCTCGCGGATCTTAGCCGTGGAGGTCTGGTTGAACTTCTCGGTGCCGAGCTTCTCCTCGACCTTGTGCTCAATCGGCTGACCGTGGCAGTCCCAACCGGGGACATAGGGAACCTCATAGCCCTGCATCATCCAGTAACGGTTGATCATGTCCTTGGAGATCTTATTCATGGCGTGGCCGATGTGGATCGGGCCATTGGCGTACGGAGGGCCGTCGTGCAGCACGAATTTCTTGTGACCCTCGTTCTTCTTTAGAACCTGCTCGTAGACCTTGTTGTCCTGCCAGTCCTTGAGTCGCTTGGGCTCGGACTTGGAAAGACCGGCACGCATGGGAAATCCGGTTTTGGGCAGATTCATCGTCTGCTTGTACTCGTTTGCCACGGTACCCCTTTCATGTCGTGGGCGCACACGCCCTCTGGGCACCAAAAATAGCGCCCGTCCCTACAAGCTGGGACGAAGCGCCACAAAACGGGCAGAATGCCCGTAAAAGCTCTTCGCTTAACCACCCAGCTTAGATGCCCTCGCCCGCATCGCCACGCGCTCGCATCCGTTACTCGGCTGGCCTGTATCGACGACCATCTCGGCGATGTCTACTAAGACGTGCCTGTGCGGCGCGTCCGTTGGGACCGCAGCTCCGGGGTGATTTTCATCGGTCGCATGCACGGGTTCTCAGCGCTCCCCGCTCTCTGTAGCATGCGGATGGCCGACTACTCGTCCCCATCAACGCTTATGCGCTGTATAGTAGCACGGTCAACGCCGGCAAAAAACCCTCAACACTGGTTTTATACGTTCGAAAAATCTCGCGGCTGTGGACTTTCTCTTGGAGCAAAATACCGGGCGGCCAACGCCTACGGTCACACGCTCCTCGCCTAACCTACCAAAACCACCACAAGGGGGACAGGCACCTTTGTGGTGGTTTATTATTGCTCCAGCATGCTGGGATCAAATTCACTCGCTGGGATAACAGTACCCATTGCGCAAGAGCAGGTCGACGAAAACGCCGTTACCCGCAGTGAGTGCGCCGCTGAATGTACCATCGTAGATGCGGCCCGCGCCGCACGAGGGGCTACGGTCCTGAAGGACGCACGTAGCGATCTCGGACGGGCCGCCAAAGTGCTCGCACATATCGAGCGCGCGCTCTGCACCCAGGCGAAACTCGCGATCGACCGAGATGCCCTCGCAGGTACGAACCTCGCCGTTCACAATCTCGGACGGCTTGCGCGGTGTGGGCAAGCCACCAAAAACCTCGGGGCATACCAACAGGACCTCGGTCCCTGTGCGTTCGCACGCCTCGACCAGCTCGCGATGGTAATTGTCGAGCCCGTTATATTTGCAGCTCTCTCCCATCAAGCAGGCACTCACCACGATCTTCATATTCAACTCTCCCCACGCAAAACGCCCCATTTGAGATGGACACTCAAATGGGGCGATAGACACTGCGCAACCAGTATTACTGCTGTTTAGGCATCAGCGGATTCTCGCGCGTGAGAAGGTTCATGAACTCCTCGCCCGTGATCGTCTCCTTCTTGTACAGATAACGAGCCAACTCGTGGAGCTTAAACTTATTCTCCTTGAGGATCTGCAGGGCGCGGTCATGTGCGTCCTCGATCAGCTTGGCGACGATCGCGTCGACGCGCTCGGCCGTACCGGGGGCGCAGGTGAGCGACGTGTCCTGGTTGAGGTAGGCATTCTGAACGGTACCGAGCGCCATCATGCCAAACTCTTCCGACATACCAAAGCGCGTCACCATGTTGCGGGCGAGCTTGGTGGCCTGCTCGATATCGTTGGCGGCGCCAGTCGTCATCTCGCCAAAGATGAGCTCCTCGGCAGCACGTCCGCCGCAGTAGACGGCGAGCTTGTCCAGCACCTCCTGGCGCGTGGTCAGGAAGCGCTCGTCCTCCTCGACCTGCATGGTGTAGCCCAGAGCGCCGCTCGTGCGCGGCACGATGGTAATCTTCGTGACCGGCGCAGAGCCCTTCTGGCGGGCAGCAACAATGGCATGGCCGATCTCGTGGTACGAAACAACCTGCTTCTCGTGATCGGACAGCACCGTGGACTTGCGCTGCTGACCGGCGATGACGACCTCCACCGACTCCTCAAAATCGTCCTGCGTGGCGCGCTTGCGACCCTCGCGGACGGCACGCAGGGCGCCCTCGTTGATGATATTGGCCAGGTCGGCGCCCGAGGCACCGGGCGTGGCGCGGGCAATCGTGGTCAGGTCGATCGGCGGCTGAGTCTTCACGCTCTTGGCATGCAACTCAAGAATGTTCTTACGGCCGGTCAGATCGGGCAACTCGACGGGGATGCGGCGGTCAAAACGACCGGGGCGCAGCAGGGCCGGGTCAAGGCTGTCGGGGCGGTTGGTAGCAGCGAGAACGACAATACCCTTGTGGTTATCAAAGCCGTCCATCTCGGTCAGCAGCTGGTTGAGCGTCTGCTCGCGCTCGTCGTTGCCACTAAAGCCGCCGCCGTCACGCTTTTTGCCGATGGTATCGATCTCATCGATAAAGACGATGCACGGGGCCTTTTCTTTGGCCTGCTTAAACAGATCGCGAACCTTAGCGGCGCCACGGCCGACGAACATCTCAACGAACTCAGAACCAGAAATACTAAAGAACGGCACGCCCGCCTCGCCGGCAACAGCCTTGGCAAGCAGGGTCTTACCAGTGCCAGGAGGGCCCACGAGAAGAGCACCGCGCGGCAGCTTGGCGCCGATTTCCTCATAGCGCTGCGGCTTCTCCAGAAAGTCGACGACCTCCTTCAGGGATTCCTTGGCCTCTTCCTGACCAGCAACATCCTTAAAGGTCACGCCAACATCCTTGGAGGCGATAACGCGCGCACCGGACTTACCCAGACCGCCGCCGCCAAAGCCGCCGCCACCAAAATTCATGGACGGGCCGTCATCGCCCATGGCCTTCTTCATACGGCGGTTGAGCCACCAGCCGATGAGGAAGAAAATCGCCATGGGAAGGACGAGCGTGAGCAAGTAGTAAGTCATCAGGCCCGAGTTCTTATCGGGAACCACCGACTCCAGCGAGGCGCCGGCCTCGAGCACGCGATCGGTAAAGCCCGTGTCACTCGGCACGCCGGTCGTCTTGTAGGCGATGTTCTCGTCCTCGCCCTTCTTGGTGTAATAAATCGAGTAATCGTCCGTGTTGTACTCGACCTTGTCGACACTCTTCTTATCGAGCGCTTTGACAAACGTCGAATAATCGGTCTTCGTAATCTGCTGCGTGTGACCGATGTTGGGGAACAGAACGGTCGAGAGCACGAGGTAGACGACGAAGGCGATGAGCACGTAGAGGATCATATTCCGTCTACGTTTGTTGTCATCCATCTCCATCTGCTTGAACTCCATCTACTGGGGTTGATAATGCTAACTAGAATACCCAACCCGGCCGGCGATAAACCGACGCCGGGCACGAAAGAATAGAGATGGCATCACTCGAAGTCGGCAAGGTTCAGATCTATACGGGCGACGGCAAGGGCAAGACGACGGCTGCGCTGGGGCTCGCGCTGCGCGCCACGGGCTATGGACTTAACGTACTCATGCTTCAGTTTGCCAAGAAGCTGCACTGCGCCGAGCATGATGCGGCGCGCCGTTTAGGTCTGCGCATCGTACAAGCCGACCGCGACACGCCCGAAGCCTGTGCCGCACAGATCATGGAGCTGGCGCGCGAGCAGATTAGCCAGGTCGACGTGCTGATCTTGGATGAGCTGGGAGAAGCCATGCGCCGAGGCTTTGTGACGCGCGAAGATGTCGAAGCGTTGATCGCAATGAAACCGACCACCACAGAGCTCGTGCTCACCGGCCGCGGCTTGCTGCCACTGGCCGATCTCGCGGACCTAGTAACCGAAATGCGCCCCGTCAAACACTACTTCGACGAAGGCCTCCTAGCCCGCCAAGGCATCGAATACTAAATGATCCGAAGGGGACGGAGGAAAACGGATCATTTTGCCTTATCGCCAGGTCAATGATCCGTTTTCCTCCGTCCCCTTCGGATCATTAGGCGGTGGCGCGGCCGAGCCAGTTGCCGCTGTGGTGGTAGATGGTAAACATCGTGGCCGTGATTAGCCAAGTTACGGGGTAAACCAGCAGCAGGTGCTCAAGCGACGGATCGAACGGCATAATCGCAAACACCCAGATCACCCTGAGCACGACGGTGCCAAAAATCGTGAGCATCATAGGCTGGAAGCTCACGCCAGCGTCGCGGATGGAGCCGGACGCGTTTTCGATAATCGAGAAGATCGCGTAGAACGGCGCGATGAAATGAAGAATCGTCGTGGTGTAGGCCGAAATCGAAGCATCGTCGACAAACAGACGCGACAACGGACCCGAGAACACCAGTAGCACGGCAGACAGGCCACCAATGAGCATAAACGACAGCACAAGCGACGTATGGTAGCCCTTGCGCATGCGCTCGTAGTTGCGCGCGCCAAAGTTCTGTGCCGAGAACGTGGTGATCGAAACGCCAAGCGCCTCGGTAACCATCCAGACAATGCCATCCAAACGGCCCGAAAGACCCCACGCCGTGGTGACATCGGCACCAAACGAGTTGACCGACACCTGAATCAAAACGTTGGAAATCGAATACGCAGCAGACTGAAAGCCAAGCGGCAGACCACACGAGATCATGCTCTTACAAATGCCAGGATCAATGCAGAGTTTGGACAGTGAAAGCCGCCACGCACCCGGAGCGTGCATCATACGAATCACGATCATCGTGGCGTTGGAGCAAATGGTCAGCGCCACCGCGATGCCGCAGCCCAGAGCCTCCATATGAAGCACGGCAACGAAGATGACATCCAGCACCGCATTAACAAGGCAGCCGGAAGCAATGATCACAGCAGGACCGCGTGTGTCGCCCACGGCGCGCAGCAGCGCCGTTCCCATATTGAGCAGCAGCGCCGCAACCATGGCGGCAAAATAGCAACGAGCATAGGCCACGCCCTCGGCCAATAGTTCATGCGGCGTGTTCATAAGTACCAGCATGGGCTCAACGAACACTATGCCAAGAATCGAGAAAACGATACCGCCCACCAGCGCGAGCGTCATGGCCGTATGGACCGAACGACTCAATCGCTCATCATCGTGCTGACCAAAAAACTGACCGGTAATGACCGCGCAGCCAGCGCCAACGCCAACGCAAAAGCCAATGCAGAGCTCGGTGAGCACCATCGTGGCTTGAATGCCACCCAGCGCGAGCTTGCCGCCAAACTGGCCGACGATATACGTACCAATAAGCGTGTAAGCCTGCTGAAAAAACGAGCTAAAGAAGATAGGGACGCACAGCGACAGCAGCTGTTGCCAAATGACACCCTGCGTTACATCGATAGCCGTAGATTTCTTAGCCACACGCCCTCCCCACCAGCGTACGTCAAACAACAAAACGGCAATTTAAGACCAAAGCCAATACCAGCTTAGCACCGACCGACGTCGGCCGAAACGCCCCGAACCAGAGCCCGGTGCTAACTATCTGCCTAGTGATACAGCCCCGGCTGGTAGTGGTACTCGTTGCTCACATGCGGGCACAGCTGCCAAAAGGCAACAGCGCTTGCCGCGGCCACGTTGAGTGAATCGACCCCATGCGCCATCGGAATACGCACGGCGCGGTCGCAGCCTGCAATGGTCTTGGCGCCCAAGCCAGCACCCTCGGTGCCCATAAAGATTGCCAGGCGGTCAATCTCCTGGAGCGCGGGATCGTCCAGCGACACCGAATCATCCGTCAACGCCATAGCGGCACACGAAAAGCCGGCATCGTGTAGCGCCGCCAGCCCATCATGCGGCCATACGCGCGCTTCGCTGCCAATGCGTGTCCAGGGCACCTGGAACACCGTGCCCATGCTCACGCGGGCCGAACGACGATACAGCGGATCACAACACGTAGGACTGACCAAAATGCCGTCGACGTTGAGCGCGGCCGCCGAGCGGAATATTGCGCCCACATTGGTATGGTCGACAATGCCCTCGAGCACGCACACGCGCACCGGGCGCTCCCCCGCCGCCTCGACGACGCCGCCCAAGAACTCATCAACCGGAATCTGTCGCGGGCGACGAAATGCCGCGAGCGCACCGCGCGTCACATTGAAGCCCGTCAGCTGCTCCATGAGCTCCATGGAGGCAACGAACACAGGAACCGGACCCGCGCCCTCGCGCACAACCAGGCGCTCAAACAGCGGCATCATCTGGTCGAGCCAGCGCTCACCCAACAGAAAACTCACCGGCCCGTATCCGGCGCGAACCGCGCGCTCGATAACCTTAGCGCTCTCGGCGATAAAGATGCCCTTTTGCGGCTCCAGCACGCAGCGCAGCTCGCGCTCGGTCAGTCGCACGTAGGCATCGAGCCGCTCGTCCTCGAGCGAATCGATTCGCAGCACCTCAACGGCATCAGTCATAGCAGCCCGAACCCTTCCAATAGCAGCATCTATATACAACGAGGCGACGCCAGGCGTCGCCCCTCAATCATTCCAACCCGATAATACCGTGGCAAAAGGTGATTTAAGCACTAACGCGACGATACGTCACGAACTCATAATCGAGGCCTTCGTCACCCTCGCCCGCGGCAATCGTGGCAACCCCTTCGCGCCGCGCAACTTCCCACGCGGGATCGGCGTCCAAGTCGGGAAAGTACGTGTCCACGGGATGGACGCAGTGGTTATGCGTGACCTCGGCCTCCACGCAGTACGGCAAAAACTGCCGATAGACATCGCCGCCGCCGATCACCCAGGCAACGGGCTCATCGGCAACCGCGGCGAGCGCCTCGCCGATACTATGCACCACGTCGACTCCCTCGGGCGTAAAATCCTCGTCGCGCGTGAGCACGATATTGCGACGATTCTTGAGCGGACGTCCACCGGGAAAACTCAGCAGCGTCTTGCGTCCCATGATGACCGGACAGCCCTTGGTACACGCCACAAAATGGCGCATGTCGGCGCGATTGGACACGACCATATCGCCCTCGCAGCCAATGCCCCAGTCGTCACACACGGCGACGATGGCAGAAAGCTTACACGTCATACCTGCCACCTATACCGCAATGGGGATGCTCTTGACCTGCGGGCCGTGCTCGTAGCCCTCGACGATCAGGTCGTCGGTCGTAAACGCGTAGAAATCGTGCACATCAGGGTTAAGCGTTACCTTGGGCGCCGCAAACTGCGGACGCTCGATAAGTTCGCGGACGATGTCGACATGGCGGTCGTAAATGTGGGCATCGGCAATCACATGCAGCAGCTCGCCGGGAATCATATCGACCGACTGCGCGACCATCATCAGCAAGATGGCGTACTGGCACACGTTCCAGTTATTCGCGGCCAAAATGTCCTGGCTGCGCTGGTTGAGAATCATGTTGAGCGTCGGTTTGTCATCCTGCGGTCGCTGTGTCACGTTATACGTCACGCTGTAGGCGCACGGATACAAGTGCATCTCGGAAAGGTCGCTAAACACGTACGTGTTGGTCATGATGCGGCGACTGTACGGCGTATGCTCAAGGTCGTACAACACACGGTCCATCTGGTCAAAGTCGCCCTCGGTATAATGGCTCTTCTGGCCAATCTGATACCCGTAGGCCTTGCCGATGGAGCCGGTCTCGTCGGCCCACTCGTCCCAAATATGGCTGTTGAGGTCATGCACGTTATTGGACTTCTTTTGATAGATCCATAGGATCTCATCCATGGCAGATTTGAGGGCCGTACGACGCAAGGTAAGCGCGGGAAACTCCTCGCGCAGGTCGTAGCGCGCCGTAACGCCAAAGTTTTTAATGGTATAGGCAGGGGTGCCATCCTCCCACACCGGACGGACCTTTTGGCCCTCGGTGGTGGTGCCATGGTCCAGAATATCGCGGCACATGGTTACAAACTGTTGATCAGCCTTGCTCATTGACCCTCCTGTCAGTCGCCTATAAGCAATTTTTATTGTAGCCCAGGCGCACGCGGCCCCACAGCCCAAACATAAGCCCTCATTTTCTGACATATGCCAGAAATTCCTTGCACAAATCCGCACGTTCGCTATTCTATTGTTGACATATGTCAGATTTGGAGCACGTATGGCAGGAAGACGCGAAAAATTACGCCGTGTTGGGATCATCCCCGAATATCGCGGCTTTACCCCCGACGGCCTTGCCAGCGGAGACGCCATCGAGATGACGGTCGATGAGCTCGAAGTACTGCGCCTGTGCGACCTGGAAGGCCTCAATCAGGAGGCCGTCGCCCAGCAAATGGGCATCGCCCGCGCCACCGTGGCGGCCATCTGCAGCCGCGCACATCGCAAGGTGGCAAACGCTCTGGTCAACGGGCGGGCGCTCGTCATCGAGGGCGGCAATATCGCGTACTCCCCCATCACCGCAACGACGGCCGCATGGCCAGCAAAGGAGGTCGACACCATGAGGGTGGCAACCACGTACGACAACGGCAACATCTTTATGCACTTTGGCCGCAGCGAGCAGTTCAAGATCTACGACATTCAGGATGGCAAGGTACTCAACGAGCAGGTCGTGGGCACCGACGGCACCGGCCACGGTGCCCTTGCGGGCCTGCTCGCCAACGGTGGCGTGGACACGCTCATCTGCGGCGGCATCGGCGGTGGCGCCATCAACGCGCTTGCCCAAGCCGGCATCACGGTGTACGCAGGAGCTCAGGGCAGCTGCGACGCTTGTGTCGAGGCCCTTATCGCCGGAACGCTCGCACAGAACGGCGAGGCCACGTGCGGCTGCCACGGCCATGACCACGCCCACGAACATGGCGAGTCCTGCAGCTGCCACGGCCATCACGAGCACGAGGGCCACGAGGGCTGCGGCTGCCACTAACGGCACGGCACCGCGAGCTCGGGGCGCGACGCTGAACGCAGCCCAACTATCAAAGCCAACAACAGAGGCCACCCGGTAGCTTCCGAGTGGCCTTTGCCATATCAAGCTGGAATTACAGCCCTATTTCTTATTGCGCATCTGCGCTTCCATCTGGCGCAGCAGGTCCATATCGGACTTAGGACCACCCGTTCCCAGGCCGCCCATGCCGCCCAAGCCCATGGCATCCAGACCGGGAATATTGGGCATGCGCATCTTCTTGCCCTTCTTGCCCTTTTTGCCCTTCTTGCCGCCGGCCTGTGCCTGATTGGCCATCGTGCGCATGCGGCCCATCATCTTGTTCATCTCGCCCCACTGCTTCATAAGGCTATTGACCTCGGTGGGGGTCACACCGGCGCCCTTGGCGATACGCGCGCGACGCTGGCCGTTGATGATGGAGGGACGCAGACGCTCCTCCTTGGTCATCGACATGATGATGGCCTCGTTCTTGTCGAAGATGCCCTCGTCCAGGTTACCGCCCATCTGGTTGAGCGCGCGCTGGCCACCGGGGAGCATGCCCAGGATACCCTTCATGCCGCCCATCTTTTTGACGGCTTTCATCTGGTCGAGCATGTCGTTCATGGTAAAGCCCTCGCGCAGCATGCGCTCGGCAGCCTCGAGCTGTTCGGCATCGGCGGCCTCCTGGGCCTTCTCGATGATGCCGACAACGTCGCCCATGCCCAAGATTCGCTTGGCCATGCGATCGGGATAGAACGGCTCAAGCGAATCGGGTTTCTCGCCCATGCTCACAAACTTGATGGGCTTGCCGGTCACCTGACGCACCGAAAGCGCGCCACCGCCACGGGCGTCACCGTCGAGCTTGGAGATAATCACACCATCAAAGTCGGTGCGCTCGGCAAACGTCGAGACCACGTTGACGATATCCTGGCCGGTCATGGCGTCGACGACCATCAGCACCTGGTCGGGCTTGACGGCCTTCTTGATGTCGACGGCCTCCTGCATCATCTGCTCGTCGATCTGAAGACGTCCGGCGGTATCGACGATGACCACGTCACGCAGGTGGTCGACGGCCTCCTGGATGGCGCCCTTGGCGATGTCGACCGGGTGCTCGCCGTCACCGCGGAAGACCGGCACGCCGATCTCGCCGCCGAGCGTGGCAAGCTGGTCGGCAGCAGCGGGACGGTAGACGTCGCACGCGGCGAGCAGCGGCGAACGGCCCTGCTTCTTGAGCAGGTAGGCAAGCTTTACGGCAGCCGTGGTCTTACCGGAGCCCTGCAGGCCCACGAGCATGATGACATTAGGAATGCGGTTACTAAAAACGAGCTTGCTCTCGGTGGAGCCGAGCATCTCGGTGAGCTCGTCGAGCACGATCTTGACGACGTTTTGCGCCGGCGACAGCGACTCCATGACCTCTGCGGTCATGCAGCGCTCCTTGGTCTTGGCGACGAACTCCTTGACAACCTTAAAGTTGACGTCGGCTTCGAGCAGCGCCATGCGAATATCGCGCATGGCCGAGGTGATGTCGGCCTCGGTCAGCTTACCCTTGCCGCGCAGGCGGTCAAATGTGTCATTGAGGCGATCGCTCAGGGAATCAAACACTAGTCACTCCTTAATTGGACTCGCCCACCAGGGCGCGGCAGAAATCTTTGGCATTGAACTCCTGTAGGTCATCGACCTGCTCGCCCACGCCCACGCGCAGAATCGGGAGCTTGAGCTTCTCGGCCACGGCCATGGCGATGCCGCCCTTTGCCGTACCGTCGAGCTTCGTCATGATGATACCGTCCAGACCCAGCGCCTCGTTAAACTCGAGCGCCTGGTTCAGACCGTTCTGGCCGGTGGCGGCATCGATCACGAGCACGACCGAGACGGGCATGGGGCCGGCGGCCATATTGGCGGCGCGCTTACGCGTCACGTTAACCACTTTGGCAAGCTCGCGCATGAGCTCGGGACTCGTGTGCAGGCGGCCGGCGGTGTCGATCAGCACCAGGTCGCTGCCGCGCTTATCGGCCTCATCGAGCACGTCGTAGCAAACACTTGCCGGGTCGGAGCCGCGATCGCGCTTGATGACGGGGACGCCGGCGCGCTGACCCCACACATCGAGCTGCTCGATGGCGGCGGCGCGGAAGGTATCGGCAGAACCGATCACGACATTCTTGCCGCGGGCGGCCATGGCGCTCGCGATCTTGCCGACCGTCGTGGTCTTGCCGGCGCCGTTAATGCCTACAAACAGCACGCAGCTCGGCGTGTCGGAGAACGGATCGCGCTCGGCGGGCACAAAATGCTGCTCGAGCTGCTCAGCCAGGGCGCGACGGAGCTGCGGGGCGGTCTTGAGGTTCTTCTTGGCGGCCGTCTCGCGCAGATCATCGGAGACCTGAATGGCGACCTCGGCACCCATGTCACCCATAACGAGGGTATCCTCAAGGTCCTCCCAAAAGTCCTCGTCGACCTCGCCGCCAAAGTAGAAGACCTCGTTGAGGGCCTCGCGGCTGCGCTCAAGTCCGCGCGAGAGAGCGTCAAAGAATCCCATTATGCATTCACGACCTTTCCGGTTTCGCGATCGAGTTTTTGCGAGACGACGCGGCTGACGCCGTCGGCTTGCATCGAGACGCCATAGAGAACGTCAGCGTCCTCCATAGTACGGCGCTGATGCGAAATGACCAAGAGCTGCGTATCGGAACGCAACACGTCGAGCGCGCCGATGAGCTTGGACAGGTTGGCGTCGTCAAGTGCCGCCTCGACCTCGTCCAGCACATAGAACGGCACCGTGCGCGTGCGGTACACGGCAAAGAGCAGGGCGAGTGCCGTCAGACTCTTCTCGCCGCCCGACATGAGCATCATCTTGGTGATGCGCTTGCCGCGCGGCTGCGCCACGACCTCGATACCCGTCTCGGCCGGATGCTCGGGATCGGTCATCTCCAGATGAGCCTGGCCACCCGGGAACAGCATAGCGAAGATCTCGCGGAAGTTCGCGTCGACCTTCTCAAACGTCACAAGGAACGCCTTGCGCATCTTGCGATCAATAGCCACCGTGATCTTGGTGAGCGCCTTACGCGCGCTCTCCAGATCGGCCAGCTGCTCCTCGATGTAATCGGCGCGGCGCTTGAGCTGCTCGTACTCCTCCATGGCAACTTGGTTCACGGGACCAAGGTTGTTGATCTGGCGCACAAGCTGGTTGAGCTCGCGCTCGGCGGCATCGCGGTCCGTGGGCGCGGGAAGCATGAGCGCTTCCTCGAGTACCGTGTTGCCATCGGCGGTAATGGCCTTAATGGCGGCCTCTACCTGCACCTCGAGCTTGCCACGCGCGACCTTAAACTCGTTTTGCGTGGCGGTGGCGGTATCGACCTTCTCCTTAGCGCGGGCAACCTCTGCCTTGGCATCCTCGATGGTCTTCTTGAGCGAAGCGGAGTCCGCCTCCTCCAGAGAGGCCTGGTCACGCAGACGCGCTGCCCAATCCGACGCGCGCTCCAGCAGGGCCGAATAGCGCTCGTGCATGGGATCGACGCGCAGGCGCAGCAGCTCGAGTGAGCGCGAGGCCTGGCGTGTTCCGCGGATACGGCGGTCGATGCCCTCCAGGCGATGCTCCAGATCGGGCACGCGGCCCTTCAGAGAACGAAGGCGTTCGCTCGTCTGGGCCAGGCGGACCTTGGCATCGGCGAGCTTGCCGGCGGCCTCGGAATCGTCACGGCGAACGCGGTCGAGTTCGTCGTTGGCTTCGGCAATCTGAAGGCCAAGATCGCTTGCCTGCGCTCGGGCCTCGTCACGCGAGCGGGTGAGCTCGTCCACGCGCGGGCGCGCAGCGCGAACGGCCTCGGCGGCCTGCTCGCGGCGCTTGGAGATGCGCACGCGCTCGACCTCGGCGTTGTTGGCGCTTTGCTCCAGGCGGCCAATCTCGGAGAGCAGCGAGCGGCGCTCGCCCTCAAGACGGGCGATCTCGCCGGCGGCATCGCCCTCAGCGGCACGCGCCTCTTCGACGGCCGCATTGGCCTCGACGACCCGATCCGACACATGCTCAAACACAGCAGCCAGATCGGGCTCCAGGCCCTCCAGCTCGCGAATGCGACGTTTGCGCTCCAAGGCACCCGACGCCTCGCCGGCGTCGAGGCCCACACGCACCAGGCCGCCGCAGGCGACGCGGGCGCCATCGGGGGTCACGTAAGTCACGCCGTCAACGACAGGCGCGGCCAGCGCAGCCGCCAAGTCGTCGACAACGTAATAGCCGCCGAGCAGCGCCTCGACAACCGGGCCATAGCCGGCGCGTACGGACAGGCGATCGACCAGGCGGGAACCGGCAGCGCCCTTAGCGGCAGCAGAGGCGCTCGCACCGCGCGCCACCAGCAGCGCCTCGCCCGAGGCCTTCTTCTGGTCCAGAGCGGCACGACCGGCACGCTCAAGCGCGGACGTATCGTCGAACAGCAGCGCATCGATATCGCCGGCAAGCAGCTGCTCCACCAGGCCCTCGAGCTCACGAGGGGCCTCGAGCACGTCGCCCAGACGACCCGAGACATCGTCGCCCAGTACACCCACCAGACAGCTCACGAGCGGCGAGCTGTCGGCCATGCGGGCATCGAGTTTCTTTTGGCTAGCAAGCTCCGAGCGCACCTCGGACAGTTTGTTGCGCGCCTCGCTCTCGCGGGCACGCAAGTCCTTAAGGGCTGCACGGGCGACCTCGGTAGCCTCGCGCGCATCAATCTGGGCTTGACGGGCCTGATCGAGTGCACCCTCAAGCTCCTCGGCGCGGTCGCGACGGCTCTCGAGTGAGGCCGTGACTTCCTCGAGCTGGTCATCGATCTGCTCCAGGCGCGAGGCATACATGTTGTCCTCGACCTCGGCGTTGCTCAGCGAGTCCTTCACCTTGGCGAGTTCGAGCGCCGCGTTATCGGCCACACGCTGCACATCGCGTTGCTCACGCGTAAGCTGCGAAATCTGATTGTCGAGCGTCACGCGCCGCTCGTGGAGCTCGGCGGCGGCAGGTCCGGCGGCGTCAACGTCCTCCTGGGCCTGCATGTGCGCGCCGGTCACTTCCTCAAGCTGCGCACGCGCGTCCTCGAGCTCCTCTACCACGCGACGACGCTGATGCTCGGAGCTCGAGATCTGGCCGCGCATGTCGGACAGGCGCGACACCATGTTGTGGCCCTTTTCCTCGAGCAGGCGCATATCGGAGTTAATGCGGCCGACCACGTCTTGCATATGGCGGCGCTGCTCGCCCAGATCGCCCACAAACAGGCCCTTTTCCTCGAGCATGACCTGGAGCTTCTCGAGCTCGCGTTCCTTTTCGCCCAAGCGGTACTGCGCAAGCTCCAGCTCGGCGGCACCTTCCTTGGAGCGGCTCTCCAAGTCGTTCCACTGCGACTGCAGCGAACGCAGCTCGTCGACGGCCAGCATCTGCGTAAGCTCGTTCGCGCGCGAGGACAGCTCTTTATACTTGCGCGCGCGATCGACCTGACGCTCCAGCGGTCGCAGCTGACGGGCAATTTCCTTATTGATGTCGCGGGCACGCGTCAGGTGCTCGTCCATCGATTTAATCTTTCTGAGCGCACGCTCCTTGCGGCGCTTGTGCTTGGAGATGCCGGCGGCCTCCTCGATGAGGGCACGGCGCTCCTCGGGGCGGCTCTGCAAAATGGCGTCGAGCTTGCCCTGGCTGATGATGGAATGCGTATCCTTGCCCAAGCCCGAATCGTGCAGGATGTCCTGAATGTCCATCAGGCGGCACGGACTCGAGTTGATGAGGTACTCGCTTTCGCCCGAGCGATACATACGACGGGTGATGGCGACCTCGTCAAAGTCGACGGGCAGCATATGGTCCGAGTTATCGAGCACCAGCGTGACCTCGGCGACACCCACCGGCTTGCGCGCTGACGAGCCCGAGAAGATGACATCCTCCATGGCCTGGCCGCGCAGCTGCTTGGCGCTCTGCTCGCCCAGGACCCACAGAATCGAGTCAGAGATGTTCGATTTTCCCGAGCCGTTGGGACCGACGATGACGGTCAGGCCCGGCTCAAACGTCATATGGGCGCGGTCGGCAAACGACTTGAACCCTTTGAGCGTGAGGGACTTGAGATACACGGTTCCTCGCTTAAACAGGCTTCTTGTTGAGAATCACGCCGTTGGTGGTGTAGCCCATGCGGTCAAGTGCCTCGAGTGCAGCGGCTCCCTCGGCTTCCTTCTTTGAGGAGCCGGAGCCGCGGCCCTGGCGAATACCGTCGATGAGCACCACAGCGGTAAAGGTGGGCGCATGCGCGGGGCCCTCGGAGCCGACCAGCTTATACGCGGGAGGCTCATGGCCGTCTGCCTGCACGCACTCCTGCAAGAACGATTTGGGGTTCGCAGGGTGCTCGGCACGCTCGGAAGCCAGGTGCGGTTTGAGCGTACGGTGGATAAACTCCCCCGCGGCATCCCAGCCGGCATCCAGATACAGCGCGCCCACGAGCGACTCATAGACGTTCTCGAGCGCCGAGTGCAGACCGCGCGCGCCGGTACCGGTCTCGGAGGCACCAAAGATGATGATGTCGTCGATACCCAGCTCATGCGACACCTCGGATAGCGTGGCGCCAGAGACAAGCGACACCTTAAGGCGCGTAAGCTTGCCCTCGTCAAACTCGGGATAGGACTCAAAGAGCGAACGGGCCACCACGGCGCCCAAAATGGAATCGCCCAAAAACTCCAGGCGCTCGTAGCTTGCCGAGACTGGCTGGCCTTCGACGGCCGAAGGATGCGTAAGAGCCGCGCGCAGCAGCACCTTGTCATTGAACTCGTGGCCCAGAATCTCCTGTGCGCGCGTAAGTCGTTCGGATAAAGCCAAGACCTAGGCCTCCCTGGCGTTTTCGATCGCGTCGACGGCGTCGGCGACAGAGTTGAGCGAGAGCAGAGTCTCGTCATCGATCTCGAGGTTGAACTCGTCCTCGATAGCCGTAACCAGCTGCAGGCGCTCGAGCGAGTTGGCATCGAGATCGTCAAAGGTGGTCTCATCGCTAATTTCGGCAACATCGACGCCCAGAACGTCAGCAGCGACCTCGGCGATCTTGTCGAAGATTTCGGAGCGGTCCATAGCGCTTCCTCTCATAGTGCATGAATACCAAAAGAATGGTACCGCCCGGGCGGTACCAAGACACGGTTCTGATTCTACCCCACGAAGCAGGCCGCGAGGCACATAACAGCGCTCTAACTCGCTCTTACAAAACGATGCCGTCCATGGAGTTGGCGACGTTCTCGACCAGCCCCGCGCGCACGGCTTCGGCCGCCGCGAGCGTACCGTTTTTAACAGCCTCGACCGAGGTGGCGCCATGACCGATTAGGACCACGCCACGCAGGCCCAAAAGAATCGCGCCGCCCTTGGCATCACCAGAGAGCTTGGCCTTAATCCCGCGCATCTGCTTTTTGATGAGCAGCGCGGCGATCTTGGTGCCGAGCGAGGCCATAAAGGCGCCCTTGAGCTCCTGCAGCAAAAACTTGGCAGCGCCCTCGGTGGCCTTGAGCGCAATATTGCCCGACATGCCGTCGGCGACCACGACGTCAAAATTGCCCGACGTAAGATCGGTGCCTTCGCAGTTACCCACAAAGCCGGGAACGGCGGCTTTCATGGCCGGGAAGCAGGCCTTGGTAAAGTTGGAGCCCTTCTCGTCCTCGGTGCCATTGGCAAGCAAGCCCACGCGAGGATGCTCGATGCCCAGGACAACGCGGGCATAAGCGCTACCCATCTGGGCAAAACGCACCATGTCGTCCACCTCGACATCGGGGTTGGCGCCCATGTCGCACAGCACCGTCAGGCCGCCGGCACGATTGGGCAGCGCATTGGTCAAACAGGGGCGCACCGGCTGCTTCTTGCCTTCGGCCTGATACCTAAACGGCGTCACATAGGCGGTAGCGGCAGCGGTCATGGCACCGGTCGAACCGGCAGAGAAGAACGCGTCAGCATTGCCCTTCTTGATAGCGCGGCACGACAGCACGATCGAAGACTTGCGTTTGGTCATCACGGCGCGAATGGGATCGTCATCCATGGCGATAACGTCGGGTGCCTCAAGGGCCTCAACACGTGCGTGGGAAGCAGCAAAGGGATTGACGATTTCGGCGGGGCCAGCTGCCAAGACCTCGATATCGGGATCGGCGGCAAGCGCAGCCTCGATACCATCGAGAACAACCTGAGGTTTCTCGTCTCCGCCCACAACGTCTACACAAACGCGAACGTTACTCATATACATGCTCCTTATACAAAAATGGCCGACTCATTGAGCCGGCCATTGTGGTTCCATTTGGAACGGCATCGCATCCAGAGTATAGCGTTACTCGGTAACGATAACCTCGCGGTCCTTATAGAAACCGCAGCTGGGGCACACGTGGTGCGGAAGCTTGACAGCGCCGCAACGGGGGCACGTGGACTGAGCCGCAGCCGAGATCTTCATGTTGGCGGAACGACGGGTGTGAGTGCGGATACGACCCTGCTTTTGTTTAGGTACGGGCATAGTGACCTTCCTTATGAACTATCCAGTGTGGCGATTACGCGCAAGTAGCGATACTACCACAGTTTTACTCATCGAGCTTGAGATTCTTCAATGCTGCAAATGGATTTTCCGTGGCAGCGGCCCATTCTGCCTCTGCCTGGGCGGCGCAATCGCATTGCTCGACGTTGAGATTACAACCGCAAGTGGGGCACAGACCGCGGCAATCGGGCTTGCACAGAACGACAAACGGCGTGTCCATGACGACCGCGTCGTTGATGGGCTCACCCAAATCGACGATGCGGTCCTCACCCAGGAGCTCGTAGCCGTCCTCGTAGGCCTCGGGATCCTCGGGCTCCTCGAAGAGGTAGAACTCCTCGATCTCGCCGGCGATATCAAACGAGGCGGGCTCCAGACAACGGTCGCACTCGCCGGTGGCGTGCGCGCGAACCATGCCCGTGAGCAAGACACCGGTACCGGCATTGGTAAAGACAACGTCGTAGTCGATGCCGTCCTGTAGCTGATACTCCTTCTCGCCCACCATGTAGGTGGCGACGTCGACCTTACCGGTCAGCGGATACGAATCACCAGGAAACTCGAGCTGCTCGGAAAGATCGACGGTAACGCTCGGGAACTCAGCCATTACCACTGACCATTCTGCTGGGCGGCACCCTCGTTGAGCTGCTGACGGCAACGGGTAACGGTGCCGGTCAGGCTCTTGAGGTTCTCCTCCAGGTGCGTAAAGACCTGCTCTGCGTAGTCCTCGGCAGCATAACGCGTCTCGCGCTCGTACTGCTGGGCACGATCGCGGATGTCGTCGGCCTGCTGCTGGGCTAAGCGGACGATCTCCTGCTCACCGGCAATGGTGAGGGCCTGCTGCTGAGCGTCGGCGATGATGGAATCGGCCTGAGCGGCGGCGGAAGCCATAAGCTCCTCGCGCTCCTTAAGGATACGGCGGGACTTCTGCCACTCCTCGGGATAGCTCATGCGGATCTCGTCGAGGATGTTGAAGAACACGTCGGCGTCGATGACCTTGAACTGAGCGTTCTTGCCGAAAGGCGGCTTGGCTTCCTCGATCAGCCCTTCGAGCTCATCGACCAAGCTGACGATCCTATCGCCAGGAAAATTCTCGCCCGGCATCCGGTCTCCTTTCATAGGTAACATATCATCGTGCTAGTTTACCACATGCCACCAGGCAATAAGAAACGTCACGAAAAGCGATGTTTGAGCGCTTCGACCACGTTGGACGGGACAAACGTCGATACGTCACTGCCGAGCGAGGCGATCTGGCGAACGACCGAGCTCGAGATATAGCCGTACTGCGGCGCACTCATGACAAAGATGGACTCCAGCTCGCTATCCAGGCGATAGTTAAGGTCGGCCTGCTGCAGCTCGTACTCAAAGTCGGTCATGGCGCGCAGGCCCTTGACCACGGCCCCCGCCCCCTGCTCGCGAGCGAAGTCGACCAAGAGGCCGGTAAAGGGCAGGACCTCGACGCCGTCGATATCACCGAGCGCCTCGCGGGCCAGCGCCACGCGCTCATCGAGCATAAACGTGGTACCCACACCGTTTTTACCCTGCGACTCGGCAACAGCGACGATCACGCTGGGAAAGATGCGGCGGGCGCGGCGGATGACGTCGATATGGCCAAACGTGATGGGATCGAAGGTGCCCGGGACGATCACGCGGTTGATGGTGTCATTCATGGGCGTCCTCCTGAAACGTCGTGGCATCGTTGTTGTTAGCATCGGTGCCGGCGTTATCGCCCTCACCATCGTCATCGCCGACCCAACGAAGCAGGTCGACCGAGGTAATGCCGTAGTGCTTCTCGCGCACAATCTCAAAGCCTGCCGGATGCGCGCCCGCATCGGCGGCGGCATGCTCAAACAGGGCATAAGCGCCAGATGCAAGCAGACCCTGCTGAGCCAGGTTCGGCAGCAGTTCCTCGACCGGCTCGGCACCAAAAGCATAGGGCGGGTCGAGCAGGACCAGATCAAACGGGCCGCCCGGCACACGACCGCGCGAGGCGCTCGCCAGCATGTCGCCCGTTACCACGCGCCAACGCGCACGGTCACGGCAGAGCGACTCGATATTCTTGGTAATGAGCCGCGCGGCATTCCGATCGATCTCGAACGTCGTGAGTGAGCGGGCACCACGTGAGAGCATCTCTAACCCTAAGGCACCGGAGCCGCCAAAGGCGTCCAGCACGCGGACCTCATCCAGATCGAAGTCGAATGCCGACATGACCATAGATGCGCATGCCTCGCGCACGCGATCGGTCGTGGGGCGGGTGACATCGCGACCACGGGGCTCCTCGATCTTACGACCGCGCCATTCGCCGCCGATGATTCTCATCCTCCGCTGACCTCCTTAAAAATGTGTCGATATCGCATGGCGACCGCATCGCGCAGGGGGCGCGTCGCCACGGAGTCAAGGTTGCAAGCATACCGCAAGAGCTCGACCGCGTCCAAATGGGCCCACTCGATCAGCTCCTCGTCGGCATCCAGGTCGACAAAGCGCAGGGTCACTCCGCCATGCTGGCGGTACCCCAGGATTTCGCCCTCGTGGCGCAGACGCAGGTCCATCTGGGCGAGCGTAAAGCCATCCGAGGTCTTCTCGAGCGATTGCAGGCGATCTTGTGCTGCCGAAGCGCCGCCGTTGCCCTTGGAGTGCGTCATGACCAGACACGTGCCCGACACGCTGCCACGGCCCACGCGACCGCGCAGCTGGTGCAGAGCAGCCAAACCAAAGCGCTCCCCGTTCTCGATGACCATGACGGTGGCGTTAGGCACGTCGACGCCCACCTCGACCACCGTAGTCGAGACGAGCACGTCAATCTCGCCACGCTTAAAGGCATCGATAACCTGGTCCTTCTCCCCCGCTGGCATGCGACCGTGAAGGCGCTCGATGGCAAGACCCGGCAACGCCAGACGCAGGCGATCGAGCTCGGTCGCCGTATCGTGCAGCGGCACGGGGACCGTCACGCGGCCCTCGTCGTCGCGGGCGATACCGGGCACGTCCTCCAGATCATCGGCCGAGTCACTCGGCTCCACGAGCGGGCAAATCACGTAGGCCTGCTGACCCTTTTCATGCGCCTCGCGGATGGCGCCATAGGCAAGGTCGCGACTCGACTCGGTAAGCACGCGTGTCGTCACGCCAGCGCCAGGGACGGGCCGATGGCGGATGATACTCGTGTCCAGATCGCCGTAGACCGAAAGCGCCAGCGTACGCGGGATGGGCGTTGCCGTCATAACGAGCAGATCGGCACCGGGGCCCTTCGCGCGCAAGGCATTGCGTTGGCCGACGCCAAACCGGTGCTGCTCATCGATGACTACGAGCGACAAATACTTAAACGCCACGTTATCCGAAAGGACCGCGTGGGTTCCAAAGAGGACGTCGAGCTCTCCCGATTCCAGCTGTGCATGGATGCGCTCGCGCTCTGCGGCCGGCGTGGCACCCGTCAGAAGCGCCCAAGACATGCCGGCCTGCGAGAGCAGAGGGCCGGTCTTATCGGCATATTGACGCGCCAGCACGCCCGTGGGCGCCATAACGCAGGCCTGTGTGCCGCTATCGGCAGCCACAGCCAGCGCGCAGGCGGCAACGGCGGTCTTACCGGTACCGACATCGCCCAGCAGCAGGCGGTTCATCACGCGCCCGCCATCGCACATATCGCGCAGGATGTCTTGGAACGCAGCCTCCTGCTCGTCGCTCAGCGAAAACGGCAGGGCCTGCTTGAGCGCGGCCAGGTGCTCGCCCGCGGCGTGGGCGTAGGGAGCGACTTCGACCAAGACACCGTCGTTGCGCAGGCGCAGCGCCAGCTGCAGGTAGAGGCACTCCTCGTAGGCAAGCCGTGCGCGCGCGATTTCGCGCTCAGCCATGCTCGAGGGAAAGTGGATCGATCGAAGGGCACGGGCATGGCTCATCAGGCGACGTTTAACGCGTAAGCGTGCCGGAATGGGATCAAAGGGATTGCCGACGGCCTCGAGCGCGCCACTTACGATACGGCGCATCCATGCCTGACTCACGCCGTCACTCACGTAATGGACCGGCAGGATAGTGCCCGCGGCGCGCCCTTCCTCAAGCTTTTCAAAGTGCGGCGAGGCCATCTGCTTAAAGCCGTAGGCAAACTCGACCTTACCCATTACGGCTAGGCGGTCGCCCTGCTTAAGCTGCTGGGCAATCCAGGGCTGGCGGAAAAAGGCGACCTGCAGCACGCCCGTCTCGTCAACGAGTGAGACCTCGGTCACCTGCATGCGCGGACGCGGCTGCTTTTGGACGATACGATCGACCGTGGCGATGATGGTACACACGGTACCGATGGGCGCCATCTCGATGGACCAGGAGCGCGTAAAGTCCAGGTATCGATGAGGGATATGGAGAAGGAGGTCCCCCACCGTCCGAATTCCCAGACGGCGAAGGGCCTCCTCACGTTTACCCGAAACATATTTGAGTCGCGCGATATCCTCGTCGAGCGCATTGCTCTGGGCAAAGCGCTCCGAGACGCGCGGCACGGAGCACAGTTCGGACATGGGCAGTTGCCTACTCGATCGAGAAGATCACGGGATAGAGCGGCTGCTCGCCACGATGGGCGTCGATCTCCAGATCGGGCTGAGCCTCCTCGATAGCGTCGACGATCTCCTGGAAGGCCTCATCGGACAGTTCCTCGCCGGCCAGAATCGTCAGCGCGTCGCCCTCCTCTTCCTCCTGCATACGGTTGATGCAATCGAGCGTGACCTGCTTCACGTCGGAGCCGACCACGTCGATGGAGCCGGCAATGATGCCCATGACGTCACCGGAGTGAATTGGCGAACCGTCGGAGGCACTGGAGTCGCGCACGGCGCGGGTGACCTCGCCATCGCGGACCTCGCTGATGGCGTCGACCATAGCGGCGACGGCATCCTCGAGCTCGGAATCGGGCAGGACCGCGAACAGCGCGGAGAAGGCCTGCGGAACGGTCTTGGTGGGAACGACGGCGACCTTCTTGTCGGTGCAGGCAGAGGCAGCGGCCTCGGCGGCCATGCGGATGTTGCCGTTGTTGGGCAGAATGATGACCGAGGTCGCGTTGACCTGGTCGACGGCGCCCAGCAGGTCTGCAGTCGAGGGATTCATGGTCTGGCCACCGGACACGATCACGTCAACGCCGAGGGACTTGAGGATGTCTGCCTCGCCGGAACCGGCGGCAACGGCGACAAAGCCCAGGGCCTTCGCGGGCTCGGCGGCCTTCTCCTGGTCCTCGTGGATCTTGGCGGTACGGTCGTGGGCCTCCATCTCCATGTTGTGGATAAAGACCTCGTAGATCTGGCCAAGCTGCAGCATGTGCTCGAGCACCAGGTTCGGGGTGTTGGAGTGCACGTGGATCTTGTAGTCGGGATATGCGCCCACGAGCAGCTCACAGTCGCCCATGGAACCCAGGAACTTAAGGCACTCGTCCTCGTCAAACGGGGCGTCGGCCTTAAAGAGGAACTCGTTGCAGTAGCGGAACTCCGAGCCCTCCCAATCGTCGTTGGCCTCGATCTCAACGCGGCCAAGAGCGGCATCGCGTGCAGAGCCAGCGGAATCGAACGTAGCGGAGAAATCCTCGACAACGGTGCTGCGACCAAGTGCTGCAGCCACAAAGTTCTCCAAGAAGATGGCAAAGCCGAAGGCGCCGGAGTCGACCACGCCGTTCTCTTTGAGGACGGGCAGCAGGTCGGGCGTGCGTGCGACGGACTGGTAGGCCTCGACGACGATGGCATCGAGCGCGTCCTCGGCCGAGAACTTCTTCTTTTCGCACTCGTCGGCCTTGGTCGAGACATCGCGCAGCACCGTGAGAATCGTGCCCTCGATGGGCTTACGGACGGCCTGGAAGGCGACCTTGACGGCGCGGCGGAAGGCGAAGGCGATGTTGGCGGACGTAATGGGCTCGTCGGCGGAGACAAGGCCCTCGGCCACACCGCGCAGGATCTGCGAGGTAATGACGCCGGAGTTACCGCGGGCGCCCATCAGGGAGCCGTGGGTGATGGCGCCGGCAATGGCCTCCATGTCGGCATCGGCGGGAAGGGCGGAGAGCTCCTTGGTCACCGAGGCGAGCGTGAGCGACATGTTGGTGCCGGTGTCGCCGTCGGGTACGGGGAAGACGTTGAGCTTATTGATCTCCTCGGCCTTGTCAGAAACGGCAGCCGCAGCGATCGGAAAACAGGTGCGAATGGTCTTTGCAATCATGGGTATTTGAATCTCCGTTTTCGGATGCTAGTTCAGACGGCTCTTGAGCGCGTCGATATGGATGCCGATCTTAAGGCTGGCGGGATCGATTTGGGCAATCTCCTGCAGGGTAAAGGCAACGGAGCTCGAAAGGTTGTGGCAGACGGACTTCATGTTGACGCCGTTCTCGAGCACGACGTGAAGATCGACCGTAAGGCCGTTCTCGTCGGCGGAGACAAGCACGCCCTTGCGGAGGCGCTGACCGGCAAGCAGGCGCACGCTCTCGGCGCCCTGGAGCTGCTCAGCCATACCGACGACGCCATAGCACGTCATCGCGGCATAACCGGCAATATCGGCAATAACGTCGTTCGAGACGCTCAGGCTGCCGTTAATGGTCTCAGACACAAGAATCTCCTTATCTGGTGCTCGCGGCACCATGTCGTGGGAGCAATCATTGCAATATTCTACAACGACCGCGCCATGTTGAGGTGGTGGGTCGCGGGATTACATCCTCGACACGAAATGTTGATATGGCAACGTTCGAGTCAAGTGGTCGCGGCATGAAAAAACCCGCCGCATAAGCGACGGGTTTTACAACCTGGCTCCCCGGGTAGGACTCGAACCTACAACAGCGCGGTTAACAGCCGCGTGCTCTACCATTGAGCTACCGAGGAATTTAAAAGCCCAGCGGAATGGGCTGAGAAATTCTGGCTCCCCGGGTAGGACTCGAACCTACAACAGCGCGGTTAACAGCCGCGTGCT
>CAJMPX010000016.1:0-65592 GCA_905215365.1 uncultured bacterium | reverse complement strand
GTCGCGCCCTTGAAGTTGAACGTCAGATTGTCCAAATGCGGCCCGCGCAGCGTCGAGCCGTTACGCGGGTTGGTAAACCCGCGTAACCTTAAAGCTCAGTCACGACAACGTTGTTGTAGATCTCGTCCCAGCGATCCATGACCAGGTGGCCGGTCTTGGGATCCATGGCGTTGAGCTTGCCGCAGGTATTGGCGGTCTTGAGCACCGTGACGTCGTCGGCACCAGCAGCAATGGCATGCGCAAAGCCGGCGATAGTCGAGTCACCGGAACCCGTCGCGTTCACAGCCGCAATCGCGGGCGTCTTGGCGCGGAATGCGCGACCCTCATGGAAGCCCACCGAACCGGCAGCGCCCATCGAAACGACAACCCAGGGAATACCGGCAAAACGGTCATCGGCGGCAAGCGCCTCGCGCAGGGCATCGACATCATCGGTCGTAAAGGACGTACCCAGTAGGCCGTTAATCTCGGTCAGGTTGGGCTTTACGAGCTCGGGCTTAGCGTCGGACTCCAGCGCTGCCTCCAGCGATGCACCCGAGGTGTCGAGCAGCACCTTGGCGCCCGTCTCCTCGGCGATCTTGACGAGCTCGGCATAGTAGCCGGCATCGACGCCACGCGGCAGCGAGCCCGAAAGCGTCACGACGTTCGCCTTCGCTGCAAGCTCGGCGAACTTGGCCGTAAAGGCCTCGAGCTCTGCCGGGGCGATCTGCGGGCCGCTCTCCAGCAGCTCGGTCTGATTACCCTCGTGCAGAATATTCAGGCAAATGCGCGTCTCACCGGCGATGGGCACAAAGTCGTTCTTGACGCCGTCGGCATCCATAAGCTCGGCCATATAGGCACCCATGTGGCCGCCGAGCAGGCCGGTCGCGAGCACGTCGTCGCCCAACTGCAACAGCACACGGCTCACGTTGAGGCCCTTACCGCCAGCGGTCTTTTCGGGCGTCACACGGTTAACATCGTCGATGATCAGCTTGTCGAGTTGATAGCGCGTATCGATCGACGGGTTCATGGTAACGGTCAGAATCATATTGAACTCCTGTTTAGAAAACCGACCCGCGCCCCCTCACAGAAACGCGAGCCGTCAATTGAAAAGCTGCAGAATGCCGGGGACCGCCAAGAGCAAAGCACTCAAGCCAAGCAAGCAAACGTGTTATCGGAGCAGCTAGCCGAACCAGAACGCTTCCCAACAACAGCGGCAACCCTGCTGGTACCCCCTACGTCAGCGAGCGGCGCTCAGGTGCCCCAGGTCGCCGCGAAAGAGGAGCGACGCGTACTTCATGTACGCGAGCGACGGTTTGAGCGGCGAGATGGGGTGCCTGAGCGCCGCGCAGCGTCGACCCGTTACGCGGTTTGGCAAAACCGCGTAACCCCACTAGTCGTGGTATTCGCCGCGGTCCCACTTCTCGAGGAACTCGTCAAAGAAGTGCGGGTCAGCCTGAGCCTCGGCGTCGGCCTTATTGCAGGCATCGATCTTGGCGATCAGGGCATCGTGCTCGGGGGTCTTCTCGTAGGGCTCCTCCAGGAAGGCAAGCATGATATCGGCCATCAGGAACTCGCCGGTGATCTTGCCGCCAAAGCCCACGATGTTGGCGTTGAGCTCGCGACGGGCATACAGGGCAGAGGTCATGTCGCGAACCAGGGCGCAGCGAGCGCCGGGGACCTTGTTGACGGCGTTGGTGATGCCAATGCCGGTGCCGCACAGGGCCACGCCAAAGTCGGCCTTGCCGCTGGCAACAGCCTCGCCCACGGCTTTACCGTAGATGGGATAGTGCGTACGGGTGTGGCTGTAGGTGCCGCAGTCGAGCACCTTGTAGCCAGCCTGCTCCAGGCGGTCGGCCAGATAGATCTTCTCGTCCGTAACGATATGGTCGCAACCGATTGCGATGGTCTTCTTCATCAGAACGTCCTTTCGTCTGAATTCACAAGTTGAGGTAGAAGTTCGAGTTCTCGGTGGCTCTCGTTAGGCCATCTTGTTGAGCATGTCGACACGGATCTGGTGACGGCCGCCGGCGTACTGGGCGCGCAGGAACTCGCGGGCGATCTTCTTGGCGACCTCGGTGCCCACAACGCCCGGGCCCATGGTGACCATGCGCGAGCCGTTGTGCTCGCGGGTCATGTAAGCGGAACGCTCGTCGGAAATGTTGGCGACGACCATGCCCTTGATCTTGACGGCAGCCATATAGGAGCCGACGCCGTACTTATCGAATGCGAAGCCCTGGGAATCCTTGTGCTCCAGCAGGTCCTTGGCAACGGCGGTGGCGGAATCGACAAAGTCCGCGGCAGGGGTCTCGGAATAGTCGACGACCTCGTGACCGTCGGCGATGAGCATCTCCTTGATGGACTCCTTCATCGACATACCGTCGGCATCGGAAGCGATTACAACCCTCATGACATCCTCCTTGAGAGATACGCAAGTGCGTAGTTTCTGTTTGGAAGTGTTGAATCGCGCTCAGGTCCGGGCATCTGAATGTGCGGTTCTTCACTGTTCATGTTTATTTGAACACATTCGAACATCAACTGCAACAATTATTTGTTTGTCTTTGTTCTATTTTGAACAAATACCGTTCACGGATGATTGCTGACCGTTTGGGAACGGGAAAACCTAGCCTGCCACGTATTCAACAAACAAGAAGGGCGACCGAGAACGCATCTCGGCCGCCCTTCTTACGGTTGATCTTCCAATGATCGTTTTGCCGCCTACTCAGATTGCCCGCTCTTTTTGGCATGTTTGGACGGAGCGCTCAAGAAACGACCCGTCAGATAGTTCGCGGGACCGGAGACATCGATCCCCAGCAGCACGTGTCCTAGCCATAGGAACGCCACGAGCACCAGTAGAGGAATCACACACGAGGTCACGATCATCACGATGACGCCTTCGATGAGGTCGGTCACCTGTTGCACGATCTCATCGGTCATTTGCTTGGCACCACTGGTTACCGACGTGACCAGGCTCGAGGCACCGTCGGCAAGCTGCTCAAGCACGTTCTTGGATTCTGTGGACTCGGACTTTTTCTTGCTCGTTTTGGAGCTATTGCCGTCTGCCGCACCCGCAGCGTCGGCCGCCTTTTGCTCGGCCGCTTCGATGCTCACCCGATACGTCTCGTCGACCTTTTGCGACACCCATACGCTTGCAGGCACCAAGGCCATGCCGATCACGGCAACCACCAGCACGCGGGTCGCCACGCGGCGCAGGACAGCGCTCGTGCTCCAGCGTCCGTGAATGCCAAGCGAGACCGCAAAGAGCACCAGCGCAAACGGGATTAAGATGCCCAAGCCAACCGACCACAAAATCGTGAGCAAATATTTCTCTAGGTAGAGCACGGCAAGCACGATGCCCAAGTTACCCGAAAGCTGCGCGAGCTGCTCGGCAACCGGCGTTCCCGTATCACCCGGCAGCGCGGTAATGCCCGCAGACAGCGCCACGCACGAGGTCGTGAGCGCCAAAACGTTGCCCTTCTTTTGGTCGATGACCTCGATGGTGGAGTCCCATGTTTTGGTATCGGCAAAATGCGGACGAGCCACAAAGCCCGACAGCAGCGCCAGTACCACGAGTGCAACGATAAAGCCAATCTGCAACTTTTTGTTTGCGCACACGACATCGGACAGGCTGGGCTGCAGCTCGGTTACCGTCGTGTGCTCGGTTATCTGGACAGGACGCCCATGAGCCATCTCGTGCGCGTCTCTTTTTTGTATTGACCCGTTATCCGGCATTTGGATGCCTCCTCATTCCGGCCTGTATTGCGGTGGAAAGTATACCCACCCATCGAAAAACCGAACGGCAGGAGGCGCAACAGGCTGCTGCATGACCCGCCCGCCATGAAATGGGCCCATCTACTACGTTTAACCGCCCATCCCCGACCATGCCACAAAGCGAAAAAACAAAACCGCAGGTAGAAGTCCTGCGATTTTTCATGAAACGCGGGTGTGTTCGAGGGTATCGGGTTAAACGTAGTAGATGGACCGTTTTCGTGGCGAGCGTCGCCACTGCCCCTCGGGGGACGGAGGAAAGCGGGTCATCTTGGCCTGTCAACCCAAATTTCACCGCAACCTAGATAGGTGGGATACAGAAAAACCCTGCCGCGGATAGCGGCAGGGTTTTTGGAAGGGGACGAGGTTGTGAGAGCTCGTTAGGCAAGCTTAGCCTCGAGTGCGGCGATGCGCTTATAGGCATCGATGGTAAAGCGGGTCTGCTTCTCCAGGATCATGGTGGTCATGAGAGTATCCTGAGCGTGAGCCATGATGAAGGTCATCTCCATCTCACCGCCGCCGGCCTCCTGCGAAAGCAGCTTGGTCTGCGTGTCGTGGGCGCCGATAAGTGCATCGCTGGCATCCTTGTGCAGCTGCTCGGCCTTCTCAAAATCACCCTCACGAGCAGCATCGAGCGCTGCAAGCAGATCGGTCTGGGCGTCGCCCGCGTATGCGACAATCTCGAATCCAACCATCGAGATTTCTTCTTTGGTTGCCATATTGCGTTCCTTTCACACATGAACCAACGGAGAGCATCGCGTCCGGGCATACGCGCTGCGCTGTGTATGGCAGGAACATTAACATTCAAACAAAAAAGAACAGCGCAAAACGTAATTTCGAGCTATGAACGGTTGCTTTTCACCCGTGAGCGGTTTTTAAACCAATCTGAACATTCTCGAACACAATTAGCGGCTACCCAAACAGGTCCGCACCCTAGCGCACATCGCGCACCGTATCGCCCTCGACGAGCACACCCGGAAACAGCATGTGCTCCACACCGGGTGCAGCGCCCTCGGCGCCGGCAATCTTGTCGACCGCCCACATGCCGACGCGCTTGTTGTCAAAGCGCACCGTAGCCAGGCGACGATCGGGCACGATATCGCCCAAACTATCGTCAACACCCACCACGCTTACGTCCTCGGGCACGCGCCTTCCGCACGACTCGAGCCCGCGAATGCAGCCGTAGGCCATGGCATCGTTGGAAGCATAAATGGCCGTACAGGTCGGATCGTCCGCCAGAGCCTGACCGGCAGCATACCCGCTCCGTGCCGTCCAATCGCCACGGACGAGTCGCGGCGGCTCAATACCATGCGCGCGCAATGTCTCACGCCAGCCCTCCTCGCGTTGCATGCCCGAAAGCGAGCGCTCGGGGCACGAGATAAAGTGCACGGTCCTGTGCCCCTGCCCCAGCAAGTACTCGACCACCTGGCGCGAGCAATCGAACTGGTCGTTATCGACCGTCGAGCACAGCGGGTGCTCCAGCATGGTAACGAGCACCGTCTGCATACCGGGCAGCGGCTCAAAGGTGCCAAAGTCCGCCGGCATGCGATTCATGATCACAACCATGCCATCCACCGGCAGCGCGCTCATGCGCGACGATGCGCTCTCGAGGGTATACGGATGCCCGTCTACTTTAGTGAGGGTGATGGCATAGCCATGTTTGTCGGCCGCGGCGGCAAAGCCCTCCATACGGTCGAGGTTGCCGGTGCCGGTAATGTTGAACATGGCGACGCCGACGGTCTTAAACTTGCCGCGGCGCAGCGATCGACCGGCAAAATTGGGGCGATACCCCAGCTCGCGCATGGCGGCGCGCACGCGCTCCTTGGTCTCGGGGCGCACGCTGGGCGAATCGTGCACCGTACGCGAGACTGTCTGCTCCGAGACGCCCGCGAGACGCGCCACGTCCTTAACGGAAACCGATTTTTTAACAGCGGCCATAGGTCGATCTTTCTATGTCAACGATGCCATTGAAGACATCCTGCGCAGTCATTTTGAACACCTTTAAGTATATCCAACGCCTCCCCAACGATACGCTTACCACCCAAAACCTACCGTTCACCGACAATTCTGCTTCCCCGAGCGGCTTTTGTCGCCCAAATGTTAACGTTGCCATTGTGCAAACACAGAGCCACCGGGCGGCTCAAACGTTTACGCGCAAGGAATCGACGGTCCACAGGCACAAGGGCCACCGGTTCGCGTCTTTTTTTGTGCCGCAAAATGGCAACGTCAACATTTTGGCAACCGAACGTCAAAAGCTACCATCGTTGCTAACCCACCGACTCTTAGGAGCATTGCATGGAGCAACTCATCGCCATCATCGAAAAGGGCCAGCCCTTTTTCAACGCGATCGCCCGCAACAAGTACCTCAAGGCGATCCGCGACGGCTTTATCTCCGTCATCCCCATCATCATCTTCTCGTCCATCTTCTGCCTGGTAGCCTCGGTCCCCAACATCTGGGGTTTCTACTGGCCCGATGACATCAACAACGCCCTGTGGAAGTGCTACAACTACTCCATGGGCATTCTGGCCATCGCCTGCGCCGCCACCACGGCCAAGCACTTCGCCGACGCCCAGAACCGCGATCTACCCAAGAACAACCAGATCAACTTCATCTCGTGCATGTGCGCAGCCATCATCGGCTTCTTGCTCCTTTCGAGCGACACGATCGCCACGGATGCTGCCAGCGGCTTCAACACCACCTACCTTGGTTCCAAAGGCCTGTTGACCGCCTTTATCGCTGCGTTTGTGACCGGCATCATCTACAAGTTCTTCATTAAGCGCAACATCACCGTCAAGATGCCCGAGCAGGTTCCGCCCAACATCTCGCAGACCTTTAAGGACATCATCCCCTTCTCCGTCTGCATCACCGTCTTTTGGGTCTTTGACATCGTCTTCCGCGCTGCCTTTGGCTTCTGCTTTGCCCAGGGCGTCATCCAGGTGTTCCAGCCCCTGTTCACCGCCGCCGACGGCTATATCGGCCTCGCTGTGATCTACGGCGCTATGAGCCTCTTCTGGTTCGTCGGCGTCCACGGCCCCTCGATCGTCGAGCCCGCCATCGCCGCCGCTCTCGTTGCCAACATGACCGACAACCTGGCTGCATTCCAAGCTGGCCAGCACGCTTCCGCTGTCCTGACCCAGGGTGCCCAGTACTTCGTCGTCTGCATGGGCGGCACCGGCGCCACGCTCGTCCTGGTCTTTATGTTCTGCTTCCTGGCCAAGTCTCAGGAGATGCGCGCCGTCGGTAAGGCAGCCATCGTCCCCGTGTGCTTTGCCGTCAACGAGCCGCTGCTGTTCGCCGCGCCTATCGTGCTCAACCCCGTCTTCTTTGTCCCGTTTGTTTTTGCCCCGATCGCCAACATCTGGATCCTCAAGATCTTTATCGACTTCTTGGGCATGAACGGCTTTATGTACACCCTGCCCTGGACCGTCCCCGGCCCCATCGGCACCATCATGGGCTTGGGCTTCCAGCCGCTCGCCTTTGTGATGCTCGCCCTCATCTTGGTCGTCGACTTTGTCCTGTACTACCCGTTCTTCCGTGCCTATGACGCCCAGAAGTGCGCCGAGGAGGCCGAGATCTCCCAGGAGGAGCTCGCCGCCAAGAACGCCGAGAAGGCCGCCAAGCTCAACGATGCCTTCCAGGGCAAGGCTGACGCCAAGAGCGTTGCCGCCGGTGCTGCTGCCGAGGCCGTGAAGGCCGACGCCCCCGCCGCTGCCGCAGCACCCGCTGCCGAGGCAACGTCCACCAGCGACCTCAACGGCAAGCGCGTACTCGTGCTCTGCCAGGGCGGTGGCACTTCGGGCCTGCTCGCCAACGCACTGGCCAAGGCTGCCAAGGAGCGCGGTATTAACCTCGAAACCGCTGCCGAGGCCTATGGCAACCACGTCGACATGCTCCACGACTTTGACCTAGTCGTCCTGGCCCCGCAGGCCGCAAGCTACCTGGCCGACCTGCAGAAAGACTGCGAACGCGTGGGCAACAAGTGCGTCGCCTGCCGCGGCAAGCAGTACATCGAGCTCTCCCAGAACGGCGACAAGTCTCTCGCCTTCGTCTCCGAGCAACTATCGAAGTAAGTAACGCCCAGGGCCAGCCGACTATCCAAGACCGGCTGGCCCTTCGATTTAAACGATTGGATCATCATGTCCGTTAATCCCGCCAGCGTCACCAACCCGCCCGCGCAGTTTCCCGAGGACTTTGTCTTTGGCGGCGCCACCGCTGCCTACCAGGTAGAGGGCGAGACCCGCACCCACGGTAAGGGCAAGGTTGCCTGGGACGACTTCCTGGAGGCCCAGGGCCGTTTCTCCCCCGATCCCGCTTCGGACTTCTACAACCAGTACCCCGTCGATTTGGAGCTGTGCGAGGAGTTCGGCATCAACGGCATCCGCCTCTCCATCGCCTGGAGCCGTATCTTCCCCGAGGGTACTGGCAAGGTAAACCCCGAGGGCGTGCAGTTCTACCACGATCTCTTTGCCGAGTGCCACAAGCACCACGTTGAGCCGTTTGTCACGCTGCATCACTTTGACACGCCGCTGCCCCTCTTTGAGAAGGGCGACTTCCTCAATCGCGAGACCATCGACGCCTTTGTGGACTTTGCCACCTTCTGCTTTAAGGAATACGCTGACCAGGTGACCTATTGGTTCACCTTTAACGAGATCTGGGCTGACGCCTCCAACACCTACATCGAGGGTACCTTCCCCGGCGGCGTCAAAGCTCATCTGGCCGAGGCCTTCCAGTGCGAGCACAACATGATGCTCGCCCACGCCAAGGCTGTGCTGGCCTTCCACAACGGCGGCTTTAAGGGCAAGATCGGCGTCATCCAGTCGCTGGAGTTTAAGTACCCACTCAACGAGAACGACCCCGCCGACATCAAGGCCGCCAACAACGAGCACGTGCTGCAAAACCAGTTCCTGCTCGACGCCACCTTCCGCGGCGACTATGCCCCCGACACCCTCGAGTGCGCCAACCGCCTGGCCGCCATCTCGGGCGGCACCATCCAGATCCTGGACGAGGATCTGGAAATCATGCGCGAGGCTGCGCTCTACAACGATTACCTGGGTGTCAACAACTACCAGTGCCGCTTCCTCAAGGCTTACGACGGCGAGAACGACCTGCACCACAACGGTACGGGCGAGAAGGGCACCGGCCGCTGGCGCGTTAAGGGTATTGGTGAGCATGTGAACAAGCCCGGCATCCCCACCACCGACTGGGACTGGATCATCTATCCCGAGGGTCTGTTCGATCTGCTCGTCTACATTAAACAGCGCTACCCCAACTACAAGCAGATCTTCATTACCGAAAACGGCATGGGCTACAAGGACCCCTATAAGGACGGCTTTGTGGACGATCAGCCGCGCATCGACTACATCGAGCAGCACCTGCGCTGGCTGCTCAAGGCCATGGAAGTGGGCGTCAACGTGGGCGGCTACTTCCTGTGGAGCCTGCAGGACCAGTTCTCCTGGACCAACGGCTACAACAAGCGCTATGGCTTCTTCTACGTAGACTTTAAGACCCAAAAGCGCACGCCCAAGGCGAGCGCCTACTGGTACAAGCACGTGGCGCAGACCCGTCGTCTGGACTAGTGGCTTGCGACGAGCGGCATTGCCCCACTCACATAACTTGTCCTCATTTCTCAGCCGGGGGCGGCACGTCACACGACGCGCCGCCCCCGGCCTTTTTTGTTTTTGAGCGAGTCAGAATCCGTTTGTCTCGATCTGTAACATCTAGCCGGCGTTTTTGCTCCCAGCCGTTACAGATTTAGACAAACGAACCAGTCAATCCCCTCAATCTCGATCTGTAACACCTAGCCGAGTTTTTCGGTCCCAACTGTTACAGATCGAGACAAACGGAATAAGCCGAGCCGAAAGATCTCAATCTGTAACATCTAGCAGGGATTTTCGGCCCTACCTGTTACAGATCGAGACAAACGTTCGAACCAATCCAAACAATCTCAATCTGTAACGTTTGGCCGAGTTTTTCGGTCCCAACCGTTACTGATTGAGACAATTAGATAGTCAAATCCGCGCTTTCCAGGCAGCTATGAAGCACGGCTCTTTCCTTGCTTTCAGTATCACGAACATATTTTCGGTATCATTTAATGTTATAATGATACCGAAAATATGTTCGTGATACTGAACGGAGCAGCATGCGCCAGTTTGATTACGCCACAGTCCCAGCGGAACTCGAGGCAACTCCAATCACCAACCTTCTCCTCTCGATACGCGAGCATAAAGGCCGTCAGCTTGTTCTGGGTCAAGTCAGACCCGAGCTTCTATCGTCCCTTATGGAGGAAGCTAAGATCCAAAGCACCCAATCATCCAACGGACTTGAAGGAATTGTTACCACCCAAAAAAGACTCAAAGCAATCATGGCGTATTCCGCCAAGCCAAGCTCCCGCGCAGAGGAAGAAATCGCTGGATACCGAGATGCGCTGTCGCTTATTCACGAGCAGCACGATTTCATTCCCGTAACGCCATCGGTCATTTTGCAGTTGCATCGTGACCTCATGGCACACACAGCAATCTCGTATGGGGGCCATTGGAAAGATAGCGATAACGAAATCATCTCCATCGACGATCAAGGCAATCGATTTGTGCGCTTTAGGCCGCCTTCGGCCCTGGCAACCCCCGGACTTATCGAAGAAGCCTGTCGGTCCCTCAATGATGCCTTATCTCGTCAAGTTTGCGACCCCCTCCTTATATCATTGCGCTTCATCTTCGATTTTGTCAGCATTCATCCCTTCAACGATGGCAATGGCAGGATGAGCCGGCTCCTTACAACGCTGCTACTCGAAAAGACTGGATACGACGTTGCGCGTTACATCAGCATCGAACGTCTCATTGAAGACAATAAAGCGCTTTATTACAACGCCCTCGCCGCAAGCTCCACTGGATGGAATGAAAATCAAAACACCGAAGTGCCCTTTATCCGTTTTATGCTCGGAACCATCCTGGCGGCCTACCGACAGCTCGAGCAGCACACCCAGATTGAATCTGGCACTCACCCCATGTCGAAGCAAGCACGTATAGCTGCTCTATTTCAGCAGAGACCCGGCGTCATCAAGAAATCCGACATCCAGTCCAACTGCCCCGATATCAGCGAGATAACCGTTAAACGAACCCTCAGTCAGCTTGTTGGTTGCAGCGCAATCGAGAAAACAGGAGCGGGTCGTTCGACGGGCTACATACTCAAAGACGTCCACGCCCTGGAATTATTCTTGCAATCCGCAATACCCGACGGCAGGTCAGAAATTACAAAAAAGTCCCCAAAGGACAAACTCCTTGAACGCATAAACCGCGCGGAAGATGAAAGCAAAGACGAACTCTACGAAGACTACGGTTCATTCTCAAGGAATATCAAAGCGAAATACGAAGTCTAGCCATACCTCAGAATGGCCTCACCCTTGTTGCCCAAAACTATTTGCGAGTCATTTTCCGCGTCATTGTAAAACGATAATCCCCGCGCCGGCAGAGGGCAGACGTATCGCCTGCAGCGTTAACTAGCAGATGACCTGCGTGTGCTCCTCGATGGCGGCGCGATCTCCATCAGCAATACCCGGTTCGCACACCACGGCGTCCAAATTGTCCAGGCGGCAGAAGGTGTAGAAGTCGCGTTTGCCGATCTTGCTGGAGTCGGCGATCAGATAGCGCGAGTCTGCCTTGCTAAAAGCGAGCTGCTGGATACGGCCCTCGTCCATGTTGGACGTAGACACGTCACCGTCCAAGATGCCGTTGGCGCCGATAAACGCCGCATCGATGCCCAGCGCGCGCAGGGTATCCTCGGCCGTTGGTCCCACAAAAGCGGCGGTGCGGCGACGGTACATACCGCCCACGAGGCACAGCTCGCAGTCTTCGCGCGCCTCGAGCAGGTTAAACACCGAAAGCGAATTGGTCACAATGCGCAGGCGAAACGTCGGCAGCATCGAGGCCATCTGCTCAACCGTGGTGCCCGTGCCCAAAAAGATGGTCGAGCCCTCCTCGATAAGCTCCACAGCACGGCGCGCAATCTGCAGCTTTTCCTCGGCATGCTTAGTGCGCTTTTCGCTGTGCGAATACTCATGGCGCAACATAGCGTGCGGACGGCCCTGTGCACTGCGGGCTCCGCCGTGCACGCGCTCGATCTCGCCTAGGCTCGCAAGTTCTTCGAGGTCGCGGCGAATCGTCATGTCCGAAACGCCCAACGCATCCGAAATCTCTTTGACCGAGACCGTGCCCTGCTCCTCGAGCAGCTGACGAACCTTATCCTGTCGCTCTGCCTTAATCACGATGAATCCTCGCCGTTCTTTGCGCGCATATCATTCAAACAGTAACGAACAAATTGTATCAGACTCGTACGCGTCAAAAATGAACGCCCGCACAGCTCCAATCATCACTTTTTTGAGAAAAATACCCCCAGCTTTAGTGGGGTGTAGTGATAATCTCGCCTGTTCGCGCTACAGTTTGTCGGAAATACCTCGATGTTAGGAACCAAATGATCACTTCCGAGCTTTTCGGCACCGCGCCGTGCGGTACCCCCGTTCATCGTTACACCCTCGACGGGCCCGAGATCTGCGTTCGCATTATGGACTATGGCGCCACGGTGCTTGGTATCGATGTGCCCGACATTCCCGGCAACGTGCGCGATGTGGTGCTGGGCTTCGATAAGCTCGAGGATTACTTTGACAACCCCGCCTGCTTTGGTGCGACCATCGGCCCCGTGGCAAACCGCACCGCTGGCGCTACGATCGCCATCGACGGCACGGACTGGCATATGCCCGCCAACGAGGGCGCCAACAACCTGCACAGCGACCTTGAGCACGGCCTGCACAAACGTGTGTGGGATGTTGAGCTCGACGAGGTCCATAACGCCGTGCGCATGACCACCTCGCTTAAGGATGGCGAGCTGGGCCTGCCCGGCAACCGAACCTTTACGGCCGTGTTTACCGTTACGCGCACCGGCGTCTTCCGCATCGATTATGGCTGCGAGAGCGACCGCGCCACCTACGTGTCCATGACCAACCACACGTACTTTAACCTTGCAGGCCATAACGCCGGCATGGACTGCGAACATTTCTTTGTCGCCAACGCCGCCCACTACCTGCCCATTAACGAGCAGAACATCCCCACCGGCGAGATTGCTCCGGTCGAGGGAACACCGTTTGACTTTCGCGAGCTTCGCCCCGTCGCACCCGGCATGGAGGCCGACGACCCGCAGATCAAGCAGGCCCGTGGCTACGATCACTGCCTGTGCATCGATGGCTATCAGTACGGCCGCAACCTGCGCCGCGCGATGCACGTCGAGGAGATGTGGACCGGTCGTGAGATGGACTACTACACCACTGCCCCGGGCGTGCAGCTCTACACCGGCAACTGGCTGGGCGACGAGCACGCCAAGGACGATGCCAACTATGGCTGGGGCGCCGGCTTTGCCCTCGAGGCCGAGATGTACCCCGACACGCCGCACCAGCCTCTGTTCCCGCAGGGCATTGTGGGCCCGGGCCATCCCTACAGCAATGTGATCGAATACCACTTTATGAGGCACTAAGCCCGCAACGCGACATATCGCACAGCAGCGCCCGCCGGCACCACCGCCAGCGGGCGCTTTTTCATCTTTTAGGCTCGTTTTTTCTGTGACTGTATGAGTGACATATCAAAACTATGCCCATTTACTACGTTTAGCCCGGGATGCTCGACCATGCACCGGTTTTTGTTACATTTGTGAGCAGTATACCTGCGGTTTTGTTTATCTCAAATTCGACATGCTCGACGATAGCCAATCAAACGTAGTAAATGGGCATAGTTTTTGACAGGCGGCATCGCGCGCGTCCCTCGCAAGGGCAAAATGATCCGTTTTCCTCCGTCCCCAAGGGATCAGTTGAACAGATTGCCAATGGGATCGGGGGCGGAACTGGGGAGATAGCGGATTTCTAGCTCTATGCCGAGCTTTTGCAACTCTTTGAAGGCGGCGATGTCCGTATCGTCTACGGCAATGGTAGGCGTTGCAGAGCGCTTGCCCTCCCCTGCCTGCATATGGCCAATGCTGATCTTGGTTATTGGCACACCACCCTTAACCAGCGCGAGCGCATCGGCGGGTGAGGCCACTATGATCAAGATCCATTGACGCGGCGTTGCGGTATGAATGATGTCGATAGTCCTTTGCACCGAGAAAAACCGCGTCCAAACGCCTTCTGGCACCGCCACCCTCATTGGTGCCCATTGGCGCGAATCCGCCGCGATCTCATCGTTGACGATTAGGACAAGGTTGGAACCCACGGCTTCGTTCCACAGCTCAACGTCTTGCCCGTAAATGAAACGGTCATCGATACGCGTAAGAAGAATCTTGGGTTGAGCCATGGCTGCCCCATTCTGTTTGAGACCCATACGAGCGGGACGTCGACCACCAACTCAACAGCAGGTCAAGTAACAAATGGGCACTGCAGACATCACGCCTCTAATATTAGTGCATTTAAAGTGAGAAAAGCCGTCAGAACACTTGCGCGGATGTGCGATGTCCCGTATCATAGACAGCCGTTGACGCCTCAGTTGCGTCATCATATGGCCGCCAGCGTAGCTCAGTTGGTAGAGCACCGCTCTCGTAAAGCGGGGGTCACCGGTTCGAGCCCGGTCGCTGGCTCCATTGCATTTGTGCAGCTCAGAAGCATAATTGCTTCTGAGCTTTTTCTTTGATTCGTCCTTTTTCTCATTCCCTGAGGAGTGAAAAAGAGGTGAAATCTATTTTTAATCAATTTCACGCTTAGTTTTGCCTACACAACGCCTACATACCCCATTCCATGGCATCTAGGCACCAGGCACCACGCAACGCGCTCCAGCCCACTTTCTGCCGAGGAATACGCGGACGGAACCTCATCGATGAATGAAGATGACCCCAGCATCATTCAAATCGAGTCAGACAGCATTGCTTCTATTGTCCGTAAACGGCAATTAGGGCCATGTACCACTGATTATTACCATCAACGGTACATGGCCCTTGTATATTGATGACCGTGCTTTTTTTCAGTGCTTAAAGAGCGAAGCCATCAGGTCAGCGTTCGTCTTCAGGCGCGCGGCCTTCGCGGTGCCGGCCTTAATTGGCTGGCAATCTAGATGTTATGGGAACAATATCGTGAGGATTTGGTCTTTGGAATACTTTGCGGTGTCTATTTCGCCCTCGTAGGGGGCCATGAAGCCCCATCGCCAGACAACCAATTCCCGATCTTCCGTCTCGCTCTCGCCAAGCTCTATGAGTTCCTCGACGGACATATCGTCGCGGTCGCGTGTGGTGTTCCCGCCCGCCAGTTCCCAGCCGAGCTGGAGGGCACACGCCTCATGCGGGGTCAGGCCGTCAATGCCGATCTCGTTGAAGTCGAGCGGGGACGACCACTTGCGATACGGTAGATCATCGTACTGGAGAGCGACGTTGAGGTATTCGAGCGGACCGTAGATCTCGCGGAGGTCGCAGTACTGGAAGAGGACGCTGCAATCGATGTCTGGGTCACACGTGACCGCCGCGGCGAGCAGGTTCGCGTCCCCAGCGGTGCCGAACTCATCGAGGGGGAGGCACTCGAGGGGCGCGAAGCGGCCGAGGTATTTCCATGCACAGAGGCGCAGGAACTTCGGTTTAACCCCTTCGCGGGCGGCTTCGCGTGCGAGCTTGTCTTCGAGTTCGGCTGGTGTCAGCGGCAGGCGGATTTCGGCACCCGCGTCCGGGTCGGCGCGGTAGGTCTCGAAGGACGCGCCCTGGCAGGCGGTAACTCAGATGACAATTGCGGACTGGTCGGTCTTCTCGTTCGGGTCCATTTGACTTAACCTCTTCCTCGGAAGTGTCTCCCTGGGATCAAGGATAGCTATCCTGTCGGTCTATGGAAGGAATCGCGGGAAACGATTCGGCCGATGGCGTGAGAGAAGTCGCCGCGATGAGATGGTTGAAGCTATTTCGGCGCCGTTGCAAAAGCAATCTTGAATAATAACAAGACGCTTGGCTCGGCAGGGAGCCTTTCATGGGCTCCCTGCTGGTTTACTGGGCGTGTAGGCTAGAAGCTCGGTAGGCGTGTAGCGCGGTAGCGGTGTAGGGATAAAAAGAAGAATAAGAATAAGAATAATAACGAGCTGCTTTACTGCGGGGTGCCATTAAAGGCACCCCTTTTGTCCTGCGGGGAGCTTGGCGGGAAGTTTCGGGTGTAGGTGTGTAGCTCTGTAGGCGTGCACCTCGGTAAACATGCGAGTCGGCAGTATCGCTACTTGCACGGTCCCTGCGGGGCGCTTGCTGCGGGAGTGTCATTGTCCGGGTCATGGACGACATACCAGCTGTTCCCGCAATGGCAGACGTCCCGGCAGGTACCGTTCTCTAGAACCACGCGCCATGATTCTGACTGGCGTTTTGGACCGAGAGCCCATGAGCGAGGGCTGTACCACTCGATGCGGGCGAATGGGTATATCGTGCCGTCATACCATTTAATCCCCCAGGGGACGTATTCGCCATCTGGACGGCACTCCACGAGGGCGGTCACCAAGCGGATCGATTTCTCGCACTCCCCCACGACGACACTCCTTCCGAATGGCTAACGAACGCATGTTCTATTATAGCGCAGGGGCAGGTGAGCCGCCGTAGATGAAATCTCCCCTACCGTCAAGAAGAGTAGGTGGCTATGCGTGTAGGCGTGTAGCTCGATAGCCGTGCACGCGCATAGTTCGATAGGTTCGTGGCAATGTAGACCGTTTCCTGGTAGTCCTCAAATGCGGCAGGGTATTTCGAGTTTGTAGATGCTAAAATACGTTTGCTCTCGAAAGAGGGCTCAGCCCCGGCTGGTAAACCTGACGTTTGGCGTGGTGTGCGTGACACGCATGGCGGGCATGGCCGCGATAGAATTTTCCATGCGGAGGGGTTTGACCCCACAGCGCCCCGAGGGTTTCGGGGAGGGCGAACTGGCAGGCAGGGAACCGGGATACAGGCTGTCCAGAAGGAGGGGCGTAATGCCCCTCCTTCTTTTTTGCCACATCAATCGGTCTTATATGTTCCGCCGCGGACTTGATGTTTCCGAGATTGCGGAAATGTGCTGGAAGCCACGGCGGCATATGAAGAGGAAGTCCAGTTTTTCGGTCAATCAATTTCGAATAGGGGCGGCAACCGAACGTGGACGCGGGCATCGACGCGCTCGCCGAAGACAAGACGGCACTTGCAAAAGAACTCAACGAGCTCAATCGGCAGCGTGGGCAATTCAATGCCGTGCCGTCCTCCCCTACCGTCAGGAAGAGTAGGTGGCTATGCGTGTAGAAGTGTAGCTCTGTAGCAGCATAGCTCTGTAGCTATGTAGCCGTATAGCCGTGTAGCCATGTAGCCCCCTACCCAACTACACGGCTGCCCGCAAATCCGATCAGTCGCGCTTGCGCGGCCAGACCACCAGGCGGCTCGGCTCTTTCGCCAGGCTTTTCATCATGCCAACCAAGTCGCCGTGAGTCTCGGTGTTCAGGCAGTTGAACAGCGTGATCAGCTCCAGCCTCTGCCCAACTGGGGCATCGGTGTCATCGCCAACCGGCATATCGGCATCGAAGAGCCACTCTATGGTTGTATTCAGCACCCGGCAAAGTGAAAGCAGATTCGAGACGCGCACGGTTCCCAGATCGGCTTCGAGGCGAATGATCGTCTGCAATGTGCTGATCGGAATGCCGGCGAGATGGGCCACCTGGGTGTTCGTGTAGCCGGCACCCCTGATAATCGATTCCAATTTCGAATAGGGGCGGTCCTTGCCCGCTATCCGCTTTTTTCGGGGTGCCGGCCTGCTTCTTCTCGGCCATAGTATCTAACTCCCGTCGAATGCCGTCTCAGCATCTCGCTGAGGACAAAACCTCGATTTCGATCTCCAGCAGCCCGCAGGTCAGGCAGATGCGACAACTTGTCACATCTCAGCTGTTGAAAACTCTAGTTTTCAACAACACGCAGGTCGCGCAGATGCGTCATTTTGTCACAACGATACGCCAAATTGTCGCATCTAAGCGGCCTGCGCAAACGTCGAGTCGGAGGAAATTGCAGAACCGCAATCTAACTGCGGAAACGCAGCAAAACCGCAGGATGACAATATGGCTTCATCGGGAACGGATGTATATATAAATAGTAATTTTTATTATTCTTATTATTCTTCTGATAACTCCAACGAGGGAGACGAACCTTGTGGAGGGAGCGAAGACGGCTGGAGCGCCGAGGTCCGCCATGTGGCACGCTTCATCGCCGACTCACCTACCAAGCACTGCAACTGCATCTTTCTCGAGAAGACCATGGCTGAGATCAGCGATGCGATGAAAGCGGGCGCCAAGGCCGATGAGATATACGACGCGTGGGACCTCTACCTCGATGAGCTCATGACGAAGAACTCCGATGGCGACTCCGATGCCTTCAAGCGCTACGCGATGTTCCCGCTCAACTGGTTCCGCCGCGCGAACGGCTTCAGGTTCTACCTGAAGAAGATCCGAACGGCCAGCGGAGACACCACCGAAGGCAGCCACGACGACGCGCACGAGGGCGATTCGGAATGCACGAGTGAAGCCGAAAGGCTCGCGAGGAAGTACCGCCTCACCGCCAACAAGACGACCTCGGGCATCATCTGGACGTTCACGGGCGATTACCATTCGGCGCAGCTCGCCCCCCCGAGCGAAGAACCGCCGCGAGGCCCTTCGCTGCATGTGCCCGGTCAAGGGCATCGAGGTGCCGGAGGATATCGACGAGTTGCCGGAAGACTAAGACCCGATTGGAGAAGCAATGGGACAATTGCCTGCAGACGCCCCCCCTGCAAGACAGCCCACAGCTCATGCAACTGCTCGAATTTGCTAGCTGTGCAAATGCTTCGATGTTACCGCTGCGGCAAGACGCGCGAGCCTTTTGGTCGCGCCGCGTAACTTCGTGACGTCCATTGGGCCGGCGCGTCGCCAGCCCGCACTCGGTACGGAGGATCGTATGTCTGCCGATGCACCTGAAAAAAGCGTCGGACCCGCGATTGCCCGACGCCTTAACATGCGGTGCGCACCCCGGCCGCGAACGACCTACCTGCATTCCCTTGCGGGCCCCAAACAGTTCATGGGTGCGCTAGACAGGAAGTATTGAGGTTCTTACGAACCTCAAATTCCTTTGCGTCTTTCGACGCATAGGAATTTTAACAAATTTAAGCACGCCCGCACCGATAAACCCGAGGGATACATATGAGCCCGATTTACGACACCCTCGCCGTAGCCACGGAATCGATGGAGCGCGAGCGGGGCGCTCGCCTACCATGTGGCCCTCGAGCGAACCGACATCGAGCGGTCGCTAACGCTCTTCTGCGTCTCTCAGGTGAGGAGGAATGGGGGCTCGACCGGGATGACCTCGAAGCCGGGCGGGAGTGCTGCTGCGTCTGCAACCTCGATGACGAGTACGACCCTTATCTACGTGGTCGGGCGCAAAATTAATGCAATTTCCAGCAACGATTACTTGGCGATATGTTTCGCCGTTCTTGTAATGTCGATGCGGTGTTCCATCATACGACCTAGACGATTCCAGCTACCTATAATGCTGACAGGTGAGCCATCCTCATATGGGCTTCCAAGTCTGGCCATCAGTTGAACAGCAGGTACCGTGGTATGGCATATGAACCTCACGGGCCTATACCTTGGTGACCCAATGGGTTCGGAAGCCGTAGACGAGACTGTGGTCTTGGGCAAAACCATCATGTCACCGCGTTGGAACCGTTTTGTCTCGTGGGCGGGCCTTTTGAAGCTCTTGGTCAAGCATCTGTGAGGTATTGGTCTTCGGCGTGAGCTCAACGATAACCAGGGGGATGTCAATCACGGCGTCGAGGCCGACTACTTCACGCCCCAGCTTTTCGAACGATACAAGGGCGGCGGCGTCATTCGGAGTAATCAGGTTCAGAGTCTCTCGATTCGCCGCGAGTATCATTGCAATTTCGACGCCCTCGAACTTGCATACATTATTTTGTCAGAAAAGTACCATACCCTGGCAGGGTGCCATCGTTATCAAAAGTTTGGCTTTCTTTCTACATAAAAAGGCACTTTTATTCTTATTAATGTACACGCTAAACGCTAAGGGTTATCCACTTGCAAGATAGCCCTCCCGCCGCGGCCAATCAACCCCTCGACTCGCCACGACCACGGCTCAGGGCCGCAAAAGCCAGCACCGCCACGCCCGCTGCCGCCGCCGCGACCGGCGCCCACGCGGCCGCATCACCCGTCGTGGGCAGCAGACCGTCCGACGGCTGCTCAACACGAGCCCCGCCGTCCTCGGCGGCTACGAACACCCACTCGATCTCATGCACACTGCGCATAAGCTCGTTGCCCGCACTTACCGGAATTTCCACCTGCACGGTCACGTCCGTCGAGCCGCCGGCGCCAGCCGCATGGCTCGCCAATCGCACGCCGTCCGCCAGCTCCCCGTGCTCGGCCAAGGTCCCCTCGGCCACCACGGTGCCGTCGGCGGCCACGCTCACGCGCACCTGCCCCAGCGCACGCACATCGGCCTCGTCGTAGGCGCTCTTCAGATACAACGTCGTCCCTACGCCCAGGTTCTGCGCCTCCACGGTAAAGCTCGTCGACACCGCATCTCCCGGCATCAGGTCGCCCAACTCGGCGCAACCCGCCAGCACATCGCCCGTCTCCCCCAAACCGCGCCCGCGCCACTCGTGCGCGGCGCCGTCGTACACCACCGCGGGCGCGGCCGCGGCAGCCGCGGCCGGCACCCACGCCAGCGCGCACGCCACCGCCAGCGCCAGCGCTGCGGCGCACGCGCGCATCACGCGCCTCTTACCTGCGCGCACCATCTACCTCGCCTCCAGCACGCCAGCAGCACCCACACGCAGCCCCGCGGCCACGCCCCATGCGTCGTCAAACGCCTCCACAGGGTGCGATCCGGCCTGCACGGCCTGCGCCGCCACGTCCACCGTCAACGCACGGCCATCCGCATAGCGACTAGGCTCAACCACGCTCACCTCGTCAAGCAGGTTCTGCGTGGCGGCGCCCGCAGCGAGCGGCACCGTGTAGTAGTAAAACCCGTCGTCTCCCTTCACCCAGCAGCCCGCGGCCGCGTGCGCCGCAAACGTATCCATGCCATATACCTCGTCACCCACGTCTACCACGTAGTCCACGCCCGCTTCGGGCTCGTCCCACAGCACGGCGCCGTCGGCCGCCGTCCACACCGCGTTCGCCGTAGCACGCACGTACACGTCCACGCTCTCCGCGTTGGCCGATACACTCACGTTGCGCTTCACCGTGTACGGCGCGTCAAACTCCTCGTTCACCACAGGCGCCACCTCACCACGCGCAAACGCATTCGTCCGCGAGCCCGTCGCGCTAAACCAAGCCGCCGTGCCCAGGGCGACACAAAACGCAAGCACCGCCACCGGCAGCGCCCTCACACGCCTCATCCTGAGCATCATGCACCACCCCGCACCGCGCCTGCGCCAAACACGTTCTCCACGCGCGCCTCGCCGTCCACCCACGCATCGTTTTCCACGGCGTTGTCCACGCGCACCTCGCCGGTCGTGAACACCAGCGCGCAGTTGCCCTCGGCCCACGTCCCCGTGGCACCGTCCAACACGCGATAGCTCGGCAAATACCGCCACGCCCAGCCGGTCTCGATCACCTTGTAGTATCCAAACGGCATACGCACGGACATGGTCGCGCTCGAGAGCGTCTCGCCGGCCGCCGGCGCGCCCAACGTCATGGTCACCACACGACGCTCGGCACCCGCAACCTCGTTTCCGGCCGCGTCCGAGCACGCCACGATCTCAAACGTGCACGTCGACCCGGCCGCCTCGGCAGGCGCAGTCTTCGTCAGTGTCAACGTGCCCGCGCCGTCCAGCGCAAATATCGCAAATCCCTGCGCGTCGGTCGCTTTATGACCCAGCTTCTGGGCCGAGCCACCCACGCCCGCGTGGTCGTACAGTCCCACGCCCACACCCACAATCGGGGTAAACGTCGGACCCTCGGCCGCACCGGCGCCCACCGATCCCGGCCCATACGCAGCCTCGACCACGCTCACGCGCAGCTCGTCTTGCGTGTACAGCCCCGTAAACGCCACCTTCACCGGCTCGTTCACGTCGGTCTGGCTCACCATCCACGCCATGTTAGCCGTGTAGTTCGACGCGGCCGGCACCGCAGCGTCGTACGTCGCGTCGAACGCGCGCATCTGGTACGTCACGGGGTACAGGTCCATGTCCCCCACAATCGTCTCACGGCAAAACTCGTCCCACGCCCTCAGCGTCGTCCCGTCCGCAGCCAGCGCGCTCCAGCTGCTAAACATCTCGCGCACGCTCGTGTCCGGGCTCGCATTCAGCTTGTCGGCGATTATTTGGTACGGCAGCCAGTCGATGATGTTGTCATGCGTGCCGCTCTCGTCGGTCACGCTCTCCACAAAGCTACGCTGCTCGCTCGCCGCCACCTTCACGGTATGCACCTCGCCGTCGGGCATGTGGTAGCGCACGTCGAACACCGGCTCGTACACGGCCGTAAACATGTTCGTCCCAAACGGCTCCTCGGGCATCAGGCCGTACGCCGAGCCCGTCGTCACCAGCACGCCCGCGCCCGTCGCCGCATCGTAGTCATCGTACCAGCCCACAAACCTATACCCCGGCACGTCGGCCGCGCGCGCCACCAGCGCCGTCGAGCTTCCCTGCGTATCCACGCGCACCAGCGAGCGCACGTCGGTGAGCTCACTCAAGCCCATCTGGCCCAGCAACCCTCCCGCCAGCTCATCGTCTATGTTCGAGTTCACGCTCACGGTCGCGGGCCTGTACACCGGCCACAGTTCCATGGCGCCCTCCACCACCGCGTTCGGCCCCGTCAACTCGACGCCGCCCGCGTAGTCGCCCCACAGGACGTAGTCGCGACCCGCAGCGCCCGGCGCCAGCTCGGTCCAGCCCACCAGCACGTGCAGCCTCGTCGCACCGGCGTCCGAGTGCGCCGCATCTATGGCGTCCACGTCAAAGGCCGCCTGCGCAGGCTCGCCCAGCGCATCGCCCAGGTTGCGCGCCACCACCTCGGTCACTCCCGCATTCGTGTGGTACACCACGGCCACGGGCTCGTAGTTGGCCACAAACGTATAGCCATACGCAGGGCTGACAGTATAGTCCAGCACGTTATTCGTGTTCGACACGGCCGAGCCGCCCACCGTGTTGATGGTCTCCACGTACCCGTCCGACCGCTCCACCGTCCACGAGGTCACCTGGTACAGGTCGGCCGACCCAGCTGCAAGCGGTGTATCGACGTTGGCCGTCACCGCAAGCGTGATGTCGCCCGTTTTGGCATCATGGGACGCATCCTGCAGCACGGCCGCGGGGTCTGCGGGTACGTTCACAGAGCTGCCGGCAGGCACGCCGGCGCGCGCAATGTTGGTGGTGGTATCAAAGCTGTACGCTGCGTACACCGGATAGATATCCATGGCATGGTACACACGGTCGTCGGCACGCAGCAGATACGGGCTTGCGTCGGCCACGCTCGACGCCACATATCCGGCCGTCCCCAAACGCTCCGCCTTGAAGGCGTGGGCCATCTCGTCGGCCGTCAAGTCCTCGGGGCATACCCAGCCCATAAACGAGTACGTCGTCGTGCCATCAGAATAGAGCGCGCCCTCGGCAGGAAGGATGTCGGGCGATATGGTGCCCAGGCCAACGGGAACTTTGCTCTGGGCAATATCGATAGGCTCGACGTAGTTGTAGGGGCTCACCTCAGCCAGCGTTTCCCCTGCACCATTAAACAAAGGAGATTGGTATTTACGTGTCGCTGTTGCCGCATCGGCCCACCCACCAGGGTTAACATACGTATCGTTTAGGCCACTAACGCCCTCAATCAGCGCACCCGAGAGGTTGTAGAAGTTTATGTTTGCTGACGCTTTGAAAATGTAGTTTTGGCCATGATCGGCCCCCATAGTGATGCGGTCTTTCCATTTAAACCAAACGGGGCTTTGCCACTCGACAGAATTCGTGCTGGGACCATACGAGACATCACTTGCCAAAGATCCCCCCGTGATGACACGCGTCAAACCTACGAAGTTGTAGCCATAGAGAATATCGCCTTCCACGTTATACAAGGCTCCATCGGTCGTGATTCCCAGCGAAGACGAACTACCAGGGAAATCGCTCACGATCAGAGGATCGTAAAGGGCAATCGAGTCCTTCAGCAGCGCATCGGCATTGACCGGTGCAGTAAGGACTCCGGCAATCGCAGGATAATCATCCAGGGCCGAGCGACCGATACGAACTTCTCCATTGGAATCCTTAGACAGATCGGCGTGGTTTGTCCAACCCAAAAACTCGAACGTCAGCTTCATCGACGACGGTTTCGGGACCGAAGACGCAATATCGGCAAGGTCATCCTGGTAGCTCCCCCACTCCGAAGAGTAAAAGCCCGTGTAGGCATAAGTTGCCAGGCGAGTTGACGTAGCCAGGAAAGCAAAATTGTCCGACCCCTCAACCGGCAGCCAGAAGTTCACTCGATACTCGAAGCGCGCGATGTAGGTATGCGGGACAGACAGGTCGATCGCGTCCGGAATGGCATAGGTCTCCTCGTTCGAAACCTTGGTCTCGGCACCGTCTTCTGCGACCTTATACCAACCCTTGAACCGATAGCCGTAGGGCAGCGCGTCGACGGTCGAGGTCTCATCCGCACCCGAGACGACGATGGAGTAGGTGTTTTTGCCGTTTACCTTGGTCGCAACAACCTGGGCCTCGGCCACATCGGTACGCACATTTGCGCGCACGTCGCCGTCGAGCTCGTTTCCCTCGACTACCAAGTTGATATTCGAAGCATAGCTCGTGTACACGGGATAGAGATCCATGGGCTTCTCCACCGGGTCCCCCGCCTGGTACAGCTCGCCTTGCGCCTTGATGGAGGCGAGCTCAGGGCTTGTGATGGCGGCATAGCCCGCACCGGTGGAGCTGGGGATGGTCGTCCAGCCTACAAATTCGGCCGACGCGTCCACGCCGCCCGTGGTTTTATCGGCAGCGGGAGCGGCGACGTCGGGCAGGGGCTCCTGATGGTCGTACCAGTCATCGGTCGACGCCGCGATGGCAGCGCCGGTCACGTCGTGATACACCACCCGAGCCTGGCAATAGGCCACAAAGAGATCGTTGTCGGCAAAACCGTCGTAGGCGCCCGTGCCCGAATTGCGTGCGGTATAGGTGGCGTCGGTGCCCACCTGCTTGGCCGGGTCGGACACGATGGGGTCGAAGAATGCATGGGAATTCTCGGCATAGTTGGGCTCGACCGACGGCTCGCAGTACCAACCCACCAGACGGAAACCGTCGTTTATTACGGCGGTGAGACCCAGCTCGGTGTCAGACGGAAGCACGCCCTGCACGGCGAAGGAGTGCGGGTCGGACGTGGATTGTTCGCTTCCTGAGGGAGCGGCGCCCGTGGGGGATACCGTGACGGTGGCGGCACCAGGGAAGTCGAACGTGGCCTTGACACTGGCTCCGTGTACGGGAATCCCCAGGTTGAAGTCCATAATCCACTTGTTCACATGTGCGCCACCCACCGTCGTATAGGCGGTATCGCGCACGGCATCGCCCTCAAAGTCGTAGTTCTTCGACTCCCAGAAGCTTCGGTTGGCGTAGCGCGCGTCATCCAACGGGCCGTACGTAAGGCCGCTCGCGTTGTCACCCACGGCGTTTATGGTCTTGGTGGTTGCACTGGCAGAAGGCTTGAAATAGCTGTCGTACACACGGACGTCGCCGTCGTCGTCACGCTCGACGATACCGGCGATGTTGACATCGTTTTGAATGATGGGAATCACAAGCACGGCGTTGTACTGGCGCGAGTGGATGTTGCCCGCATAGTGCGAGCGGGCGATGGTGCACTCGAGCCCCGCACCGCCGTCGGCGCGGGCGGCTATTCCGCCCACATAGCTTGCGTTGCCTGCGCCCACCGAAACATAGGTTGCCGAGTAGGCGTAGCAGTCGGCGGTCGAGAAGCAGTCAAGCACCTGGGCCCCGTCGTAGATGGAGCCCGCGATACCGCCGGCGTACACGGCTTGGCCCGAAACGGCACCCACGGCGATGTCGTAGGAGTTCTTCACGGACGTATAGCGGTAGGCACCCGCATCATCCAGGATATAAACGCCGGTATCCGGGTCGCGCAGCGGCGTGACGCGACAGTACTCGATGGTCGTGCCCTTGGCAGTTCCCACGATTGCGCCCAGGTAGAGGCCCTCGCCACCCAAGCCGGAGACACCGGCGGTGGAGTTGTTGACGACGCTTCCGCCCGAAACCTCGCAATTGTAGATGACGCCGCCTTCGGTCTGGCCGGCGATCATACCGCCCGCCAGGCCGGCGTTGGTGATGAGCGACACCGCATTGTTGGCCGGTGTGACGGAGCTCGTGCAATTGGTGATCTTCACGTCGGCGATCGCGGAGTTCTTGGCGTACCCCACGATGTAGCCGCCGCGGAAGTCGGCGCCCACGTAGCCGTCTCGAAAGTTGATGTCATGGATGTAGGCGCCGTCCGTGGCGGCGAACAAGCCGGTGTTTGCTGCGGGAACCCAAAGATCACGCTGGTAGTCAAGGCCTGTGATAGTGTGGCCCGCACCGTCAAACTCGCCTTTGAAGGGGCGGTCGATGGTGCCGAACGTGAGCGACCCGATTTGCGAGATGATGTTGTCAACATCGTCGGTCGACAAGTCGAGGTCGACGTTCAAGCGAACAGTCTCCCCCTCGAACTGGCTGCCGTTATCTCCGCGCGACGCAAGAATGACGGTGATGAAGTCGGCCACCGAGTTGATCTCGTGCACCCTGCCCGCCGCAGCGGCCTGGCCGTGCACCATGATGAGCGCAACGCACAAGGACGCGACGATAGCCGCCCATTTCACGATATGCCGCCGTACATAGGTCACAAGCCTGTTCAGGAGGGGTATCGGGCGATGTCTCATAGTGCCGGCCACCCTTCTGCATCGAAGATCGAAGTATGGTTGTTCTCATACTGGACGCCCTGCACGTTGGCCGTGAGCCCGTATCCGCTCGCAGGGCCATACTGTGCCTGGGCAGCTGCCGTGTCCAGGCGCATGGCCGTGCAGACAGGCTCGGAGGTCTGACCCGGCTCGAGCGCAACGGTGCAGTACCACATACCGTCGGGCCCCTGAACCCATGCCGAATTCGACCCTTCAAACGTTGCATACTCGGTTACGGATCGGCAATCGCCCGCACTATCAGTCATCGTCACGTCAAGGGAAAGACGGACCCACAGGGCATGGTCACCGGTGTTGACGACGCGCACGATACGATGCGCCCCGTCAACGCCGGTGAAAAGCTTGTCTCCATCTTGAGCAGGGACCTCGGCGCCCATGTCGTCGAGAGTCGTGATAGACGCCTTAACGTCCACCGAGCCAAACGCTATGAAGCTGTGAGTTGGAAACTCGCGCGTGATGTATGCAACCGTCTGCGCGGCAAGCACCACGGCGAGCAACGCCAGCACAGGCAAAACAGGCGCATTGCGTCGCAGGGTTTCCTTAAGATCATTTTCCATGCGCGAAGCCTCCCATCAAGCAAAGAATGAGGAGCGCAGGGCCCCAACGTGAGACCCTGCGCATCGCTCGATGAGTTCTAGTTCGTTTCGGTCCAAGTGATGGCGGCATTCTGGATATCGCTAAACGTGGTGGTCTCGCTGTTTGAGCTCATGGCAGCAAGATAGGCCTTGATGTCCATAGTGGGTTTAACGGCGGCATCGTAGGTTTTGTTGGTCACAACCTGCGTGAACAGCTCACCTGTGTAATCATCGGCATCCGCCGTGGGGGCCAGCTTTGCGGCCTCACTGCCGCCGCCGGTGTAGACGAACAGGCCGGACTTGTAGCCGTTGTTAACGCCCGACATTGAGACCGTGTGCCCCTCAACGGGAGCCCACTGCGCGGTGTTGAGCACGAAATACGAATCGCCCGTCTTGTCGAGGTTGTTCTCAACCTCGACGAACACGTAGGCAGGCTCGGAACCCTTGCCGGCACCGACGTTGGGGTTCTTGGCAATGGTGGAGTTTGCCGTGATCTTGGAGTTCTCAATCCACTTGGTCTCGGTGATGAAGCCGTCGGTGCTTGGGTTGTTGGGATCGGGCTTGGTGGGGTCGATGGGATCGGGCTTCACTTCGGGCTTGGTGATGTTGCCGACCGTGAACGTGTTGGTCTTGCTCGCAGTGACGTTGAACCATGCGAAGACGCCGCCGACGACGGCCACGCACAGCAGCGCGCACAAGGCGACGACGAGCGTCGTGCGCTTCTTTCCATTTGTAGTACTCATACTTGGTTCCTTTCTTTTCCGGGCGCGATGCGCGCCCAATGTAAAACCAGTCTTTACCTGCGCTTGCGAAGGAAGGTCCCAAACGCAAACGTTCCGGCGGCTGCAGGTGCCTGTGTAGACATCGTCGTTCTCATCGCCGTGAACGCCGCGAAGACAGCTCCCGACTGTGTGATACGTCTCTTTCTCACGCTCCCTACCTCTCTCACTTGACCTTCGCATGCACACCGCGCGAGCGTTGATTGGCCTCGGGATCTTTGGAAAACAGCTCCATCGCGATCGTCACGGCACCGATGAGGGCGGCGCAGGATATGACGATGTAGATACCAGGTGGGGTTGTGAGGGCCACGTTGGCGTAGCCGAGGTAAGGGATGCATGCGACGGGCGTGCCGACGAGCGCGGAGAACGGCGCGGGCGCGGCGTCGTGCGAGATGTGGCCGTCGGCCGTCTTATTGGCGATGCCTTGGGTGTAGAAGAGGTGGGACTCGGCATCGACGTCGTAGACCTGGTGGGTAACCAGGGTGCCCGAGTCGAGCTTGAACGTGATGGTGTCACCCGGCTGGATGCTGGCGGAATCGGCAGGAGCGACGAAGATGAGCGAGCCGGTGGGGTAGAGGGGTTCCATGGAACCTGAGAGCACGGCATACGGGGTGAGCCCCACGAGACGGACCCCAGCGAAGCAGATGACGAGAATGGCTGCGACCACCGCGGTGACGGCGACGATCGCGTTCCAAGCGCGTGCAGCCATGGCACACCCCCTCAGCGTTTAAGCTGTGTTGCGCACAGGGCGGAAATGAGCGCAATCTCCCCTTTGCGCGCTTTCGTCTTTTGACTATACCCCCCCCCCATAACATTTCGTCAAGGCTGGGAATGCATAAAGTAGATTGGTACTTCAGGTATGCCATATATGAACATGAGGGTAATAGTTCAATTAGTTAATGCTTTTTACCAGCTATTTTATTAAGCCCACACAGACCAATGATGCATACTAATTGCTTAGTTTTGAATAGAACGAATAGCGATAAAAAGGACAGCCGCTATGGACAATGTAACCGAAAACGACGCCGCAGGTGTCCTCGTCCTCGGGGAGGACGGCACCGACGGCCTCAACGCCGCCGTCAGGGACCTGCTTGAGGACCTCGTCAACGTCGCGATCGACGAGCAGGCCTCCGAGCTCGGGATGCCGAGCAACGGCTACCGCGAGCGCGCCCTGAACACCCGCGCCGGAGAGATCGCGCTGCGCATCCCGAAGCTCCGCGAGGGCACGCGTGGCGAATTCCTGTCGGTAGTACATCTCAATTTTTAACGAAGGGAAAACGGCTCTGCGACCGCGTTCCGTGGCGGTTGCCGGTGCGGCTGCACGACAGCCCAACGTCGTTTCCCTCGGCCCAGTCGGCGAATGCCTTCGGGGAGTACCAGCTTCACGTGCGCGACGCGCGCCCCGAGCCTGCAGTCGTAGGCGAGCCACGGGCTCCCCACCGCGATCCTGAGCTCGCGCCAGGGGTCATCGGGCACCGGGCGGCGCTTCCGGCCGCAGTACGTGGAGCGGGCCAAGCCGAGCAGCCCGCACATCATATTCCTTAGCGGTGTCTGGACTTCTTGATCTCGACGGCATCCTCCTGCTGGCGCGAATTGCCGTTATTGGAAGAAGCGGCCGTCGGGTTGTTCGCGGCAAGACCGCCGTAGCCCTTTTCATCGCGAATGTCCGCCATGGCCTCGAGGATTTCTTCCTCGGTCATCTTTCGACGGCCGTCGCCGTTCGAGGAAACCTAAGGGTACTCAATGCCGAGGGAGCCGGCGAGAGAGGACGGGTACTCGACGCCGGGGCCGTCGTTCACGGAGTCGTTGCGGTTGATAGTCGATTTCAGGCGGTTCATGAGTTCCGCACCCTCGCGAGAGCACGGCACGGCCGCCTTGGCGATAGCCAGGGCGGCGGCACGCTCAACGTCGGTCATCCAGCGCTCGCGGTTCGACAGGTTGTGGGCTCGGTGGCGGCGGCTGACGTATTTCTCGGCCATCGTCTGCTCAATCGATTCCGCGGTGTATCTCTTGCCGAGCGTCGAGCCCTTGACCTTTCTTGCGACGGGGTCGCTCGGGTGGTGGTAGACGATATCCCCTTCCCGGTTGTAGTTGATTTTGATGCCGAGTTCGTTGAGCTTGGATGCGAAATCGGTAGGGCTCTTGGAGATTCGCATCGCGACGTCAACTCTGTCGCGGATGTCGTCTTTCCACAACCATCCCTCGCGAGCCTTGATCTGCCTTTCCGCCATGGTGTCGGAGATTCCGAATCCGCGCGGCACGATGAGGCGCATGGCGCGGCCATCATCGATCCTCATGGTGGTGTACGAAAAGCCTGCGGCCTTGTCGGGATCGGTCGGGTTGGGGTTGGCGGATCTTGGCTGGCGGACGGCGGTCAGGCTGTCCGTATATGTCTCGGGAATCAATTTCTCGACAGAACGACGCCCATCCAATTGCCGCTGCATCGCCTCGCCATAGTCCTCGACTTGGGCGCCCTTCGCCTCGTTAGCGAGTACGTTGTCGAGTGCCGCCATCGCGCGGTCAAGCCTCTTGCCGCGTGAGACTTGCAGGCCCCTCGCATCCATCTCGGCCTGGGTGCAAGACTTTCCATCGGTGGCAAAGGCGTGCCATCCACGCTCGAGCGACATCGTCTGCAAATCGGCTCGCATCGCTTGGATGACCTTGGTCGTGAGCAGACCGGAGATGCGACGCTTGGTCTCGAGCTCGGTGTTGTTGATGACGATATGTGCATGAAGGATGCCCTGCTTGCCGGCGGCCTCGCGGGCGGTGTTGTCATCGTGATAAGCGATAGCCACCTCAAATCGTCCGATGCCCTCGCCTTCCGGGCCTCGGGAATCAAACCATTTGGATGCCCACTCGTTCACGAAGTCCCGGAAATCATCGAGCTCGACGCCGTTGTCCTTCTCGTCCAACGAGATGATCACTTGTTCCTAGGTGCGAATCTTGCCGTCCCTTTTTACCGGCACGTCGTTGCCGAAAATCTCTCGGGTCCGATCCATCACCTTTGCCCAGTCCCTCCCCTTCCAGTCGCGGTCGGTCAGGTTGAGGAAATCTCTGTCCAAAGCTCGATCGTTTTTAAAAAGGTAGTAGCGGATCCATTTGACGGAACTATGCCCAGAGAGGGGTTTCATGAACGTCATAAGTCACCTCCGTCTTCAATCTGGTCTGGACGGGACGCGGCGTGCTTCTTGCCGCGGACTCGGCGGCGGTCGGCATTGGGTTTATTGATGGGGGCCTCAGAATGCACGGCGGCGGTCAAGTTCACGGACGGGGTCTCGGACAAGGACTCGACTTGGTCGGCGAGGGTCTTCAAGCGTTCGTATATCGCCTTGTTCTGCTTTGAGAGGCGTTCGTAGAGCTCTATGATCTCGACACGCTCTTCTTGTGAAAGGGCGCGGTGGTTGCCGTATTTTTTCAAGATGCGGTTGAGCGCCCGGACGGACTGGTTGTAGTTCACCCCGATGGATCGGATCTCGTTTGAGATAGATTCCAAAGCACTGTCCGTGATTGCTTGCACGGTCAAACTATTCGTTTGGCTGTCGGTGTGCTTGAGGGCGAGTTCTGGGCCGAGCGGGCGGGTGATGGACTCGACACCTGGGGTGGCCCGGCGGATGGACGACAGGTCGAGCGTGACGGGCAGGGCGATGAGGGTGCGGAGGTATTCGCTGCGGCTGGCGTTGATGGCGTCAGCGCGTGCGTCGAGGGCTGTCAGGTCGGCGTTCGGGAGGCGGACCGTGATGCGGCGGGTGGCTGATTGGTCGGGCGAAATGGCTGACATTTCGGCGAGCTGTTGGTCGGGCTGCATCCAGGCAGGCGGGGCGTAGGGCTGGGCGGCGGATGGCGCTTGGGTTGCGTTGAGTTCATCTGGCGAAATGGCTGACATTTCTGATCTCCAATCATCACGGCCGGTACCGAGCTTCGCGAGCGGCCGTTCCCCCACGCGCGATCAGGCATTTTCAATGTCTGACAATGTCTGACAGCCCTGGCAGACATTTCGCGTGGGGTGAGCGAGCGAAGCGAAGCGATTTCAGGCCACTTGTGGCCCCAGCTGCGGTTTTGCCGCAGGTTCAATGTCTGACATTCTTAATGTCTGACGTTGAACGAAACTGGCGTGCTAATTGGCCTTATGGGTAGTTTGGAGCACTTTTTTGGGGCGGTTCGGGTGTTGCCGCAGCGGCATCCACAATTGGCAAGGCCATTTAGCACCTGCCGTCTGACCGCAGGGAAGGCGGCCGCGCTGCGGGGTGATCGGCTCCTGCTCGGGGCGAATTCTGCTATCCCCTGGCATGTGATTGGGACGTTGGAGAATGTCTGACAGGTAGCCAATGGGTGCTTGGTCAATGTCCGCCAACTCCACAGCTGGGGAACATAAATGTCTGCCAGGGCATAGGGATCTCGATGAATGTCCGACAAAGAAACAGATGGGGAATAGGGCTAACGAGGGGTTGCGGGCAACGAGGATGGGTGCGTTTTGAGAGTGCATCTGGCAGAGGAATACGGCGATCTGCGATCCGCTTCAGATGGTGCTCTCCCCTATCCGGCGAGCGGCTTGGAAGTATGAGGTTGGTTTCTGATGGGTGTGCAGCAAGTCGCGACAGCAAACTGTTTGTAAGGTCGAAAGGGTTTCAGCAATTGGATTTGGACGCTGATTTGATTACCGTTCTGGTTTGAAATCATTGTTTGTAGTTGCTCCGGCATTAACTTGAAAGGCTTGTAAAAAGGTTTCGCGCAACGAAAAATGACGGCGCGACCGCTACGTATTTAGTGATTACCGGCAATCTGAAAGCAAGTTCTTTCAATTTAGAAACGTGAACTGACTGCGAATTATTAGAGGACGAATAGGAGAAATTGAAAAGAAATGGACTTCGCATACCGTTTGATACACGCACAAAAATAAAATCTAAGCGTGGTTTTAAAACTGAAAACGTTGTTCGAATTAAAGGAAATCAAAACCTGTTTGAAGTTTTATTGCACGGCATTATGAGTTATTTGAGTCGGTTGGAAAGTTGATTTCGTCCGTTAATGACAAGAATAATAACGAATAGCGATACTGCGGAGTGCCATTAAGGGCACTCCGCTGGTGTGCGAAATGCTTTAAAACGAACGTAGGACGAATACGTTTTTGCTCTACCCTTTTGCCTATAAACCTGGCAAAAACTCCTGCCATATTTGATGAGATGCAACGGCAATCCAGTCGAGCGAGTAGATAGATTCCGTTTGATTCTTAAAAATCAAACGGGCAAAATACTCGAAATGGAAACTCAAATTAAAAGAATAATAAGAAGAATAATAACAAGGTGTTTTGCTGCGGGGTGCCATTAAGGGCACCCCTTATGCTTTACGGGAAGCTTGGCTAGATGCTTGATGGGGATAAGAATAAGAATAATAACAAACAGCAATACAGCGGAGTGCCATTCAATGCACTCCGCATGCTTTTCAATTAGCTTTCGGTTGGTGTCTGGATCATAACTTAGAACTAAAATCAGGACTGATTTATAAGAATCTCGGCTCGGGAAATCAAATTGGTGTGTTCTTGACCCCGAGGTATTCAGTGATTCCCGTGCAAATGACCGATTTGTAGATGCACCTGTCTTTACTCAAACGGCAATCGAGTCTGTTGATCGGCATGTCGAACGCAAGGTCAAACCGTTTGAGCGTGACGTGCGACAGACACGGCGAGAGTTTTTTCAGCAGCCGCCAAAATCTCTTGTCGCCAGCGACCTTATTCGGGTCGAACTCGATGAAACCGCGGTTCATGCTCACCCTGCAACTCGGCTCCATGAAGCCGATGCCCAAACAGAAAAAGGGAGCCTTGATCGGCTCCCTTTTTCTGTTTGGGCATGACTAGAAGAACACCCCGGTTGGGTTATCCATCATTTCGTACCATTCATCGCTGGGTTCAATCGAATCATCGCTTAGATCTGCCAGCGCTTCATAGTATTCATCGCTGTGCTCGACCCAGTCATCTGAAAGCGCAGCCCGACGGTCGCGCTCCTCGCAGTCGATCCAAATGTGCGGCTCGTCTTTCCAATCCTGCTTGAACCGCAGTATCGTTTCGAACATCACAGCATCGCCGCGCTCGTAGAACGCCGCGACCACCTCACTACCGCGGCGAACCATATATGGCCAATCCTCCGGAATCTTCGCCGTCGGGTTCTTGATAAATTCCTTACGGTTGAACCAACTTCCAGCCCATGAATCTTTATTCCATGCAATTCTTTGGAACTCAAAGGCATCATCGCTTTCGGCGAACGCAGCAAGGAATTTATCAACCCTGCGATAATCCAAACCCACCCGGCTTTGGTCTGAGTCAGCCGTACAAATCAAGAACGGAATCTCGATTGGCGTGTCCTCGTATGCCATCTTTGTCTCCTTTGCTTTCATGGAGCCTAGTCTGGCTCCCTTTTTTGTTTCCGTTTGTGGGAAGTGCGCCCTACCAGCTCTTTCCCTGATTTCGCCTCGGCGCGTCACGGGCGTGATCTTCGTTCCACGCCGCCACCACTTCTTGGGCGTCGGCAATCATGTCGTCCAACCCTTCCTCAACGTCCTGCGACTTCCTGGGGTGCGTCAGCGCCCAGATTCGATCCTCAAGCTGCGCGATTCGCTCATGGAAAGCGGCCGCAGGTTCATGGTTTCCTCGTGGGCGCACAACGACTACCGAAGCACAGGCTCATCGACTCGCTTTGGTCGGATTCCCACGTCTCCCACGCCGACCATGCCTATAACGTCAACGGAAAGCACACTTCCGTGGTAGAAGTGCTGTTGACGAGCCATGAGCCACAATGACGGGGCCCGAGCACCATAATTAGGCGATCTCGGTGAACGTCGCGGCGGGGGCATCGAACTCGAACTCTACGACACCGCATGAGCCGTAGCGATTTTTCGTGACCGAAGCAATAACAGGCCGTTTTTTGAGCAACATGTTGGCGTTACGCTCTTCGGGCCTGTCGCCCTTGATCGAGAGCGACATGACGATGTCGGCCGAATACTCAAACATGTTGCAGCCCCCTATGGCCTGAAGCCCGGTGGTCTGTTTGTCATAGTTCGTTCGATTAATCGACGATATTGCAAACAGTGGGCAATGCACCTCATCCACAATGCGGCGTAGTTCCGATGCAACGAGCTTGAGACCGACACGCTCGTCGGCAATGCGCAGCTCCTGGGGCAGAGAGACGATTTGCGCGTAATCGACGATAACCAGTGGCGGCTCGCCATATCTATCGGCAACCTCCTCGATTGCCTTCCGCATTCCCGCATTTTTGATTTCACCGGAGATAATGAACATGCGCTCGGCAATACTGCGCGCATAGATATCGACCGACCTGTCAAATTGCTCACGTTTTCCCACGGACATATCGCCACTGTACATGTCCTCGTACGTAAGCCCACCGTCGGTAATACGGGTCAGACTCTTCGCGAGCATGCTCGCGCGGGTGAGCTCGCCCTCGAATATTACAACCGGATGGCCTGCAATCGCCCAGCAATCCCCAACTTGATGCATAAAGGTAGTCTTGCCAGTGCCAGGGCCACCCGGCACGATGCACAGATATTGGCGCACGCCGCCGAGAAGAGCATCGAGCACACGGTGCTCAATATGGCCAAGCGGCTTATTGTTAAGAATGTCAAGCGTGGTCTTATCCAGGCCATCGCTCATCGGTTTTACAGACGACACGGCCTGCTCACCTCCAGTTCACGGAGATAGGCAAACAGGCTCGACTCGAGAATAAAAACGCGGCGATGCAACGCAATCGCGTGCCCGCTCTCCTTCATGAGCTTCGATGCAGTGACCGGACTGAGTCCGGTCATTTTGCTCACGTCGGAAATACCGAGAAGGCGTTCGCGCCCCAAGTCGGGGCGAAAAGAAACCGCAGATGATGCCTGTACAGCAACGTACGGTTGGGGTTCTCCAATCATGGTAGAATCCTTTCGGGCTTGCTCGCCCCTCCCCCTTCGTCGCCAAACTTAGTTAGGGAAGGGCGGGCGGCTTTTCAATCAACGACCGAGAATTAAATAACTCCTTTCAGACCAGCTGGTCAGGCTATTACCTAATGCCATTATACTATTTCGCACGGTGATTCGGTATTTTAATCTAATTTCTTTTCTAATTCATTTTCTAACGTCATAGATTTTTACGTCTAACTGAATTACAATCATATATGGAGATTGGAGTTATCATGGGCCGTTTACCATTATCCGGAAGCAAGATGAAAAAAATAAAGTACGGAACAACTGTTCTGGAAACCACACCCAAGAAAATCGACGAGCTGCGCCGTAAAAACCCTGAATCGATCAGGAGCACCGGCGAGGCGATCGACTATCTGTGCAATTTGCTTACAGGGCTTACGCCCCGATTTGCAAAAGTCCTGGAAGACACTTGTGCCAAGGAGATCCAACTCATCACTAACGAGATGAGAGCCCTTCCCATCGACGGGACAGAAGAGCTGACGTTTAGCACTAAAGAGTTGGAACGTGAACAGTTCCAGCGCCTCTACGACCATCTATCCCTCTACTATAAAGAGGCAGAAGAGCCCCAGGGCATGAAGCGTGTCAATCTTTTGGGCGGTGATTACGCGGTCTTTCCCTCCTCATGGACGCTTCTGGAGCCGGAAGATTGCGCAGAATCGTGCAGCCAGGTCGGAATTATCGAAATTCGCGGCGGAGCAAAGTACGACGCTCCCCATTTTGTCTTCTTCCACAATGGCGACTTTAGCCCAAAGGATAAATTGCAACGCGCAACCAAACTCTGGCCCCGCATGGCCGATGTGATCCGCGACGAGGTCAAACTGGTCACAGATGACGAGGGGCATTACCTAAATAAGGACGAGCACCTTGCTGCTCCCATCATTTGCTATTTCAATCTTCTAGATGCCAGCTACTATCAGTCAATGGAGCTGGAGCCGCCATACGGCGCGATGATCTGCCGAAACAATGCCGCTTAGAAAAAGAGGCCCGATGGGGCCTCTTTTTCTAGCCTTTCAGCAGATTGTCCAACGCAGACGCAGCCTTCTGGTCATTGGCCTCGATAAAGTGGCTATAGATGGACAGCGTCGTCGATGGGCTGGCGTGGCCCAGACGCGCTTGGATCGTCTTGATATCCGTATTGGCCCCAACGAGCAGAGTCGCCTGCGTATGCCTCAGTTCATGAGGCTTCAGCCCGCTGTAGCCCGTATAGCGCGTGCGAGCGGCGCCGTCGCTGCCAACGACCTCCCTGCTCTCTTTAAAAGAACCGAAGCCGTTTTTCACTGCAAACAGCCTAAACGCCCTCGAATAGTTATGTCCGTCCATCCGGGTCACAAAGGCCCGTTTGCCGCCGGGGACATCGGCAATCCCAATGGAATGGACAATCGGCGTTTCTCCGGTCTGCCCCACTGCAAATGAATCGAACTCACTCCGCTGAATGTCTTTCCATCTGTCCAAATAGTCGGCAAGCTCATCTCCCACCGAAATCTTGCGCCTACTCATCTTTGATTTAGGCGGCCTCAGCGTCCTATCGTTCGTATATTGCTTCACTATCCTTAAGGTCTTGGCATCGGGGTCATAATCCTCCCACGAGAGGCCCAGGGCCTCCCCTTTCCTTAAGCCGCATAGAAGCAGAAGCATTGTGCACGTGATGAAGGAAGATGGCTTCTCTTCCAAAAGGACCGTAAGCAGCCTTGCCGCCTCCTCGGCACTCAGCGCCTTACGAGCCTCGACATTCTGCTTGGGCAGCTTCACTGCCCTGCACGGGTTCTTTCCCACAAGGTCGTTATCGACGGCGTCCTCCATAATCTGTTTAAGCTTGATGTGGATGCGGCGAATTTCACTCTCGCTGAACCGCCCGTCTTTTCTAGCCTTGGCATACACGGCACGAATGTCATCCGATTTAAGCCGATCGAGATTGGGATTGCCGAACAGCTCGCGTATATGGCGGATATCCAATCCTTCACGTTCATAGGCAAGAGGCGACCCCATAGTCGACTCCCTATTTGCATGAAACCTGTCTGCATAATCCGATAAACCCAGAACGTCATTCTCCCGGCTGGAAGCACCCTCAAGCTCAGCCCTATAGGCCTCTAGCGCCTTGGCAACCTCACTCGGCCAATTTTTCGGGTTCTTGCTCCTGCAATGGACTCTACGCGATGGGCTGCGACGGTACCGGCCCGTATCAGGGTCCTTTCCCAGAGAAAAGTAGATTCGATAGACCCCCTTGGCCTTATCGATGCACTCCGAAGTTCCGCGTGCGGTCTTTTTTATCGATCCCTGAATCATATCCCTCACTAGGTTTTCCATTAGGCTTGATGGCAAAGCTTTAAAGGCTTTGCCATCAAGCCTAATGGAAAGATTTCACACTTTCAAGCGTCGATAAGTGTGAAATTGGTGGGAAATCTAGTTCTAATAGCTAGCTCGATATTTGCTATATACATATATTTACGTGCGGTTATTTTAAACTCAGTGAAATTCGCACTATCTGGGTAAAGGTTCAATTCACGTACTCGTAAAGCGGGGGTCACCGGTTCGAGCCCGGTCGCTGGCTCCATTACACAAGATAGCCGCCTTCGGGCGGCTTTTTTGTTGCCGATTTTGAGTGCGTGCGCGCCAATCCAAACATCGCCACGTCAACGGCGGCCCACTCGGTGGACTTCGGGTTTAATGCTTAGGGGCGGGGATTTACCAAAGTGAAAAATTAATGAAAAGAAACCCAGTGCAACAAATGCCATGGCGAGGGCTCGAATTGGCCATATAGATCTAAAATAGTCACGATATACAAATGTCGAGAGACGTTGGGGATAGAGATGAAAAGAACTAAGGGTTTTCTTTTGTTGGTAATGATGCTGCTCGGACTGTTCTGCCTGAGTGGCCCTTCTTGGGCCGAGGCTGCCTGTCCTGAAGGTGAGCCTCAGCAGTCTTATACGGGCAGCCTGCTGATAACTGCTAAGGAGGGCGATGCCGACTCTCAGTCTGGGGTAAATCCCCTTGCCACTTTTGAGGGGGACGGCGGAACGGTCAAGCTTGACCATATTGGTAGCGGGATTTTGAGGTGGCAAGTTCTTCCGGACAAAATTGCGAACGATCCCTTCTCTTTTGCTGGAACGATATATCTATACAAGGTTGTGAGCGGAAAACAAAAATACGTCGATTGCTATCCGACAAACGGGTCTGGAATTGCATTCACCGGCATTTCGGGGCAGATTGATACACATGTACGAAAGGGAACCTATGTGGTGCGTTGGGTTGGAGCTGCTGGAGGCCCGATATGGATTGCGGTCTTGCGCCCCGATGTCCAAATAGGTTTCTCTCTCTAGACGGGAAGTTGCTCATGAACGCCATATATGACGGAGATGACTGGGTCGATCACTATACTTGGCGCCTGGTCGGCTCGAACGACAATGGGGATGTGGTGTTTGATGGACTATGTCCAAAGCATCTCCATCCTTTTGTCTCGTCGTTAATTGAGAGTTCCGCTCGTGTTGCCCCCTACAGCTCGGCATCGCTTCATGATACGGACGTTTTGAAGACCATAAGGGAATCAATTGACGAGGGCACGATGAGCGGCCCGCTGTTTTCTCGGCTTGTGGGGCTAGATGAGATTGGCTCGAAACGACTGCTTGCGGGCGAAAAAGTGGAACTCACTTATCGGTCGATGATTTCAATCCTGCGGCTAGCCGATGTTCTTCGCAAATAAATGAGGCTTCCCTATTCAAAAACAGAAAACCCCGCCAAACGTGATTTCCCTAGGGAAAACCCGTTTGGCGGGGTCCTAGCGTGATTTCCCTAGGGGAATCACGCCATCAGACGAACAGCTCAGCCGAGCAGCTCGCTACTCCTCCCAGTAAGCGTCGGCAAGCAACTTAAAGCAGATCTTCTTGACCGGCTGTGCGCCATCGCCCGGGAACTCGAGCGTGGGCATGTGAGGCTCGCCGGCAACGAACAGCGCAAACTTGTCGTCGGCAAGATTGCCGGCGATCGAAGCGTCGGAATCGACCAGATCGTAGTCGTCCTTCTCGTCAAACTCCTGAACCAGCGTCAGGCTGCCCGTGGCGACCTTAAAGGCCTCGCGACCCTCGACGTCGATCTGCAGGTCGTGATAGCGCTGATGCGTCTCATAGTGAGCCTCGGCCTCGGGACGCGTCGTGGGAGCCATGACGTTCGCATAGACCTTGTCGCCCAGAATCGGATGGCTGCCGACCTCGAGCTCTGCCGGGTCGTTCTCCTCGAGCCAGTCGATCAGCACGTCGAGGCCCTTGAGCATTCCGCGGTACTCCTCGATATCGCCCAATGCACCGTAAATCATCTAAATCCCCTCTCGGATCGCTTCTTTGGCGGCTACTCGGCAAACGCGTTACCGACGCTGTTGCCACCCACATACGCCTCGACCAGGGTAAGGTCGGGATTGAACACGACAAACTCAGCGTCGCGCCCCAGCATAATGCTACCGCACTTGTCGTCGACATGAGCTAGCAAGCAATGCCGGGGCCGACGCCCAGGCTTTTACAGCTCGGTCACGACAACGCCGTTGTAGACCTCGTCCCAACGGTCCATGACCAGATGGCCGGTCATGGGATCCATGGCATTGAGCTTGCCGCAGGTGTTGGCGGTACGCAGCACCGTCTCGTCGTCCGCGCCGGCAGCAATGGCATGCGCGAAGCCAGCGATAGTGGAGTCACCAGAGCCCGTAGCGTTAACGGCAGGGATATCGGGCGTCTTTGCGCGGAACGCACGGCCATTGTGGAAGCCAACGGAGCCGGCAGCGCCCATGGACACGACGACCCAGGGGATATCGGAGAAGCGGGTATCAGAGGCTAGCGCGGCGCGGAGCTCGTCCACATCGTCGGTGGTAAAGCTCGTACCCAAAAGGCCGTTGATCTCGGTCAGGTTAGGCTTGACCAGCTCGGGCTTAATTTCGGACTTAAGGGCGGCCTCGAGCGAAGCACCCGAGGTATCGAGCAGCACCTTGGCACCGGCGTTCTCGGCAATGCCCGTGATCTTGGCATAGTAGTCTGCCTCGACACCACGGGGCAGCGAACCCGAGATGGTGACGACGTCGGCCTTGCTCGCAAGCTCGGTAAACTTGGCGGTAAAGGCATCGAGCTCCTCGGGGGCAATTGTCGGGCCGCTCTCGAGCAGCTCGGTCTGGTTGCCGGCATGAAGGATATTGAGGCAGATGCGGGTCTCGCCCTTGATGGGCACAAAGTCGTTGTTAATACCGTTGGCGTCCATGAGCTCGGCCATGTAAGCGCCCATGTGGCCGCCGAGCAGACCGGTTGCCACGACGTCGTCGCCCAGCTGACCCAGCACACGGGCCACGTTGAGGCCCTTGCCGCCGGCGGTCTTTTCGGGCGTCACACGGTTGACGTCGTCGATAACGAGCTCATCGAGCTGATAGCGCGTATCGACAGACGGGTTCATCGTAACGGTGAGGATCATTTTTAGCTCCTTATCTCGCAGGCTCCTTGTGCCTCGTGATACGAGTCGACAAAACGGAATTACAGAATTTCAATCGTGAACGAGCGAACGACGGTCTCCTTGGGCTTGGCGACAAGGCAGCCGCGCTTATGCTCAAGCACGTCATCCTCATCGGAGCAGGTCGAAAGGCCGCCCCAGGGCTCAACTGCCACAAAATCGCCCTCGGGCTTACTCCACACAATGAGATACGGGAAGCCCTCAAAGCTCAGGCGAACGCCCTTGTCCTCGCCCTTTTTGGAAAGCGTGACCTGTCGGCTCTCGAGCACGTCAAAGATGGTCTCCGCAAAATCGAAGAGCTCGTGCGACAGGGGCAGCGTCTTTCCCACCATGGGGTTCTTGGAGCGGTTTGCCACGTCAATCAATCCAGTCGAGGGAACGGCGGTGCAGAGCTCCGCAGCCTCGTCTTTCTCAAAGCGCAGCTCGTAGTCCGTATAGGCCTCGCCCTCGTCGAGCGGGCACCTAAAGCCGGGGTGTCCACCGATAAAGAACGGCATGTCCTCGGTGCCCTCGTTGGTCACCTCATAGGAGACGCGCACGGTATCCCCCTCAAGCGCATAACGAGCGACAAGCTTAAACGGGTACGGATAATCGCTCAGCAGCGCGGCGTTATCCTCCGAAGCCAGGCACATCGCCAGCTCGTTCTCGCTCTGGCTCAGCAGCTTCCACTCCTGTTTGCGCGCAAACCCGTGGCGAGCGAGCTTCACGTGATGCCCGGCAAACGTCATGGCGCTACCATCACGCAGGCCTCCGCAAATCGGGAAGCAAATCGGTGCCTGGCCGGACCACACGGCGGGATCACCCTGCCACAGGTACTCGCGACCTCCAGCCTCAATCGAGGTAAACGAGCCGCCGGCCGTGGAGACCTTGATAGAAATCGAATCGTTGGAGAGAGCGTATTCCATTGTCCATCCTTTCGAACAACTGCTTTTTGCTCGCAAGAACCCGTCTCGGCCCTGACCAAAGGACAAACCCGCACGTTCATCGATGCGTCCGGTATCCCGGCCATGCAACGGGGTACCATACAGACATTGATGCAATTACAGCTGAAAGGCCTTCTTATGCGAACCATCATCCTTTATGCCTCACGCCACCACGGCAATACGAAAAAGCTCGTGGACGCCATCGTCGAGGCGCACCCCGAAATCGATACCCTCGACGTCAAGGCGCTCGGCAAAAACGAGTATCCCAACCTGCACGAATATCATCTGATCGGTGTCGCCACGGGCATCTATTACTCCGAGATCGACAAGGACATGGCACGCGTGCTCACGAACGTGCTGCAGCCGCAGGACAAGGTATTTGGCCTTATGACCTACGGTGGCAAAAACAAGTGGTACGGCAAGGATATCGATGGCATCTGCCGCATGAGGCAGGCCATCTTTATGGGCGTCTACGGCTGCCCCGGCTTTGATACGTGGGGGCCGTTCAAACTCACCGGCGGTGTCCAAAAGGGGCACCCGAACGCTGAGGAAATTAAGGGCGCCGTCGACTTCTTCGACAAGATCGAAGACGAGTATGGCGACATCATCGTCGAAGAGTATGCCAAGCGCGAGAAGCGTCTAGCCTACGAAAAGGAGCATCCTGCAGGAGGCCTGGTGGCCGGCGTTAAGCGCACGGCAAAGAAGATCGCTAACAAGCTGTAACTGTAAAGGTGCTTTTGAGCGTTTAACCCATACGGCGGGTCCGAGCAGATTCGGGCCCGCCGTCTTTTTCTATCGTTACTCGGTAAAGGCGTTACCGACGCTCTGACCGCCAACATACGTCTCGACGAGGGTGAGCTCGTGGTCGAACACGACAAAGTCGGCGTCGCGACCCGGCATGATGCTGCCGCACTTATCCTCGATGTGCGCGGAGCGTGCCGGCACCTCGGTTGCCATGCGAATGGCGATATCGGCGCTGGCGATGCCCCAGTCGACGATGTTCTTGACGCCCTGGGCAAGCGTGAGCACCGAACCGGCAATGCTCTTGCCATCGGCGAGCCAGCACAGGTTGTCCTTCATGATGACGTCCATGCCGCCGCTGGTGTAGCTGCCCTCGGGCATGCCGCCGCAGCCCAGGCAGTCGGTGATGAGTACCGTGTGCTGCCAGCCCTTGGCCTGCAGCAGCGCCTTGATGGCGGCAGGGTTTACGTGCTTGCCGTCACAGATGATCTCGGCGTAGGTCTCGGGCGTGGACATGGCAGCACCCACGACACCGGGCTCACGGTGATGCAGCCCGCGCTGGCCGTTATAGGTATGCGTAAAGCAGCTGGCACCGGCGTTGATGGCGGCGATGCACTCGTCATACGTGGCATCAGAGTGACCGATGCTGGTCACGACACCCTTCGCATTGAGGGCAGCAGCATAAGCAGCGGCGCCATCGCGCTCGGCCGCCATGGCGCTCTTAACGATGCGACCACCCGCAGCCTCCTGCCACTGATCGAAGACCTCCTCGGAGGGATCGATAAGATAAGCGGGGTTCTGCGCGCCCACGTGCTTCATGGTAAAGAAGGGGCCCTCCAGGTAGATGCCCTGAATGCGAGCACCGCAGAAGTCGGGGCCGCGACCCTCGTCCGCCTGAGCGATGGCGGCGCAGGCGTCCTTGATCTGCTCGACGCCATCGGTGAACGTCGTGGGCAGCCAGCTGGTGGTACCGCGACGGGCGAGCTCAGTCGAGCTGATATCGATGCCCTCGGGATCGTTATCGGTAGTTGAGTGGTTGTAGAAGCCATGGATGTGAGTATCGACCATACCCGGTGCGATCCACGATCCCGTGTAGTCCTTAATCTCGCAAGAGGGCTCGTCGGCCTGCCAGGCGCCAAAGACGCCGTCCTCGACCATAAGATAGCCGCCCAGTTGCGGGCCTGCCGGCAAGAAGAACTTGTCAGCCTTAATTGCGTACGTGCTCATATGCACTCCTTGCTTCTAAAGCAGTTGACTGTGGTGATGCTTATACCCAGCTCACGTAAAACAAAAAGCGCCCGCCCGCCGTTATGAGCGGACGGGCGCCCTTACAGGGGGGACGCGATTAAGCGGTGAAGGGGTGAATCGTCACGCCCTTAACCACGCGGTTGACCGTGCCGGTGGGGCTCGGCGTATCGGGCGTGTTGCCCACGCGCACGGAGTTGAGCAGGCTGATAGCCTGGGCAAACATCACGAACGGCAGGGCAAGGTAGCCCTCGGGAAGCGCCTCGTAGCCCTTAAAGGTGAAGGACTCACCCTCATAGACGGTGGCACCTTCCTGCTGAACGGCGATGGTGTGCTGAGCGATCTCGTCGCCACCGATCTCGTTGAGGATGTCGATGTCGTACTGACGGGTGTAGGCGTCGTTGTTGACGAACACGAAGACGAGCGTCTTATCGTCGACGAAGGACTTAGGTCCGTGACGATAGCCCATGGAGGTGTCGTAGGAAGTAGCGACCAGACCGTGAGCGAGCTCGAGGATCTTGAGCTGGCTCTCCTGGGCAAGGCCACCGAAGGAGCCAGAACCCAAGTAGGTCACGCGGTTGAAGTCGCCAGCCAGGTAATCGGCGATCTCGGGCTCACGGGAGATGACCTCCTCGCCCATCTTGGCGATGGTCTCGACCCACTCGGCCTTCTGCTCGTCGGAAGCCTCGTCAAAGATGAGGGTAGAGAGCAGGGTCATGCAGGTGTAGGAACCGGTCATGGCGAAGCCCTTGTCGTTGGCGCGCGGGATGAGCAGCGTCAGCGCATTGGGGTCATCAGCGGACTCGACAGCGAGCTTGCCCTCGGGAGCGCAGGTGATGTTGAGGAACTTGACGTTGTGGACGAGCTCCTTGGCAACGGCGACGGCGGCAAGGCTCTCGGGGCTGTTGCCGGAGCGGGCAAAGGAAACCACGAGCGTGGGATCCTCGGCGCGCAGGAAGTCGCGCGGGGCGCTCACGATATCGGTCGTGGCGATGGGCTTAAAGTCGTAGAGATCAGTGTTGCCAGCGTGACGCAGGTACGGGGCGCAGGTATCGCCAACGTAGTCGGACGTACCGGCACCGGTGAAGACAACGGACAGACGGCCCTCGCCCATAGCGCGAGCCTCGGCCAGGAAGGCCTCGATGGCCTCCTTGTTCTCGCGATAGATGTTGAGCGTATCACGCCAAAGCTCGGGCTGCTGAGCAATCTCGGCCGTGGTGATCTGGGCGCCGAGCTCGGTGAGCTCCTCGACACTCTTCTCGAACATTTCTAATACCTCTCTCTAGAAGTAATCCTCTGACGTGCAATTATACACTTCGGTTGGTTATCTGGTAGTAACCAGTTAAATACAAAGAATCATCATATGGAAACGGTGCAGACACTAATCGCTACGCTGGTGGTAAACCTTGTATTTAAACTGATCGGCACGAGCAACCGAGAGCGTATACTCCACAACCTCGTTTGACTCGTTATACGTAGTCCTAACCAAATCGAGCACAGGCGAGCCCTCGACGATTTCCAAAAGGTGGGCATCGGTGGGGCGGGCTATGCTCGCATAGAACTCCTCTTCGGCCACGCGTATTTTTTGCTTAAAGTCTTGCTCAATCACATCGTAAAGCGGCTTACGCTCCAGCAGCGGTCGCTTTAGGGACAGAAATTGACGAACCGGTAGATAGCTACGTTCGACCATCATGGGCATGTTGTCGGCAGAACGAAGGCGCTTAAGCTTAAAAATGCGATCACCGATACGCAATCCCATATGCTCGGCCAGATTCTTATCGGCCTCCATCTCGCAAAAATCGAGAATCGTGGTCTCGGGGTCGCGACCCATCGCGCGCATCTGCTCGGTAAAGCTGTAGGACTGCATAAGATTGGTTGCCTTTGCCGAACGGTCGGTCACAAAGGTACCGCGACCGTGCTGCCGAACCACCAGTCCTAAACGTTCCAGTTCCTGCAGAGCCAGGCGTACCGTAGTGCGCGAGAGACCATAGCGCTCCGAAAGTTCGCGCTCGGAAGGAATCATGTCACCGGCGCGATATTCATGGTCAATCTTTTCGGTCAGAATATCGACCAGCTGATCGTACAGCGGTTGCTTACGCGCTCCGATCGCCATCCTATCCTCCCTTTTGCTCGAATTCGGCTAACTACCTAGGGTGTTAAGCATTATCTGTCTGCCACACCCGAATCATCAAGAAAACAAAAGCCGCGCGCTCTTTCGAGCACGCGGCTTTTAACATACACATGGCTTAAGGGGTCGGGGTGTGAGCCGCGTAGGGACACACCCCTCAAGCTAGAGCCTTACCAGATGCTCGGCCAGAGACCAAGCGGACCAGCGCCCAGGATGCCCAGGACGAAGAGCAGCAGAATGCCCTTGGTCGGGGTCCAGCTGTGCTTAGCGAACATGTAGTAAAGCAGCAGCGTAAGCATAAGCGGGACGAGCTTCGGGACGATGGTGTTGAGGGTGTCGGCAACGGAGAAGTTGACCGGATCCTCGGTGACGGTGCCGTAGGTAACGGACTCCATGCCGTTGCCCAGATCGGTGACGCCGCACTCGACAGCGTTGCCGTCGGCATCGGAAGCGGTGAGGGCGTTGCCGTCCTCATCGGTCATGGCGATGGTACCGGCCTCAGCGGTCTCGGTATCGATGCCCTCCATACCGGTGAAGTTCTCGGCCTCCTTCTCGGAGACGATCACGGTAGTAGCGGAGAGGCCACGGGTGGTGCCGTTGGGGATCTGGAGGTTGATCTGGGTGCCACCCATGGTGACGACCAGGCAACCGACAACGAAGACGCCCATGATGGAAGCGGCACGCGTGAAGGCCTGCATGTTGGCAGTCAGAGCGTCAATAGCGCTGGTGCCAAGCTTGTAGGACCAGTTCATGAGCCAGAAGCGCAGAGCGAACTGGACGACGTTGAAGATCACCAGGAAGATGATCGGCGCAGCGGCGTTGCCGTTGATGGCCATGTTGGAGGTGATGCCGGCCGTGATAGGCACGAGCGTCAGCCAGAACAGGGCGTCACCGATACCACCGAGCGGGCCCATTGCGGCGACGCGGACGGCGCGGATCGTGGGGATGTCAACCTTGTTCTGCTCGAGCGAAAGCACGATACCCATAACAAAGGTGACGAGGAACGGGTGGGTGTTGAAGAACTCCAGGTTGTGGCTCATGGAAGCCGCGAGGTCGTTCTTGTTGGTGTGGATCTTCTCCAGACCGGGGATGATGGAGTAAAGCCAGCCAGCGGCCTGCATGCGCTCGTAGTTGAACGATGCCTGCAGGAAGCAGGAGCGCCAAGCCATCTTGTTGAGGGTCTTCTGGTCGAGCTGCGGAGCAGGAGTGAGATCCTCGTAGTGCTCCGGGATCACATACTCATTAGATGCCATCTTCGAAGTCACCTCCGTCAGAAACAGCTGCACCCTTCAGCTCGGTCTGCTGCTGGAAGTCCCAGAAAGCGATGCCGAAGCCGATGAGAGCGAGGATGAGCAGGGCAGGGGTTGCCAGAGAATCGTTGGCAACGGTGATGAGCGCGAGGCCAAAGCCCATGAGGAAGAAGCCCCACATATCGCGGTTCATCATAACCTTGAGCAGGACGGCGAAGCCGACGAAGCGCATCATGCCGCCTGCAGCGGACAGACCGGTCTGCAGCCAAGTCGGGATGGCAGAAGCGATGGTCTGACCGATGGTAGCGCCAGCGATGAAGAACAGGGTGACGACGACAGCGAAGATCAGGCCGAGCAGAGCCATGGCGAAGTAGTTCAGGCGCTCGATGCCCTTGGTGTCCGCGTTGTGAGCCATGTTATCGGCCGTGGACATAAGCGGGGACATAAGCGTGAAGACCAGGGTAACGCCAAGCTGGCCAAGCAGAGCGAACGGAATGGCGAGGCCGACTGCCGCGTTGGGCTCGAGGCCCGTGGCGATAGCGAGAATGGCTGCCATGATGCCGCCGATGACGGCGTTAGGCGGCTGAGCACCTCCGATCGGCATGTTGCCGATCGTCATGAGCTGATAGGTACCACCCACGAGAAGACCGGTGTTAAGGTCGCCAAGGATAAGACCGATGACGGCGCCGGTGACGATGGGCTGATAGAGAGACTCGAGGAAGTCAAACTGGTCGATTGCCGCGATGAACGTGACGACGAAGACCAGAGCGATCTGGATGATCGAGTATTCCATCTTGCTCCTCCTTTCAAAATGTATGTACGCACTTTGGATTTCACGTACAGAACGTCAGGGTTTCACTCCTGACAACGTGGATCACGAGGATTACGAGAAGAGCTTGCTCGTGTCCTCAACAGGCGTGCTCGGAACGCGCCTGATCTCCAACTCCACCCCCAATTCCTGCAGCTCTTTAAACGCAGCGACATCCTCGTCGTTAACTGCGACGGAGGTGGCGACTTGGCGCTTTCCTTCCGACATGTGCATGTTGCCGATGTTTACCTTCTTTATAGGCACACCGCCCTTGACGAGCGTAAGCACGTCTTCCGGTGTTTCGGCCACGATGAAGATCTTCTGGCGCGGGCTCGCCTTGCCAATGACGTCGATGGTCTTCTGCAGAGAGAAGAAACGCGTAGCGACGCCGGCGGGAGCGGCCATCTTCATGAGGTTCTGGCGCATGGTGTTGGACGCCACGTCGTCGTTGGCGACGAGGATAAGGTTGGAGCCCAGGGTGGAGTTCCACTGGGTAGCGACCTGACCATGGACCAGTCGGTTATCGATGCGGGTAAGAAGAATGTTGGGTTCTGCCATGTTGATCAGCTTCCTTTCGTTATTTGCTGACGACAGTTACTTGATCTCCTGAATCGCGTAACGCGAAACATCTACGACGGCACCGGATCGGACTTTGATCTGGACCTTTTCGCCTTCGATGCCTTTGACGGTTCCGTAGATACCGCCGGCGAAAAGAACCTCCTGACCCGGCTTGAGCTCCGTGTGCAGCTCCTTGAAGTACTTCTGCTTCTTCTTCATGTTGATTTGCGACCAGATGGTGTAAATCAAGCCCATGATGACAAGCAGGCCCAAAAGAGCGACCGAGGAACTCAGAACACTGGCTCCGAAATCGGCCATTAGATGCCGTCCTCGTCGCCGAAGATATCCTCTTCCTCGGCACCAGCGACGGAAGCGACCGTCTGGGCGGTGATGCCCGTCTGGCCAACGGTCACGGCCTGCTCGCCAAGCTCGGCGAGCGTGGCGTTGCCGCGGAGGAACAGAAGCTCAATAACCATGGGAAGGTTAGTTCCAGTCAGAATCTCGACGTTGTCGACATCCTGGGCAATCATCATTGCCTGGTTGAACGGGGTACCACCAAGCAGGTCGGTAAAGACGAGCACGCCATCGCACTCTTCGCGCATGGCGGTAATAGCGGCGCGGAGATCCTCACCGTAGGAAGCAGCCTGGTCGCCCTCAAAAGGAACGACGGTAAAAGCGGGCTGGTCGCCAGCGACCATAGCGATAGCGCTTGCGAGGCCGGGTGCGAACTGTCCATGACCGGTAAGAATAAAGCCAACCATTCAAATTTCCCTTCCGAAGGTGTGTACGATCTGAGTCCGATGATGTTCGGAAGCCAGCGGGCGAGTGCCCTTAAAGCTTCTTGGAAAGCGTTCTTTAAAGACCAGTGGTTTCTTAACTGGTAGTAACCACGTGACGTGTTGTTGTCACTATATCACCACAGAAGAGATTGCTTTCGTTGATTCATACAGTAAAACGTTTTTGCACCGTTCACGGTGAAAAATCGACCGTTTACCGCTCATTAACACTTCTACCTGCGATTTTGAAACCGTTTTGAAATGATTTGACGAAAGATCGGAACTTTTTTCGTGTCTAAACAACGCAGGGTGGCTAAAAATGACGTGTAGAAAAAATGCAGGTCATTGTGAAGATTTGTGAATTGGTCTTTTTGACTTAATACCAGTAAGAACCAGTTTTGAGATTATCGGTGAACGGTAGTTTTCGACCGTTCACCGGTTACTTGCAATCGTTTGCAGTTGTTTTCCCAGATGAATTAGGGAAGCGCGATGGAGCGCTTGCGCGATCACGGGAAGTTTTTGGCATTTGTCCTCATCCCCCGAACGCCAAACTCCGGCATCCAAAATGAGCTAATAGCTCACGCTAATCGTTTTCAATCATTACTTACTCAGTATACGTAATTATTTATCGTTTATCGTTAATTTTGATATGATACAAGTATCATCCAAAACGCCGATTGGAGAGGTTATGGTCCACCGAAACGCATCTATATCGAATGAAACCATCAGCCGCGAACAGACGATAGCCAAACTGAGGAAGCTCGCTCGCATCTGCAAATGGGCCACAATCTGCATTACCACAGCGCTCGCTCTGGGACTCCTCGCAGTCATTGCGATTGACCTTCTACTTATATTGCCCGGCCTCTCCCAAGGGTCGTGCCTCCAATCCGTAGAACTTCAAGCCGGCGAAGGGCCGTGCCTGGCTATTGTCGGTACCGATGCGCAGGCCCCACTTATGCTCGTCGCACACGATGGCCACACTGCCATAGGGAGCCTCTTGATAACATGCCTCGCGCTTACCATCGCGATAAGCGTGCGCAGGCTTTTCTTCAACATTGAAAAGGAAGGCAGGCCCTTTGACCTTGAATGTAACCAGACACTTCGTCGAGTAGGACATTTATTCCTTATCGGCGGCGTTGCCGTGAGGCTTCTTGGTGCCGTAATCACGGGAATGATACTCTTAGGATTTGGCGGCAGCTTTACGGATGCGTTCGCCGGCCAGTTATTCGAGCCCTCCATGCTCTTTGCAGGCCTGATTATTTGCCTGATTGCCAGCATCTTCCGCTACGGGTATATCCTGCAAAAACAAGATGACGAGTTGCTCTAGGAGGAATCCATGATTATTCTGCGGCTTGACCGCATGCTCGCCGAACGCAAGATCTCATCCAAAGAGCTTGCGGAACGCGTGGGCATCTCCCAGGTCAATATGTCACGCATTAAGACGGGCAAGGTTTCTGCCATACGTTTTTCAACTCTTGACGCGATATGTCGGGCACTCGACTGCCAACCGGGCGATGTACTGGAATATATGCCTGACGATGAAGCCGATAACCTTTTTGGACGTAAAGATTGATAGGCATAATTTAGCCACCAGCGCCTAAACGCAAATAGCCCGCTAGAACAACATCCGTTCTAGCGGGCTTATTCAGATATTTCGGTTACGCGCTCGGCGGCTCAGACAGATCTTTATGCAAACAGACCATAGATGCTGATGTTGGCCTTGGCATACAGGCCGTTAGCATACTCGGTCCACTTGGAGCTGGCGCTCGAAGCCTGCGAAGAGTACTGCTGGTAGGCGGTGTAATAGGCGGTCATGGCCTGCTTGTAGGTAGCGCTATCAGCCGTAAAGGCATCGTCAGCGAAGGCCTTAGCGTAGGTGCTATCGGCGTCCTTCCAGGTGCCCTTTTCGCTATCCCACTCGTCGCCGGCAAGTTTGATGATGTAATCGGCGTAGTCCTTGCTCGCGGTCTCCTCGTTGCCGTCAGCAGGCTCGGTCGGGGCGGTCGGCATGCTTGCGGAGCTATCGCCCACCTTCTTCTTGTAGAGCTTCTGCAGCGTCGCGGACTGGCGGACGATCTGCTTGGCCTGGTCCTTGGACACGCCATACTGCGTGGCCATGGTCTTGTAGTCCGAAGTGCCGATGGATTCCTCGGCGTACTGCTTCATCTCCTTAGAGGAGACGGTAATGCCCTCGTCCTCGGCAGCGTCGAGCAGGATCTTGTTGCGCACGTAGGACAGGATGACGTCGGCAGAAGGAGCGGTGTAGTTGCCATCGCTATCCTTGACGGTGTCGAGGCTGTACTGGCTCTCGATGGCCTCGCGCGCGGTGATGTCGCTCTTCTTGCCGTTGTAGCTATAGCTTGCCACGGTCGAATCGAGCTGGTCCTCGGTCAGGGTCGACGAGCCGACACCCTTGCCGCCAAAGCCGCCATTGCCAATAAAGAAGCCGACCACGGCGGCGATCACGACGGCAACCACAAAGGCGGCAATCATCGTCTTCTTGTGCCTGGATGCATGGTCGTCTTCATCGGAACCCAGAATATCGTCGTCCTCATCCTGGGCCTCGGGCATCAGATTCTCGTCAGCGGCATCCGCGGCAATCTGAGCCTCCAGTCGGGCGTCCTCCTCCTCGGCCGTCGTGCCGGCGGCAATGTGCTCGGCAGACGTACCGGCGACCAGATCGATCTTCTCGTCCTCGTCACCGTCGGGGCCTTCGCCGCGCTCGATGATCTGGATGCCGTCGATCTCGTCCTTCTCGTCCTTCTTTTGAATCAGACCCATATCAGTTACTCCTTGTTAGGAAACATAGTCTTCAATAGAATACGCCCGACAGAGTGCCGGGCGTATTGATTCTTAGGTTATACGCAAACACTTAAGTACTATTTAGGCGTTTGCAGCCTGCATGTCTTAGGCCAGGTGCGCGATAACGGCATCGGCAAAGGCCTGCGTGCCCACGGCGCCCTCGACGGAGCCGGTCTGGGCACGACGCACGTCGCCGGTAACCTGCTTACCCTCGTCGAGCGTGGCGGACACGGCGGCGCGGATACGATTGGCCGCATCGTTCTCGCCCAGATGATCGAGCATCATAGCCGCAGACAGAATCTCGGCCGTGGGGTTGGCGATATCCTGGCCAGCGATATCGGGCGCGGAGCCATGCGTTGCCTCGAAGATGGCGCAGTCGGCACCGATGTTGGAGCCGGGGGCCATACCCAGGCCACCTACCAGGCCGGCGCACAGGTCGCTGACGATATCGCCGTACAGGTTGGGCAGCACCAGGACATCGAAGTCGTTGGGGTTCTGGACCAGGCCCATGCAGGTGGCGTCGACGATCTTGTCGTTGAACTCAATATCGGGATAGTTGGCGGCCACCTCGCGCGCAACGCGCAGGAACAGGCCATCGGTCGCCTTCATAATGTTGGCCTTGTGCACGGCCGTCACCTTTTTACGGCCGCAGCGGCGGGCGTACTCAAAGGCGTACTCCACAATGCGGCGGCTCTTGGCGATGGAGATGGGCTTAATTGAGATGGCGGAATCGGCGGCGAAGGTCTTCTGACCCGAGCGCTCGACAAGCTGTGAGAGCTCCTCGACCTCGGCAGCGCCCTCATCGAACTCGATCCCGGCGTAGAGGTCCTCGGTGTTCTCACGCACGATGACCAGGTCGACGTCGCGGAAGCGCGAGCCGTCGCCCGGCTGCGACAGGCAGGGGCGCACGCAGGCGTACAGGTCGAAGTGCTTGCGCAGGGCCACGTTAACGCTGCGGAAACCCGTGCCGACCGGCGTGGTGATGGGGCCCTTGATGGCGACTTTAGTCTGGGCGACGGCATCGAGGACGTGCTGAGGCAGTGGCGTACCAAACTCGTCCATGACGCCGGCACCGGCCTCCTGAACATTCCAATTGATCTGGACACCGGTGGCCTCGACCACGCGGCGCATGGCCTGCGTAATCTCGGGACCGATACCGTCACCGGGAATCAGGACTACATCGTGCGCCATAATCTGTTACTCCTCGTCTTCGGCGTCGTCAGATTTTTTAACGCTAGCACGCTTCTTCTTTTTGGAGAGTTCCAGGCCAAAACGTTTAACAAGCATTTCGCAAATCTCGCTCGAACGGGCCTTGAGATAGCTGCCCTTACCGTTCTCGGCATCGAACTTAAGGCGCAGCGCAAGCTTCTCGGCAACCTCGGCGTCGATCTCGCCCTGGCAAAACTCGTACAGGCAACCGAGCATGTCGCGATACTCAAGGTCGCCGTGGTAGCACTGGATGGCCTCGTCCAGGATGGGCCAAGCCTCGCGCGAACGCTCGACGCTCGTGGCACCCCACACGCACAGCAGGCGGAAGGCGGCATAGCGCAGCGTGGAGGAGATCTCGTCGAACAGTGCGGTCTCGGCGCCCTCAAAGGCATCGCCCAGCTGCTCGGGGCAGGTGGTGGCGAGCGCCGTCAGGGCATCGAGGGCCTCCCAGCGGGTCTGCGCCTCGGGGCGGTCGAGCGCCTCGATCAACGCGGGCACGCAGGGCACGACGCGCTGCGGATCGCGCTCGGCAAGCAGGTGCAGCACGCGGGCGGCAAACTGGCGGATGCGGCGCGTGGGGCAGCCGAGCTCCTGGACCAGACGGTCGACGGCGTTCTCGTTCTCCTCTGCCAGCTGGAGCTGTGCCAGCTCCTCGTCGGTGAGCTGTTCGTCTTTGTTTTCTGCCATAGTTACCTCTTCTTTTTATTTCTTGGCGTGCTTGCCAGCACCCTTGCTGTCATCGGTGACCGAGATGAGCTGCCGGTCGGCCGCGCCATTGCGACGTGCACGGCGGCGCTCCTCGGCGTCGCCCGCGTCGGCGGCGGCGCGATGAGCCTTGTTGACGTTAAAAACCTCGTCGTGCTTGCGCCATGGACCGACGGACTCGCCAAAGCTCATCTTAAGGCCGGCGATAAAGCCGCCGAGCCAGCCGATCGGCGCAAACTGCACCAGCGGGAACAGCGAGAACACCCAGGTCAGTAGGACGACCGCCGCCGCTCCTGCAAAGTTGGCAATCCAGTAGTCGCGCTTGGTGATGACACGCTTTTCGCACGCCCACTGGCCGCACAGAAAGCCGATGTAGATCGCAAAGAGAAAGAGTACCAGCGCAAGCACCACGAACGTCCAGCTCATGGGCGCTACTCCCCGTGATGGTGGCCGCAGCAGCACTCGTGGCCGTCGTCATGGCCGTGGCCGCCGCAGCACTCGTGGTCCTCGCCATGGTGATGGCCACAGCCGCACTCATGGTCCTCGCCGTGCTCGCCGCAACCGCAACCTTCCTCGTGAGCGCCATGCTCCTCGGGGCGATACTGCGACCAGTCCAGACCGGCGGCGATGGCGTCGGCCTCCTCCTTGTAGAGAACCGTGATGGCCTGGGTGCCCAGCTTGGCGCCACCGATGGCGTCGAGCATGTCGTAGAGCGTAAAAGCGACGTCGGCACCGGGCAGCGCGAGCTCGCGGTCATCGGCGTAAGCGAGCGCCAAGCGCAGGTCCTTAATGAAGTGCTCGACCATAAAGCCGGGCTTGTAGTCGCCGTCAAGCGCCTTGGGAGCCAGGCTCTCCATGGCGCCGGACTTGCCGGTACCGCCCAGGATCATCTGGCGGGTCTTCTCCAGGTCAAGGCCGCTCAGCTCGGCAAATGCCATGGCGTCTGCCATGCCGACCATGCAGGCGCCCAGCGACACCTGGTTGGCGAGCTTGGCAGCCTGGCCCTTGCCGGCGCCGTCGAAGCAGCAGATGTTGGCCGCAAAGGTGGCAAGGATGTCGCGGACCGGCGCGATGTCGTTCTCGGTAGCGCCCACGATAGCCGTGAGCGTACCGGCGATAGCGCCCGACTCGCCGCCGGTGACGGGGCAGTCAAACGCCATGCGGCCGGAAACCTGGGCGGCCTCGGCAATGTCGCGCGCCAGCTCGGGCGAGCTTGTGGTGAGGTCGATCAGGACCGCGCCGGGCTTAGTGCACGCGAGCAGGCCGTCGCCCGCCAGGTAGAGCTCCTCGACCTCGGAGGGATAACCCACCATGGTAAAGACGACGTCGGCGTTCGCCACGGCATCTGCCGGCGTATCGGCCCAAACGGCACCGCGCTCGATAAGCGCGACGGCCTTGGACTTGGTACGGTTGTTGACCGTGACGGGATAGCCGGCATCCAGGATGTGGCCGGCGATGGGGGCACCCATGATTCCGGTGCCGATGAATGCGACAGAGAGCTTGTTTGCCATGAAGCCTTTCCTTTTGGGTTGGGTGTTATTACCAGGTTGAATACTCGGTGCCAGCGTTTGGGCTGTGAGTTGGGATCGATTACGGCCGCGTTACTTGCCTACTGACCGCGCACGCGGCGGGCGATGCGGTCGGAAAGCGACGCCTTGTCGGCGCGGTTCTTACCCCAAAACGCGCAGGCCACCATGCCGGGGCCCACGTGCGAGCCGATGGTAGGACCGACGGAGCTGCGAATGATCGTGACGTCGGCGCAACCCTCCTCCTTGCGGATGGCGGCTTCGAGCCAGTCGCCGTCCTTTTCGGCATCGGCCGTCATAATGGCGATGGGCATGGTGCGATCGGGCACATAGTTCTCGCGGAACGACTTGAGGATGGACTTGAGCGCCTTCTTGCGGCCGCGGTTGACGCCGATCAGCGACAGCGAGCCGGCAAGGTCGTAGGAAAGCTCGGGCTTGACGTCGAGTTTTGCCGTGAGCTGCGCCGCCGCGGGCGGAATGCGGCCGCCAGCAGCCAGTGCGTCGAAGCTCTCGAGCGTAAAGTAACCGTGGACATAGGTCTTTGCCTCGTTTGCCCAATCGACCAGCTGCTTGGCGGTCAGCCCCGCCGAACGCTGGCGCACGGCCTCGAGCGCCAGGAGCGCGCCGGTCGCGCAGGGCAGAGCGTTGTCGACCACGTAGAGCTCAAAGTTGGGATACTCGGCGCGCACGGCGTCCGCCGCCTGGCACGCGGAGTTGTAGCTCGACGACAGCGCCGAGGTAAAGCACAGGTAGACCGTGGGCGTGCCCTCTTTGGCGCACTCGGTAAAGAACTCGATATAGCGACCGAGCGACACAGCCGAGGTGGACACGCGGGCACCGGCGCGCATGCGGTCGTAGAACTCCTTAGGGCTCATGCTCGACCAGATGTCGTCCGTACGCTCCTCGCCATCGATAATGAAGGGGAAACCCAGGATATCGACATCGAGGTTCGCGGCGACCTCGGGGCTAAAGTCGCAGCAGGTATCGACGACGATGCGGCAACGGTCCGAATGACCGGCGGATGCGGCCTTGTCCATCAAAGCGACTCCTTACGTAAAAAGGCGGCCACCCGCATGGGATGGCCGCCAGCCGTTAACTCATGCAAGTTAACGTATTTTACTCGTCAAGTGTTTCGATGCGGGGCTTGATGATGCCATATCCACCATTCTTACGGTGATACACCACATTGATAAGGCCGGTCGTCGCGTTCTCGAACACGTAGAAGTCGTGACCGAGCAGATCGGTCTGCACCAGCGCCTGCTCCTCAGTCATCGGAGTGACGTCGATAACCTTCTCGCGGACGAGCAGGTCGTCTTCCTCCTCGGGCAGCAGCAGGTCGGCCAGATCCTCGACGCGCTCGACCGGTGCGACATCCGCGGCGCTGGCACCACCCTGGCGGTTGTCCACGACCTTAGTCTTGAACTTGCGCAGCTGGCGGGTAACCTTATCGGCGGAGAGGTCGATGGCGGCATACATATCTGCGCCGTGCTCGGCAACGCGAATCACCGAGCCGCGGGCACGAACCGTGACCTCGACGATTGCCGGGTTGGGGTTCGAGGGGTTCTTCTCATAACGAAGCACGACGTCGACTGTCATGGGCTCGATATCGAAAACCTTGAGCGCCTCGCCGATCTTCTCATCCACATGCGCACGCAGAGCATCGGTTACCGTCGTCTTGCGTCCAGAAACCTTGATATCCATACGTGGCTCCAATCTGCCTCGGGGACTTACTGTACTGGCTATGTACCCATTGCCGTGCATTTAATCACGCGGATTCCCAAAGACCCGAATAACGATTGCTTGATACCGCATACCGAAGTCTCGCACTTTTCTGTGGCAAAGTGCGCTATAGGAGGGAGCCGGCGACTTTGTATTTGGTCCCGAAAATTGGCTTTGACCTGCTGGTTTTATAGAGATGAAAAAGCCGGGCTCCCCTGTTGGGAGAGCCCGGCGATGCGTGTTGAAACCGTGAAGAGGCGTCCCTCCTAGCGCATAGGAGACGCCACCCCTAGCAATAACTAGCTATTGAGCTTGTTAATGTCGTCGTCGGTGATAGTGCCCTCCTGGCTGGACGATTTATCCTCGGAGGATGCACCATCGCTGCTCGAATCGGAGGATGCGGACTCGCTGGATCCGGTGTCGGTCGGCTGCACGTCGGCGCCCGAGACCGTCTTGGTGGTGAGGTCATAGGGCATCCTGCCATACCAGACAGAGTGGACCGCCTCGAGCGTGCCGTCGGCTGTAATACCGTCGAGGGCATCGCTCACGGCACGGCACAGTTCGTCATTGGACGAGAGGCCCGCAACACCAAGCGTCGAGGGCGCCTCGAGCGAACCGGCATAGGAGACCTCGCTCATCAGGCGTGCAAGGTAGCCGCCGGCCGTGGAGTCGCAGATCACGTAGTCGACCTCGCCGGACTCGAGTGCCTCAAAGCACTCGTTGATGTTGGAGAAGGTCTTTTGGTTGGCCGTGATGCTCTGCTTGGCGAGCGCTTCCTGCGAGGCCGAGGAGGTCTGAACGCCCAGGGTAGCGGTGTTAAGCGTTTCGGTGGAAACGCTCAGCGACTCGCCGTCGCTCGTCTTTCCGAATACTGCCGCAGCGTCGTACAGGCAAGTACCAAGCGTGCTGATGTCATCATCCGTGGAATTGATATCGCCAATGAAGATGTCGGCCTTTTTGTCGCCAAGCACGGAATCAGCAGAAGACGCATCGACGAAGGCAACTTTAAGGCCCATACGGCTTGCAAGGGCGCGGGCAGCGTCGACCGCATACCCCGTGAGCTCGCCGTCGGTGCCCTGCATGGCCTGCGGCGCATCGGAAGTATCGAGGGCGACCGTCAGGGTACCGGGGGTGAACAGGGCATCATCCGACACCGTGGGCGTGACGGTCTCGTACTCGATCTGGTCGATCGTGGGAGTCGTGAACGTAGACAGCGGGTTGAACGCGCATCCGCTCAGACCCAAAACGGCGATGACCGCTGCGGTCCCAGCACCTAACCGAGCCGCGTGCATCAAGCTGCCCCTCACCATGTCCACTACCCTGCCTTCTGTGTCGTATACGATCCGTGCGTTGCGCGGAATATCAGATTGTTCCCACCAGCTGACCTGGTATTTGACCCCACACTTGCGCACCGGGGTGTTTGCTCGGGAGGCCGCAGCCACCTTCACGACTGGCCCGCTCGCCCGCGAGGCGGTATTGCCCCAAAGAAAGTAGAACGGACGGTGCGGCTTACATCTAGGACGCGCCATGATCGCGCCGCGCGCACGCGGTCGCTTACGTGGATCCCTTTGACCGCGTCTGTCTTGGACTAGGACGGGCATTTCGTCCGTCCGCAACCACAGCCTGGTAGGAACGTAGCGCATTATAGCTAAGTTCAAGCTAAAGTTTAAGGTTAGGGGCGTCATTCGCATCGCGAGTACAGATTTCGCAGGTCGGAGTGGGCTATTCGTGCCTCTGTGAAGCCCGGAGCTCCCCTATGGGGAGCTCCGGGGCACCCTTCCTAGGGTGCCGTGGCCAAAAAATGGCAAATATGAGTACTGTCACCAATTTAGTAACAGGCAATTTTGGCCTCTCGGACAGATTTTGCGCTCAGTGTCGCCAACCTGATGCTTAGTTATTCTACATTTGTTTATTATCTTCTTACTTTACGCCGCCTCCAAGTCCTAAATTCCTTGATTTTGCTGTTACTGATTTAGTGACAGTACTCATATTTGCCATATTATGGCCAGGGCATATGATTAACCCTCTATTTTCGACGCGTATTAGACCGGCTTAAGCCCAAAACACGCCCGCAGCGTGTTAAGCAATGCCTCTTGCTTCTTCCTGCGGGCATCGACACGATTCCGGTACCGCTTTCGCATACGCTGGTGCATGCGCCATGCGAGCGCTTCCATCGCTTCCATGTCGCAAAGCATTTCGTTGTTGACCGTTGCGACCTCGATTCCCATAGTAATCAAGCCCGTGTTGCGCTTTTCATCATGGATACGTCCCCTCCGGGAGGAATGGCCCAGCTCACCGTTGTATTCCAGGTCAAACCGGGCTGCCTCCTGATATGCATCGCAAACTGCATGGGGCATCCCCGAGATTGCCTGCGCGCGGTCATCGAACTCGATCTTGTAGTCGGTCTTAAAGGGACCGCAGGCAAATCCGCCATAGGGAAACGGAAGCGAAAACAGGGCGAGCATGATGCACTCCATGGGCGAGCGCAGGTTTTCTGACAAGTAGGGACACAGACGCTGCAATTGTTTGGCCACATTCCCCTTGCATGCCGCAAGGTAATCTGCCAGGCGATCGGGCGTCAGCGCTGGCTCGACTTCAAAGTAGCCCACGTCTGTCGGTTGGTCCTTGTCCTTTGCAAGTTTGTTCACAACGGGCGAGGTGTAGGGAGGCAGATACTTCCCGCGGTCGCTCAGTGAAATCTTGGAGCACAGTTCCTGGGCCAGGGCAAACGCCCGAATGCAGCCGATCTCGCGTGCAACGGCAACACAAAGGGCCTCGGGAGATAGGCTGTACACCCCCGGTTCCACCTCTAGAATCGAGCCGTCGGGCAACTCGGAGCATACGGACCAACTCACGCCAAGAATGCGGCGGCGCTGTGCTGCAGACCCTACCAGCAAACACAAATCCTCTTGCACCTCGCCGCTTGCGGCCCCAATCCGCACCAAGTCGGGAAGATAGATGTCCTCGGTCGAGGGCGACGACGTGCGCAGCACACGGCGCTCTTCATCGGGATCGAGGTCCCTCCAGCTGATGTAACCCATTTGTCGGCGCTCGGCGCGCATCATGCGTAGCGCCGAGGCGCCTGTTAGGATTACGGAAGCCGCTAGCTGTTCGCCTGTCGGCTCGTTGCACCGCTCAATCTTTACTGCCACAAAACCACCCCTACCAAACGCGTGCGATAGCGAGGCCATCGACTGCTGCGGCGCCGGCGCGCTTGAGTTCCGCCGAAGCCGCGGCCATCGTCGCACCCGTGGTGATAACGTCGTCGATAAGCAGCAGGCACTTGCCCCGCACATCCTCAACCGTCTCGTACATGCCTTGGGCACGCTCGCGGCGCTCCTCACGACCGAGTTCGCGCTGGTCGCCATGCCCGTACTTGACGAGAGCATCGAGCAGGGGAACACCCGACAGCTCGCAAAATGGGCGCGCAATAGCCTCCATATGATCAAAACCACGCCGCCGAAACGCTGCCGCCGTCGCAGGCACAAACACCACCGCATCCGCACCGGACAGCACACCTCCTAAGCGTTCGGGCGCTACGACCTGGGCATGCAGGGCGGTGTCGTAGAGCAGCTCCGCCAGATACGGAGCCAGACGTCGCTCGCCCGCATCCTTGTACGCTTTAATGATGCGCGGCAGCGGATGCGCATAGACGGCGCACGCCAGGCAGCGGTCGAGCGCCTCCGCCATTGCCGAGGACGTGCCCTCGACCGAACACTCAGTGCACAGCAAATCCCCAAACGGGGCACCGCATCGGGTGCAGCTATGACGTGGGTCGATGAGCGTGAGCGCGGCCAGGCAGTCTTGGCAAATAAGCGCACCGGCGCGCTCGCAGCCGGCACATCGTGTTGGCGACAATGCCTCGAGCGCCTCGCGTGCCACCCGCTCGGCAAACGGTAGTAATTCGTCCGCAAACGGTAGGGCACCGGCACCCTGCAGACAGCTCAATATGTTCAGATGGCTCTTCAAGACACAACCCTCCCTACGTTCGGTCGCAGGGAGGGTTGTTGATTCGGCGCTATGATACCCCGATGCGCTCGGGCCAAGGCGGGCTAAATCCGCTCGCGGGCGTTATTCGCCGGCGGGCGGTTGTGGTGCGGACGAAGACGGGGTCGAGCCCTCGCCACCATCCTGGCGCGGCTTGCGGGAACGGCGACGGCGACGGCGCTTTTGACCCTGGTCGGCCGAGCCCTCGCCACCGCGATCCTCGCGCGGCTCGCGCTCGTCGCGAGCGGCGCCACGCGAAGCCTTAGCAGCCGCTCCCCCGCCATCTCCGGGACGACGGCGCGTGACCTTGACCTCGCCATCCGAGACCTGATCGGCCACGGAGGGCACTGAGGGCTTCTGTTGCGCGCCCGAGGAATGGCGACGGCGCGGACGCGGCGCGCGCTCCTCCTCGCCACGTGACTTGCCGCCCTTGTCGGCAGGCGTATCGGAGGCCGAGGGGCCCTTGGAAGCGGCACCAGCCTCGCGAGCAGCTGCGGCGCGGAAGGCGTCCTCGCGCTCCTCGCTCGACAGATGACGGCGGCGACGACGCGTGGGGTTCATGCCACCGCCGCGATTCTGCTGCTGGGGCTGCTGAACCTCGCGCCCGCGAGAGGCGTTCTTGCCCGCGGCTGCAGCCTCAGTAGAATCGCCCGAGCCCGCGCGCTTGCGACGACGACGGCCACCGGCGGCCTCCTCGGCCTCGGGTGCCTCGGCCTTGCCGCGGCCCTTTCCACGGCCACGGCCCTCGACCTGGCTCTGAGCAGCGCGGGTATCGGAATCGGCATCGCGACGACGGCGCTTGGGCATCGACGTGCCGGCAAGACGGTCGGCGCTCGACAGACCATCGCCCACGTCGACGCCGTTCTCGCGATCGAGCTCCATGAGCGCCAGGCGCATCTCGGGCGACTCGATGCGCTCGAGCACGTCGCGCGTCACGCAGTCGGGGCGGCAGTTGCAGCCCTGCTCGGCGGCCTTCTTTTTGCAGCCCTCCGAGCACGTCATATCGGCCAGGTTGACCTTAAAGACTTTGCCGTTCTCCAGACGCAACACCAGCTGCTCGCGCGGCGTGTCATATTCCTGGATACGCGCCTTGCCGAGCGGCGTATCGATGAGCGTCTTCTTTTTGGGCGCACGGCTCTTAAAGTCCTTGTAGGCCTCGAACTCATAGCGCAGGCAGCACATCAGGCGGCCGCAAACGCCGCTGATCTTGGACGAGTTGAGCGGTAGGTCCTGCTCTTTTGCCATGCGAATCGAGACGGGCTCAAACTGTCCGCCAAAGCGCGTGCAGCAGAGCTCCTGTCCGCACTGGGCATAGCCGCCCACCAGGCGGGTCTCATCACGCACGCCGATCTGGCGCATATCGACGCGAATGTGCAGCGTCGAGGACAGGTCCTTGACGAGCTGACGAAAATCGACGCGCTCCTCGGCCGCAAAGTAGAACACGGCCTTCTCGCCGCCAAACAGATACTCGACGCCGACCGGCTTCATCTCGAGGTCGAGTTCTTTGACCAGACGGCGGAAATCGACCATGGCCTCGTCGCCCTGGATGGCCAGGTCATCGGCAAGCTGCAGGTCGATGTCGCTCGCCACGCGCAGCACGGGCTTGAGCGGCTGACCGATCTCGTCTTGCGGCACCTCGAAGGGATCGGCCGTGACCAAGCCGATCTCGGTTCCGCGCTCGGTGGAGCAAATGGCGTAATCGGCCTCGAGGATATCCAGGTCCTGCGGGTCAAACCACAGGTCGCGCGAGGCGTAGGTAAACTTAACGGGTACGACTAACGGCATTTCAGTGCCTTCCTGATATCGAACAGCATGGCCTCGATGGCCAGCTGGGGAGTAACGTTTCTGGCGATGTTGTGCTCGGCGGTTGCGACCGCCTCGAGCGCCTGGGTGGCACCCGCAACATTCGTCGCAGCGGCAAGCCGACCGATCGTGTCACGCACGTCTTCGTTCACCACGTCGGCCGCCTCGTCCTGAAGTGTCAGCAGCACGTCGCGCATGAGCGTCCGCGCGCTCGCCAGCGCTTCCATGATACCCGAACGCTCGCGCGCGTTGAGTTCGCGCTTGTTGCGGTCCTCAAGCTGCTTCAATGCTCCACGCGACAGGTAGTCGGCATTTTGCTCGAGTACCTTTTCCTGCGTGGACTTGACCTCGGCCAACGGCGCCTTGACGGCGACGATGAGCGACTTGGCACGGCTGAGTACATCGGCCTCGTCGGCGGCAATGAGTGAGTCGATGGCACGGATCATCTGGCGACGGGCGTCCTGGCGCTCGGCGCTCTTGAGGAACTCGATACCACGCGTGGGGCTTCCCGCCACGGCGACGGCCATGCGGCAGCGCGCGGGATCCTGCCCGGTGGCGCGGCTCACGGCCTGCGCGGCGACGGCGGGCGACACCAGCCGAAACGGCACGCACTGGCAGCGGCTCACGATTGTGGGCAGCATCACGTCTGCCGAGGTGCCCAGCAAGATGAACATAACGCCCTCGGGCGGCTCCTCGAGTGTCTTGAGCAGTGCGTTGGCGGTGTTGGCGCGCAGTTGCTCGGCACGGTCGATGATGTAGACTTTGGCCTTGGCGCGAATGGGTGCCAGCGGCACGTCATCGAGCAGCTCGCGGGTCTGGGCAATAAGGTAGCCCGTGGCGCTCTCGGGCGTGTAATAGTGCACGTCGGGATGCGTATGCCGAGAGACGCGCACGCAACTGTCGCATGCGCCGCAGCCGTCCTGCTCGCACAGGAAGGCTTGGGCGAGCGCCCACGCGGCATCGAGCTTGCCCGCGCCGGGGGCGCCCAAAAACAGGTAGGCGTGCGATGCACGGCCGCTGGCGACGGCATTGGTCAAAAAGTCGCGCACGCGCTCTTGGGTGTCGAGCTTGGCCAGCAGGCTTGCCTGAGCGGGGGCCATGTTACTCGGCCTCCTTGGCAAGCGCGGCGGCGACAGCATCCTGGGGGATATCGAGACCGTACGCGCGAACCTGCTCGACCGTCTTCTCGAAAACTTCCTCGACGGTCGTAGTGGCGTCGATGAGCTTTACGCGGTTTGGCTCCTCGGCAGCGATGGCACAAAATCCCTGGTACACACGCTCCTGGAATGCCATGCCCTTAGCCTCCATGCGATCTGCCGCGCCACGGGCTGTCATGCGTAGCGCCGCCTGCTCGGGCGTGATGTGGTAGACGAGTGTGAGCGCCGGGTGCGTTCCCGCGACGGCCAGGTTGTTGGCGTCGCGCACCATCTGGCGGTCGAGGCCATCGGCAAACGCCTGGTAGCAGGTCGTGGAATCGTAGAAGCGATCGCACAGGACCACCTTGCCGGCCGCAAGGGCGGGGGCTATGACCTCGTGCACCAGCTGGGCACGCGCAGCCTCGTAGAGCAGCAACTCGCAGGTGTCGCCCATCGCCATATTGGCGGGGTCGAGCAGCAGGGCGCGGATCTTTTCGCTGATGGCGGTGCCGCCCGGTTCGCGCAGGCTCACAACCTGGTGGCCAGCGAGCTCGAGCGCGCGGGCAAGCAGGCGCGCCTGCGTGGACTTGCCGGCACCGTCGACGCCCTCGAGCGTGATAAAGCTATGTTGAGCGGGCTCAAAAGCCATGGACGCAGCCCCTTCCTACAAGGCGCGTAAATGCGGATATATCAACCAAGCCATGATACCCCAGGGACAGGCGCGCCCCAACGATTAGCCGACAGTTAGGGACGTTCCTAAACTGCCGGCAGATAAGGAACGTCCATTACAGTCGAAATTGTCAGCCCGGGCCCGTCTCGGGCTACGATTGAG
>CAJMPX010000015.1:0-65609 GCA_905215365.1 uncultured bacterium | reverse complement strand
GCGGGACCTGGTACTACGCGACGGGCTCCGGCGCCCTCGCCTCCGGCTGGCTCAATCTAAACGGCGCCTGGTACTGGCTCGATCTCTCGACGCATGCCATGGCTACGGGTGTTCAAACTATTGGATCATGTGAATACATATTTAATAACTCTGGCAAGATGATGGCTAATTGCTGGTCAAACGGTGATGGGTCTTGGATGTATCATTCGTCATCCAGCGGCGCAATTGACCTTAAAGGCATCATGACCGATTCGGGAATCCAGTTGATTGACGATGGCGGGAATGTTAGAACTGGCTGGATTGAGAGTCAGGGTTCTCGATATTATTGTTCTGCTGATGGGGTAATTCTGACTGGATGGCAGCAAATAGCTGGGTCTTGGTATTACTTTAACTCGGATGGTCGAATGGCGACCGGCTGGCTTAACGATGGCGGTAACTGGTTCTGGCTAGATTCCGCTTCTGGCACAATGAAAACGGGATGGCTTTCCCTTGGGGGCACATGGTATTACCTTGATGCCGCACGTGGGGGAGTAATGCTGAGCAGTGGTTGGTATTGGATCGGCTCTACTGACTACAAGTTCAGCTCATCCGGCGCAATGGTTGGCGCTTGGGTCGATGTCCCGTGCTATTCGCAGTACCCGGAACTTCCTACTGGCTGTGAGTCGGTTGCCCTTACAAACTTGCTTAACTATTATGGTTTCGGTTTAGGTAAGACGATTATTGCGGATTATTACTTGCCCAAGGGAAGCAACGGCAACTTTGTTACCGCCTTTGATGGCAACCCAAGGCGTAGCAGCGGGGGTCTCATGGGATGCGTCGCCCCTGCGATTACTATTGCTGGCAATAACTTTCTGCGTGCTGCTGGAAGTGGCAAGCAGGCAAAAGACGTCTCTTTCTCGTCAATTTCTTCCATTAAGAACAGACTGACCTGTGGTCAACCTGTTGAGATGTGGAATACCGAGTGGGGAAGTTGGCCAGGAGGCCGTTATGCTGCACGTTGGTATAATGGGCATTCTTATGGCCTGTGGGGCGGTAATCATGCCGTAGTCCTTAAAGGCTATGATGACGAGCAGGGAATTGTCTATCTTTCGGATTCGATTAACGGCAATGTTACGCGAAATGCCCAGGTGTTCTTCGGCACGTGGCAACAGATGGATAGTCAGGCCGTGGTAATTGAATAGCCATGATGCTAAAAGGGGAGAGCTCGACGAGCTCTCCCCTTTTACTACATTGTTAATCAAGCTAAGCCGTCTTATTACGTCCAAATAGTTCGTCCCAGTTACTGGCTGCCAAAACTGTTCCGCATACGATTACAACGCAGCAGATTACGGATGCCATGTCGGGAATTGTTCCAAGTAAGATCAGGCCAAAGACCACCGACCATGCCGAATAGGAGATATTTAGAGCCATCGCTCGCGCTGCTCCGATTGCCGCAATGCCCTTGTAATAGAACAGATAGGATGCAGTTCCTGCGAGTCCGGCGAGTGCAATAATCAATGTGGGCATGCTCGGGATAGCGCCCAGCGTGAAATGCCATGCTCCGAAGAGGGGGAGTACGAGCACTCCATAAACAAGCGCACTTGTAGTTTCGCGGATTTGCAAAGCCGTTTCGTCATCAACGGCATCATCTTTCATTCCCCATGCGCACAGCACCGCTTCGGATCCCCATCCGATAACGGCAAGCACCGCGCCGAGTAAGCCGAGAGGGGCATTTGCAATCTCGCTCGACCCGGCCGATAGATAGCCCATCGTCATTACGCCGCAAAGAGCAACGAGAAGGGAAAGAATCTGTCCTTTGCCCATTTTCTCCTTCAGCAGCACGAAAGAAAGGAATGCTCCGACAGCGGGATAGAAGGCGGATATAATTGCCGTGTAGGCAGCTCCAATGTTATTAATTGCCAATACGTAGCCGGTCATTCCGATAGGTCCACCGAGCAGTGCGCCGGCGATGACGACCTTGCCCGAACGAGTTTTAAGTGCAGCGAGCGTGTCTTTTAATCTGCCTCTAACTCCCATGTAGCCAAAGAGCCAGATTGCACAGAAGGCATCATGGAGAAAGGATCCCGCAATGGAGGCGCATGCAAGCGCTTCCGCCGATCCAATATAGGGCGCAAGCGCCAAGCCGATTCCAAGAATGACTGTATCAAGGCCCCAAAGAAGACCGCTAAAAAAGCCGAATTGCATCGTTATTCACCTTTCCGATAGATCTCCAGTGCCTTTTTAAGGTATTTGGCACCGTAATTGAAGTAGATATAGAGCCATTCGCCCACGAAATCGCCTTCGGCTTCTTTCAGAAGAGACCAGAGGTACCAGCACCATCCAGCAAGGGCAATGTGCGCATAGTTATGCGCAACTTCGTTGTTTGTTGCCTTGCGCCCAAAATATGCGTCAAGCGCGCGGTCGACTTCGTCTTCGGAAAGCTCACAGCAGACACTGCAAGTTCCAAAATCGTTCGCGTAATCGCTCATGCCAGCATATTCCCAGTCAATGAGATAGTACTTGTCGTTTTCATCGATAAGAAAATTGAGGTAGAAGAAGTCATTGTGACAAAGGCATTTTGGCGCATTGTCGGCCTGAACAAAGTGCTCCAATTCATCGATTTCGGTGGCCATTTCCCTGTAGCCCGGAATGTCGATGGGACCTTTTTCCAGAAGAAGTGATTCGTAGCGCTTCGCTTCGAGGTAGAAGTCAAATTCGGTTTCGACATTTGCACCGCTCTCGTGAAGCGAACGACACATCTGCATCATTCGCTTCATTTGGGCAGTATCATGCGGATCAGGCTGCTTTGCGTTGGGTACAAACTTCGAAATTTTCCAACCACGCTTTGGGTCCTCATGAATGAACGTGTCGTCAAGGCCGAGTTCCTTGGCCTTTTTAAGTGCGGCTACTTCTCCATTTCTGTTAATAAGCAGTTCGGTCCCGACTCCCGGATGGCGGTAAACGTACTCTCCGTCATTGGTTCTAAAGTGGCACGATAGATTCGTAAGACCTTGTTTAAGGGGATAAACGTCGTGAATCTCTGATTTGGAGCAGCCGAGCACTTGCTCGATGTTATCGAAAATGTCGGAGTCAACGTTTTCGATAAAATGTGGATCAAAGGCACGCAGCTCATCAAGAGAATCGAATTCGTTGATCTCGCCCTCAGGATACTTCTTGATAACCATATCGAGCTCCTTGATGTGCTCGATATATAGATCTTCCCAAAGCTTGTCCGTTGTCTCGGGCTTGTTATATTCCGTTTCAAGAATCTGCTTAAACGCAAGCGAGAAGGCTTTATCAAAGTAAACATGTCCAAGCATATACCATGCATCGGAACCACCGATCGTAACATTGGTGATTCTATCCATTGCTCCCGTTTGAATGCACCATTCTTTGGTGGCGCCTTCAGCATATTGAGCAGAATAAAATGCTTTCCAAACGTATGCTTCAAACGGATTGTTTAGAAGGTAATCATCGCTTGAGCAAATGTAGGTGTTGCCAAGTCGCTCTTTTACGCACATAAGCGATGCGTGGTTATTTTTGGATGCGTATTCGTTGTTGACGACAATCGAAACGCCGAACTTGCTTTCAAGATAGAAGAAATACTCTTTTTTATAACCGACAACGACGGTGATATTGCTGATACCCGCGTCTTGCAGCTGCCTAATCTGACGCTCAATGAGAATCTCACCACGTACTTTTAAAAGGCCTTTGGGCTTTTCATACGAAATGGGAGCAAAGCGGCTTGAAAGCCCCGCGGCCAATATCACTGCGTTTTCAACCTTATAGGGATGAAGTGCTTCGTAACCGTTGTCGGTTAGGCTGTCCGATTCGAGAAGGCCCTCATTCGTAAGCTCTTTATTTGCTGCGTTTACTGATCCAAGTGAAAGGCCAGTGCGCTCGGCAACTTCTCGCTGGCTGGCATATGGGTTCTTTAGGTATTCGTACAGAACTGTAAAGTTACGCTTGGTCAGTTCCACTGCAGGCCTCCAATTAAGATGTTCATTGCTTAGGAAAAGAATAGAATGATTGAACGATATGTTCAATCAATTGTATTTAGCTACATAGACTGAACAGAAAGTAGCGAAAATCAATCTCGAAAGGTGGATTAAAATAGCTAAATAGGATATCTGGGAGGGTTGATTATGTATCGATTCGAAAAGAAGGCTGCGCTTGTCTGTGCCGCTATATCAATAATCGCTGCTTGCTGCTTGCCCTTGAGTGCGAATGTCGCGCTTGCACAGGATTCCGTTGAGGCTCAGAGTATTGAGTCAAAAGCGGTTTTTTCTTCTGTGGTTTCCGATGATTTGCAACCTGATATTTCTTCCGTCATAAAAGATGGCTGGCAACGGGATGAGTCGTCTGGAGTTTGGTATTACGGAAAAAACGGTAAACACCAAACTGGCTGGCTGCAAAGCGGGGGCTATTGGTATTGGCTTGATCCAGCCAATGATGGTGCAATGCAGACAGGATATTTCAATGTGACCGATGCTGGCGGATCGACTGCTTCGTTTTATGCGAATGACGGCAATGCCGCAACGCCTTTTGGCGCGCTATATCAGAACTGCTGGCTACGTAACTCAGATGGAAATTGGTTTTATGCCAATGCTGGAGGCGATTTAGCTGCTGATTGGTTTTATCAAGACGGCACATGGTATTACCTGGATCCTGTCACCCATATAATGCAGGTTGGTTTTGTCGACCTCGGGAGCGGGAAATACTATTTAGATGCCACTGGTGCTATGAAAACCGGCTGGATTCTCGTTGACGGGAATTGGTACTGGGCTTATTCATCGGGTGCCCTTGCTTCGTCATGGCAAACGATAGGTGGGGCTCGCTATTATTTTGACCCACAGACGTTCATCATGTTTAAGGGTCGTCAAAAGATTGATGGAAGAACCTACATTTTTGGTGACTATGGCCTCGCAAATGGATGGTACAAAGACGGAGTAGATTGGTATTACTGCTCTAACGGTATTGCGGCCACTGGCTGGAAACTCGTTAACGGCGCTTGGTATTATCTCGACCCAGCCTCCGATGGTAAGATGTCCGTTGGGTATTTAGACCTTGGCAATGCAGCTTATTATTTAAAGCCTAACGGGGCTATGACTGTTGGTTGGACCCAGGTCGAGGACGGCTGGTATTTCGCCTCCCGATCTGGTGCACTAATTTCTGGCTGGTATAAAGAGGGCACGAGCTGGTATTACCTGGACCCTGTTAGCCATCTCATGAAAACGGGCTTATTTGAGGTGGGCGGTAACGATTGTTTTGCAAACCAGAGCGGTAGGCTTGTGGTTTCAAGCTGGGTTACCGTTAATGACGGCGTTCAAAGATACGCTAATGATAATGGATATCTTTGCAAGGATGTGATTCGCGAAAACGGCACTATCCTAAAAACCGCTGGAGCTGATGGTTGGCAGGTTGCGTCCGGCTGGGTTAATGTCGCAAACCTTAGGTTTTACGCTGAGCCCGGAACGGGTGCCATTCATCTTGGATGGCTGCAGATTGACGGCGATTGGTATTGGCTTGATGCCGATTCTGGCGTGATGAAGACCGGATGGGTTTTTACTGGCGGTGCATGGTATTACCTAAACGCTGACGGAAAAATGGCAACTGGTTGGAAATGCCTGAATGGAACATGGTATTACCTTGAGTCCAATGGAAGCATGCACGTTGGCTGGCTTAAAGATTCGGGTAAGTGGTATTGGTTAGACGGCAGCGGCGCTATGGCAACGGGCGCAAGGACCATCGATGGCGTTCGTCGAGTTTTCTGGAGCGATGGACAGTGCGACAAAGTTGGCTGGCAAAATCCATCCCAGTATCCTCAGGTCAGTTCTTGGACTGTTCGGCTGCCTAGCTATTGCACCGGATACTTTACCTATGTGACCCCTTCTCGCATTTCTGTCGAAGCAACGCGGGAAGATTGCGTGAACGCCTTTATCCAGCGCGCCTATGAGTATATTGGTACGCAATATATTGAGCCTTGGTCTACCGCTCCCGGTGGAGCTGTTGATTGCTCTGGTTTTGTCTTGCAGTGCCTTTATGCTACTGGCATGGATATGGGTGTTTACAACCCTTATAACCATCGCTGGGATCCAAGCCAAACCTATAATTCCATGAATTGGTATCGAAGCAATATCTTTATGCCCGTGAGCACGAACTCAATTCAGCGTGGCGATGTGATTTATTATCGCGGGCATATCGCAATTGCACTTGGCGGCGGCTTGATGATTGATTCCTGGCCTCATCAAGGTGTCGGAATTCATCCTATTGGCGCAAGGGGAAATGTAATCGGCGCAGCTCGTCCGTTTATTTAATTGATTTGCTGCAAGGCGGTCGATATCGGTTTGGGGGGGGCCTGAAATGAATGCTCGGATTGATCATCGAATTTGCTGGCGAGTAATTCGCTTGATGCTATTTTCCGCCTTACTCTCAGTTACAGCCCCCGCATTTTCTTGCACTGCTTATGCCGTGGAAGAGGGGGCGGATAACGGTGTCGTAGAGCGCGACTCGACAGGAGGGCCGGGAGCATTGGTCGGTGGCGGTTGCTCTCAAGACTCCAGCGATTGTGCCGACAAAACAACGGAAGATTCGAGCCTACAGGTTGTCGAAAGCCATGACCCGTCGACTACAGAACAACTATCTGGATGGCAATGGAACGGTTTGTCCTGGTATTACTATCTAGATGGCTGTCGTTTGACCGGAATGCAGAATATTGACGACTCGCTGTACTACTTGGACCCCGCTCGTGACGGCGCAATGAGCTGCGGCTGGATTTTTACTGAAAATAAGTGGTATTACGCGGGTCCGTCAGGCGCTTTGGCAAGTGGCTGGCAGTTTATTGGAGACCAATGGTACTGGTTTGACTCCCTTAACAGCTGTTCTATGGCTACTGGTCGACGTGTTATTGATGGGCACCCTTATCTTCTTGGAACCTATGGATTGATTAATGGATGGTGCCTTGATAACGGTTTATGGTATTGGGGTAGCAATGGTGAAGTCTTAACCGGCTGGCTTCAAACTGGCAATAACTGGTATTGGCTTGATCCCGCCAATGATGGTGTTATGTCTAGAGGAATCGTTTCTGTCGGTTCGTCTCGTTACTATTTATCGGATTCCGGCGCAATGGCTGTTGGTTGGGCGTTTGATGGGACGGACTGGTATTACGCTGACGGTTCCGGCGCACTTGCATCGGGCTGGCGTTTGGTGAATGGCGTTTGGTATTGGCTCGATGTCGCAAATGACAATAGAATGGCTACCGGCTTTTTTGTCATCGGATCCAATCAATATCATTTTTCTTCAACGGGAGCGCTGTCACTCGGCTGGTTTATGAGCGATGGAGACTGGTATTACGCTGAGCCTTCTCATGCGTCGGGCATTGTAAAGGCGGGATGGCTGAAGGACAATAGCCAATACTATTATCTCGATCCTGCCGCCGACGGTAAAATGCTGCTAGGTCATTTTTCTGTAAATGGGAAAAGCTATTATGCAAAAGCTTCAGGCGCTGTTGCTTGTCGTGAATGGGTAGATGTCCAGGGCTCGGTCCAGGATGAGCCGTCTAAGGCTTTTGCTGGTTCTGATTGCTCATTGTGTGGAGCGTTGCGTAGTGGAAAGCTATTTACAACAAACGGTGATGGTGAATTAGCCGAAGCTCACGGGTTTGTGACGCTTGGAGGGTGCAAGTTCTATGCTGATCCAACCGATGGCTCCCCCTGCGCTGGATGGAAGAACGTTAACGGAAAATGGTACTTCTTTGATGAGACCGCTGGCTATGCACGATCTGGCTGGCTGTACAAGGATGGCTCCTGGTTCTATTTGGACCCATCTACCTACGTTATGAAAACCGGCTGGGTTTCCGTTAACGGATCTTGGTATTACTTGAATTCGTCTGGTTATATGCAAACAGGTTGGCTTAACCTGGGGGGTACCTGGTATTGGCTTGACGCTAGTGGCGCCATGGCTACTGGCTGGCGCGTTGTGGACGGATCCTGGAATTACTTCATGGCCAACGGCGCGTGGGTGTCAGACTATATGGATGCTAAGGCTCAAAGTTATTCAAGCAATACAAATTGGCTGATACTTGTCGATACATCACGTTGCGTTACGAGTATTTACACTGGATCCTGGAATAACTGGTCCTTAAACCGTCGATATGTATGTTCGACGGGAAAAGCTATCACGCCTACGGTGATAGGGGAGTATCAAGTCTACGGTAAGGGATACTCCTTTGGGCATGGATATACTTGCTATTACTACACGCAGTTCTATGGTGATTACCTATTCCATTCTTCGCCCTACTATGTCAACAGCAATCGCGTGATGGATCCTACGATGGGGGTCCCGTCCTCTGCCGGATGCGTGCGTCTTGAGATTCAGAACGCAAAATGGATTTACGATAATATTCCTTATGGAACGAAGGTTGTTACGTATTAACGAAGACTATTAATTAGACTGATAAAAGGGTGTTCATGTCGATAGGGTAACTAATGTTACATTCGATACGCGGCATTTACGCGATTGTTTGTTGCTTTGGACTATAGATATTATTTTTGTCTAGAGTAAATACAATGTGTCTCAATGGTGCGCGTTGTTAATTTGGGTAAGAGGATCACTTGAAAGAAAAGTCACTTAAGTCAAACATGCTATGGAACTCTATCGGTTCTTTATACTATTCAGGCTGCCAATGGCTTATTACCGTTGTTGTAGCAAGGCTTTCTAGTACCTACGGAGCCGCTGGATTGCTTTCAGTGGCGATGTCAGTATCAAATATTTTTTCGCAAATTGGTCTTTTTAGAATTAGATCATACCAAGTGTCCGACATTCATGAAAAGGTATCGGCTAGGCAATACGTTGGTTTTAGAATTGTTACCATCGTCTTGGGCTTTGCAATTACATTAATATATATGTGCTTCACTTGTTCAAGAGATAGTTTTATTGCTATATTGCTTTATCTGGCCTTTCGCGCTGGAGATGTTTTTATTGATGTGCTGCACGGGGTCGATCAGCAACATCAAAGGATGGACTACTGCGGTATCTCGATGATTATTCGAGCAACCCTATTTCTTGTTGCCTTTATTATTGGATTGGGATTTTTTGATAGCTTAGATATTGCATTGCTTGGCATGGTAGTTGCCACCTATCCCGTGATTATTTATGACTATAAAATTGCATCTCGATTTACGAACGTATTGCCTTCTTTTAATCTTTCGACTAGTAAACATTTATTTCAGTCATGTCTGCCCGCCGTAGTCGGCATGTCTCTCTGTTCAGTAGTCGTTACATATTCTCGTCAGTTCTTAGGGGAGTGTTATGGTTCCTCATCGCTTGGCATTTATGCGACTGTCTGTACGCCGATCGTGATCATTCAAGCTTGCGCTTCATATGTTTATGCCCCTCTTCTGGGGTCATTTGCCGAACGATTTGAGGCTAAAGACGTCCAGGGCTTTTTCCGACTTGTTTTTACCGTTGCTTTGTCTATGTTTGCCTTGTTTGCGGTGTGTGCTGGCGTTTTCGTTTTCTTTGGGAACGATTTGCTCCGCATGGTTTTCGGAGGCACAATCTCTCGCTATGATTATTTAATTTATGCAGGCCTATTTAGCTCTGCTTTTACAGCATTAGTAGCATTTTTAAGTGACCTTCTAATTAGTATTCGTGATATGTCTGGTTGCTTTATTGGAAATACCATCGGTTGTTTGGTCTCGTTCCCTTTGTCTTGGGTTTTGATTCCGCAAACGGGATTAAATGGTGCCAGCTATGTAGTTATTATTAGCTATTTTGTGACCTGCACAATCTTACTTGGCTTTCTCTATAGATCTGTTCGCAAGAGCACTGCTGATACTCAAGATAGTTAATTGGAATGGGTTTTCTAAAATGAATGATTCTGAGGCATTGTCGCACTTACAGGCGGCTGAACTTAAAATATTAGACGCGATCGCGTCTCTTTGTGCTAAATTTGATATCAACTGGTGGCTCGACGGGGGAACCTGCCTTGGTGCCATGCGACATAATGGTTTTATTCCTTGGGATGATGATATTGATATCGGCATGATGCGTTCAGATTATGAGCGTTTTTGTGAACTTGCACCTAAGGAGCTTCAGCCTGGGTTTTCCCTTCATAACTCACAAAATACAGATTGCTACGCGGCTATGTTTTCAAAAGTTTACATGGACGGTACTAGGTTTGAAAATCAAGAAGGAAGAGACGCCGGATCTGCGATGGGTATTTTCGTAGATGTATTTCCTTACGATTATTTGTATGTTGATGCTAATTTGCGTTCTCGACAGATAAAAACTGCTTCTTCCGCTCAACGGCTTTCTTATCTATACCATTCAGGGAGTATTTCTGTTCCGCATAAGGGCATGCTTGGTGAAATCGAAAAGGCAGTCTGTGTTTTGCTCCATGGTATTGAAAGGATGCGTTGTAAGGATCCTCGCCAATATCAGGACAGATTTGATAACGCTATTGGCGATGATAACGTTGGACAAATTAGCAATGAGTGCCTGACGCTTGCCTGGCCTAATATGGCTCCCGTTCCAGTCGATGATATTCTTCCGACTTGTCGGGCAAAGTTTGAAGGTAGATCATATCCCGTTCCGAGATGCACGGAGCGCTACCTTACAACAATGTACGATGACTGGAAGAGTATCCCGGCTCCCGAGGATCGCCATACACACTTACCATTGCTAATTGATTTCGGTGATGGGCAAATTTGGGAGTCTGGAAATTAGATGGCGCTGACATATGTGATTTTTTCAGCTCAATATCCGCCTCATGTGGGCGGAATTGAGAGCTTTACGCGTAATATGGCATACGCCCTTACGGAAAAGGGTGCTAGGGTAATTGTTGTTACAAACGATACCAATTCAATTGGAATAGACATTGAGACCGATTGCGGTGTTAAGGTCCTTCGCTTGTCTTGTTTTCCATTCGTTGATGGTCGCTTTCCAGTTGCTAAGCATGACGAGAAGAACCGTAATCTATGGAAATGGCTTGAATCCCAAGATGTTGACGGCGTTTTGATAAATGCGCGGTTCTATCTTCATTCAATTATGGGCATGAAGTATGCGCGAAGAAAAGGTCTAACGCCTGTCGTTCTTGATCACGGATCAGCTCATCTTTCATTCAGTAGTCCGTATCTTGACCCTTTCGTACGCATTTATGAGCATGCTATTACATTAAGGGGCAAAAGATATAAGCCAGCATACTACGGTGTATCTGAAAAAAGCGCTGAATGGCTTCGTCATTTTGGGATTACTGCCAAAGGCGTCATCCCTAATGCAATTGATGCAGAGAAATACCGTAACATGTCTTCAGGTCGCGATTTTAGAAATGAACTTGGATTAAGCGAAGACCCACTTATAGTTTCCTATGTTGGTCGATTTATTCCGGAAAAAGGAATCAAGTCTATCATTGACACTTCGAAAAGCTATCGACTTAATAAACTCGGGGTCCATTTTGTCCTGGCGGGCGATGGACCAATGACTTCTGCGGTTGAGCTGGCTCAGGGAGAGTCGCTTCACTGGGTGGGACGTCTGTCTGCATCTGATGTCTCCGCTCTTCTTCAACAGTCCAATCTACTTTGTCTCCCAACTCGTTCTGAGGGATTTTCAACAATACTGCTAGAAGCAGCTGCATGCGGGTGTCCTGCTGTTGTTACTGACGTCGGGGGGGCACGTGAGCTTATTCCGAGTAGCGATTATGGGACAATTATTAAATCGATGAGTGCGGAGTCGGTTGAGATGGCTGTGTATCAGATGGCATCTAGCCGATCGGTATTAAACAAGCAATCAAAATCAATTCAGGAATTGGTTGAGCTTGGGCATACATGGGCTAACTCGGCAGATAAGCTCTGCTCTGCTTTTGCTACGGCTAGGGACTAGCCGTCTGTTTATTGTTTTTTTTGGTTTTTTTGCCTCAACTTGATACTGACGACGTACACAATGGCCGCGATTACGACGAGTGCCCCTTCCTTGCGCTGGTAGCCTCGAGGACGTTCTCCGGGAAGAAGCGCTTGGTCCTGAGTTTCGGCATCCTCAGATTGAGTGACCGCGTGCATATCTCGATCGTGCGGTCATGGTATCCGTTCCTGCTGTTAGCGCCCTCGCCGTAGAACTGGTCGGCCTTCGCGTTAATCAAGGTGTATAAAATCTGCTCGGTGAGACTGTTTTGTAGATTCCACATGTCGATATCGCCGACGCTGAGCCGGTGCGTAGTGAACATTTCTAAGTGTCAAGTCTGCCAAGATCCGCAACAATTGATTTTAGATTCAGTTATTGATTCTCATGGCCATTAAACCAGGCGTGGAACTTGTCGAGATAGATGCGAAGGGTGCAGGTGCGCTTTGGCGCCTCTGACCTCTAACTCGTTACCATCAGTCGTCCTTCTGCATATGGAGAGTACGAACCGTTCGAGTTTGTTCATTCTGAGGAACAGCTTGTAAGGTGCCTTGAGCAGCGGGCTGTGTAAATAAGGTGAATAATGTCTGAGATTTTTGAGCCCAGGAACATCATCGTCACGGGCGGCTGCGGCTTCATCGGCAGCAACTTCGTGCACTACGTCGTGGACAACCACCCGGGCGTCCACGTCACCGTGCTGGACAAGCTGACCTACGCCGGCAACCCCGAGAACATCTCCGGGCTGCCCTCCGACCGCGTGGAGCTCGTCGTGGGCGACATCTGCGACGCCGCGCTGCTCGATAAGATCGTGCCGGGCCACGACGCCATCGTGCACTATGCCGCAGAGTCCCACAACGACAACTCCATCGCAGACCCCGAGCCGTTCCTGCGCACCAACGTCGAGGGAACCTTCCGCCTGCTGGAGGCCGTCCGCAAATACGGCGTCCGCTACCACCACGTCTCCACCGACGAGGTCTACGGCGACCTCGCGCTCGACGACCCGGCGAAGTTCACCGAGGAGACGCCTTATCACCCGTCCTCGCCGTACAGCTCGACCAAGGCGTGCTCCGACATGCTGGTCCGCGCATGGACCCGCACCTACGGGCTTCGCGCCACGATCTCCAACTGCTCCAACAACTACGGCCCCTACCAGCACGTGGAGAAGTTCATCCCCAGGCAGATCACCAACATCGTCGACGGCGTCCGCCCCAAGCTCTACGGCCGCGGCGAGAACGTCCGCGACTGGATCCACACCGAGGACCACTCCTCGGCCGTCTGGGGCATCCTCACCAAGGGGCGGATGGGGGAGACCTACCTCATCGGCGCGGACGGCGAGAGGGACAACATCACGGTCCTGCGCATGATCCTGGAGGCGATGGGCCGCGACCCCGGGGACTTCGACTGGGTCGCCGACCGCCCCGGCCACGACCGCCGCTACGCCATCGACAGCACGAAGCTGCGGCGCGAGCTGGGCTGGAGGCCGGCCCACACCGACTTCGCCGAGGGGCTCAGGGCCACCATCGACTGGTACGTGGCCAACGAGTCCTGGTGGCGCCCGGCCAAGGAGGCCACCGAGGTAAAATATAAAACCAGAGATTTCTTATGAAGCATCTGGACTTATAAAAATTAGTCTTTAATAAAGCTATGCATTGACTTATTTGTTCTCTAGCGAATTTTGGCGAGGATGCCTCGTCTATTTGAGGACATGTTCATGCCTGGGAAGGAGTTATGTCCGTCATTGCGTTGCAACATTTCTTCCGAACGACCTATACCGTTATAATACGATTAAGAAATAACAAAGAGAACGGTCTGTCTGTGTCAAATAATTCACGTGTTCTTATTGCCATTCCGGCGTATAACGAAGAAGAATGTATAGAAAAAACTGTTACCGAGTTAAGGCGTTCAACTCCCGAATTCGATTTTATCGTTATTAATGACGGTTCACGCGACCAAACACTTTCTATATGTAAGAGGTTGGGCTGCAATATCATTAATATGCCCATTAATTGTGGACTGACCGTTGGTTTTCAGACGGCGGCTCGGTATGCTGTAGATAATGGTTACGACTTCATGGTGCAGTTTGATGCCGACGGGCAACATATTCCGGATTACATCCCCCTTCTGCTCGATGAAGCGCAGTCACGTTCCGCTGATATCGTTATTGGGTCAAGATTTCTAACAGTCTGTAAAGATAAGTCTTTGCGGATGATCGGTTCGCGCATGATCACGGTTCTAATTAAGATTCTTACGGGCAAGAGGATCAGCGACCCCACTTCCGGTTTCCGGATGTTCGACCGAGCTGTTCTAAAAAAGTATTATTACGACAACACATTAAATCCGGAGCCGGAATCGCTTGCAATTTTTTTGAGACAGGGCTTTGCAATTTCAGAGGTTCAGATTTCCATGCGTGAGCGTCAAGGCGGGGAAAGTTATTTAAGTCCCATGCGTTCTGTCCAATATATGCTCAGGGTTTTCGCATCGTTACTCATTGTCCAGTGGTTTAGGTGATTTGATGTCATTCACTCTTCGTGCGCTATTGATTGTTTCGGCCGTTTTGGTCTGTGCTTTTGTATTTTTTAAACTCAAAAGAGCTCAGATGCAGGTTTTGGATTCTTTGTTCTGGCTGTTATTTAGTTCAAGTTTTGTTCTATTGGGGGTTTTCCCGCAAATTGCCAATTGCATTTCAGAGTTGCTTGGTTTTTTGTCTCCGTCAAACTTCGTGTTTCTTTATGTCGTTGCCGTGCTTGTTGTGCGTGATTTCCGCAATTCGCTCCATATTGCGAAGTTGGAGGAACGCCTGAACGCGCTTGTGCAGGCCGTCGCACTTCATTCAGACGGATGGCGCTAGTTGTTCATAATCGGTTGCTGGCCTAGTATATAGGGGCTTTATTGCGAAAAATGGGAGTCATTGATGTGGATTCAATTTGCGGTAGCTTGCAGCCTGTGCCTCATCATCTTTTATGTGTTCGGGTTTCCTGCAGCCTTTTTGCTTCATAAAGATTGGAAGAGCGGACTTGCGCTCTCGCCTATGTATAGCGTATCGCTCTTATCTGTGGGCAGTATTGTATTTTCGGCGGTTGGGATTAGCTGCTCATTTGAGTCGCTTTCAATTTGGGTCGTTCTTTCTTCACTGTTTTTGGCTTGTTCAATCACTTTCATCCGACATTCCGCGTGCTTATTCTCGGATGAACGTAACTGCTGCTCTTGTCGTAAGGATAGTGATCGCTTAATTTGCATGGCCCTTTTTCTCGGGCTTGGACTCACTACGGTAACTCTATTTTTTGTCAAAAATCTTGATACTGCAGGTTCTGTTTTCCAGGCATTTGATAACGGATCGCATCTCAATAGGATTATTTCATTTATTAAATCGTCTAATTATTCTTCTTTTAATGCGCAGTCATATCTTGTTGAACAAGGTTCGCTCCGCTCTCCTTACATTGAAAGTTCGTCCTTTTATCCATCTGCATGGCATGGGGTTGTTGCGATGGTGGCAAGTGCTGTAAATGTTAACGTACCGATTGCTGTCAATGCGGTTAACTCTATGTTGCTAGCCATAGTGTATCCCCTTGGTTGTTGGCGTGTATTCGACCTCTGTTTTTCAAAGAATAAAATATTTGGCTATTTTGCTTCTTTTGTCTGCATGGGATTTTCAACGGGTGTTTGGAACTTTGTTGTTTTTGGGCCGTTATATCCCATGCTTCTCTCCTATTGTTTGATTCCATTAACGTTAAGCTGTTTTTTTGCCCTAACAAAAGAAAAAACAAATAGCTCGGATTCGGGTATAAAAAGCAAGTTGATTAACTTGCTTGAGTTTGCGCTCGGTTGTGTTGCGATTATATTGTCGCAACCTAGTGGTATTTTTCTTATGGGTATCATTTTGGCTCCTTATTGTGTTCAGCGCGTCTTTGAATTTGCGAAGGGCACTGATTACATAAAGTGTCCGCTCATTTCAGCCGTTATAACCGCGCTAATTATTTGCGGGTTTTGGATTTGCTGTACTATTCACCCATTATTTTCAGGACCGGTAAACTTTTCGGGATGGCCGAAAAGAGACGGATTGTTCCAGGGTGTTATCGATGCTGTGCTTCTATCAACGGTTTCTCATCCCGTTCAACTTGGTCTTTCCGTTATGGTTATGATTGGCCTTATCGTCGCTATACGTTCTGCACAATATCGCTGGATTGCTGTTTCTCATTCAATCATGATTCTTTCGTATGTTTTGGACGTTAGCACCGATGGGATACTTAAACGTTTATTATGTGGGTTTTGGTACTCTGATCCTGAGCGCATTGCGGTCAATTTGACTTTTACTGCAGTTCCACTCGCAGTTTTTGGTTGCATGGTTTCTTATACTTGGATTCGTAATATTATTCAACGCTACTGTAAAGAGAGAAGCATCGGATCTAATTTAAGTCGAGTGCCTCAGTTTGTGGCCGTTCTTTTTGCGGTTTTAGTTTTTATTCCCAGCTTTAAACTTAGAGGAGTCTGCGACATTAGAACTGGATTTGGAGCTTTCTCTTCTCTGGTGGCGGACGAAAACCGTATTGATGATAGTCAAGTTCTGACAAAGGAAGAGATTTGTTTTATAAAGAAAGCTTTGACGCTGATTCCAGAAGGTTCTGGTGTTATTAATGAGCCTAACGATGGCAGCGGTTTCGCCTATGCTTTATATGGAATGAACACGTACTACCGTTCGTTCGATTTGCCTTCATTGGATTGGGAGGAAAGAGATAGTCAAGTAATTCGATCTTCTTTGAAGGATATTTGTATTAACGATGGTGTCCGTGAATCTGTTGATTCCGTCGGAGCTAAGTACGTGCTTCTTCTTGACCAAGGGATGAGAGCAAATCAGACAAAGCATTTCTGGTCTTATTATCCCGAGCAGTGGAGTGGTATCGAAGGGATTACGGACCACACTCCTGGATTTAAAACTATATTAGCCGAGAAAGACATGAGGCTTTATAAAATTGAGGGCTAGTGTTTCTGAATTCGTCCTTCCTGTTTTCGAGGTATTAAATATCTATTTTCGAGGTATTAAATATCTATAATCAGTTGTGCATTCACTGATGAATTTGTTTGTTGGTCTGATGAAGTCGAGAATCAAGGCCTCGTTGCTTACATTCGGCACCATTGAGGATTCTGCCACGCGTGAGACCATTTGATATAATCAACTAATTGTCTGTTACATACCATGCGTGTCGGGCTTGTATTGGAGTCATTGTGTTGCAAAGCCATCCGCTTGTTTCGATTCTCGTTCCCATTTGCAATGTCGAGAAATATCTCGATGAGTGTCTTAGTTCTCTGCAGAATCAGACTCTCAAAGATATCGAAATCATTTGCATTAATGATGGTTCTACGGATTCTTCGTTGGGCATCACTAATAAATACGCTTCGCAAGACCCCCGCTTCGTTGTTATCAATAAGACAAATTCCGGCTACGGCGACTCCATGAATCGTGGTCTTGAAATCGCCAAGGGTAAGTATATTTCTATTCTTGAGTCCGACGATTTCTTGGATGCCGATGCGCTTGAGTTTATGGTTCAGCAGGCCGAGGACAACGAGCTCGATCTTTTTAAATGCAATTTCTGGCTCTATTGGTCGTCTCGCGATAGTTCAAGGCTTAATCGTCATGACGTCTATTTTCCCGCGATGAGTCAAGAGCTGATCGGCATGGGCGTACATAAGCCCATCGATGCGCCCGACGCATTCTGGGCCAAGCCTTCCATTTGGTCTGCGCTGTATCGTAAGGACTTTCTGTCTTCCAATAACATCTCGTTTCTTCCTACTCCAGGAGCGTCCTTCCAGGACACGAGCTTCACCTTTAAGGTCCTTGCCTGTGCACGGCGCGCAATGTATTCGGGAAAGGCGTTCCTGCACTATCGTCAGGATAATGAACATTCTTCGGTGAACAATCCGGGCAAGGTGTTTTGTGTTTGCGATGAGCATCATGAGATGTCGCGCTTCCTAAATGAGGACCGCCCTGATCTTAAGCCGGCGCTTGATCCCATTCGTGCCAAAGTGAAGTTCTATAACTACGATTGGAACCTTAACAGGCTGGCGCCTGAACTTCGTCGCGATTTTATTAGCGTCTTTTCTACTGAAATGGCTGACGAGTTGCAGGCGAATAACATTATTTGTGCCGAAGCTCCGTTTGACCGCTACGGCTTTAATCCTGGTGAGTTTGCTCGTGTAAAGGATTTTGCCGAGAACGCCGATCTTCTTAAGGTCCAGTATTCGCTTACGGGCTCCGGTAAGCTCAATACGATTCGCGAGTATTTTGCTGCTGGCGGCTTCTCTATGGTGGCTCGTATGATGAAGAGAAAGCTCCGCCGTTAATATGTCTGATTTATATTGCCCGTTGCTGTCGATCGTTGTCCCTGTTTATAACGTCGGCGGCTACTTACTGGATACCCTCGACTCGATTGCGGCTCAGTCATACAACAATATCGAGATTATCTGTGTTGATGATGGATCCACAGATGGGTCGGGCGAGCTGCTCGACTTGTATGCCGCTCGCGATTCTCGATTTGCTATCTATCACGAAGTTAACCGGGGAGTTTCCGCTGCTAGAAACTTTGGTATCGATAAGGCTCGTGGCGAGATTATCCTTTTTGTCGATGCCGATGACTTGCTTAAGCCTAATGCCTGTGATGTCGTTCGCCAGGCCTTCGACAATGACAGCCAGGTGGATATCTTAAAGTTCTCCGCCGATCCCTTTCCGATCGAGCTTTCCAATCCGTGGCTTACGTCGACGTTGTCATTAGATGATGAAGAGTATTTCGGCTACAGCGATAAGCTCGTCTTTTATGCTAAGACTAGGCCGTTTCCCTGGAATGGAGCTTATCGTCTTTCTTTCTTGCGCGATCATGGGCTCTATTTTCCTGTTGGTCTGACCCTTGGCGAGGACCAGGTGTTTTCGTTTGCCACGTTAGGAAGGTCTTCTCGCACAAAGCTGCTTTCTGACTCGTTGTATGACTATCGTCTGTCCCGCAAGGATTCGGCAATGTGTTTGATGGCACAAGATGAGAAGCTGCGCCTTCAGAAGCATCTGCAGGTTGTTGATTGCATCATGGCGGATTGGGATAAGCAGGGGAGATTCGAAGGCGAGTCGGGCCGCTCTATGCTGCTATTCGTTGCTGATTTCCTCGTGTTCGATCTGCTTAATATCAAGAATCAGGCAGATCGAGAGGAATTGCTGCAAGGGTTGCAGCGCGTACTATCGAAGTATTTGTCGATTGATGATATTGGACAGTTGCTGGCGAGCGATAGAATCCTAAAGTTCTATCAACAGCTACTTGCCCAAGACGGTCCTGTTTCGTTTGGTGCATCCAGTGTATATTCATTTGTCGCTCAACTAAAGGGATATAAGGCGGCGGTGTTTATGCTGATCGATCGAGCTAAATCTTTTCTTCTTACCGCCTGCGGCGTTTCGTCCACGGAGGACATGAAGGATGGCTTATTTGAGGATGCGCCTTCTATCTCCGAGGCGATTGAGGCGCTTAAATCTCGCTCATAATTCGTTTTACGGTAATGGCGCTGTTCGCGAATTGCGGCTATTGAAGCTCTAAAGGAGGGTGGTCGGGATGTTACTCCCAACCACCCTTTTATCATGTAAGTTGCTATGAAACTCTGTTCACTGTTAAACGGCCTAGCATGCGGTATTCTGACGATACTGTTTAAGCTTTACCTGGATGGGCCCAATGATGAAGGGGTCCACGACCGATGCCACCGCTAGCGCCAGTCCGTAGGCCAGCGCTGTCGCCAATATCCATGTGGCTATCCTAAGTGGCCATGAAAGCGTTGAATATCCGCCATCTAGTACGCCGTTATAGATAACAGATGTGGCAAGCTCAATCGTTGCGTATTGCAAGAGATAAATTGAATAGGATCTTTTTGCAGTCCACTCAATGATGTTCGAGAACGTTTGCGAGTGTAGCTTGATGCCATTAAACGCAACAAATATTGCAACGGTCACGATTACCCAGTTAAAACTCGGATCGGACCTTTCGAAACCAAAATATGCGCTCACAATATCGAAGATGAAAAAAAGAATACCTATTGACTTAATAAACCTAGTTTCCCGCCTGTCTAATAATGGCGTAACACGCTTAACGAAATACCCCAAGCAAAAGAACGTGAAATACGTTCCCCCAAGCAGCGATCGCGGTATGATGCGCTGAAACATGCTTACGGCTGCTGCAAGGGTTATATGCTGAGAGTTTATGAGCAAAGAGTTTGCTGCGCATGATAGTCCGCCCCATGCGTAGATTCCTAAGGTTACGAACAGGGCAATTTTGCAGGTACGGTCATCAAGTGCTTCGAACATTTTTGCCAATACTGGCGCAATAATAATATATGGAATGAGCGCTGGGACAAACCACCAGCCACTTTGGACAAGGCTACTGGTGTATCGGATGTAGTTGGTATCCTGAAATGAGCCGGTCACTACTTTATAGGCGTACAGAAGTCCAGCATATACAAAGATGGGAAGCAGCAACGACAGGGCTTTTCCAAAGAGATAGTCCCTGTAGCTATTCTTTAGAGGCTTCAGTGCGAAATAGCCCGACAGGCAGAAGAATATCGGGTCGCAAATTATGGCGCCTGTGCCTACTATCACACCAGCGTTAATGCCGCGAAAGCTGCCCAGTTGCGGTGCGATGTGAACAACAACAACTAGAAACATTGAGAGGGCTCTTAGAAGATCCCAGTTTGTAAGACGCTTATTAGTGTTCATTGAAGCCTACTCACCTATTGAATTGCGCGTTTTGTATACCTGAAGCTCCCATTGTTTCTTTTCGACCTTGGCGACCGAGTCGAGGATGAAGCCCGTTGCCAGGCTGAGGCCGCACAGGAACATGAAACACGCGGCGAGCATGGCAGTTGGGAAGCGGGGAACCAGCCCGGTGTGGAAATACTCTACGATGATGGGGATGCCGAGCGCGAGGCCGATGGCGGCGAAGATCAGGGCGATGAGACTGAAGAATTTGAGCGGTCGGTAGTCCTTGAAGAGTGTGCCGATCATGGCGATGACCTTGATGCCGTCGCCGACCGTGTCGAGCTTGGACACTGAACCAGCGGGGCGGTCCCGGTACTTCACCGGGACGTCCTTAATTCGCCAACGGTGATCGACGGCGTGGATGGAGAGCTCGGTCTCGATCTGGAAGCCCTCGCTCAGGACGGGGAACGTCTTGACGAACGGCTGGCCCATGGCGCGGTACCCTGTCATGACGTCTTCGAAGCTGTAACCGTAGATCCACTTGATCATGGCGCGGACCAGGTTGTTCCCGAAACCGTGGAAGGCGCGCTTGTTTTCCTCGGTGTAAGTGCCGTTGGAGAGGCGGTCGCCCACGGTCATATCCGCCTCTCCCGCAAGGATAGGGTCGCAGAGCGCTCGGGCTGCCTCGGCGGGATACGTGTCGTCGCCGTCGACCATGAGGTAGCAGCCTGCGTCGATGTCGCGGAACATCTGACGGCACACGTTGCCCTTTCCCTGGCGCGGTTCGAGCCGCACCGTGGCGCCGTGCTCCAAGGCAATCTGGGACGTCCCATCGGTTGAGTTGTTGTCGTAGACGTAGACCGTGGCTCCGGGGAGCTCGCGGTGGAAATCGTCTATGACCTTGCCGATGGTGACGGCCTCGTTGTAGCAGGGAATGATGACCGCTGTGTCTGTATAGTCCAAGATGAATGCCCCCATAAGTTATTAGCAGGTTGCTAGTATACCTGTCGGCTGGTGCTTGTAATTGCTATGGGGGTACTTTTCCAGATTTGGATCGCTGGGTTAGTTGGCGCGTTTGAAGGCTATACTTTCCACTGTTATGAATTACGAGACAAGGAGATGGTCCGTGACTGACAGCGTAAATAGTCAGAAAGCGGTGGCTAAGCCGGCCTCTCACGCTAAAAATGATTTCGAAAAAGACAAATACATCCTGAGGCAGCTTGTCACTAAGGATTTTAAGATTAAGTATCGTCGCAGCGTTTTGGGTGTTGCGTGGTCGGTACTCAATCCACTTCTTATGATGGTCGTCATGTCCATTGTGTTCTCGACCATTTTTGGTCAGAGCCGCAATGGTTCCATAACGCCCGAGATGTATCCGCTGTACCTGATTGTCGGCAACATTACGTTCTCGGTTATGTCCGAGTCGACGAACCAGGCACTCATGTCGATAATCGCCGCGTCGTCTCTGCTTAAAAAGGTCAAGGTGCACCGTTGGGTGTTCCCAGTTCAGAAGGTGCTATTCTCGCTCGTTAACTTTGCCTTCTCGCTGGTTGCCGTCGCCTTGGTTATGCTGTGGTTCCATGTTCTTCCTACCTGGCATTTAATCTTGCTGCCGGTTTGCTTACTCTTGCTCATGTGTTTTTGCATGGGGTTGGGCATGATGCTTTCGGCCCTCGCCGTATTCTTCCGTGACGTCATGCATCTGTGGACCGTTGTTATCACTGCGTGGATGTACCTGACGCCCATCTTCTGGACCACCGATTACATTAGCCAGATGGCTCACTGGATTCAGGTCCTGGTCGTTGTGAATCCAATGTACAACTACCTGCAGTTTATGCGCGATATATTCCTGTTTAACACGACGCCCTCCATGTTAACGCTAGGACTTTGCGTGATTTGGGCAGTTTTCGCCCTGGTTGTTGGCTACGCTGTGTTCCACAAGACCGAGCACAAGTTTATTCTCTACATTTAAGGAGCGCTGTAATGACTGAATCTGCTATTGATTACAGCAAGCAGCCTCTTGCTGTAATGACTGAATCTGCTATTGATTACAGCAAGCAGCCTCTTGCTGTTGAGGTTAAAGACGTCACTATGATCTTCAATATGGCGTCTGAGTCTCTGACGAACCTTAAGGAATACTTTATTAAGCTTGCTAAGCACGAGCTCTTCTTTGAAGAGTTCCGCGCGCTTAAGCACATCTCCTTTAATGTTCATCGTGGCGAGGTTGTTGGTCTGGTTGGTACCAACGGTTCCGGCAAGTCTACGATGCTTAAGATCATTGCTGGTGTTCTGGAGCCCAGTGAGGGCGAGGTTAAGGTTCACGGCAATATCGCCCCGCTCATTGAGCTGGGTGCCGGCTTTGATCCTGAGCTTACAGCACGCGAGAATATCTACCTTAACGGCGCTCTGCTTGGTTATACCAAGGAGTTTATTGACGCGAGCTTCGATGACATCATTGAGTTCGCTGAGCTTAAAGACTTTGTCGACATGCCGCTCAAGAATTTCTCCTCGGGTATGGTGGCGCGTATCGCCTTTGCAATCGCGACGATTACCGAGCCCGATATCCTTATTGTTGATGAGACGCTTTCTGTTGGCGACGTGTTCTTTCAGCAAAAATGCGAGCGTCGTATTCAGCATTTTATTGAGAGCGGTGATGTAACGGTTTTGTTTGTTTCTCACTCCATGGAGCAGGTTGAACGCATTTGCCAGCGTGCGGTTTGGATCGAGAAGGGCGACCTTCGCATGGATGGTCCCGTCGATGAGGTGTGCAAGGCATACCACGACCAGTTTAAGTAGGTTATAATCTATATGTTGTGTAAACACGTTTCTGGCGCATTTGCATGACTCTATGCTCCATTAGCTCAGTTGGATAGAGCAGGGGACTTCTAATCCCAAGGTCGACGGTTCGAATCCGCCATGGAGCACCTGTATTTATCGAGCCGTCAAATCGACGGCTCTTCTTTTATGGAGTTTTTGATGGGCACATTTTCGTCTGTTCGTATTGAGGCAAATTCCGATCTTCTTGAGACCGGTTTATCTGGTGCAGACGATCGCCATTCCTTAAAACGAGTACTTACGTACGGAACGTTTGATCTTCTTCATTATGGCCACATTCGCCTTCTTCAACAGGCATCTAAGCTCGGTGACTATCTTATCGTTGGGCTCTCAACTGATGAATTCAATGCTCTAAAAGGGAAAAAGAGTTTCTATTCCTATGATGTGCGACGTGAGATGCTTGAAGCGCTGCGTTATGTTGACTTGGTAATTCCAGAAGACGATTGGGATCAAAAGCCTCGGGACATAAAGATGTATCACGCTGATGTTGTGTGCATGGGAGGCGATTGGGCTGGCGATCCTCGCTTTGAATCATTGAAAGATATTTGCGATGTTGTCTACTTGAATCGAACTCCTGGAATTTCTACTACTGAGGTAAAGGGCAAGCTTGCTCAATAAAATTGTCCCGTGTATTGCATGGTAAACACGGGGCAATTTTTTACCATTAATCAAGCAAGCGTTTCATGGCAAGATTTGAGGATCCATTTTCCAGCTCGCTATGATTGACGTGTTGGAAGTGGCTGTTAATGTCATTTGGAAGCTCATAGATATCCCCATAGCGGCTCCAGAGGAATAAATCGGGGTTATGCGGCTCCTCGAGCTGGGTTCCCTCAAACGCTATGGCTTTAGTGGGGAAAAGGTCTGCAATGGGGTAGACCCATTGTTTCTGCTTTCCATCATCAAGGTTGTCGATAGCCCATATGATGCCCTTGGCGTGCTCCTTTTCGCATATGATTCCGGCCGCTTTGGACATTTCGAGGCATCGGTCGTAATGCTTCTGAATTAGGCTATTGTTCTCGCCTGAGTAATAAGGCTCGTCATTCCAGAATGCCAGTGCTCTGTCGGACTCCATTTCTTCGACCATTTGAACACGGAGTTTTCGCTGTTCTTCGGCGAATTTGTTGTCAGTTGACGTGGCCCAGTCATAAATAAACAAATCCAGAAAACAGGGTATGTTTTCGTCATTGTAAAGAAATCTAACTTGTCGACAGTGGGCAAAACGATCGTAAGCAATTGAAATTTTATAGCGGTTGTCATTTTCAACGATGTTGCATAGCTTTTTTAGATCATCGCGCATGATTCCAAGGTCGGTATCATCGTCCCAGGGAATAAATCCTTGATGTCTAATGGCTCCGATAAGTGTTCCGAAGTTAATCCAATACTTAATGTCGTTCTCTTTGCAGAGAGTGTTGAATTCCTCCAACAGTTTTCCGCATCCAAGCTGCAAAAGTCTTAATCCGCCAGTTGCTTTGGGGAGATCTTTAAAGAAACGCTCCTTTGCCTCTTGGATAGTTTCTTCCGGCTGCTTATATTCTTCCCACGCAAACATTTTCATATGCTCGTCATGGGCATCGAGGTTCTGCGCAATCGACTCAATAAGTGGAATTGCCATATTGTCGAACTTGTAGTTGATGTTCATGTTGATGCCGCTGTCGGCGACTTCAATGCGATGATAAATTCTATCTAGCTCTTCTTGCAGCCTATTAATGTCGTTATGCATAGCGTGAAGCGATCTGGATGATGCTGGCAAAAATTGTTTGATAATGCTGAGCATTCGATACTCCTTTCAATTGACTTATCTGTTTGAGCAATCCGAGCGATGATTGGCTAGTAAAGTCGTAACCTCTTCGCCAGTCTATAGAGTCATTTAGTAGTGACTTGGGGTCTCCTGTCCTTTACGCCTCAGCTGGCTCCACGCCCAGCTCGTTGCGGACGAGCTCGAAGGCGGCGGCGATGGCCTTGTCCATGTCGTAGTACTTGTAGCCGCCCAGGCGACCGGCGAAGATCACGTCGCCCTCCTGCGCCGCCAGCTCCTCGTACTGCTTGTAGAGGGCCTCGTTCTTGGCGTCGTTGATGGGATAGTAGGGCTCGTCGCCGGGCTTCCAGTCGGCCGGGTACTCGCGCGTGATGACGGTCTTGTCCTGCGTGCCGAACTCGAAGTGCTTGTGCTCGATGATGCGCGTGTAGGGGATCTCGCGCTCGGTATAGTTGACCACGGCCACGCCCTGGTGGTCCTGCTCGTCGAGCGTCTCGGTCTCGAAGCGCAGGCTGCGGTACTCGAGCGTGCCCAGCTTGAAGTCGTAGAACGCGTCGATGGGGCCGCAGTAGATCGTCTTGGCGGCGATATCGGGCTCGGCGGCGACCAGCTCCTTGTACTCCACGCCGCAGCGCACCTCGACGCCCTCGAGCATGTTGGCGACCATCTTGGTGTAGCCGCCCATGGGGATGCCCTGATAGCGGTCGATGAAGTAGTTGTTGTCGTAGGTGAAGCGGCAGGGGAGGCGCTTGATGATGCTCGCGGGCAGGTCGCGGCAGTCGCGGCCCCACTGCTTCTCGGTGTAGCCCTTCACGAGCGTCTCGAAGATGTCGCGGCCGACGAGCGACAGCGCCTGCTCCTCGAGGTTCTGCGGCTCGCCGATGTTCTCGGCGGCCACCTGCTCGGCGATCTTGGCCTTGGCATCGGCCGGCGTGACGACGCCCGGCCACATCTTGGCGAAGGTGTTCATGTTGAAGGGCATGTTGTACATGTTGCCGTGGAAGTTGGCGACCGGCGAGTTGACGTAGTTGTTGAACTCGGCGAAGCGGTTGACGTAGTCCCAGACGTCCCTCATGGAGGTGTGGAAGATGTGCGCGCCGTAGCGGTGGACCTGGATGCCCTCGACGTCCTCGGTGTAGACGTTGCCGGCGATGTGGTCGCGGCGGTCGATGACCAGGACCGACTTGCCGGCGCGCCTGGCGGCATTGGCGAAGACGGCGCCCGAGAGGCCGGCGCCGACGACGAGGTAATCGTACTGGGACATGGATGCGCTCCTTTGTATGTAATCAAACAGTTACTTAAGATTTGGGACAAATAAACCTGTTAATTCTGTTCCACGGATTAGTGTAGCAGGCGTGTTGTAGGCTTTCTTTCAGCAGCTTCAGCTCATGTGCATAGCCCCGGTTTCTTGATGATTTAAAGAATCTGCTAATTCGTCCTCAAACACTCCGGCAAGACTTTCGATACGGCATCCATCGCCTGCGGCTTTAGGTACTGCTCGTTGAGCCGTGCCTTTCTGTAGGCGTAGCGAGTGTCTGTCGAGTACTTGATCAATACGTCGGTGAAGAATCGCTCCCAACTTAGGTACTTGCGGCTTTCGATATAGCTCGAAGGATCCTTGAGGATTTTTGGAATGTCGTTACTGGGAATGAGGCCAGATTGCAGAAGTGTCCACTCAAATGATTCCGGGAGGAACAAGCGAACGTTCTTGTAAACGCGCTGTCCGAGCACCTTTTCGATGTAGGGACCAAACGCTGCGCCGTCTCCAATGGCAAGAACGTTTTGCTCGGGGCATTCGTGAATTGTCCGCTTTAGATTTGCTACGCCGGTGGCGGTGTAGCAGGGGATCCTGAGCCGGTTGCAAAGAGCGTCGTAGAATTGATAGCCAGATTTGCTATCCTCGACAACTACGGCGTCGGGTACCTCGAATCCAACATTTAGATCCTGATACAGCATACTTGCCGTGTGGTCATATAGCGGCTTGGTCACCGAGTAGAAGCGCCTGTCGCTCTTGCGGCCATTGATTGTTTTACTTGTCGTGTTGACTAGCTTCAGGATCTCATCAACGCTGTAGGGGAGCTCGTTGGCATCGCGACGAGATATCAGAACAAAATAGTTGGACGAGCCGTTTACGGCTTTGGCGAAGTCCTTTGAGTAGATAAACTCGTTGCCCTCATCTAGAAAGACGATTGAATCTTCGATGATCGACAGCTCGCGCTCCCAGCGTCTGCCGGAAAGCGTTTCGCAAGGTACGTCGCAGCTGAGTGCAACGCCGCTTTCCGGTCCTCGGTCGTTGTAGTCGCGAATCATCGAGATGAGCGTCGTTTTGCCCGTGCCGCTGTTGCCGCGTATAAAGGAAATATTGCGCTTAAACGTGAGTGTGTATTTGACCTTTGCACGCTCTACGACAACGGTATGCGTTCCCTTCATTACTCATCAACATCCAAAAAGTCATTCGTGGCGCCAACAAACTCCTGCATGTTTCTGACGATGCGGTTATCGTTTTCAATGCGGATTTCAAAATTCTTCCAGGGGAACTTCATGATGTGGTAAAGGGTCACCAGCACATCCTGCTCTTTGCCGATCTTGAGTAGCCAGCGGGCACAGTTGTCTCCGCAGGTAGATGCGTTGAACACCATATTTGGGAGATTGCGTACTAACAGCAGCGTCTTGACGCCGCCGGACAGTTCGAGTGGGGTGATTGAGCCCAGCTGCTTGCTTACGATGTTGTGGGGGCCGATGAGCTCTGATCCGTCCACGCTTTTAATAATCTGTGCGGCCATAGGATCTTCGAACCATGAGTCCAAGTATGAGTTCCTAAAATAGGTTTCGGTATCGTAGATAGAACCGGGGTAATCCCCCAGATGGATGCTTAACATGCGCGTCTCCAGACGTTGTGTGACTGCAACGATTATATGCTAGTAATAAAGTGGCGCCAGTAGCGAGGTTGCTGCTGGCGGCACTGGCTATATTAGCGTGCGAATCGGCGTTGATGGATTTGCTCGCGAAGCTACTTTTCGAGACGCTCTTTCAGCAGCTCCAACGCGTGAGCATACCCCTGCAGGCCTTCGCCGGTGATGGTGGCGAAGCAGGCCAGGCGGGCGTAGCTTACCTGGCGGAAGTCCTCGCGGGTCTCGACGGCGCTGATGTGGACCTCGACGGCGGGGATGGCGACGGCCTTGAGGGCGTCGAGGATTGCCACGCTCGTATGCGTGTAGGCGGCCGGGTTGATGACGATGCCGTCGACCTTGCCGTAGGCCTCCTGGATCTTGTCGACGATGCTGCCTTCGTGGTTAGACTGGAAGACCTCGACCTTGTCGAAGCCTTGTGCGGCGCCCGCTTCCTGGCAGATCTGGACCAAGCGGTCGTAGTTGTCGCTTCCGTAGATGCCCGGCTCGCGAATGCCGAGCATGTTGAGGTTGGGGCCGTTGATGACGAGTGCCTTCATGGTTGCTTCCTTTGCAGTTGGTTGGCGTGGCTGGTCTTGCGATCTTCGGCGTTTGCCCAGATAAAACCTGCCAAAATAAACCTGTCCCTTTTTGGCAGGTTAGAGGGTCTCGACGATGGCGGCCGCGGTTTTGGCGGCGCAGTCGCGTGAGTCGATGATGTAGTCGGCCCAGGCGCGGTAGCGCGGCATGCGCTGCTCGGCGAGCTTATCGATGCCATCGCGGGCGGTGATGGGGCGACCCTTATGGGCGAGTTCGTCGAGCTTGCGGTTGAGCATCACGATCTGGCTGTTCTGGTGCAGCAGCGGGTAGTTCTCGTCGCGTGTGACCACGCCGCCGCCCGTGGAAAGCACCAGGCCGCTGCGCTTGGAGATGTCGGCCAGCTCCGCCGTCTCCTGCTCGCGGAAGGCTGCCTCGCCGCGCTCGACGATAAAGTCGGCGCAGGGCATCCCCAGGCGCTCCTCAAGCGCGGCGTCCAAGTCGATGTGCTCGCGACCCGTGAGCAGGGCAATCTGCTCACCCACGCGGGTCTTGCCCGAGCCCGGCATGCCGATCAGCGCGATGTTCTGTTCGCGGCGGGACAGACGCTCCGTTACGTCCAGAATGCGCTCGCGCGGGGTAATCTGGCCGGTATAGCGCTCGACAGCCTGTGCCGCCTGGGCCACAAGCATGAGCAGGCCGCCGATGCAGGGGATGCCGCGGCGCTCGGCCTCGAGCATCAGGCCCGTGCGGGCGGGGTTGTAGACGATGTCGATGACGCCCTCGAGCGCATTGAGCCCCTCGAGCGTGCAGGGGGCATCGGGACAGTGGGGGAACATGCCGGCGGGCGTGCAGTTGACGAGCAGGGCGGCGTCGGACTGCTGTGCGATGTTGCCATAGTTGACCTCGCTCGTGCGACCCACGGGTACAACGACGGCGCCCAGATCGCCGAGTACCATGCTGGCCGTAGTGCCCGCGCCTCCAGTGGCTCCGAGCACGAGGACCTTTTTGCTGGCAACCTCTACGCCTAACTCCTCGACTAGACACTGAAAACCAAAGTAGTCGGTGTTGTCGCCACGTAGACGGCCGTCAGGCAGGCGTGTGATGGTGTTGACGTTGCCCATGCGCTCGGCCAGCGGACTCAGCTCGTCCAGGTATTCCATGACAACGCGCTTGTAGGGGATGGTCACGTTGGTGCCCTTCCATTCGTCGCCCGTCATAAAAGCCTCAAGATCCTCGGGCTCGCGCTCAAATCGCACGTACTCCAGCCCCGCGAGCTCTTTGTAGATGGTCGGGGTGTAGCTGTGGCTCAGCACGCGGCCCAGCACGCCGTAGGGGCGGGTTGCGGCGACATCGGTCATCTAGAGCACCTCCGTGTAGCTGCCAAAGTAGGTGAAGCTCTCGCACACGTCGTCGATGGAATCGAGCAGGTCGTCGAGGGCCTTGCTACCAAAGGGGCAGTCCAGGTCAAAGTAGAACATAAACTCAAAGTCGTGCCCGGGGATGGGACGGCTTTCGAGCTTAATGAGGTTGATGTTGAGCGCATAGAAGCGCTCGAGTACGCGGTAAAGGGCGCCCGGCTCGTTGGCTGTGGTGATCATGAGCGAGGTACGGTTGGCGCCGGGGTAGACGCGCGGCTCGCGACTGATGACGACAAAACGCGTATAGTTGTTGTCCGAGTCTTGGATGTTGGGTTCCAGCACCTCCAGGCCGTAGAGTGCCGCACAGCTGCGCGAGGCGATGGCGGCGACATCGGTGCGCTCGGAGTTGGCGACCATCTCGGCCGACATGGCCGTGTTGGGGTACTTGGTGGCGTGCAGGCCGTGGGCCTCGATAAAGCCGGCGCACTGGGCGATGGCCTGGCCATGGCTGTAGACCTCGCGCACGTCTGCGAGCTTGGTGCCGGGCTTGACGAGCAGGTTATGATCGATCTTGAGGCGCAGCGAGCGCACAATGTGGAAGTCGAACTGGGCGAGCAGGTCGTAGACGGCGTTGACCGAGCCTGCGGTGGAGTTTTCGATGGGCAGCACGCCAAACTCGCAGAAGCCGTCGCGCACGGCACGCATGACGCCCTCGAAGGTCTCGAAAAACGCAATATCGGGTACGTCGAAGAGCTTGCACGCGGCGATTTGGCTGTAGGCGCCTTCCACGCCCTGGCAGGCAACGGAGGCCGTTTGAGGGAAAGGCGTATCGAAGGCTACGGCCGTGGCGTGGGCTTTTTGCGACACCGTGATGCCCTTGAGCTCGTTGATGTAGCGCTGCTGCTGGGCTTTGCTCATGCTCATGAGGAGGCGGAACAGGGTGATGGTCTGAGCCTCGTAGCGCTCGGGTGCGCGACTGGCGAGGTTATTGAGCTTGGAGCGCTCACGGGCGGGGTCGAAGACGGCCTTGCCCATCTCGATTTTTGACTTGGCGACCTCGGTGGCAATGTCCATGCGCTCGATAAAGCTGTTGAGGAGCGTGGTGTCGATGCCATCGATGGCCTGGCGGATGTCAGCAAGGTCCATGGAGACCCCTTTCACGTGTCGGGGGATGTTGAGGGGTGGGTAGTTAGCGCTGGGCGGCGTCTTCGAGGAGGGCGTCCCAGATGGCAAGGGCGGCGGCTGCCTCGGCTACGGGGACAGCTCGGGGGACGATGCAGGGATCGTGGCGGCCGTGGACCGAGAGCTCGGCATTTTCCATAGCGTCCATGTCCACCGTCTGCTGCTCGCGGCCAATGGAGGGCGTCGGCTTTACGGCCATGCGCCACATGACGGGCGCGCCGGTCGAAATACCGCCCAGGATGCCGCCGGCGTTGTTGGACTCGACCTCGATCTCGCCGGTCTCGGCATCGATGCGATACGGATCATTGTTCTCGCTGCCGCGCATGGCGGCCACGGCAAAGCCCATGCCAAACTCCACGCCCTTTACGGCGGGAATGCCAAACGCGATCTGCGCGATGCAGTTCTCGATGCCGTCGAACATGGGGTCGCCGATGCCTGCGGGAAGCCCGTAAATGCCGCACTCCACGATGCCGCCGATGCTGTCGAGTTCGTCGCGCGCGGCTAGGATCTCCTCACGCATGCGGCCGGCTGCGGCGGCGTCAATGCAAGGAAGATCGTTCGTTAGGATCGCCTTGCGGTCGGCCTCGCGATAGACCATATCGTCCATCGGCAGGTCGGAGATGCCGCCGATCTGCGCGACGTGCGCCATCACGTTAATGCCGCGGGCCTCGAGTGCCTGCAGCGCAATGCCGCCGGCGATACACAGGGGTGCCGTCAGGCGGCCGGAGAAATGCCCGCCACCAGCGACATCGTGCATGTTGTGATACTTCACGCGCGCCGGAAAATCCGCGTGTCCGGGGCGGGGCTTGCGGCGCAGCTCGGAATAGTCCTTTGAGCGCGTGTTGGTGTTCTCGATAATCGCGGCGATGGGTGCTCCCGTGGTATGTCCATCGACCACACCGGCGATGATGTGGGCGTCGTCGGCCTCGCGGCGTTTGGTCGCGGTCTCGTCGCGACCGGGGGCACGACGGTCGAGGAAGGCCTGCAGCTGCTCCTGGTCAACAGCGATGCCCGCCGGAATGCCATCGAGGGAGCAGCCGATGGCGGGGGAGTGCGACTGGCCGAAGATGCTTAAGTGCAAGACGTTGCCAAAGGTCGAGGACATGCTATTCCTCCTCGAGTGTGACCTTGCCGCCCAGCAGGCGGTAGTGGTCGAAGAAATCGGGATAGGACTTGTTGACGGCCTCGGCGCCGTGGATCACGACCTCGCCGGTGGCGCGGCTCGCGGCGATAGCGGCCATCATAGCGATGCGATGGTCGTTGTGCGAATCGGCCTCGCCGCCGGTGAAGGCATCGACACCCTTGATGATGAGGTCATCGCCGGCAATGCGCACCTGCGCGCCCAACGCGGTGAGCTCGCGGGTGGTCGTAACCAGGCGGTCGGATTCCTTGATGCGCAGACGGGCGCAATCGCGGATAAAGGTGCGGCCCTGCGCCAGCGAGGCTACGGCCGAGATGACGGGCACCAGGTCGGGAATGTCGTGGGCGCTCATCTCAAAGCCGGCGAGCTTGTCGGACTGCACGGTGGCGGCGTTGGTGGAGCGCACGATGCGGGCGCCAAAGCGCGAAAGCGCGGCAAGCACGTTGCGGTCGCCCTGTGCGGAGCTCAGCGACACGCCCTCGACGGTGATGGGGTCGTTGCCGATGGCACCGGCGCACAGCCAAAAGGCGGCGTTGGACCAGTCACCCTCGACGGCTACGCTGCCGGGCGTGCGGTACGAGCCACTGCTCACGCGGAAGTTTGTGACCTCGGGTTGGCCGTCCTTGGCCGGAATACGCTCGACGCTAACCTCGACGCCAAAGGCCTTCATGGCCTGGATTGTCAGGTTGATGTAGGGGCGGCTCTCGATGAGGCCGGTTACCTGCACGCAGGAGGGCTGGGCCAGCAGCGGGGCTGCCAGCAGCAGGCCGGAGATATACTGCGAGCTCACATTGCCCGGCAGCACAAAGGTGCCCGGGCGCATGCGGCCGCTCGTCTTGAGCGGAAAGCCGCCCAGGCCCTGCAGGTCGCAGCCGGCGGCGATGATCTCGTCCGAGAGCGGGGAGAGGGGGCGGGCGCCCAGACGGCCCTGGCCCACAAAGGTGGCCTCGGCTCCCAGCGCGCAAGCGACAGGCAGCATAAAGCGCAGCGTGGAGCCACTTTCACCGCAGTCAAGCGTGCCGCCGGCAAGGGCCTTGAGCAGGCCAAACTCAACACTCTTCATGGTGGGATGGACCTGGAAGCCATCCTCGACGGTCTCGATGCGGGCACCCAGCGCCGTGAGGCAGCGCACCGTGGCCTCGATATCGGCGCAGGTGGTATTGCAGGTGACGTGCGTCTCGCCGTTGGCGAGTGCGGCGCAGATGATCAGGCGGTGCGCCATCGACTTGGACGCGATGGCGGGAACAGTGCCCTTGAGCGGGGACGGGGTGATGCGGGCTAGCATGCGGAAGCGTCTCCCTTCTGGCCGAGGCCCTCGGCAATTAAATCGTGGAAGGTGGAAAGCGGCGTGCGGTCGATGCTGCAGCGGCCAATGCCGTGCGGAATTACCAGGTCGATGGTGTCGCCCGTGCGCTTTTTATCATGCAGGGCCTCGGCAAAGACGACGTCGGCATCCAAGTCGCAGCGGGTCTTGAGACCGTGGCGCGCGCAGAGCTCCTCGATGCGGCCGGGCAGCTCGGCGTCGCAAATGCCATGCAGGGCTGCGGCGCGCGTGATGATGCCCATGCCGATCGACACGCAGTTGCCGTGGCCGAGCTCAAAGTGCTCGCAGGCCTCGACAGCGTGTCCGGCGCTGTGCCCAAAGTTGAGGAGCTTGCGCTGGTTGGTTTCGCGCTCGTCGGCAACGACCACGGCGCGCTTAATGTCGATATTGCGGGCGATGATGAGCGCCACACGAGCCACGTCGCGGTTCAGCAGCTCCAGCGTGAGCGGGGTCTTCTCCAGCTCGGCGAAGAGCTCGGGGTCGGCGATCACGGCGTGCTTGACGACCTCGCCGCAGCCATCGGCGAACTGCTCGGGCGTGAGGGTGGCGAGACACCCCACGTCGGCGATAACCACACTCGGCTGCCAAAAGGCCCCGGCCAGGTTCTTGCCGGCAGCCAGGTCGATGGCCGTCTTGCCGCCCACCGACGAATCCACCATGGCGAGCAGGCTCGTCGGGATCTGCACAAACTTGCAGCCGCGCATGTAGGTGGCGGCTACAAAGCCAGCCACGTCGCCCACGACGCCGCCGCCGAGTGCCACGATCACATCGGAGCGTGAAAGCTCATGCTCTGCCACAAACTCCAAGATGTTGATGTAGGTCTCTGCGCGTTTGTGTGCCTCGCCGGCCTCGAAGGTGTAGATGCTTACCTCATAGCCTGACGCCTCCAGGCTCTGCTTGACGGGCATCTGGTAGAGCGGGCCCACGTTGGTGTCTGTCACAATGACGGCCTTGGTGCCGCCGGCGGTGGCACGGACGAGCGGGCCTGCCTGCTCCAGCAAAAACGTGCCCACATGCACCTGGTAGGGGCATGCGGTGTCGATATCGATGGTAATCGCCATAAACTTCGGTCCTTTCGACCTGGCGTGGTGGATGATCTAGCGGGAGGCCTCGTCGTCGAGTGCGCGCTTAATGCGGTCGCCCTCGGCAAGGAGATTCTCCAGATAGCGCTGGTCGCGGTCTTTGAGCGCTTGGCTGTAGGCTCCGAGTGCCTCGATCAGATGGTCGATCTCGAAGGCGAGCGCGTCGGCGTCATCGATCATGAGCTCCGACCACATCTGGGGGTTGAGGTGTGCCACGCGGGTAAGGTCGCGGTAGCTACCGGCCGAAAAACCGTGGTGAACCTGGGCGGTCGGGCTTTTGACGTAGGCGTTTGAGACGACGTGCGCGAGCTGGCTCGTAAAGGCGATGACGCGGTCGTGCTCGGCAGCGCTGGTTACGCTGAACTTGCCAAAGCCCAGGGGTCGCACCATTTCGCGCACCTGGCCTAAAAGCTCGAGCTTAAGGGCGTCATCCACCGCGGGCGGTACGAGCACCAGCGGGGCTCCCTGGAACAGGTCGGCACGGGAGTGGGCGTAGCCCGAGAACTGGGTGCCCGCCATGGGGTGCGCACCCACAAAGTAAAAACCGTGCTCGCGGGCGAGCTCAAAGGCACGCTCGCACACGATGCCCTTGACGCCCACGGTGTCAATCACCACGGGGCCCATGATGGCCTCGGTATCGGTGGCATCGGCGAGCGCTTGGGCGTGCGCCTCGAGCCACTCGATGCATGCCTCGGGGTAGCAGGCCAGCACGATGATGTCGCATTCGCCGAGCGTCTCGTCGTTGAGCTCGCCGGCAACGGTGCCCATACTGGCGGCCGTCATGACGTCGTCATCGGGGTCCCAGGCCAGCACGCGGACGCCCGCCTGCGCATAGCCGCGGGCAAAGCTGCCGCCAATGAGGCCCAGGCCCACGATGCCGGCGCACTTGGGGCCACCCTGGTTAACGCGCGCGTTTCTCACGGTACCCATGGGCTACTCCATGGTCTCGTGGCAGACGACCTCGCGGATGGCGTGGATGCGGCGCATGGTGTCGTCGAACTGGTCGGGGGTGAGGGCCTGAGCGCCGTCGGACCAAGCGTGGCTTGGGTCGTCGTGGACCTCGATCTCCAGACCGTTGGCGCCGCAGGCAGTCGCGGCGAGCGCCATGGGCTCGACATAGCGGGTGTAACCGGTGGCGTGGCTGGGGTCGGCGACGACGGGCAGGTGTGACAGATGGTGCAGCACCGGCACGGCGTTAAGGTCGAAGGTGTTGCGGGTGCGGGTCTCGAAGGTGCGGATACCGCGTTCGCACAGGATAACGTTGTCGTTGCCCTCGCTCATGATGTACTCGGCTGCCATAAGCAGCTCGTCGACGGTGCCGGACATGCCGCGCTTGAGCAGGATCGGGGTCTTGGTCTTGCCGACCTCCTTGAGCAGGGGGAAGTTCTGTGCGTTGCGGGCGCCGATCTGCATGACGTCAATCTTTTTATCCAAGAAAACCTGCACGTCGCGCGGGTCCATGATCTCGGTGACGATCGGCATGTCGAGTTCGGCGGATGCCTCGCATAGCAGGTCCAGGCCGGCGGGGCCCATGCCCTGGTAGGCGTACGGGGAAGTGCGGGGCTTGTAGGCACCGCCGCGCAGCATCGTGGCGCCGGCAGCCTTCACGCGACGGGCGATGCGGATGAGGTTCTCGCCCTCGACGGAGCACGGGCCGGCGATGACCTGGAACTGGTCACCGCCGATTTTGACGCCGTGGCCGCAGTCGATGACGGAGTCCTCGGGGTGGAACTTGCGGTTGGCGCGCTTGAACGGCTCGGAGACGCGCTGCACGCGCTCGACGACGTCCATGGACTCGAGGAGGAACGGGTCGATCTTGGTGGTGTCTCCCACGAGACCGATAATGGTCTCGTTTTCGCCGCGCGAGACATCGGTCTTCAGGCCTTTTTTCTCAATCCAGGTGACGATATGGCTGACGGCCTCGTCACTGGCGCTCTGCTTTAAAATTGCAATCATGGTGTGCCTCTCACCTCGATGGTTAGCCTTTGCAAAAACGGCCCGCATTGCGAGCCGTATATATATGGTGCATGAGAGTTTATACTATTAAGCTCACTTTTGCGTTCTAAAGTGAGCTGCCGGGCTGTGTCTCCCGCGGAATTGCAAAGCTTTTTCTATTCTTTTGTTAGCCCATGGCGCACTTGGGTATAATGCCAACCGTTGGCCCTATTAGCTCAGGGGATTAGAGCGTCTGCCTCCGGAGCAGAAGGCCGTTGGTTCGAATCCAACATGGGGCACCATCGAACGTAAGACCGTCCGAACCTCGCATGGTCCGGGCGGTTTTTCTTATACCGACGCGACGTGATAGGACGTGGTATGGCAACGACGGATATCGAGCGCGGACTATCGACTGGCGAGGTCGAACAGCGCATTGCCGCCGGCAAGATCAACCGCAACATGGAACTCAAAACCAAGTCGGTCCGCGAGCTCATCATCGAAAACCTCTGCACGCTGTTCAACTTGATCAACGTGGTCTTGGCGGTTTTGGTGCTGCTGACCGGTTCGTTTAAGAACCTGACGTTCTTGTTTGTAGTGTTCTTGAACACCGCCATCGGTGTCATCCAGTCCATGCGTTCCAAGCGCATGGTCGACAAGCTCACGCTGCTTACCTCCAAAAAGGCCATTGCGGTGCGTGATGGTGCCGAGGTTGAGCTCGACCTGGACCAAATCGTGCTCGACGACATCATTCGCCTGGGGCGCGGTGATCAGATTCCCGCCGACGCCGTGGTCGTGTCGGGTGAGGCGCTCGTGAACGAGAGCCTGCTGACGGGCGAGAGCGACCTCATCAAGAAGCAGCCCGGCTCCGAGCTCATGAGTGGCAGCTTTATCGACTCGGGCCTGCTGCGCGCCCGTGTGATCCATGTCGGTGCCGACAACTACGTGGCCAAGATTAACAACGAGGCCAAGTACGTCAAAAAGGTCAATTCCGAGATCATGAACGCGCTTAACGCCATCGTGCGCTTTGCGAGCATCATCATGATCCCGCTCGGTTTGGCGTTGTTTGCCTCGAGCGTGAGCGAGCTGTGGGATGCCGCGGGAACCCCGGGCAATAGCGCGCTTTCGTGGTGCTTCTCCGAGCTGTTGGCTGGTCATGTGCCTTCGTCGGCGCTGCTGTCCACGGTGGGCGCCCTGCTGGGCATGATCCCGCAAGGCCTGGTGCTGCTGACCTCGTCGGTGCTCGCCATCGCCACGGTGCGCCTGGCCCGCCGCAAGGTACTCGCGCAGCAGCTCTACTGCATTGAGACGCTCGCGCGCGTCGACGTGCTGTGCCTGGACAAGACGGGCACCATCACGTCGGGTCGCATGGAGGTCGAGGGTACGTATCCGCTGCCGGTCGAGGGTATGGGTGCGGGGGAGGGCGACGCCGCCGTTCCCGTCGATACCACGGTGCTCGATTTTGCTCTGGCTAACGTGGCGCGTGCGACTTCGGCCGATGCCAACGAGACCTGTCAGGCGCTGCTCAACTATTACGCCGACCGTCCGGTCGAGGTGTCCGAGCCGCTGTCGGTCATTCCGTTCTCGTCTTCCAAAAAGTGGAGCGGCGCGTCGTTTGCACAGGGCTCCTATGTGATGGGTGCGGCGCAGTTTGTGCTCTCTGATCGTGCGTTTGCCCAGGTCGAGAACCGTGTCGCCGAGCTTGCCGATACCTGCCGCGTGCTCGTGGTGGCGCGCGTGGACGGCTTTACGCCCGATGGCGATATGGTGGGCGAGGCCGAGCCCGTGGGCTTTGTGACCATCCGCGACGAGATTCGTACCTCGGCGGCCGAGACCATCGGCTACTTTAACGAGCAGGGCGTGACGCTCAACGTGATCAGTGGCGACGACCCGCGTACGGTGTCGTCGATCGCGCGCGTGGTGGGCGTGCCGGGGGCGGACGCTTATGTGGACGCCACGACGCTCGATACGCCGGCCAAGCTCGATGCCGCAGTGGACCGCTACCATGTCTTTGGTCGTGTGACCCCGCAGCAGAAGCGCGAGCTCGTGCAGGCGCTCAAGCGCCGCGAGCACACCGTGGCCATGACAGGCGACGGCGTCAACGACGTGCTGGCGCTCAAGGAGGCCGACTGCTCCGTGGCCATGGCGGCCGGCTCCGATGCCGCGCGTAACGTGGCCGAGATCGTGCTCGTCGACAACGACTTTGCCTCGATGCCCGCCGTGGTGGCCGAGGGCCGTCGCTCCATCAACAACCTGCAGCGTTCGGCTTCGCTGTTCCTGACTAAGACGCTGTTCTCGATGGGCCTGGCGGCGCTGTGCATCGCGCTGCCGCCGTACCCTTTCGAGCCGATTCAGATGACGCTCATCAACTTCTTCTGCATCGGCGCGCCGGGCTTTGTGTTGGGCCTGGAGCCCAACAATGCTCGCGTGAAGGGGTCGTTCCTGACGAACGTGCTCAAGCGGGCACTGCCGGCGTCGATTGCGGTCATTTTGGCCGCGGCGCTCGATATCTTTGTGGCGCGCGTGTTTGGCTTTAGCCAGCTCACGCTGTCTACGATGTGCCTGCTTACGTCGTGCGCGGCGAGCGTCAGCCTGATCTGGCGCATCTCGCAGCCTCTCACGCCCTTACGTGTGGTGCTCTTCGTGTTTGTTGTCGCCGGCATCCTGGTGGGCGTTATCGGATTCCCGGAGCTGCTGTCTATTGCCAACCTGTCGATGGGCCAGATGGTAATCTTGGCTGTCATCGTGGTCTTTACCTGCTCGGTGTTCTTTAAGCTCGCCACGATGATGGATTCGCTCAAGCCGCGTCGTCGTCATGCCGCAACTGGTTTTGGCCGCGGTGTGCGCGTCCACCTGGGTCGCGGTGGCGGCAAGGTGAGCTCGACGGGTTCGACGGCCGAGCGTTTTGCCAAGCGCGTCGCCGCCGACATGGCGCAGCGCCGCGAAGATCGCACCGCTCGCGAGGCCGAGGCCCGCGCACTCGAGGGCGTGGCCCAGGCCCAGCCCAAGAAAAAGAAGGGTAGCGGAGCCAAGCGCTCTCGCGTAACCAAGTCCGCCCAAGGCATCAAAGTCTCGATGCCGAGCAAAAAGAAGAAGTAACTACGCGCCCTGGCGATGTTGAATTGGTGCCTTGCTCCTGTGGGGCCGTGGCGATGTTATGCTCTAACCTCGATTATTTGAATTGCTTCGAAAAGAGGATGCCGTGATCTGCCCGCATTGCCTTAAGACTATCGAGGACGGCGCCTCGTTCTGCCCCTACTGCAACGCCTATGTGGGTCCGGGCGATGGTCCCGAGCACACCGAGTTCGTGTTCTGTGAGGGCTGCGGTGCCCGTCTTTCTCCGCATGATCGTACGTGCCCCAAATGCGGACGCCCCGCTCCGGGTATCCTCTCCGAGGATGCGGCAGCATCCGACCTGGCAGCGGGCCGCACGGCGGGCTTTCCGCGCCTAACGCAAGAGCAGATCGATACCGAGGTGCCGCATGCGCCGGCCTCTGCCGCTGCGGTGCTTTCGGACGCCGCCGACCCCAATGAGACCTGCGTGCTGCCAGCTTTCGATAAGGATTTCGGTATCCCCAAGGTCGATATTCCCACGCCCGTTTCCCTGCATGACGATGCTCAAAAACCCAAGCGCAAGGTGCACCCCGACGAGGACGCCTATCACAAGCACAAGCGTCATATTCCCAAGCCGCTTATCGTCATCGCGGTTCTTGCCGTCGTGTGCGGTGGTGCCTATTGGTTCGTGACGGCCGATCCCATGGGTGTCATGCCCGGTTTCTATGACCAGTTTGGCCAGGCCGCGCAGACGACCTTCCCCACGCGCCAAAAGGGCGAGGCGACTGAGGACGATACCAAGCAGGACGATTCTGCCGAGGTGGTCCAGGAAGAAACCGTGCTGACCGATGATCAGCTCTATACCAGGCTCGACGGTCTGTATCAGACCATCGTGTCCTACGCTGACGAGGACCAGATCGGCGAGGTCATCGATTCCTTTAACAACGGCTATCTCCGAACGCCGCTGTCCACCCGTCAGGAGCTGTCGCAGAGTGCCTACGCCCTGCGTGACCAGATTAAAAAGACGCAAGATGAGCTCAACAATCTTAAGTATCAGGACGATACGGTCTATGCGGACGACATCGCCCACTTAAAGCAGCTTGCCGAGTGGATGTATGAGCGCGTTGACGTGATCTGCCAGAGCTGGGATATCTCGCTGGCCATTTCCGATGGCGAGTCGATGAGTTCCCACCAAAGCGAGATCCTGGCGCCCATCGCGCAGGGTGGCAACAGCGCGCTGAACCAGTACGACGCCAATGTGGGTTCCTGGAAGCCGCAGCAGCGTTCCTAAAAATAGTTCGCCATAGTCGGCATAACCTACGTGCGCAATTGATGTAAGCCCGTGCTTATTGCTACAATTCGTACAAATATGCTTTAAACGCACGAGGAAGGAACCACATGTTTGGTTTTAAGAAAGAGCTCTACACGCCCGGGTATCAGCTTGTCGGCGACGAGTGCGCCGTAATCGAGACGTCGAAGGGTACCATCAAGGTCAAGTTTGACGGCGAGGGCGCTCCCATTCATGTCGCGAACTTCTGCGAGCTTTCCACGATGGGCTTCTATGATGGCCTTAAGTTCCATCGCTATGTGCCCGGTTTTGTTATCCAGGGCGGGGACCCCAATACCCGCGACATGTCCGGCGCCGACGTCGCCGCCGGTCTTGAGGGCCCCGACGGCATGCCCGGTACCGGTGGCCCCGGCTACTGCATCAAGGGCGAGTTCGCCACCAATCCGCGCAACAGCCATGTCGATGGCGCCCTTGCCATGGCGCGCTCCATGGACCCCGATTCCGCGGGTTCGCAGTTCTACTTCTGCCTGGGTGCCCAGCATAACCTCGATTCCGGTTACACCGTCTTTGGTACCACGGTCGAGGGTCTCGATGTGATTTCGCAGCTGCGTGCCGGCGACGAGATCGTTCATGTCGAGATCGTTCACGAGTAAAGGGGACTTCCTTGAATAGCCAGCTGATCCAACAGGGCCGCGCCGCTTACCGCGCGGGTGATTTTTCCGCTGCAGCCCAGATGCTTGGGGCGGCAAAGACTCCCGATGAGATTATGGGCGAGGCCGACCACCTTCGTGGCAACGCCTTGATGCACCTGGGCATGTATGCCGAGGCCGCCGAGGCCTATGCCGCCGCCCTCAACGACGGCACCTACGGCAAGCGCGGCGCGCTGCTCACCAACCGCGGCAAGGCGCTCGCCGCGGTGGGCGACTACACGACGGCCGCTCAGGCGTTCTCTGCTGCTACGCAGGATGCTTCCTATGCCACGCCGTTCAAGGCCTATCTGGGTCTGGGCAATGCGCTGTTCCAATCGGGCGACTATGCCAACGCGGGAACCGCCTTCCGTCAGGCTGCCATCGACGGCGCCAATCCGGCTCCTGCCGCCGCACTCGGCGAGCTCGGTCGTTGCTTCATTAAGCTCGGCCGTCCGGCGGATGCCGTGGAGACATACCGCACGGCTATCGACTTTGCCGGCCCCCGCGACGACACGCGTGCGCTCAACGCCGGCATGGGTCAGGCGCTTTCTGCCGCCGGCCGTCCCTCCGACGCACTCGACGCCTTTAACGCCGCTACTGCCGATGGCATCTACCAGCTCACCTCCGAGCAGGCCGATGAGCTTGCCCGCGTGCACGATTCGCTTGCCGCGCTGTCTGCCCAGACGGCTATGGCCACGGCTCCGGCGCCCGCGATGGACGCTCCTGCCGTCGATCCTCTCGATCCTACGGGCGCGACCGGTCAGTTTATGCCCGATCCCTCGGACACCGGCTTCTTTACGCTGTCCGAGTCCGAGATGGTCCAGCAGGATCGTCAGGATCGTAAGCAGGCCAAGGTCCGTCGTCGCCATCGCCACACGGGTCTCAAAGTCTTCATCGTGCTGCTTCTGCTCTTTTTGATCGCCGCGGGCGGTCTGGGCTTTGCCTACACGCGCGGCTTTGGCTTCCCGTCTCAGGAGTCTGTCGTTACCGATCTGTTCCAGGCTGCCGGCGACGGTGACACCGCAAAGGCCGAGTCTTGCCTGGCCCCGAGCCTGTCCGAGGACGCTAAGTCGATGATCATCTCCTCGATTCCGCAGGGTGCCACCGTGTCCGTCGAAGGCATGGATCAGTCCATGACCGAGACGACCGCTAAGGTGAAGGCATCGCTGTCCAAGGGCGGCGAGCAGGAGTACACCGTCAAATTCGTGCGCTCCGACAACCATATCGGCTGGGCCGTTTCTTCGCTCGATATGGATTTCTCGGCTGCTGACAACCAGTAGTGACCTTATGGGATTTAGCTTTGCCCGGCGCTTCACCGCAAGTGAGGTGCCGGGCTTGCGCTAGTATGATGAGCTAGTAGTTTTCCAGCAATCATCCAACACATCAGGAGTTGCGTTGTTTTCTTTGATGGATATGTTCTTCGGTAGCTATGCGGGCGATCTTGCCATCGACCTCGGCACCGCAAATACGCTTGTCTCCGTGCGCGGTAAGGGCATCGTCATTCGCGAGCCCTCTGTTGTCGCCATCGACAAGAACGACGAGCGCATCCTGGCGGTCGGTATCGAGGCAAAGCGCATGCTCGGCCGTACGCCCGGCAACATCGTGGCCGTTCGTCCCCTGAAGGACGGCGTCATCGCCGACTTCGATGTTACCGAGGCCATGCTTCGCTACTTTATCGACAAGGCGTCCGAGAAGCGCTATCCGTGGACTCCGCGTCCGCGCGTTGTCGTCTGCGTTCCCTCCGGTGTCACGTCGGTCGAGAAACGTGCTGTCTTTGAGGCCACGATCCAGGCCGGTGCCCGCCAGGCCTATCTGATCGAAGAGCCTATGGCCGCCGCTATCGGCGCCGACCTGCCCGTCGAGGAGCCCACCGGCTCCATGGTCATCGACATCGGTGGCGGTACCACCGAGGTTGCCGTTATCGCTATGGGCGGCATCGTCGTCTCGCAGTCCATCCGTATTGCCGGCGACGAGTTCGATCAGGCCATCCTCACGCACGTTCGCGATGCCTACAACCTGGCCATCGGCGAGCGTACGGCAGAGGACATCAAGATCAAGGTCGGCTCCGCCGTGCCGCTTAAGGACGAACTCGACGTCGAGGTCAACGGCCGCGACGTGATCACCGGTCTGCCCAAGACCGTGCGCATCGAGAGCGAGGAGATTCGTCGCGCGCTCAACAAGCCGCTCGACGAGATGGCCAAGGCCGTCAAGGACGCACTCGACGCTACGCCTCCCGATCTTGCCTCGGACCTTATGTACTACGGCATTTTGCTGACCGGTGGCGGCGCGCTGCTGCGTGGTCTCGACGTGCGCCTGCGCGATGAGACCGGCGTTTCGGTCAACGTCAGCCCCACGGCGCTCGATAACGTTGTTAACGGCTGTGCCCGCGTGCTCGAGGCCAATGCGTTTGATGGCGGCTTCGTCCAGACCAATGCTTAATTTCCAAAAGGTGGATTCCATTTGGCACGATCTTCGGGTTTCTCCACAAATCTGAATACCAAGCGACAATCAACGGGTATGCGCCCGTTGATTGTTTTCAGCCTGATTTCGGTGTTGCTGCTCACGTTTTACATCCGCGAGGGCGAGGCAGGACCGATTCATGCCGTGCGCTCGGGCGTGACGACGATTACCTCGCCGGTGCGCTTTGTGGGCTCGGCTGTGGCGGCTCCCTTCAATGCGATCGGTAACGTGTTCTCTAACCTTACGGCGTCGCAGGACACGCTTGACGAGCTTAAGAAGCAAAACGAGGAACTGACCTCTAAGGTTGCCGAGCTCTCCGAGGCTCAAAAGACCGCCGAGCGACTGGAGGGGCTGGTCGGCCTGCAGTCGACCTACAACCTCAAATCAACCGCAGCTCGTATCGTCGGCGCTTCGGGCGATGCCTGGACCTCGACCGTCACCATCGATAAGGGTTCTGCCGACGGTCTTACCATCAACATGCCTGTGACGAGTTCTGCCGGTGTCATAGGCCAGATTATTGAGGTCTCGGCCAAGACGTCCACCGTGCGCCTGATTGGCGACGAGAACTCGGGCGTGTCCGCTATGGTGCAGGACACGCGCGCCCAGGGCATGCTGCAGGGTCAGGCTGACGGCACGCTGCGTCTTGAGTACGTGAGCGTCGACTCCGACGTTAAGGTTGGCGACATCATCGTGACCTCGGGCATTGGCGGTGTGTTCCCCAAGGGCCTTCCGCTCGGCACCGTCTCGTCGGTTGAGAAATCGGCAAACGACGTGTACTACACCATTGTGGTGCGCGCTCAGACCACGGCCGAGAACAACGAGGAAGTGCTGGTCATTACCTCGCTGACCGACGAACAGTCGGCCTCGGATGAGGACGTGAACACGGCCAACAGCACGCCGCAGGGAACGTCGCGCGATGCTGCGACCAAGACGAAGGACGAGAGCCCGGATGACAGTTCCGACACGTCCGAGACGACCGATTCCGGCTCGAGCGAATAGGGGGCATGTCCATGGATCTACACGAGCAGGGGATGAGCTCCCGTACGTTTGTAATCGCCGCCATTGTGTGCGTGCTGCTGCAGGCAGGCCTGGCACCGCAGATCTCCATTGCGGGCGGTCGCGTCAACTTTATGATTATCCTGGTGTGCCTAAGCGTGTTCTCGGGCGACCCGACCCGTGCCGTCGTGTGCGGTTTTTGCAGCGGCTTGTTCTATGACCTTTCCGCTGCCGTGCCGGTGGGCGTTATGTCGCTCCTGCTGACCGTGGGTTCTTTTGCCCTGGTGCATAGCGCTGCCGGTCAGACGGGCGGTACCCCGAGTGCGCGCGGCATCACTGTGGGCGCCTTCGCGTTCGTCATTAATGTGATCTACAGCATCATCTTGCTGTTTATGGGTTTGGAGACGAGCTTTGTCGTGGCGATCTTCGGCCATGCGCTGCCGTCTTCGATCCTGACGGGTCTGGTTGCCATTCCGTTTTTGATGTCCGGCGTCGTGCCGCAGTCCGGTTATGGATTCTCCGCACGTGGCGGACGCCAGACGGGCATGCGCTTTAAGCCCAAGACCCGTAAGCTCAAATAGGGGAGGCCCGTAGATGTCTTCCCAGATGACGGTTATTATCGCCGGTATTGTGCTGGTTGTGGCCATCGTGGTCGCACTGGTCATCATGCGTCGCGGCGATTCTCGTTTTACCTACGATACGCAGCATGGAACGGCCCCGCGCGCCACCGAGGGCGAGGGCAATACCGCGGCGACCGCCTTTAAGGGCCGCTTCTCCATCCTCACCACGGGTGTGGGCGCGATGTTCGCGGCGCTTGCCGTCAAGCTGTGGGGCATGCAGATGGTCTCGTCGGACTATTACGAAAAGCAGGCTAATAGCAATCAGACGCGCACCGTTACCACACCCGCTGTGCGCGGTCGCATCCTCGACCGCAATGGCGTGGCGCTTGTCCAGAACCGTCCCTCACTTGCTGTCGTGGCCTATCGCGACCTTGCTGAGGATGAGGTTCTGGTTCGTCATCTTGCCAACGTGCTCGGTATGCCCTACGTGGCGGTTCTGCGCAATATTCAGGACAATTCCGAGGGCGCCCAGAGCCTGCATACCATCGCGACGGACGTCCGTCGCTCCACGGTTGCCTATATTCAGGAGCACGCCGGCGAGTTCCCGGGCGTCAAGATTGCCGAGCGTACCGAGCGCCAGTATCCATATGGCGAGACGGCATGCCATATCTTGGGATATACCGGCACCATTACCTCCGAGCAGCTCGAGGCCCAGAATAAGAAAACCTCTGGCGATGATGATGCTTCTGCTGGCAAGATTACGTACCAGTCGGGCGATATCGTGGGCCAGGCGGGTGTTGAGAGCTACTACGAAAACCTGCTGCAGGGTATTCGTGGCGAGCAGACCGTCAAGGTCGATGCTTCGGGCAATGTGACCGGTCAGGCCGGCGCCGTGCCCGCCAAGGCCGGCTCCGACATTAAGCTCACGCTCGACCTTAAGATCCAACAGGCCTGTGAGACGGCGCTGGCGAGCGCCATCGAGCTTGCCAAGACCACTGGCTACAGCAATGCCGGCAACGGCGCTGTGGTGTGTCTCGATCCCAACAATGGCGAGATCCTGGGCATGGCGAGCGAGCCCAAGTTCGATCCGTCCGTCTTTATCGGCGGCGTCTCAAATGACGTGTGGACCGAGCTCAATGATGACAAGGGTTCGCACCCGCTGCTCAACCGCGCCATTAGCGGACAGTACATGTCGGCCTCGACCATCAAGCCGCTCTCGGCACTGGCCGGTCTTGAGTTTGGAACCTACACTTCAACGCAGACAACCAACTGCACGGGCTATTGGACGGGCCTGGGCAAGGCTTGGGGCAAGCGCTGCTGGCTGACGTCTGGCCACGGCACCATGACGCTGCAGTCGGGTATCGCCAACTCGTGCGACCCTGTCTTCTACGACATGGGCAAGGCCTTCTTTTATGACGAGCAACATTCCGAGGGCCTGCAGGAGGTCTTTCGTCGCTGGGGCCTAGGCAAGACCTGCGGTATCGATTTGCCGAGTGAGGGCGCGGGCCGTATTCCCGATGCCGAGTGGAAGGAGTCGTACTTCACCGACGCCTCTGCCGAGGACCGCAAGTGGAATGCCGGCGATATGACCAACATTGCTATCGGCCAGGGCGACATCCTGGTGACGCCCCTGCAGATGGCGTGCGCCTACATGGGCCTTGCCAACGGCGGCAAACAGTACGTGCCTCACGTGTTTTTGTCTGCCGTGTCGCGCGATGGCGACGGCGATGCCTATAAGTACAACGGCAAGGGCAAGAAGAAGCGCCTGGAGGCCAAGATCAACAGCGATTCGGATTTGGCTCTTGTTCGCAACGGCATGCACGACGTGATATACACGGCATCGACGTCCCTGGCGGCTCACTTTGGCACCCTGACGCCGCAGGTATACGGCAAGTCGGGCACGGGCGAGAAAAGCGGCGAGGACGAATACGCGTGGTTCTGCGCCTATGCACCGGCCGATGATCCCAAGTATGTCATCGCTACTGTCCTGGAGCAGGGCGGCGGTGGCTCAGATACCGCGATGCATGTCGTGCGCGACGTGCTCGGCGTGATTTATGACGAGCCCGATACCTCTTTGGCCTCGGGCGATTCTTCGGTTCGATAGGAGGTTGCGATGGATTTTTCTCCGGCGGATCTGTTCCGTTCAACCAAGACCGGCTCTCGCAGCAGCCTGGACCGCGTCAACAAGCAACTTTCGGCCTCGCGCGGCACGTTTCGCCAAAAGGTGCATATCGGTGTGCTCGTGGCTACAGTGGCGCTCGTCGCCTACGGTGCCATCATTATCTGGTCGGCTTCGCAGTTTAAGGCCGATGCCTCGTTCTCACGCCATCTGCTGGGAATTGGCATCGGTGCGGTGCTGGCGGTGCTGGTCTGGCGTACCGATCTGCGCGGTATTTCCAATTTCTCGACGGCGTTGCTCGTCATCGACCTGATCGTGATCCTCTCGCCTAAGATTCCAGGTCTGTCCTATACGGGCGGTTTGGGCATGACGGGCTGGATCAAGATTCCCGGTATCGGCTTGACATTCCAGCCGGTTGAGCTTGCCAAGCTCATCACCATCTTCTTTATTGCTACGCTTGGCTCGCAGTATAACGGTCGCATCGATACCGTTCGCGACTACGTCAAGCTCTGCGGCATGCTGTCCATTCCGTTTTTGGCCGTCGTTGCCATGGGCGACCTGGGATCGGGCCTGGTCGTACTGGTTTCTGGCGCCATCGTCATCTGCATGAGCGGTGCACGTCGCGAATGGGTGCTGTCGACCCTGGCCCTGCTCGTGGGCCTGGTGGCCCTCGTCCTGGCGCTCGATTCGGTCTTTGATTCGTTGCTCGGCCACGATGTGCTCATCAAGCAGTATCAGATGAACCGTCTGACGGTCTTTATCGACCCCGATAATGCCGATTCGGACGATGCGTACAATCTGCAGCAGTCGTTGATCGCGGTCGGCTCGGGCGGTTTCTTTGGTAAGGGCCTGGGGCATGCGACGCAGTCGGCCGGCGGCTTTCTGCCTGAGTTCCACACCGACTTCGTCTTCGCCTTCCTGTCCGAGACCTTTGGCTTCTGCGGCTCCTTTTTGCTCCTGTGCCTCTACGTGCTGCTTATCTTTTCGACGATTCGCGTCGCCTTTAAGTGTGAGTCCCTGTTTTTGCGTCTTTCGTGTGTTGGCATCGTTGGCATGTGGGCGTTCCAGACCTTCGAAAACATCGGCATGTGCATCGGCATGATGCCGATTACCGGTATTCCGCTACCGTTTATTAGCTTTGGTTCGTCTTCGATGATGATTCAGCTGCTGACGGTGGGTATCGTACAATCCATATGGCGGCATCGTTCGGGCGCCGCGTAACCGCTGGAGGGGTTTGCTATGAAAATTCCCGTAGATAAGCTGACCCGCGCTTTTAAGATGGGCGCGTCCGTTAAGAAGGATTCCGATACGCCGGTGCGCGTCTCGGTCTATCTGGATTCGTCCGCCTCGCGCTTTCTGGCCGAGACGGTGCGTGACGCCTTTGTGCCGCAGACGACCTCGGGTATTGTGCGCGTCGAGCGTCTGGGGGAGGAGCGAATTGCTCCAAAGACCGATACCGATGTGGTGCTGGTGCTCTCGTGTGGTTCCGACCGCTTGGAGAGTGCCGTGCAGGAGCTCGTGATCGCCGGCGCGCCCGTGTGCGTGCTTGCCGAGTCTGCTGTTGAGGTGCCGTTTATCGAGGAGTCCACGCCCATGCTCGGCGTGGTAGCGGCAACCGATAAGACGTATCTGCTCGAGACGCTTGCCCGCTGGATTCTCGATCGCACCGACAAGGAAACGGCTTTTGCTGCGAACTTTGCCTTCATGCGCATCGCGGCCGCCAATCGTATCATCACCTCGTGCGCGCTCACCAATATGGCGACCGGTGCGCTGGTGTTTTTGCCTGGCGCCGATTATCCCGTTATGGCGCTGGCGCAGGTGGGCATGCTCTTTGAGCTTGCTGCCGTCTTTGGACGCGGCATTAAGCCTGAGCGCGGCTACGAGGTCGCGGGCGTGCTTGCCGGCGGTCTTGTGATCCGCGCGGTCACCCGTGCGCTCGTCAAACAGACGCCGCATATTGGGTTTGCCGTCAAGGCGCTCACTGCTGCCGCGGGCACCTACGGCATGGGCCGTGCGCTCGTTTCGCTCTACGAGCGCGATGTCGACTACAGCCGTGCCAACGAGGTGGTCACTTCCACGTTCTCCCGTGTTCGCGATCTGGTGACCACCGTCGCGGGCGCTACCCGTCCTATCGCGTCCTACCAGGACGCATCCGATCTCGCAGCTTAGGGGTTTTCCGTTGCGCGTTGCATACCAAGACTGTTTTCATTTAATTGAGCCGCTGCTCGCCAAGGTCGAGAAACCGAGCCGCTATATCGATCACGAGTGGGGCACGCTTTCCAAGGCCGATGCCGACTACCGTTGCTGCCTGATCTACCCGGATGTGTACGAGGTCGGTCTGCCTAACCAGGGCATTGCCATCCTCTACAACATCCTTAACCAGGCCGAGGGCATCTCCTGCGAGCGCGGCTATGTGCCGTGGCCCGATATGGGTGACGCCATGCGCGAGGCGGGTATTCCGCTGCTGTCGCTCGAAGGTGCTGCCCCCGTCGCTTCGTTTGATATCGTCGGTCTGCATGTGCCGCACGAGATGGCGGTGACGAACTTCCTCGAGGCTCTCGATCTCGCTGGCATTCCGCTGTTAGCGGCCGACCGAGGCGAAGATGACCCCATCATCATCGCCGGCGGTCCCTCGGTGTACAACCCCGAGCCGTACGCGGCCTTTTTCGATGCCATCCTCATCGGCGAGGGCGAGGAATCGCTGCTCGAGACCTGCCAGCTACATCGCCGCCTGCGTGACGGAGGGGTCCCGCGCGCGCAGATTGTTGAGCAGCTTGCATCCATTGCTGGCAACTACGTGCCGTCGCTCTATGAGGTTCGTCACGACGAGCCCTGCTCGCCGCATGGCTACACCGTGCCGCGTGAGGGCAAGGATGCGCCGACCGTGGTCTACAAGCGCGTCGTCGAGGATTTCGGCGCCACGAATCCGCTGTCGCAGTCGTGCGTACCCTATGCGCAGCTGGTCCACGACCGCCTGTCTATCGAGATCCTGCGCGGCTGCGCCCGCGGCTGTCGTTTTTGCCAGGCCGGCATGACGTATCGCCCGGTGCGCGAGCGCTCGGCCGACCAGATCGTCTCGTCGGTGATTCAGGGTCTGGAAAAGACCGGCTATGACGAGGTGTCGCTGACCTCGCTCTCCACGACCGACCACTCCTGCATTCGCGACGTGCTCGGCAGGCTCAACCGTCGCCTGGAGGATACGGGTATTCGCGTGTCTATTCCGTCGCAGCGCCTGGATTCGTTTGGCGTGGATATGGCCGAGTCGGTCGCCGGCGAAAAGAAGGGCGGCCTGACGTTCGCACCCGAGGCCGGCAGCCAGCGCATGCGCGACATCATTAACAAGAACGTGACCGAGGAGGACCTGGACCGTGCGGCCAAGGCGGCCTTCGAGGCCGGCTGGAACCGCATGAAGCTCTACTTTATGATGGGCCTTCCCGGCGAGCGCGACGAGGACATCGTGGCCATCGCCAATCTGGCCGATCACGTGCTGGAGCTCGGTCGTTCCGTGGTGCCCAAGGCTCGTCGCGGCTCGATCTCGGTGTCCATCTCGGTTTCGGTCTTTATCCCCAAGGCTGCCACGCCGTTCCAGTGGTGCCCGCAGCTCGACTACGACGACGTCAAGCGTCGCCAGAAGCTGCTTATCACGAGCGTTCGCAACCGTGCCGTCCGCGTGCATTACCACGATGCCGAGACCTCGCTCATCGAGGCCGCTCTGTCCCGCGCCGGTCGTGACATGACGCCCGTCATCATCGATGCTTGGCGTGCGGGCTCTCGCTTTGACGCCTGGGTAGAGCATTTCTCGCTCGATATCTGGAAGGAGGCTGCTGCCAAAAACGGCATCGACCTCAATGAGCTCGTGCACCTACCCTACGAGTTGGACTGGCGCCTACCGTGGGAGCATGTGAGCCCCGGCTGCACGCGCGGCTTCCTCGAGCGCGAGTACCGTCGCTCGCTCGAGGGTGTCACGACTCCCGATTGCACCCGCACGTCGTGCACCGGCTGCGGAATCTGCCCCACGCTCCACGCCAAGAATGTATTGATGGGTGATCGCGCATGAGTGAGCGCCTGACCGACAACCCCACGCTCTTTAGGCTTCGTGTTCGCTATGGCAAGCGCGATCGCCTTAAGTACCTGGGCCATCTCGAAGTAATCCATACCATTGAGCGCATCGTGCGCCGTGCGGGACTTCCCTATGCCGTCACGCACGGCTTCTCTCCGCACATGCGCGTGGGCTTCTCTTCGGCGCTGCCGGTGGGTACGTCGTCGACCTGCGAGTGGTATGACCTGTTTATGACCGAGTTCGTGGCGCTCGACGAGGCGTTTGGGCGCCTGGCTGCGGCGTCTCCGGCCGATCTGGCGCCCATCGAGGCGGCGTACATCGACGTGCGCACGCCGGCGTTGACGGCGCAACTCACGCGTCTGTCGTACCGTATCGACTTGCACCTGGACCCCGAAGCCCCCGTGAGCGCCGACGAGGTGCGCGCTGCGATTGACATGCTGCGCGCGGGTCATGGTATTGACTATGCGCGCGGCAAAAAGAGCAAGCGCTTAGACCTTGACCACACACTGGTGGGCTACGAGCTTACGGCGGGGGAGCGCCCGGACCATTTGGTGCTCATGCTCGACACCCATGCCGACAACGAGGGCTCCATGCGTCCGGAAATTTTGCTTTCTGCTGCTGATGTTTTGTTGCAGGGCTTGACCCCGGGCGTGGATGCACCTATTGTTTCCACCGGTATGCAAGACCTCGTGACCATCTGCTCCTACGATGTCGAGCGTCAGAATCAAGCATGCGAGGACGACGAGGGCCGACTCGTCAGCCCCATACCTGTGCGAACTTGTGGATTTGCTCCACATACTCGTTGACGGGGGTATTTTCGCCTGCTACTATATTCGGCTGTTGCACTAACTGATGCATGAAGGGCAAGTAAACATGTACGCAATCGTTAACACGGGCGGCAAGCAGTACAAGGTCGCCACCGACGATGTCATCACCGTCGAGAAGATCGAGGGCAATGAGGGCGACAAGGTCACCCTGCCGGTCATCTTCCTCAACGATGGTAAGAAGATCGTCACCGATCCCGACAAGCTGGCCAAGGCCAAGGTTACCGCTCAGATCGTTGAGCAGTTCAAGGGCGAGAAGCAGCTGGTCTTCAAGTTCCACAAGCGTAAGCGCTATCGTCGTCTGAAGGGTCACCGTCAGCAGCTCACCAAGCTAAAGATCGTGAAGGTCCAGGCTACGTCCCGCGCCAAGAAGGCTGTCAAGGCAGAGGCCGAGGCTGTTGCCGAGGCTCCCGTCGCCGAGTAGATTACACTCGTAACGAAAGAGTAGGTATACACAATGGCACACAAAAAAGGACTCGGTTCCTCCCGTAATGGCCGTGACTCCCGCGGTCAGCGCCTTGGCACGAAGCGCTATGCCGGCCAGACGGTAACCACGGGCACGATTCTCGTCCGTCAGCACGGCACGCACATCCACCCGGGTGAGAACGTTGGCCGTGGCAAGGACGACACGCTGTTCGCGCTGGTCGACGGTACCGTTGAGTTCCACAAGGGTATCAAGCACAGGGTCAGCGTACGCCCGCTCGCGAACGCGTAATTCACCCTTCATAGAGCACATATGTGGGAGGCACTTGAGTTTTAGGATTCAAGGGTCTCCCTCTTTTTGTAGGAGGCGATTCTGTTGTCACAGTTCACCGATATCAGCCGCATTAACGTGTGCGGCGGCGACGGCGGAGCCGGATGCATGTCGTTTAGGCGCGAGGCATTTGTCCCCAAGGGCGGCCCCGATGGCGGCGACGGCGGTCGTGGCGGCAATGTTGTCATCCAGGCCGATGCTCAGCTGTCTTCGCTGATCGATTACCGCTTTAAGCATCACTTCCGCGCCGAGCGCGGCACGCATGGGCAGGGTGCCCGTCGTAACGGTAAGAGCGGCGAGGACCTGATCCTGAAGGTTCCCATGGGCACCGTGGTGCGCGAGCTCGACCCCGAGACGCAGACCCCGATGTTCGAGATTGCTGACCTGGTGCACGATGGCGAGCGCGTTGTCGTGGCGCCCGGCGGTGCCGGTGGCCTGGGCAACACGCACTTTGTGACGTCGGTGCGTCGCGCGCCCGCGTTCGCTCAGCTGGGCGAACCGGCCGAGGAGCACTGGATTGAGCTTGAGATGAAGCTTATGGCCGATGCCGCGCTCGTGGGTTTCCCCTCGGTGGGCAAGTCCTCGCTTATCGCGCGCATGAGTGCCGCCCGTCCCAAGATCGCCGACTATCCGTTTACCACGCTCGTGCCGAACCTCGGCATGGTGCGTGCCGGTGAGTATTCTTACGTCGTTGCCGACGTTCCTGGTTTGATCGAGGGCGCGAGCGAGGGCAAGGGCCTGGGCCACCAGTTCCTGCGCCACATTGAGCGCACGGCGCTCATCATGCATGTCGTTGACATGACGGGCGGGTTTGAGGATCGCGATCCGGTCGAGGATTACCGTATCATCAACCGTGAGCTCGAGCAGTATGGCGCCGAGCTTTCGGAGCGTCCGCAGATCGTCGTCGCCAACAAGTGCGATGCGCCGGGCACGGCCGACAAGATTGCCGACCTCAAGCGCGCCGCGCTCGACGATGGACATATGTTCTTTGCCGTGTCCGCCGTGACGGGCGCCGGCCTCAACACGCTGATGCTTGCCGTGGGCGAGCAGGTGGCTAAGCTGCGTGCCGAGTTGGCGGTCTCCGCTGAGCCGGTCGATCTGCGCGACGAGGAGTGGGAGCGCCGCCGTCTGCAGCGCGAGAAGCGTTTCCGCATTGTCCAGGAAGAGCCTGGTGCCTTCCGCGTGGTCGGTCGTGCCATCGAGCGCATGGTCATCCAGACCGACTGGGAAAACGAGGAAGCCGTCATTTACCTGCAGCATAAGTTTGCACGTATGGGTGTTGACGACGCGCTCGAGAAGGCCGGTTGCCGTGCGGGCGACGAGGTCCGCATTTGCCAGCGTGCCTTTGACTTTGAGGGCGCTGAGGACTTCTCGGAGTACGAGGAGCTCGAGGACGCTGGCGAGGACGTTGCCGTTGAGGCCATTGACGTGGCCGATGCTGCGAATGAGGGCGTCGAGGTTGTCGATGCGGCGGATGCCGCGGACGATGCCGAGACCTCGGAGGGCGAGTAAGCCATGTCGCTGCGCGGTGGAATCGGTTTGCCCGAGCTGCCCATAAAAGAGGGCAAGGAGTTTCGGCTTGGCATTATGGGCGGCACATTCGACCCGATTCATTACGGGCACCTGGTGACTGCCGAGCAGGCGCGCGAGTCGCTCGACTTGGACGCTGTGCTCTTTATGCCGGCGGGCTCTCCCGCCTTTAAGCTTGACAAGCCGGTTACGCCTGCCGAGGACCGTTATGCCATGACGGTCCTCGCCACCGCCGCGAACCCGGCCTTTTTGGCGAGCCGGTTCGAGATTGACCGTCCGGGTGTAACCTATACGGCCGATACGCTTCATGCCCTTCGCGATTTTTACCCGCCGCAGGTAAAGCTCTACTTTATTACGGGCGCCGATGCGATTATCGATATTGTGACCTGGCATGATGCCGAACGAATCGCTGAGCTTGCTACCTTTATTGCGGCGACGCGACCGGGCTTTGATATCGATACGGCGCGTGCCCGAATCAAAGAGTCGGGGCTGCCGTTCGACGTGCGCTATATTCAGATTCCGGCGCTGGCGATCAGCTCGACGAACATTCGTAAGCGAGTTGCCCGCGGCATGAGCGTGCGCTATCTTACGAGCGAGTCCGTGCTCGGCTACATTCGCAAGCGCAGGCTATATGCCGATTTGGGCCAAGAAGATTTTGAGTGATGGGGGCTACGTTGTCGGTAGAGGATCAGTTTGAGGGCGATGAGCGCGCGCTGCTCAAGCGCATTCAAGAGCTGCTCGATGTTCGCATGAAAGATAAGCGCAAGCGCTATGTGCATTCGCTGGGTGTTGCCGAGACCGCACTTCATCTGGCCGAGGTCTACGGCGTTGACCGCTTTGATGCGGCTGCCGCCGGCTTAATTCACGACTGGGACAAGGTTCTTTCCGATGACGAGCTCGTGGCCCGCGCGCTTCACTATGGCATCAAGGTTGCCGGCTCTCCTTCCGCCGCGACGCCGCTTTTGCATGGCCCTGTTGCCGCCTATGAGCTTCCGCAGCTTTTTCCCGAGCTGTCACCGGCCGTTTTCCAGGCTGTCGACCGTCACACCGTGGGTGCCTGCGACATGACGCCGCTCGATATGGTGGTCTTTGTGGCAGATGCCATCGAGCCCAACCGTCACGGCGACTATGCCCATGCGCTGCGCAAGATGGTGGGGAAGTCCTCGCTCGATGAGTTGTTCTTCTCCTGTTTTGCGCAGGGTCTGGTCTTTGTGATCCAGTCCGGGCGCTATCTTTATCCCACGGCTATTACGATTTACAACCATTACGCCCAGCTGCGCTAGCTCGGGTGTGTCTAGAAAGAGGTATTCCATGGCCGACGAGACCATGACTGACGAGCAGATTCTTGAAGGTGTGGAGCACAAGAGTTTCGCTGCCACGTCCGACCGCACCGCCGCCTCGCTGTCCGCGAGCGGTGTCGCTGCCGAGGATGTCGCCCGCGCCGCCGCGCAGGCCGCCTACGACAAGAAGGGCGAGGACGTGCAGGTGCTCGACCTGACCGAGCTTTCCGACGTGTGCGACTACTTTGTGCTTGCCACCGGTACCAACAACCGCCAGGTCGATTCGATTGTCGACGAGATCGAGGAGAAGGTTGCCGAGGCTTGCGGCGAGCATCCGTTCTCCATCGAGGGCCGCGAGCAGAAGACCTGGATGCTCATGGACTACGGCTCGGTTGTCGTCCACGTCTTCACTCCCGAAGCCCGCGACTTCTACCGCCTAGAAAAGCTCTGGGGTGACGCCCCCCAGCTCCCCCTCAATCTCCTCTAGTAGCTCATTTGATACGGGGCTTTTTAGCTAGCTTCGCGCATTTCGCCGGGCAGTTGCGGTTTTCCGCACCTGCCCGGCTTTCTTTAAAGGCTTTAGCCTGTGCGGGGCGCGCAGCGCGCCGCATCAGAAACCACCCGCTATGCGGGTGGGGACAACCGGCTTTACAAAGCCGCCCCCTCGCCGGACACTTGCGATTGTTCAGGCCGCAAGGAATCCGAGTCGAGAGGGCGGTGGTGGCGTATGGCCCAGAAGGCCTACAGCCTGTCGCACACGAAGTGGATGTGCAAGTACCACGTCGTGTTCACGCCGAAGTATAGGCGCAAAGTCATCTACAACCAAATAAGGTCCGACCTTGGGGAGATCTTCAGGAAGCTCTGCCAGTACAAGGGGATAGAGATCATCGAGGGGCACCTGATGCCCGACCACGTCCACATGCTGCTGGCGATACCGCCGAAGTACAGCGTGTCCAGCGTGATGGGCTATCTGAAGGGGAAAAGCTCGCTGATGGTATTCGACAGGCACGCGAACATGAAGTACAAGTTCGGCAACAGGAAGTTCTGGGCCGAGGGCTACTACGTTTCCACCGTCGGCCTGAACGAGGCGACGATCGCGAAGTACATCCGGGAGCAGGAGAAGGCCGACATCGCGCTCGACCGGCTGAGCGTCAAGGAGTACGAGGACCCCTTCGATAGGGGGCCGGGGCGCAAATAGCGCCGGTTTGACCGGCCCGTCACGGGTCAACCTGCAGTGCGGCCCGAACCCCGTGAGGGCCGGCGCCTTTAGACGCGTGCCGGAAATCCAAGGGTTATACCCTAAGAGCAAACCACCCCTTTTAGGGGTGGTTTTGATTTTGTCTAAAGGCGGTTAATCGTTGAAGCGGGATTGGCGGCCGAAAGATAGGGCGGTGTCGCCGAACTTGTCTCGGACGGCGTCGATGGCGACGGAGAGGTCGCGTCGGTCGCTGGATTGGGCTCCGCGGTCGTCGACTTCGCAGAACAGGTCGGTCTGGATGCCGCCCTGATGGTCAAAGTCGCTCATCCCGATACCCGCCAGACGCACATGCATGCCTTCCTGCCAGATGTTGTCGAGCAGTTCGAGCGCAACCGCCACAAAGATGTTCTCATCGTCGGTGGGGTGGGGAAGCCGCCGCTGCGCCGTGCGTCCGCTGCCATACGAATACTTAAGCTTGAGCGTTACCGTGCCGCCCGTCAGTCCCTGACGGCGCAGGCGGCGTCCAACCGACTCTCCCAACAGCGCAATCGCCGCTTCGATGTCCCCACGCTCAGTCAAATCTTTCGCAAAGGTGCGCTCATTGCTCACGGATTTAACCTCGCGTTCCTCATCGAGGCTTGTTACTTCGGATATTTCGAGTCCCAGCGCACGCTGGCGCATGCGTTCGCCGTTGACGCCAAAAATAGAGGCCAAGGTTGATTCCGGTGAACGTGACAGCTCGCCGAGCGTGTAGATGCGCATGCGGCGCAGTCGCTCCTCGGCCGAGCGCCCGATGCCGCTCATGGCAGATACCGGCAGCGCGGCCAAAAAGCGCTGCTCGGTTCCGGGGCGCACGATGGTCAGCCCAAACGGCTTATCCCGCTCGCTTGCGATCTTTGCGACCGTCTTGTTGCAGCCCACGCCAATGGAGCAGGTCACTCCCAGCGCTGCCACGCGGTCGCTTATACGCCGCGCAACCAGTAGCGGGTCTTCGGGCGCAAAGCGACCCGGTGTGATATCGATAAAGGCTTCGTCGATGGATACGCGCTCAACGCGCGGCGTCTCCTCGGCGAGAATCGCCATGACCTGCGCGCTGACCTCACGATAGCGATCAAAATGCCCATGCGTCCAAATGGCTTGCGGACAGAGGCGCCGCGCCTCGGCCGAGGGCATAGCGGAGTGCACGCCAAAGCGACGTGCCTCATACGAACACGTGGACACGACGCCACGCGAATCGGCATCGCCACCCACGATGAGTGGCTTGCCGCGCCACTCGGGATGATCGAGCATTTCCACGCTCGCAAAAAACGCATCGAGGTCCATGAGGCCCACCGCCGGACCCGTCCAGGGAGGCGGCGTGACGCCCATGGCATCCTCATAACCGTATGTATGTTCGCGTCTTTCCATGTCATGAGTATACCGCGCAGCTCATGTGGGGTGCGTGTATGTGCTTGCAAATCCCGAATTCTTGTCTAAGATATGGATTTGCCCTCGACTACACCGAAGAAGTTGGTCTCACGGACTTCACCTGCCCGCGTCGATGGCGTATTATGTTCAACTGTTTGTTTGTAGTTGCAGCCTAAAGCTGCTTGGTTGGAGGAGTTTCCTTTGGCAGTCAAGATTCGCCTTGCTCGTCACGGCGCTAAGAAGCGTCCGTACTACCGTGTCGTCGTCGCCGATTCCCGCGCCCCGCGTGACGGTCGTATCATCGAGGAGGTTGGCCGCTACAACCCGATGACCGCCCCCAAGACCATCAATCTCGACCTCGAGAAGATCGCCGACTGGCAGTCCAAGGGCGCTCAGCTCACCGACGCCGTCGCCGCTCTGGTCAAGGCCGCCAACGAGGGCGAGAAGACCGAGACCGTCGTCAAGAAGTCCAAGAAGCAGCTCGCCAAAGAGGCCGAGGCCGCTAAGGCTGCCGCTGAGGCCGCTGAGGGCGCCGAGGAGTAAATCGTGCCTGAGGTTGACGCTGCACAGCTCGAGGGTGAGGCAATGCTCTCAGATCGCATCGCCGATCTCGTCGAATATCTCGTTGTTCAGATCGTCGACGACCCGGATTCCGTGAGCCTTGAGGTCATCGATGGTGACGACGCCTCCACGATTGAGGTTTCGGTCGCCGAGGATGACGTCGCTAAGGTCATCGGCCGTCGTGGCCGTACCATCAAGGCCATTCGCACGCTCGCCCGTGCACTGGCCGCTCGCCTCGACACTGCTGTCGAGGTAGAGGTTCTGGGCTAGGACCTTGAGGTCCCAGTACAAAAACATCGCCCGTGTGGTCAAGCCGCACGGAAGGAAGGGGGAGGTCCTCGCGCAGCCGCTGCGGGGGCTTCCTTCTGTATTAGAGCCGGGTATGCGCGTCGCCCTGACGCCGCCGGCGCTCAAGCGCGACCGCTTTTGCACGGTCGTGTCCGTCACCGATACGGGCGATGGCGATCTGGTCTCGTTTGAGGGCATTGACGACTTGACGGCCGCCGAGGGCATCACGGGATGCTATGTGTTGGCAAATCGTGACGATTTTGAGCTCGATTCACTCGACGCCGCCTATTCCGACCTGATGGGTCGCGAGGTGGTCGACGAGCGCTTCGGTTCACTCGGTACGATCGTCGAGATCATGTCGACGCCCGCTAACGATGTTTGGGTCGTCGAGGGCGATCGGTACGGCGAGGTACTGATTCCCGTGATCGAGCAGGTTGTGCTCGATCTTCCCGACACAGGAACAATTTCCGTCCACGTTATGGACGGCCTGATCGATATGGACAAGTAGGGAGGACAACATGCTGATTGAGACCCTTTCGGTCTTTCCCGAGATGTTTGAGCCCGTCATGTCCACATCGATTTTGGGCCGCGCCCGCAAGGCCGGCCTTTTTGATTTTAAGGCGTATAACCTGCGCGACTGGACGCACGACCGCCATCGTACCGTCGATGACGAGCCGTACGGCGGCGGGCAGGGCATGCTCATGAAGGTCGAGCCTATTGTCGAGGCCATCGAGGCTATTAGCTCCGAGGGTCCTAAGCCCACCGTGGTGTTTTTTACCCCCTGTGGCGAGCCCTTTACACAGCATGTGGCCGAGCGCCTGCTCAAAAGCGAGCGCTTGCTGTTTGTGTGCAGCCGTTACGAGGGTGTCGACGAGCGTGCCTATGCGTATGCCGACGAGCGCCTGTCGATCGGCGATTACGTGCTCACGGGCGGCGAGCTTCCCGCTATGGTCGTTGCCGATGCCGTCGTACGCCTGATTCCCGGCGCCCTTGGTGACGAGATGAGCAACGTCGACGAGTCGTTCTCGACCGCCGAGGACGGAGGCCTGCTCGAGTATGCGCAGTACACTCGCCCTGCTGAATTCAACGGCGAGGGCGTGCCGCCGGTGCTCGTGAGCGGTGACCATGCCAAGGTTGACGCCTGGCGCCGTAAGAATGCCATCGAGCGCACCTGTCACTGGCGTCCCGACCTGATCGAGACGGCGCGGCTCACGCCCCAGGAGCGTGCATATGCGCAGGAGATCCTTGACGCTTCGTATTCGCAGAGCAAGGAGTGAGTATGGTTCCTACGCAACATTCCGCGTTGAGGGGCGCTTTTGAGTGGATCGCGGTCATCGCGATCGCGCTTGTGGCCACCTTCCTGATCCGCACCTTTGTGGTCGAGCCCTTTGTGGTGCCCACCGGCTCTATGGAGGACACAATCGAGATTGGCGACCAGATCCTGGCGCAAAAGGTGAGCCTCGAGCTCGGTCAGCCCGTCAAGCAGGGCGATATCGTGGTGTTTCACAACCCCGATGGCACCTCCGAGCATGATGTTCTTGTCAAGCGCGTTATTGCCACGGCCGGCCAGACGGTCGACCTGCAGGACGGCAAGGTGGTCGTTGACGGCCAAGCGCTCGACGAGGACTATACGGCGGGCATGAGCTGGCCACTTTCGGTCCAAGCGCCCGGCGCCCAGGTGAGCTATCCCTACACCGTCCCCGACGGGTGTGTGTGGGTGATGGGCGACAACCGAGAGAACTCAGCCGACTCCCGCTATTTTGGGCCGGTCGACCGCTCCGATTTAATGGCCGTGGCACTCGTTCGCTACTGGCCACTCAACCGCATCGGCGCTATCGACTAAAAACCGCTATAGTACAGTACCTAACCGTGTAATCGTTTCGACGAGGGGATATTAGAGGCATGAACGCTTCATCGCTTTCCTTCCAAGACATCATCCTGCGCCTCCAGCAGTACTGGGGCGAGCAGGGCTGCGTCATTATGCAGCCCTATGACTCCGAGGTCGGTGCCGGTACCTTCCATACCGCGACCACGCTGCGCTCGCTCGGTCCCGCCGAGTGGCGCACCTGCTATGCGCAGCCCTGCCGCCGTCCCGCCGACGGCCGCTACGGCGAGAACCCCAACCGCATGCAGCACTACTATCAGTTCCAGGTGCTCATCAAGCCCTCGCCGGTCAACGCCCAGGAGCTCTACCTGGGGTCTCTTGCCGCCATTGGCCTGGACCCCAACGACCATGACGTCCGCTTTGTCGAGGACGACTGGGAGAGCCCGACGCTCGGCGCCTGGGGCCTTGGCTGGGAGGTCTGGCTCAACGGCATGGAGGTTACGCAGTTCACGTACTTCCAGCAGGTGGGCGGTATCGAGGTCGACCCCGTGCCCGTCGAGATCACCTATGGCCTGGAGCGTATCGCCATGTACGCCCAGGGCGTCAACTCGGTCTACGATCTGGTGTGGAGCTACCTGCCCGATGGCACGCCCATGACCTACGGCGACGTGTTCCTCGAGAACGAGCGCGAATTCAGTGCCTATAACTTTGAGGTCGCCAACGTCGAGATGATGCGTCAGAAGTTTGACGACTACGAGGCCGAGTGCCATTCCTGCCTGGATCGCAAGCTGCCGTTGCCCGCATACGACTGCGTCATGAAGTGCAGCCACGCTTTCAATCTGCTCGATGCCCGCGGCGCTCTGTCTGCGGTCGAGCGTGCCAACTACATCCTGCGTGTCCGCGCCGTCGCCAAGGCGTGCTGCGAGGCCTATATGGCCGAGGTCGCCGGAGTCAACGAGAATGCCAACCAGGAAGGCGAGGTGGCGTAAGCCATGGCAGGCGCTAAGGATTTCCTGTTTGAGATCGGTACGGAGGAAATGCCCTCCGCACCGCTGAACAATGCCGTCAAGCAGCTTGGCACCATGATCGCCAAGGGTCTCGACGAGGCCGGTCTGGCCCACGGCGAGGTCCGCGTGATCTCGAGTCCGCGTCGTTTGGCTGCACTCGTGGCCGACGTCGCCACCGCGACCGATGAGGTTCACGAGGTCAAGCGTGGCCCCGCGGCCAACATTGCCTTCGACGCGGACGGTAACACCACCAAGGCCGCCCAGGGCTTCGCCCGTAAGTTCGGTGTGGCTGCCGAGGATCTGGTCCGTCGCGAGGACACCGACGGTCGTGAGTACGTCTTTGCCGAGAAGAACATTCCTTCCGCTCCGGCTACTCCGATCCTGACGGCCCTGTGCGAGAAGACCATCGCCGGCCTGCAGTGGCCCAACTACCGCTCCCAGCGCTGGGGCCACGAGCACGCGACGTTCGTGCGTCCGGTCCGCTGGATCTGCTGCCTTTTGGGCGAGGACGTCGTGCCCGTCACCTTTGCTGACGTGACGAGCGGCAACACCACGCGCGGTCATCGCGTCTTGGGCGCCGGCGACCATGTTGTCGCCAGCCCCGCCGTCTACGAGCAGGTGCTCGAGGACGCCGGCGTGCTTTCTGCCGAGCGTCGTCGTGAGGCCATCCTTGCCGGCATCGCCGAGGTCGAGGCTGTTCGCCCCGGCTGCCATGTTGATACGCCCAAGAAGGTCTTTGAGGAGGTCATCAACCTCTGCGAGTGGCCGACGGTGCTCGTCGGTACCTTCGACGAGGAGTTCCTCAAGGTCCCGCACGAGATTATCTGCGAGTCCATGCTCACCAACCAGCGCTACTTCCCGATCTATGACGGCGAGGGCAAGCTCACGCGTGAGTTCGTGGTCGTTTCCAACAGCAAGCCCGAGAACGCCGAGCGTGTGATCGACGGCAACGAGCGCGTCGTGCGCGCCCGCCTGGACGACGCCAAGTTCTTCTACGAGGAGGACCTGAAGATCTCCCTCGACGAGTTCCGCGAGCGTCTGGCCAAGGTCGCCTTCCAGGAGAAGCTCGGCAGCGTGCTCGCCAAGTCCGAGCGTGTTGAGCAGCTCGCGCTCGCCATCGCCCGCGAGGCCCATCTGGGCGCCCACCTGGCCGCCGACGCCGCTCGCGCCGCTCACCTGTGCAAGGCCGACCTGGTGTCCAACGCCGTCGTCGAGTTCACGAGCCAACAGGGCGTGATGGGTGGTTACTACGCGACCGCGATGGGGGAGAACGACGAAGTCGCCCACGCCATTCGCGACCACTATCGTCCCCGCTTTGCCGGCGACGAGCTGCCCGAGGGTACCGCCGGCTGCATCGTGGCCTGCGCCGACAAGCTCGATACCATCGCCGGTATCTTTGCCATCGGCGAGCCCCCGACCGGCTCTTCCGACCCGTACGCGCTGCGTCGTGCCGCTATCGGCATCATCAACATCCTGCGCGACCGTCTGCCGATCGACCCCACGTCGCTGATTGACTTTGCCCTTGAGCTCTATAGCGAGCAGGGCATTGAGTTCGACGCCGCCGAGGTCGCCCAGCAGGTCCGCGACTTCTTCCACGGCCGCCTGGTGAGCATGGCCCGCGACGAGAAGATTCCGGCCGATACCGTCGCCGCCGTCTCTGCGGTGCATATCATCGCCCCGTCCGTCTTCTTTGCCCGCTGCGCTGCCCTCGACGAGGCCCGCAAGAATGACGCTGAGACGTTCGACAACCTGGCTACCGCCTATGCCCGTGCCGCGCATATCTCGAAGCCCGAGCTGGGTGCGGAGTACGACCGCGCCCTGATGGGCGAGGCCGAACTCGCGCTCGCCGACGCCTCCGAGGCTGCTCAGACCGCTGTCGATGCCGCCCTTGCTGCCGAGGACTACCCGGCCGCATTTGCTGCCCTCGCCGCCCTGCGTGCCCCCATCGACCGCTTCTTCGACGAGGTCATGGTCATGGACAAGGACGAGCAGCTTCGCGATAATCGCCTTAAGCTGCTCAACCGCTTCGAGGCCGTTTTCTCCGGCATCGCCAACATCGGTGAGCTTGCCCGCAAAAAGTAAGCCAGCCTGCGCATAAGCGCAAAAGGAGCCCCGCATGGATTGCCCGGTCACCGCTCGTCCCACCGTTATCGTTATCTCCGATTCGCTCGGCGATACCGCTTGTGAGGTGGTGCTTGCGGCGTCCGGGCAATTTGATGAAGGGGCTTTTCGTCTCTTGCGCCTGCCCAAGGTGACCTCGGTGGAGCAGGTCAAGTCATTTGTGGGGCCGCGCGTCGATGCCGACCATCGCGATGTCGCCGTGTTCCATACCATTGTCGATCCGGCGCTTCGCGCCCGCGTGCTCGATTACCTGGGTATGCTGCATATCCGTTCGGTCGACCTGATCGGCCCGACGCTTGCCGTGCTGTCGTCGCTCATCGGTGTGCCGCCCAAGTGCGTTGCGGGCGTGATTCACAAGACCGATGACCGCTATTTCCATCGTATCGAGGCCATGGAGTATTTCGTTGAGCACGATGACGGGCGCGGTTGCGACGATCTGTCGGGTGCCGATATCGTGCTGCTGGGCGTATCGCGTACGTCCAAGACGCCGCTGTCGATGTATTTGGCCTATCAGGGCTACAAGGTTGCCAATGTTCCTTTGGCCCATGGCATGGAGCCGCCCAAGTCGATTTACGAGGTCGACCCGATGCGGTTATTCGGTCTGATTTCAACCGTCGACGTTATTTCTGAGATTCGCGATAGCCGTTTGGGCGATGACTACGCCCGCGCCGTTGCCGGCTCCTATGCCGAGCCCGAGAGCGTGCGCAGCGAGCTCGAGGAAGCTCGTGCCCTCATGAAGCGTCTAGGCTGCTTTGTGGTGCGTACCGACGGCAAGGCCATCGAGGAAAGCGCTGCCGAGATCATTGCCCACCTCGAAGAGATTCAGGAAGCCAGGGCCCGCCGTGCCGCCCGTCGCGCTCAACTGCAGTAGTCCTTTCTGGGATGATTTTTCTGGGACGGGGATTAAAAAAGGCTCTGTTAGACCAAATTTGACACGATCGGCTGTTCGTCGAACCGGGA
>CAJMPX010000014.1:0-77266 GCA_905215365.1 uncultured bacterium | reverse complement strand
ATTTCCCGGTTCGACGAACAGCCGATCGTGTCAAATTTGGTCTAACAGAGCCTTAAATAATCCCCGTCCCAGAAAAATCATTTAGCGGCGGGCGCGGAGCTTTTCGTAGCCTTCGGCGAAGAAGGCGACCGTGGCGGCGTCGGACTCGGCGGCATCGGTATCGTCGGCGGGGACCACGCCGTGCTCGTCGCTCACTAGGAACAGCGCGCCCTTGAGCTGAGCGGGAATGTCCACGCGCGCGACCGGGATGCCCTTGGTCTGGGCCAGCTGCTCAATAAGGGTCGCCGTGCCGCACAGGCACTCGTCCGCCGGCGCCACAAAGGCAAGCCTCCCGTCGTTGACGGCGGCAAGTAGCTCGGGCGCCACGCCGGTCTCGTCGGCCTCGGAGCGGGCCTCGGCGGAGCGGGCACGCAGCGCCTTGGCCGACGTATCGGCTAGCGGCTCGTACTCCCCCACCGTCATGGCAGCGTTGCCGTTGATGTCGATCACCAGCATGAGTACGCCGTCGCGCGCGGTGTAATCGCCCTCGGCAAGCGACCACTCAACGTGCTGTTTGGCCCAACTGAGCATGTTATGGGTAAGCGGTTCGCCCTGCACCAGACGCTCGGACAGCGCGCGGATGTGACGGTTGAGCATGGGCACCTTTTTGTTGGACATGCGCCAGCGGCAGATAAGCGCGGGCTTGTCGAGCGTGAACTTCTCGACCGCCTCCTGATTGGCGCAAAAGTCCTCGTACGCACGCTGATCCTCGGCATTGCCAAACAACTCGGCATCATCAATCTGGGGCATGGTTGTACCTTTCGTGTTAGTCATTCCGTCCTCTTATACCAAAAAGACGGCCCTCCAAACGGAGCGACCGTCTTTTGCAGAGATTATTTTGTCCCGAGGCGAAACTTAGTGCCTAAAGTGGCGAGCGCCCGTGAAGACCATAGCAATATTGTGCTCGTTGCAGGCCTGGATGCTCTCGTCGTCGCGCTTGGAGCCGCCGGGCTGGATGATGCAGGTCACGCCATGCGCGGCAAGCACGTCGACGTTGTCGCGGAACGGGAAGAACGCGTCGCTTGCACAGGCAAAGCCGCCCTTCTCCACGCCCTCGCGCTCGCAGAAGTCCTCGGCACGCTCGCAGGCAAGTAGCGCAGAGTCAACGCGGTTAGGCTGACCCGGGCCCATGCCAATGCCGGCCTTACCCTTGGAGACCAGGATGGCGTTGGACTTAACGCCCTTGCAGACCTTCCAGGCAAACTCGAGCTCGGCCATCTCGGCGTCGGTGGGCTTGCGGTCGGTGGGGAACGTAAAGGTCGCGGGGTCCTCGGTCACGTGGTCGACCTCCTGCACCAGCATGCCGCCGTCGATGGAGCGCAGCTCCACCTGGGCGCCGTGGTCCACGCCGCCGGTAGCCAGCACGCGCAGGTTGGGGCGCTTGGCCATGCGCTCGAGCGCCTCGGCAGTGTAGCTTGGGGCGATGATGACCTCGACAAACTGCTTGTTCTGATCGGCAAAATGCTCAACCAGCTCAAAGGGAACTTCGCGGTTGCAGGCGATGATGCCGCCGAAGGCGCTCTTGGGATCGCAGGCGAAGGCGCGGTCGTAAGCGGACGTAATGTCCTCGGCAACGGCGGAGCCGCAGGGGTTCTGGTGCTTGAGGATCACGCAGGCAGGCTCGTCGAACTCGCGGACCAGGTTCCAAGCGGCATCGGCATCCAGATAGTTGTTGTAGCTGAGCGGCTTGCCCTGGATCTGCTCGGAGCCCACGAGCGGAAACTGCGAGCTCGCGGTGTTCTCGCAGCCCTCGGCAAAGCGATAGACCGTGGCCTTTTGCTGCGGATTCTCGCCATAGCGCAGGTCGTCGACCTTCTCCAGCGAAATCTCGAGCTTGGCAGAGGTGTCCGCCACGTCGCTTGCCTGGGCGGCAAGCCAACGGGAGATAGCCGTGTCGTAGGCAGCGGTGGTCTGGTAGACCTTCACCTGCAGGCGACGACGGGTGGCAAGCGTGGTGCAGCCGCCAGTCTCGTGCATCTCGGCCAGGACGGCGTCGTAGTCGGCCGGATCGGAGATGACGGTAACGCTCGCGGCGTTCTTGGCAGCAGAGCGCAGCATGGAGGGGCCACCGATGTCGATGTGCTCGATAGCGTCCGCGAAGGTGACCTCGGGGTTGGCGACGGTCTTCTCGAACTCGTACAGGTTGACGACGACCAGGTCGATCAGCTTAATGCCGTGCTGAGCGGCTTCCTGCATGTGCTGCTCGGAATCGCGACGGGCAAGCAGCGCGCCGTGAACCTTGGGATGCAGCGTCTTGACGCGACCGTCCATCATCTCGGGATAGCCCGTAAACTCCTCGATGGGGGTTACGGGAACGCCCGCGTCCTCGATGGCACGAGCCGTGCCGCCCGTAGAGATGATCTCGACGCCAAAGTCGTCAACCAGCGTCCGTGCGAAATCGACGACGCCCGTCTTATCGGTAACCGAGATCAACGCGCGTGCGATCTTCACATCAGATCCCATGCAGTCCTCCTGTCTGGTACGCCGCCGTGCTCTGTGAGTCGGTGATACGTCGATCTGCAGCGCTCGCGCAGCGGCATTGAAAATACTGATTCAATGTAGCGCATCGAGCGCATCGATGCACCCCGCAACGCACGGCTGTGCAGAAAAAGTTTGCGAGCGGAGGGGGTGGGCACGGCATCGGGCACGGTGAGTTCATGGAACACAGGGGCACCATAATTAGATGCCAATAGCGTGGTAGAACTGTGCTCGATATGCATCCGCAAAAGAAAGAGGCACCATGGTCTCGCGGGTTCTCTACCGACCGTTTGATACCGAAGACTTCGACGCCATCGCGCTGATTCTGCAACAGCTTTGGCATAACAATTCGGATAACGATGAGTACAACCGCCTTGAGGCCGCGTGCGACCTCGCCTATTGCCTTTCGTCCTCGACGTTTTCGCAGGTCGCCGTCATCGACGGTCAGGCGCGTGGCATTGCGCTCGCGCGTGCGGGACAGAGCTCCGGCGCCACCGTCAAGGAACATTGGATGGATACCGAACGCACGCTGCTTTCGCAGATGCGCGAGCTTGAGCCCGATGCCTGCACCGAGTATCTCTCGTTTGTGCGCGCAACCATCCGAACCAACAACCGCCTGCTCGAGAGCAGCCCGTTGCCGCACGACAACGAGGTCACACTGCTTGCCGTTGATCGCGAAGTCCACGGCCTGGGCGTTGGCTCGGTCTTGCTCGACGCCGCGGTCTCGCACCTGTCCTCGCGCGGGGCGACAAGAGCGCACCTGTACACCGACTCCAACTGCTCATGGAAGTTCTACGAGCTGCACGGCTTTAAGCGCACGGCCACGCACCGCGCCAACCGCGAAGAGCGCCGCCACGACATGCCGCGCGAAAGCTTCCTCTATGAGCTCGATCTAACAGCCTAGCCCAGGCAGCCACACCTAGTCATTTAAGAACGTCCCCAATGACTGATCCCCAACGACTGGTCATTTAAGTCTGTCCCCAATGAGTAGCCGAAGCCCTCGCCGGCATCACCCTATAGAGGGTCTGCAAATAGCTGTGGTCAAAAAACGTCAAATATGAGTACTGTTACCTTTTTAGTAGCAGCGCAATTCGGCTTTTTCGGGTCTCTTAGGCGTCTCGATGCGTCGGATGAACTAACGTATCTCCCCAAATGTACAATAAAATGGACTCCTAACGAGAAATAATATCGTTAGGAGTCCATTTTTTAGTACAAACAAATGTGACAATCTAGGCAACAGTACTCATATTTGGCATTTTTTGCCCATTGCCCCTTGCGCGAAGGTCCGCAGCGGAAAGTATGGCCCGTTTCGATGCACAAAAATGGGATGAATCTTCCCTGGCAACCGCCCAGAAAGATTCACCCCAAAGCAAGCGCTCGCTAGAATGTTCCGCCGCCGCCTCCGCCGGCGCCGCCACCACCGCCGCCAGAGAAGCCGCCGCCGCTGCCGCCACTCGAGCTATCGGAGCTCGAAGCCAACTCGCGGATGGTCTCGTGATACACATCGTTGAACGAATCGAGCGGAGACTCGTTGCCGTAGTGATGGTAATACCACCAGTAGCAGGGGTAGTTGTCGTAGAAATCGTCGCTGTTGCGCAGGTCCGCAGGCACGGCCTCGGCCAGCTGTCGCAGCACTTCTTTCGAAACGCCTAGGGCAACGCCCATCACCAGCAGCTTGTTCCACAGCACCAGATCGCCCGGGACGGCTTCCTTTAGGCGTGTGAAATCCTCGAGCCAATGCTTGAGCGCCTTGCAGCGAGCCGCCACCTCGGCGCCCTCCGGCGTGTAACGGCGGAAGGTGCAGCTCAGGACAAAGCCCACGATCGTGACGGGGATTGAAATCATAGCGGCACCGACGTTGGCGTCCGCAAAGTCGGTATAGAACAGAGAGCCCAAAATGCCAAAGACAATGATGATGCCGAGAACCAGGCCGGCCACCATCGCGATAGTGCCATCCGATGCGATAAACTCGCGCTCCTCCAGCTTGCCCTTAACCGTGCTCTGATAGTCCTCGAGCTTGTCGCCAACAGATTCAGTACGCTCGCTGGCATACTCCTCCAGCTCGCTAAACGTGCGCGAACGGACGCCGTCTTTATCGGGCTTAACGCCGGCGAAGAAGACCTTGAGCACATCGCGATCGATGCCGTCCTTCTTGGCAGCCTTCCAGGCCTCGCCGGTCACTGTGATGCGATACGTCTGCTCCTCTTTTTCGCGACGGAGCAGACCCTTCTTCTTGGTCTCGGTCGCTTCTTCCAGCTTGATCACGCGGTCGTCGGTGAGCTTCATAAGCGTGGCGATATATGCCTGATCGGGCACGTCGTTCCAGCTCATGAGAGCTGCAAGCACCGCGGGATGGTCGGCCGAGGGCACATCGCGGAAGTACTCGTCCTGAAAGAGCGGCTTGGGTTTGGGCCTGCGCAGCTTAAGCATCACGATCACACCGGTATAGGCAACCGCCACGACAACACACACCACGGCAATCGCGCCGGCAACCGCACGCGCGTGCTCACGGCGAGCGTTGGCCTCGTCGGCCCATTCCTTCTCTTCGCTCAGAATCGTCGACATGCGCTTTTCGCCCGAGACGGCAAGCTGCGGCACCCAGTCGCTGGGGAAGGCGATGCGTGCCTCGGCGAATTCGCCCTCATGCACGCAGGGAATGGTATAGGTGACCATGGGCTCGTCCGCATCGAGCGACACGTCGCCCGTCAGTGGGCCGTGGCCCCATGCGCGGAAGTTATCGCCCTTGACGGCAGCCGTCCCGGCAGCGGCATTTGCAAAGTAGACTTCCATCTCGACGTCATCGGAGTCCGCAGACCAGCCGTCACCCACAAATTTCCAGTAGAGCTCGGCGGTATCGGCCCAGTTCATAACCGCACCGGTCATGGAATAACTCACGTAGTAGATTGCGCTGTCGCCGCTCTCGTGAGGGCTGAACACCTTAATCTTTACGCCGTCGTCGGACTGTTCCACCGTGTAAACGCCGTCGTCGCCTTTGTTTGCGCTGTCGACCTTGTTAAACGCAGTGTCGTCTTCCTCGACGCTTAGCACATTGACGACCACCGAGCCGCCTTGCTGGTTAGAGCCTGTATTGATATCCCAATACACGCCGTTGATGTCGTCGTCGAAATCGAACTGGCGTCCCTCGACAACGGTCAGCGAGCCATCGGCCTCAACCGTGGCGCCGATGTAGGTTTGGCTCATGGAGTAGCCGTCGGCGTGCGCGGCGGCAGGCAGCAGCAACAACGCAAGCGCGACGAGTGCGCAGACGGAAGCGAATCGCGCAAACAGGCGGCGCTGCCGACAGGGCTGGGCAACGGGGGCGTTCATAGGCACATCCTTTGTCTGTGGTACCAGTAGCGTCATTGTCCCACGTTTGCGGGCTCATGTGACGAACATCTAGGCCAGCGGAGTATCAAACGGGACGAAAGTCACGTCCACGGCCGGCACTTGGGGACGTTCCTTATCTGCCGGCAGTCTGGGACACTCCTTGCCATGGCCCGCGCCAGCAGCAGACACCACTTCACAGCTCCGTCACAGGTGTAGCGGCTTTGTGTTGCCGCTAAAACGCTGATTGAGCCTGCGGGCGAAGGGCATAAAGCAGTTGAGCGAAAACGGTTTGCCCCTTTCCCGTTCGCTCGAGGATCATGTCCCCCTTTTCCGCGGAAACCCCGGCAGTTGCGAAGAGCTGCCGGGGTTTCTGTCGTTTGAGGGCTAGATTGATTGACGACGATTAAGGTGCCGAGCCGGTGGTCCGGCACGCGCAACGCGCGGCCTCAGCAACTTGCAGGCCACGGCAGCGTCTCCCCCACCGCGCCCCGCGCTATACTCGTCCGCATGGACATCAACGCACGCAACATAGCAACACCCGCCGCCGACGCGCCAACGACGCCGGCCGCTCCCGCGCCCGTCGTGGGGCGCTTCGCCCCGTCGCCCTCGGGCCGTATGCACCTGGGCAACGTGTTCAGCTGCCTGTGCTCGTGGCTTTCGGCCCGCAGCCAGGGCGGCAGCATTGTGTTGCGCATCGAGGACCTGGACGATCGCTGTAAGCGCCCGGAACTTGCCGCCCAGCTCATCGAGGACCTAGCCTGGCTGGGGCTGGAGTGGGACGAAGGCCCCTACTACCAGCACGATCGCCTAGACCTGTACGAGAGCGCCTTGCGCCAGCTGCAAGACGCCGGCCTCACCTACCCCTGTTTTTGCACGCGCGCCGAGCTCCACACCGCAAGCGCGCCGCACGCCAGTGACGGCACGCCCATCTACCGCGGCGCCTGCCGAGGCCTTTCTGCCGAGGAGGTTGCCCGCCGCAGTGCCCTGCGCGCCCCGGCCACGCGCCTGCGCGTGCCCGCCGTCGACGACCTCGCAGACGATGTGATCGAATTTGTGGACCGCACGTATGGTGCCCAATGCGAGGCGCTCGCCACCGAGTGCGGCGACTTTTTGGTACGCCGCAGCGACGGCGTGTTTGCCTATCAGCTGGCCGTGGTGGTCGATGACGCCGCCATGGGTGTTACCGAGATCGTACGCGGATGCGACCTGCTGGGGTCCACGCCGCGCCAGATCTATCTGCAGCATCTGCTGGGACTGCCCACGCCGCACTACGCGCACATCCCGCTGCTCATGTCGCCGGACGGCCGCCGCCTTTCCAAGCGCGATCGCGATCTGGACCTGGGCGAGCTCCGCGCCCGCTTTAGCACACCCGAGGCACTGCTGGGCTGGCTCGCCGGGCAAACGGGCATCGCGCCGGACACCACGCCGCGCTCTGCTGAGCAACTGATCGAGCACTTTAGCTGGGGTGCTATCCGCGCACACCGGGAAAACATCACCATAACGGCTGAATAGCCAAATACGCCCCGCCCCTACGCAACATCCCAAGGCTGGAGCTCGTCGCCCAGGCGAACGATGCAGTCGTAGAGCACGGTGTGACGCTCGGCCGGGTTGGCGTCGCGATGAAAATGGCCGTAGTACCAGCGCTTGTAGTCCAAGCGATCTTCCAGCTCATCGAAAAACGCCGTAAGTCGATCAACGCCGGGGCAATCCCAGCCGGGCGCCGGATAGAGCGTGGGCGAAAGCATGTGCGTAGAGCAGGTGTGGGTAATTACGTAGTCGACCTTCCAGCCCACGCTGTCGAGCTTTGTCCACGCCTCCTCAAAGTTGCGCTCGTCCGGCAGCTCCTGTGGCCACCAGCTGGAATACGGAATGCGGTATTCCTTGTCCACGCTCGTGGCACCGCCCATAGTAAAGATCGTTGAGCCGTCGAGCTCAAAAATCTCGCCATGCGTCAGGCGCCGTATGGGAGAGGTGTCCGACAGGCGCTGCGTCAGCCCACCGTGCCACAGCTCCATGGGACGCTCCGCCCAATGGTCGAAGCGCTCGTGGTTACCGTCGACAAACAGCACGGTATAGGGACGCGATTCCAGCCAAGCAATATCGGCGCACTCCTCGGCAGAGAAATCCCAGGGAAAGCCAAAGTCGCCGGCGACGATGAGATAGTCGTCACTCGTCAGACTATCCCCAAGCTCCCAGTCGCGCAGCTTTTGCATGTCGAGCCCACCGTGAATGTCGCCCGTCACATAGACCGTCATCGGATCACCACTTCCCTGCAAGTCGCTAGCCCGCATTCTGCACGATTACTAAGCTAACCGTTCCAGCCCTTCCATCCCTTAGGGCTTACTCCTCGTTCTTCCATCCAAACGGGTCAAACACCCAAAAGATCAGATCGAGCACGCCGCCGGTCATCATGGCACCGGCAAGGGCGATGATGACGTGCAGGGAACTGGCACTTCTGAGCACGTCGAATGGCCCCAGAACAGCCAGCAGCGCGACCGCTGCGCCGGCTGCGCACAGCGCAAGGCACGGCCCCGCGTCCTTGACGCACTTCTTTGCGAGATGCTTTGCGTTGTCACTCATCAATATCGAACTCCTTAGAGGGCCGTTGTTCAGGTACGTGCCGCCGCGGCACAGCAGGGCGGCAGGGTGAGTGTCACATGTCGTGCGGACATCAATGGAGAAACCGCCTGCTCGACCAACCCTTGACGCCGTTTTGCACCGGCACCCCATCCCCCGCTATTGAGGTCTAATACTTTTCCGCGAAGTGAACGTCTGTTTTTTTGGCCCCCTGGAGCATCCGCATTTTTCAACGGCATAAACGCAGGATTCTGGCACCGAAACCGCAGGAAACGGCACCTCTAAAGTGTCGATGCTTCGAGGGTCCGATTTAGCTCGTTCACTTCTCGGAAAAGTATTAGACCTCGTCGGCAGCAGCCCAAAAGGCGAGTCGTTTCTCCCCCGCGCAACCCAATAGACACATTCCGCTCCTCCCTCACGCCACCCAAAAACTCATCCAACATTAATCTTGGCTCAAGAATCGCTTAATCTATAACCTGCACTATAGAGTTCGACCAAGGGCGGGGCGGCGGCGCGCAACGCAGGCCGCCGAACGCAACGCTCGCGCCCGGGCAGATCGCCCGACGTCGCGCCCATCGAACGAAAGGACAGGTCATGGACGACCTCGAAAAAGTTGAAACCATCCGCACCAAGTGCAACGTGAGCTACACCGACGCCAAGGCCGCGCTCGACGCCGCCGACGGCAACGTTCTGGACGCCATCATTTGGCTCGAGTCGCAGGGCAAGACCCAGACCACGTCGGCGCACGCCGCCACCGAGTCCGAGCCGGCCGATGAGCCCTCGGCCGAGATGGTCGCCGCGCAGGCCGCCTACGAAAAGTCGAGCGAAAAGACCGACTTCTCCAAGAAGATGGACAGCGTGTGGGAGTACCTCAAAAAGCTCTTCCGCCTGAGTCTGGACACCAAGTTTATCGCCACGCGCCGCGATGCGATCATCCTCAACATCCCCATCCTGATCCCCATCGTCGCGCTATTTGCCTGGGGCGCCACGATATGGCTGATGCTGATTGGCCTGTTCTTTGGCATGCGCTACCGCATCGACAGCGACGGCGACGTGCCCGGCAGCATCAACAACCTTATGGATAGCGCTGCTAACGCCGCGGACGACATCAAGCAAAATCTGAACGACGACAAGTAATCGCAGACGGGGGCACGTATGGCACGAATCCTGATTGTAGAGGACGAGGAGAAAATCGCCCGCTTTGTGACGCTCGAGCTGGAGCACGAGGGTTACCAGGTAGAGCACGCCGCCGACGGCCGCACCGCCGTGGACCTGGCGCTGGAGCGCGACTACGATCTGATTCTGCTCGACGTACTGTTGCCGCAGCTCAACGGTATGGAAGTGCTGCGGCGCATCCGCAAGCACAAGGATGTGCCGGTGATTATGGTCACCGCGCGCGATGCCGTGATGGACAAGGTGGCTGGGCTCGATGCCGGCGCCGACGATTACCTGACCAAGCCGTTTGCGATTGAGGAGCTGTTCGCACGGATCCGCGTGGCGTTGAAGCGCTCGGAGGCCATGCGGGCGGCTTCGGGCGTAGCTGGCGTCGGCGCCGGAGCGGGCATGGCGGGCGTCGCGGGCGAGAAGGCCACCGCGATGCCCCCGGCCAGTGACATGGCCCAGACCCCTGCCTCGCCCTCCCCTGCCACACTCACCGTGGGATCGGTTGCGCTCGACCCCGACCGCCGCGAAGTCACGGTCGGCGGCTCGCCCATCGCGCTCACGGCCCGCGAGTTCGACGTCCTCGCCCTGCTTATGGCGCACGCCGGCACCGTGCTCACGCGCGAGCGCATCGCGCATGAGGCGCTAGGCTACGACTACGTGGGCGATACCAACAACGTCGATGTGCACATCGCACATTTGCGCGCCAAGATCGAAGACGCTGGCGGCGCCCGCATCATCCAGACCGTGCGCGGGGTGGGCTATGTCTGCCGCGCATAACGCCGAGGCCAAGCGCGTCACCTCCATCGCCCGCGCCATCAACTGGGGCTATATGTGGCGCCGCTTGATGAGCTACGTCTGGCTCGATCTGTTGCTGATGGTGATTGCGGCGGCGATCCTCGTCTATGGCTACAACCAGACGCTGCCCGATGGCGCGTTTACCGCGGGATGGATCCCCGGCGCCGCCGTTCGCAGCATGTCGCTGACCCCTGCGCGCGGCTGGGACCTGACCACGCTCACCTATACCGTCGAGCTCGCGCGTAACACCAAGACCTTCCCCCTCGCGCAGGACCTCGTCGCGCTATGGCCTCTCTACCTTGTCGTTATGGGTTGGCAGGTCATCAGCGTGCTCAACATGCTCGGCGGCGCCCGCCGCGTGCGCCGCACCATGGCGCCGCTCAACGACCTTGCCTTGCGCGTGGACGAGCTCGGCCGTATGCAGCTCTCCGGCGGCAAGATGGAAACGCTGGAGCAGGCCATCGAGCGCGCAAGCGTCGACTCGCCGAGCGTCACCACCGGCGACGCCGACCTGGCAAGCATCGAGGTCGCACTCAACCGCCTGCTGCGCCAGATGCAAGAGGCCAAGCTGCAGCAGATGCGCTTTGTCAACGATGCGAGCCACGAGCTGCGCACGCCCATCGCGGTGATTCAGGGCTACGTGAACATGCTCGACCGCTGGGGTAAAAACGACCCGGACGTACTGGCAGAGTCCATCGCCTCGCTCAAGGCCGAAAGCGAGCACATGCAGGAGCTCGTGGAGCAGCTGCTGTTTTTGGCGCGCGGCGATGCCGGACGCACGGCCCTGCGGCATGCGAATACCAACCTGGCCGCACTGGTCGGCGAGGTATGCGAGGAGTCGCAGATGATCGATGCCGAGCACACGTATCGGCTGGCTTTTGACGCCTTGCTTGCCAGCGACCCGCGCTGCGACGCGCCCGTCGACGTGGCGCTCGTGAAGCAGGCTCTGCGCGTGATCGTGCAAAACGCCGCCAAGTACTCGGATGCGGGAACGACCGTCACATTTGGCATAACGCCCAATGCGGGCTTGGGCACGATCGACATAAGTGTTGAGGACGAGGGCATCGGCATGAACCAGGAATCCGCAGCTCACGCGTTTGAACGGTTCTACCGCGCCGACAATGCACGCGATGCCGGCGCACAGGGCTCGGGTCTGGGGCTTGCCATTGCCAAGTGGATCGTCGACAGCCATGGCGGTGTCATTGGCGTGACCTCAGTCGAGGGCGTCGGCAGCCGCTTTACGATTCGGCTGCCACGGTAGGGGCGTCTCTCACGAATCGAAGGTGAATGCTTTTCCGCGAAGTGAACGACCTATTTTGGACCCCCGAAGCATCCGCACTTTTTGGCGCCAAAACCGCAGGAAATACCTGACAAAACCGCAGGAAAGAGCGACGTAAAAGTGTCGATGCTTCAGGGGCTCGATTTCACTCGTTCACTTCGCGGAAAAGCATTCACCTTCGATTTACGGCAGCCCGTCAGTCACCCTCTCGGCATTAAAAATGGGGCAAAGCCACGCGCCTTACCCCATTTTTCGTTAGCCATAGCAGCTCGTGCGCTACTCGCGGCACAGGTGCACGGCGAAGCCGGCGAACTCGCGCTTAAAGTACACGAGCTTGGTGCTACCGTCGGGCAGCAGCGCGCGCGACTCCTCGTTGACCTCGAGCCCGCGCTCGGCAAACCACTTCTCGGCCGCATCGATGTCGTTGACGGCAAAGCCAATGTGGCCCTTGGTGCCACGACCGTTCTGCTTCATAACCTCGACCAGCGAATCGTTAAAGTACGAAACCGGGGTCTCGATAACGGGCAGGCCCATCATCGTCGAGAACAGCTCCGCGATCTCCAAGGCGTCTGCCGGGTCGGTGGCGTTGATGCCCACATGGGCAACGCGCATGCCAAAAAGCTCGACCGGGTTGGCGTTCTGCTCACTCATACAGTCAGCGCCTACTGAGCCATGACGTCGAGGACGGCCTTCTCGGCAGCGACGCGGTTCATGCCGGTCATGAAGGGCACGCCGCTCACGTACGGGCAGGTGAGTCCCTCGGGGGCAACGGTGGTGGCGATCAGCAGGTCAGCGCCCTCGTCGCAGTAATCCTTGGCCTCGGAGATAGCGCACTGCACGATCTCGTACTTGCCGGCATAACCGTTGGCATCGAGCATGGTGGCGACCTTCTGGGCAACGAGCGTGGAAGTAGCAGCGCCAGCACCGCAAGCCAAAACGATCTTCTTCATAGGTAATGTCTCCCTTCATGGTTTACTTTAGGTAAGTGTACCGCAGCGAGCGATGGCACTTAGCCTCGATGAGCTTTTATGCCAGTTTGCTTGCGCGCTGCGTATAATACATCTAGTACGTGTTGTCATACCGCTCGCTATATGAGCGACTAAGGATCCCAATATGCCCGATTCCCGCACACTCTGGACCGCCGTCGTTATCATCTGTATCGCCGTATCGGTGTTCTTTAGCGTCAAAAAACGCACTACGTTTAAACGCCTGCAACAGTTGATGGCCGCCAAACAGTGGGCCGAGTTCGATCGTTTGCTCGACGGCAAACTCACCAGCATGCTGTACCCGCGCTACAACCGCGACTACCTGCGTCTAAACTCCTATCTGCTGCGCGAGGACCACGAGCGCGCCGGCGAGATGTTCGACCTGCTGCTGGGACTCAACCTGCCCAAGATGCAGCGCGTCGACCTGGTGATCAAGGCCTTTAACTACTACGTTGGCCAGGAGGACCGCAAAAAGTCCAAGGAGCTGCTGCACGAAATCAAGGGCTTTGAGGGCGGTCAGGCCGAGGCGGTCGCGCACGAGTGCCAGCTGATGTACGACACGATGATCCTCAAGCGTCACAACGACATTCCCGAGCTGGAGCGCATGCTCGAGGATGTCGGCGACGACCCGGTCAAGCGCTGCCGCTTGGAATACCTGCTGGCCCTGCAGTACAAGAACAAGGGCGACGAGGCCAAGTTTGCCGAGTACTTGGAAAAGTCGGGCCAGCACTCGATGGCCGTCAACGCGTAACGGACGGCTTGTGCTAGACTTCTAGTCTCACGGGGGCGTGGCGGAATTGGCATACGCAGGAGACTTAAAATCTCTCGCCGCAAGGATTGTGGGTTCGAGTCCCACCGCCCCTACCATGTAGTGCTTACGAGCCCGTGTCCCCCAGGGATGCGGGCTCGTTTCTTTTAGGTGCCGTCAACTGCAGAGCAGCTCATTTGGGACAGAGCTTTTTTGACTACTTTTAAAGGGTGCTCAGGCTCGGGGTCCAGGCGATGGTGGGGGTCGCGCCGTCGAGAACCTCGTTGATGGTGGCGGCCATGCCGGCGAGGAGGCTGTTCTCACTTACGGTGAGCGTCTTGTAGCCGCCGGCTCGCATGAGCTCGCGAATCACCGCGGCACCGGCGAGGATCACGCCCGCACGCTTGGGTTGCACGCCCGGTAACGCGGCAATGCCCGCAACATCCAGCGCGGACATGCGCTCGATAGCGGCCGAAACCTGCTCCAGCGAAAGCTCGCGCAGGTGCACAAAGCTCGAATCATACGGCTCCAGCTCGTGTACCAGCGCAACGAGCGTGGTGACGGTACCACCCACCGCGACCAGGCGCTCGGCGCGCTCAAAGTCGACAGGCAGACTCTCAAAGTAGCCCGTAAACTGCTCGTTTGCCCAGCCGGCAGCAGCCGCAAGCTCATTCGTCGACGGCGGCAGTGCCGAGAAAAACCGCTCGGTCACGCGGCGGCAGCCGATGTCCAGCGAGCGAGTTCCCTCCAGCGCAAAGACGTCGCGCTCCGGCGCATAGACGCCCGTCGCGAGCTCCGTGGATCCGCCGCCCGAATCGGCAACAATGATGCGCTCGCCAGCAAAGTCGTGCGCCACGCCAAAAAACGTCAGGCGTGCCTCGACCTCGCCCGGAATCACCTGCGGCTCGAGCCCCAGCTCGCGCAGGCCGTCCAGCAGCAGCGCGGCATTGGACGCATCGCGCGCGGCGCTCGTGCACGTGGTGCAGACGCACGCGGCCCCAAAGGCACGGGCCTCGTCCACAAACATTCGGCACGCAGCGAGCACGCGTTCAACGGCCGCCTCGCAAAAGCGCCCCGTCGCATCCACGCCCTCGCCCAAGTCGGTAATCTCGGTATGCTTGGACGATTCCACGATCGCCCCACCCTCGACCTGGGCCAGCACCAGTCGCGACGACACCGTTCCCAGGTCAATCGCCGCCACCTTATATCGTTTGTCGCAATGCGTCATTTCAGGCTCCCCTCCGGGCGCTATTTGCCGTTGGACACGACCGTCTGGCCCTCGACGCCGTTAAACCCAAACAGCATATCGAGCGTCTGGATGTACCACGGCGCGTCCTTGCCGACCTCTTCGATCTCTTTGGCGACTTCGCTGGCCTTCTTGGCGTTCGAGGACTTTTTGCTCGACGACGAGTCCGAATCGTCGTCCAGGCCCAGCACGTCAATCTTGGTCTCGCCGGGCATCACCAGGCCCAGGTCCTCGGTCGCCGCGTCCTTAATGCCCTCCTCCGAGAGCAGTTTGTCGACGCTTTTCTGCAGCTCGTCGTTGTACTGCTGGCGAATCTCGACCTGCTTGGCCAAGATATCGCTCGAGCGTTTGGCGACGTAGAGGTCGCGCACGGGAAAGTACAGGCTCACGAGCACCAGAACGACAACAATGCCAATAAACAGCCCGCGTTGGGGTCCATGGGTAAAGTCGTAGATTGCCTTGACCACCGCGTTGTCGTTGGCATAGCGCATAAAGTCCGAACCGGAGAGACGGCTCGAGGGCCTGGTCGACTTTTCATGCGTTTGAGCTGAGGGACGCTGAGCATGCGTCGGGCTCACCGAACGCGGCGGGCGCTCCGTCGGCATATTCATTTGAGCACGGGGGTGTGAGGCGCTTGCCGGACGCTGTGCGCGTCGATCGGCGCCGCCGTAGTCGGACCCGCTGAGCTGCATCGTACGTGCAGAACGAGGCGACGGCTCGCGCGAACCGGCGGAATAATACCTGTTGTCGTAAATCTGATCCATGTGCGCCTTGTGCAGTTGAGGTTTGTTTGCGCTAAGTCCTTTAGTTATAGCACGAGCGCCCGCATCGCCTTCGCCAGCCTTTGCTCGACATAAAAAAGGCGCTGAGCCATATGGCCCAGCGCCCACAGCGCTTTGCGGCGTCCAGCCAAGGCGGGGCGGAACCGAGTCAGCCTCCTCCTCGCCAAATTCGCCCGTTTAGCGAATGTTGTAGAACGCGGCCTTGCCGGCGTAGCGCGCGCTGCCCTCGAGCTCGTCCTCGATGCGAATGAGCTGGTTGTACTTGGCGATACGGTCGCTGCGGCACGGGGCGCCCGACTTGATCTGGCCGGCATTGACGCCCACGACCAGGTCGGCGATCGTGGAATCCTCGGTCTCGCCGGAGCGGTGACTCACGATGCAGGCGTAACCGGCCTCCTTGGCGGTCTCGATGGCCTCAAGCGACTCGGTGAGCGTGCCGATCTGATTGACCTTGACCAGGATCGCGTTGGCGGCACCCAGCTCGATGCCCTTCTTGAGGCGCTCGGTGTTGGTGACGAACAGGTCGTCGCCCACCAGCTGCACCTTGTTGCCAATGCGGCGGGTAAGCTCAACCCAACCGTCCCAGTCCTCCTCGGCCATGCCGTCCTCGATGGAGATGATGGGATAGGTGTCGACGAGCTTCTCCCAGTAATCAACCATCTGGGCACTCGTGTACTCCACGCCCTCGCCCTTGAGCTCGTACATGCCGGTCTCGGCGTTGTAGAACTCGGTCGAGGCCGGGTCCATGGCGTACATGAAGTCGACGCCGGGCTTAAAGCCAGCCTTCTCGACGGCCTTGGTAATGTACTCGAACGGCTCGGCATTGGTCTTAAGGTTGGGCGCAAAGCCGCCCTCGTCGCCCACGCCGCCGCCCAGGCCGGCCTCGTGCAGCACGCCCTTGAGGGTGTGGTAGACCTCGGCGCACCAACGCAGGCCCTCGGCAAAGCTCGGGGCGCCCACCGGCATGATCATGAACTCCTGGAAGTCGACGTTATTGTCGGCATGCACGCCGCCGTTGAGGATGTTCATCATGGGCGTGGGCAGCAGGTGGGCGTTAACGCCGCCCAGGTACTGGTACAGCGACAGGCCCGCCGACTCTGCCGCAGCGCGGGCAACGGCCAGCGATACGCCCAGAATGGCGTTGGCGCCGAGCTTGGTTTTGTTGGGCGTACCGTCGGCGGCAATCAGTGCGGCGTCAATGGCACGCTGATCGAAGGCATCGAGGCCCACGACGGCGTTGGCGCACTCGTTGTTGACATGCTCGACGGCCTGCGAAACGCCCTTGCCCAGGTAGCGACCCTTGTCGCCGTCGCGCAGCTCACATGCCTCAAAGGCGCCGGTCGAAGCGCCCGAAGGCACCATCGCGCGACCGAAGCTACCGTCCTCAAGCACGACCTCGACCTCGACGGTGGGGTTGCCGCGGCTGTCGAGTACCTCGCGGCCGTAGACGTCCAAAATGTCACTCATGCTGTCTCCCTCTCACTTGGAAACGTAGTTGATGCAAGCGACTGGCCGACTGTGCACCATCGGTGCGCCTCCGTAAGTTAGCCATGTCGCACTTTTTGCATTATGCCCTAAGTTAGCCAAGGGATACAATTGTTTTTCGAAAAATTAGCAGGAACGACAGGGCATGTCAGCCCGTCGTTCCCGCAATCTTACTCCTCTGCCTTGGCAGCATCCCACAGGTCGTTGAGGCCGTGGGTCGAAAGCTCGGCAAGATCAACATGGGCATCGGCCGCCATCTGCTCCATCGCAGCCCAGCGACGGCGAAACTTGGCCGTGCTCGCGCGCAGGGCGCTCTCGGCGTCGATGCCCTCTTTGCGCGCAACGTTGACCAAGGCAAAGAGCAGGTCGCCAAACTCCATCTCGCGCTCGGGCGTTCCGGGGGTCTCAGCCTCAAACTCGGCACGCTCCTCGGCGACCTCGTCCCACACATCCTGGACCGTCTCCCACTCAAAGCCCACGGCAGCCGCCTTGCGCGACACCTTCTGCGCCTGCATCAGCGCCGGCAGATGCGTGGGCACGCCGTCGAGCAGGCCCTCGGGTGCAGCCTCGCCTGCTGCCACGGCCTTGTCCTTGGCAGCCTTCTCGGCAAGTTTGACCTCATCCCAAATCTTGAGCACCTCGTCGGAGCTATCGGCATCTGCATCGCCAAACACATGCGGATGGCGTCGGATGAGCTTGGCGTCGATATCGCGCGCCACGTCGGCCAGCGTAAACTCGCCGGCGTCCGCCGCGATCTGCGCATGCAGCACTACCTGCATGAGCACGTCGCCCAGCTCCTCGCGCAGATGCGTGGCATCATCGGCCTCGATGCAATCGAGCGCCTCGTAGGCTTCCTCTATCATGTTCTTGCCGATGCTCTGATGCGTCTGCTCGCGATCCCACGGGCAGCCATCGGGCTGACGAAGGCGCCAGATGGTCTGCACCAGATGCTGCAACTCGGCCGACGCGTCGACCAGCGTGGACAGGTCGCGCGAACCCTCGGCATTTTGCTGAGCCATATGCTCGGGCATGGTTAGTCCTCCTCCATGATCACGTGGCGGAACGCGCCGCCCTCGTAGATGCCGTAGCTATGCGTACCGTCCTTGGGAATGCTCACGCTGCCGGGATTGAAGAGCCACAGGCCCGGGTGCGCGGCGCTTGCCTCGTTAACCTTGATGTGCGTATGGCCGTAGACGAGCGCGGAGCCCTCGGGCAGCGCGGGCGCGTGGTCGACGCTGTTGTGCATGCCGGCGCCAAAGACGTGGCCGTGCGTCAGGAACAGCTCACGGCCGGTCTCGTCAAACAGCGTGGCGTAGTCGGCCATGACCGGGAAATCGAGTACCATCTGGTCGACCTCGGCGTCACAGTTGCCGCGCACCGCGATGATGCGGTCGGCCAGGGCATTGAGCAGCGGAATCACACGCTTGGGAGCGTAATCGCGCGGCAGGTCGTTACGCGGACCGTGATAGAGCAGGTCGCCCAGCAGGACGATGCGGTCGGGCTGCTCGGACTCGATGGCGGAGCAGAGGCGCTCGGTCCAATATGCCGAGCCGTGAATGTCAGAGGCGATGAGGTATTTCATGGGGAGATCCTTTCGAGAGGGGTTGATGTGGCCGGGCGCGAGATGTCGCCGGCCGCGCTATCCAAATCGCAGCGCAGCGCTCTGAGCCGCTTGCATCACGCACTGGAGTGGTACGTTATGCTCGCGAGCGAGGCGGGAGCAGTCTTCGTACTCGGGCGCCGCACGCTCACTGCCGTCGGGCAGAGTGGCCACTTTAACGGATGCCTCGCCCCATGGCGTCGCCACGCGCTCAAAGCGGCGTGGTAGGCAAACGCGCTCCATAACCTGGCGGCGGATGCCATTGGTCGTGGTTTCCAAAAAGATAATCGTCTGCAGGCGCTCGATATCCTCGTGGGTGCAGATTACCTGCAGCTGCCAGCCGGGACGGCCCTTCTTGCAATAGAGGGGTAGCCAATGCACCTCGCGCGCACCGGCCTCGCGCAGGCGGTCGGCGGCGTAGGCGAGCACCTCGGGCGACGCGTCGTCGATATCGCATTCCAGTTTGACGATGGTCTCGGGCGCATCGGTCTCGCGGGACAGCGGAGATTTGCTATCGCATGGCATACGGTCCGGCTCCTTTCCGCACGGGCTCGTTTTGTTCACCCAAACGCTAACACATCGCGGGCGGCGTGGAAGCGTCGTCATGGGATGGGCGTGACTTTTGCCCGTCGCGGACGTCGGCGTGCGCCGCCTGCCCTTTCCAGTCGGTTTCGACTTGCAGCGTTCCCGGCGCGTCAGGGGTCGCGCCATTACAATGGAGCGGATTCGCTTGACGCAAAGGAGCCTCCATGTCTGCTTGCCCGCTGGTCGATTGCCATACCCACACCTCGTTTTCGGATGGCCATGCCTCGTTTGAGGGCAACGTCCACGCTGCTGCCGCCGCCGGCTGCCGCGTCATGGTCTCAACCGACCACCTTACCCTGCCCGCCAGCATGGATTTCAATTGCGAGGTACAGGTTGTCGAGGGCGACCTGCCGGCACATCGTCTGGCTTTTGAGGATGCCCGCAAGCTTGCCGTGCAGATCGCGCCGGAGCTCGAGCTTATCTATGGCTTTGAATGCGATTGGTACGAAGGCTGCGAGCCTTTGGTTGAGCGCTGGTCCCGGGGCGCCGTCGTGCGCCTGGGCAGCGTACATTGGATTGGCAACCCGGGCGATATTGCGGCAGGCGCTGCGGGCACGACGGGGACAGAGGACGTCGCTCGCCCCGATACGCCCGACTCGCGCTGCGGCTGGATCGACGACGATACCAACCTGCATGTTTGGGAAAACTTAGGCGTGCGCGGCGTATGGGAGCGCTATGTCGATGACTGGTGCCGCGCCTGCGAGAGTCCGCTTAACTTTGATGTGATGGCTCATCCCGACCTGGTCATGCGCTTTTCGAAGGAAGGCTTTGCACCCGATTTTGAACCCGCGCCGTTCTGGGGGCAGATGGCAGAATGCGCACACGACACGGGTCGGCGCGTTGAGGTCTCGACTGCCGCGCCGCGCAAGGGGCTCGATGACTACTACCCCGCGACCGGCCTTTTGCGCTGCTTCGCCCACGCCGAGGTACCCATCACCTTTGGCTCGGACGCGCACCGCGTCTGTGACATCTGCTGGAATATCCGCGAGGCCCAGGCCCACGCCTACGACTGCGGTTATCGAACCTTCGACATCCCCCACCTCACCGGCGAATGGGAGTCCACACCCCTCGCCTAGCCATCCCTTCATAAGTTGCGGTGAAATAGTTCCTGTTTATAGCCCTAAGACCGTCAAACAAGAACTATTCCACCGCAACTTCTATTTGATCCGTTGGGGACGGAGGAAAACGGATCATTTGGTGCAAAGCATCCTGCCCCCCCCTTGCACCAAAAGCTTGACTAGTGGCGGCGGGCGTTGAGTTCACCGGCCAGCTCGTCGAGGGTAATACCGTAGCGCTCGAGCGTCACGAGCAGGTGGTAGACCAGGTCGCCGGCCTCGTAGCGAATGTGGTCGTGGTCGTTATCCTTGCAGGCCATGATAACCTCGCTCGCTTCCTCGGCAAGCTTCTTGAGCAACTCATCCTCGACGTCGACCAGCAGACGAGCGGTATAGCTTTCCTGCGGCGACGCGTCGCGACGGCCATGAATCACCTCGGCCAGCCCCGTCAGCGTCTCACCGATATTTCCATCCTGAACATTCGCGGTGCGCACACCCATGGTTCAATCCTTTCTGGTTGGTCAAGCGTCTAGTCGAGCGCCCGCCCTACGCAAGTTTCTTAAAGAAGCAGGTACGGTTGCCGGTATGGCAGGCCGGACCCGGCGAGTCGACCTTGACCAGCAGCGTATCGCCATCGCAGTCGGCCCAGAGCTCCTTGACCTCCTGCATGTTGCCGCTCGTCGCGCCCTTGTTCCAGAGCTCCTGGCGGCTGCGACTCCAAAACCACGTGGTACCGGTCTTGAGCGTCAGCCCCACCGACTCCTCGTTCATCCAAGCAACCATAAGCACCTCACCGGTGTCATACTGCTGAACCACACAGGGAATCAATCCTTTGACGTTATATTTAAGATCAGCTGGAGTAGTAATTTCTCTCATTTCAATTCCCCAATTTAAACATCGCCGGTCGGCGAGGGTTGTCCAGGTGCCTCAGGTTGCCGTGAAAGAGGAGCGACGCGTACTTTGGTACGCGAGCGACGGTTTGAGCGGCAAGATGCGGTGCCTGGGCAAGCCGCAGCGAAGCCCGCAGCATTAGAAGTCCAACCTCACAGGGATACCCTGCGACGCCATATACTCCTTCACCTGGCGGATGCTGAAGGTTCCAAAGTGAAAGACGCTCGCCGCCAGCACGGCGTCGGCTTCGCCCTCGATCACGCCCTCGGCAAAATGCTCGAGCGTACCCACGCCGCCGCTCGCGATGACGGGGATTGGCACCGCGCGTGCCACGGCGCGGGTGAGCGCCAGGTCAAAGCCGGCCTTGGTGCCGTCGCGATCCATGCTGGTCAGCAAGATCTCGCCGGCGCCGCGACGAGCCGCCTCCTCGGCCCACGCCACCGCGTCGATACCCGTGGCGTTGCGACCTCCTGCGGTAAAAACCTCCCACTTGTCGGCACCGGATGCTCCGGGCAAGCCAACGCGCTTGGCATCGATCGCCACGACCACGGCCTGGCTGCCAAACGCCGCGGCAGCCTGGCTGATCAGCGACGGGTCGCGCACAGCCGCCGAGTTGAGCGACACCTTGTCGGCACCGGCGGCAACCATGGTTCGCATGCCCGCCAGGTCGCGAAAGCCGCCGCCCACGGTATAGGGAATGGCCAGCTCCTCGGCCGCATGCGCCGCCATCTCGATAGTCGTCGCGCGGTTGTCACTCGTGGCGGTAATATCCAGAAAAACGACCTCGTCCGCACCCTCGCGATCGTAGGCACGCGCTAGCTCCACCGGGTCGCCCGCATCGCGCAGGCTCACAAAGTTGACGCCCTTGACCACGCGGCCGTCCTTGACGTCCAGACAGGGAATCACGCGTTTGGTAAGCATGGGTTACTCCTCCCCTCGGGCGGCGGACAGCGCCTGTACCAGCGTAAAGTTACCCTCGTAGAGTGCACGACCGGTAATGGCGCCCTCGATGGCATCCTCGCCCACCGCGGCAAGCGCGCGGATATCGTCGAGCGTCGAGATACCGCCCGACGCCACGACGGGAAAGCCCGCGGCCTCGGCCACATGGCGATACGCCGCCACATCGATGCCCGTCTGCATGCCATCGCGCGCGATGTCGGTATACACCAGATGCTTAAAGCCCAGCTCGGAAAGCTGCGCCACGGCGTCGTCGAGCGCCACGCCCGCGCCGTCGCGCCAGCCATTCACCTTGACCTGGCCGTCGCGCGCGGCAATATCTGCCACCAACAGCTCGCCAAAGCCTTGGGCTGCTACCTCGGCAAAACCCGGCTCGGTCACCAGCACGGTGCCCAGCGCAATGCGGCGAGCACCATAGCCGGCCAGCTCGTCGATGCGTGCGAGCGATCGGACACCGCCGCCTACGTCCACGGACAGACCGTCGACGCCGCAGATGGCCTTGATCGCCGCCGAGTTGGCAGCGCATGCGCCCTCGTCCTCGCCAAAGGCAGAGGACAGGTCTACGACGTGCACCCAGCTCGCGCCCTGCTCGGCAAACGAGCGGGCGACGGCCACGGGATCGTCGGAATATACCTTGCAGCGGCTGCGGTCACCACGCTCCAGGCGCACGACCTTGCCGCCGATCAGATCGATTGCGGGAAACAGGATCATCGGCCGCCCTCCTCGACGATGTTGACGAAGCTCTTAAGGATGCGCTGACCCAGCGCGGAGGATTTCTCGGGATGGAACTGGCAGCCCCACACGTTGCCATGGCGCACGATGCACGGGAAGCTCCGTGTATAGTGCGTGCGCGCCAGCACATCAGCGGCATCGGCGTCGTCGGCCACCGCATAGCTGTGGGTGAAATACATGTTGGCACCCTCGGCAAAACCGGCGAGCAGCGGGTCGGCCGCACCGGCGGGCGTCATGTGCACCTGGTCCCAGCCCACGTGCGGCACCTTCAGGCGGCTCGACTCCAAGCGTGCGCACGAACCGCGCATAATGCCCAGGCCATCGACCCAGGGGCCGCCGGCCTGCTCGGAGGCGTTGCCGTCGGCGACCGCGCCCTCGTCCGCAGGCACGCCCTCGTTGCCGCGCTCAAAAAACAGTTGAAGACCCAGGCAGACGCCGAGCAGCGGAGTTCCGGCGACAACGGCATCGAGCACCGCGTCCGCCTCGCCGCTCTGGCGCATAAAGGCGATCGCGTCATAGAACGCACCCACGCCCGGGATGACCAGGCCGTCGGCGTTGCGGATCTGCTCCGGATCGTCCGACGTGCAGGCGGCAGCACCGGCGCGCGCAAGCCCGCGCACGACGCTCGACAAGTTGCCCTTGTGGTAGTCGACCACCACGATCTTCGGTTCGCCCACGCGACCCCTCCACTTCTCATCATCCAAAACCACCACAAAGAGGACAGGCATCTTTGTGGTGGTTTTACCCTTGTGACGGTTACAGCGAGCCCTTAGTGCTGGGGATACCCTGCACGCGGGGATCGAGTTCGCAGGCGCGGCGCATCGTGCGGCCCACGGCCTTAAAGGCGGCCTCGATAATGTGGTGCGAATTGCCGCCCGCCAGCTCGCGCACGTGCAGCGTGAGCTTGGCATCGCGCGCAAAGGCATAGAAGAACTCGACGGCCAGCTCGGTATCAAAGCTGCCCACGCGCTCAGTCGGCACGGGCAGCTCGCAATAGGCCTGCCCGCGACCCGAGATATCCACGGCGGCCATCACGAGTGTCTCGTCCATGGCGATCGCCGCGTCGGCAAAGCGCGTAATACCCGCCTTGTCGCCCAGCGCCTGGCAAAACGCCTCGCCCAGCACAATGCCCGTGTCCTCAACGGTGTGGTGCGCGTCGACCTCGACGTCGCCCACCGCATGCACCGTCAGATCGAACAGGCCATGGCGGCCAAAAGCGTTGAGCATGTGGTCGAAAAACGGCACGCCGGTCGAGATATCGCACACGCCAGATCCGTCCAGGTCGAGCTTTACGACAATGTCGGTCTCGCCCGTCTTGCGGGTTACCTCGGCATAGCGGTCCATCTACATCTCCTCCTTCACCAGCGCGGCAAACGCGGCCAGCACCTCGTCGTTTTCCTGCGGCGTACCCACAGTGATGCGCAGACAGCCCGCAAGCCCCGGCGCGTAGCTAAAGTCGCGCACCAAAATCGAATACTCGTCGCGCAGACGCTCGCGCACGCGCGTGGCATGCGGCGTGCGCACGAGCACAAAGTTCGCCGCGCTCGGCCATGCCTCCACGGGCATGCCCTCGGCAGCCATTGCGCGCAGGGCGCACAGCTCGCGCTCGCGCTCGGATGCGATCTGTGCCACCACGGGCGTGTAGGCATCACGGGCACGCACGCAGGCAAGTGCTGCCGCCTGGCTCAGCACGTTAACTGAATAGATCTGGCGAATCGCCGCGAACACGTCGATGACTTCCGGCGCCGCGATCACGTAACCCAGACGCGTACCGGCAGCGCCAAACGCCTTGGACAACGTATGCAGAATCACCAGGTTGGGATGCTCGGCGATAAGCCCCTGCGCCGTGGTGACCGCGCCAAACGAATCGTCGGCAAACTCCACGTAGGCCTCGTCAACCATTACCATGCCGGGGCACGCATCGCACAGCGCCGCGACAAAGTCGAGCGGTGCCACGTCACCCGTGGGGTTGTTGGGCGAGGTCACGATTGCCAGGTTGCACTCGGACGCCGCCGCAAGCACGGCTGCCTGGTCGAGCTCAAAGGTCGCGGGGTCGCGCCACACGTCGCGCACCTCGGTCTGACAGAGCGACGCAAAGAACGCATACTCGCTAAAGCACGGCGGGCAGTTGAGCAGGGTCCGTCCCGCGCCGCCAAACGCCAACAGGTAGTTATAGAGCAGCTCGTCGCCGCCGTTGCCCACGCAGACATTCTCGCGCGTCACGCCATGCCAAGCGGCAAGCTCGTCGCGCAGGTCGTTGGACATGGGGTCGGGATAGCGGTTGAGCGGCGTGGCAGCCAGGGCCGCGTCGATCGCCTCGCGCACGCCGGCCGGCACGGGATAGGTGTTCTCGTTGGCCGAAAGGTTGATGCGCGTGGGCGTAAAGTTGGGATCGTAGGGCTCAATACCGGCCAGGTAAGGCTGGACGAGCCCCTTCATGTGGGGCGTCAGTTCGGCCATATTAGGCCTCCCCGCCGGTCGGGCCAGCACCATCCGCGCTTGCAGCCGCCAGGTCCACGCCCTCGGCAACCGTCGTCACGGCGTCGCCCGGCCAGGCAACCTTGGTCAGATCGGCCGCGGCCAGCGACTCGGCACTCACGGCATCCTCGCCCTGCTCCAGCACGCGGCGACGCAGAGCGGCGGATAGCGCGTGCGCCCACAGACCCTCGGCCTCAGCCAGGCGCTGCGTAGCGGGAGCGTCCGAAAGCAGGCCCTCGGGCGTATAGCAGATAACGCTCGAGCGCTTGACGAACTCTTCGACCGAAAGCGGGTTAGAGAACATGGCCGTGCCGCCGGTCGGCAGCGTGTGGTTGGGGCCGGCGACGTAATCGCCGAGCGGCTCGGAGCTCCAAGCGCCCACAAAGATGGCGCCGGCGTTGCGAATGCCACCGAGCAGCCCCATCGCATCCTTGCAGTGCAGCTCCAGGTGCTCGGGCGCCACGGTGTTCACGGCCTCGACGGCGGCAGCCATGTCGGCGGCCACCACGATGGTGCCTTCGTTATCGAGCGAGGCGCGCGTGATCTCGGCGCGCGGGGACTGCGCCACCAGGATGTCGATACCTGCCTCGACCTCGCGCGCAAACTGCTCGTCGCAAGTCACCAGATAGCAGGCTGCCAGCGGATCGTGCTCGGTCTGCGCCATCAAGTCGGCCGCGACCACCATAGGCTTGGCCGAGGCATCGGCCAGCACGCAGACCTCGGAGGGACCGGCGACCATGTCGATGCCCACGTCGCCCGAGACAATCTGCTTGGCGGCGGCAACAAAGGCGTTGCCCGGGCCGGTAATTTTGTCGACGCGCGGAATGGTCTCGGTGCCGTACGCCAGCGCGGCCACGGCCTGGGCGCCGCCCACCATATAGATTTCGTCCACTCCGCCGAGCTTTGCCGCGGCGAGCGTGTAGGGGCTGATAAGGCCGTCTTTTTGCGGCGGGGTCACCATAACCACGCGCTTGACGCCGGCGACCTTGGCGGGAATGGCATTCATGAGCACGGTGGAGGGATACTGCGCGCGACCGCCCGGCACGTAGATGCCGGCCGCCGCGAGCGGGGTCACCTTAACGCCGAGCATCGTGCCGTCCGCACGCGTGGTAAACCAGCTCTGCTCGACCTCGCGCTGGTGGAATTCACGAATCTGACGCGCGGCCTTCTCGAGCGCGGCGACAAAGACAGGGTCGAGGCCTTCGAGCGCGGCATCGATCTGCTCCTGCGGCAGACGGAAGCTCTGCAGCTCGACACCGTCAAAACGCTGACAGTAATCGCGCACCGCGGCATCGCCGTTGGCGCGCACGTTGGCCACGATATCGCGGGCGGCGTCGACGATGTTTTGCGGCAGCACACCCTTGCGGTTGAGCTGGTTGGTAACGAGGCGCTCACCGGGAACAAGCTTGATGGTCTTCATATCGGTATCCCCTATCGGTCGAGGTTGTGTTCGAAAAACGAGAGGCCGGGCGGCGGCGCCAATCGGCCCGCAGCCCGTACGTTGGGGCGCCCGTGCGCGCTCGCGCTATTGTGCCGAGCCCGCGACGGGCTCAAAATGCTTGTCCTTAACGGCCGCGGCCAGGCGATCTGCCAGATTGCGTACGCGCGGATCCAGGCGCGCGGCACCCGGATTGACAAAGAAGCGGGCCGTGCAGTCCATGATGCGGCCGGTGATGACCAAGTCGTTGTCGCGCAGCGTGGCACCCGTGGCGGTAATGTCCACGATGCGATCGGTCATGCCGACGATGGGTCCCAGCTCAATGTTGCCGTGCAGCGAGACGATATCGGCATTCACGCCGCGCTCGGCATACCAGGCACTCGCGATGCGCGGGTACTTGGTTGCCACGCGAAGCGAACCGCGACGGGCGTAGTTGCGCTCGGCCTGACCGGCGCGCCATGCGGGCTCCGCCTCGATAAAGGTGCACAGGCCATAGCCCAGATCGACCAGCTGCAGCAAGTTGAGGTCGGCCTCGATAAGCGAGTCCCAACCGCAGATGCCGCAATCGGCACCGCCGCAGCCCACAAAGGCGGGCGCATCGCTGGGGCGCACAATGACAAACTCGATATCTCCGACCGCGCCCTCACCGGCACGCGTGTCGCGGCCGCGCACGATTAGGTGACGGCCCGGATCGCGCAACTCAGAGACGTCCAGGCCCGCGGCTTCGAGCACGTCGAGCGTATCGGCCTTGAGCGAGCCCTTGGGCACGGCGATGCGCAGCGGGCCCTCGGCGCCACGGCCCGCGGCGTGATCGCCATCGGAAGCGGCGTCCTCGGCCGAGGTGCGCGCGGCCTCCAGGCGCTCGAGCGAAAAGGCGAAGCCCGCCGCCGGCACCTCGATACCGTCGCCAAATGCGCCGGTAAAGATGGAGTCATAGCGTCCGCCCGAACCGACCGGATCGGGCAAGCCGCCGGCATAGGCCTTAAAGACCAGGCCCGTGTAGTAATCGAAAGAGTTCATGATAGAGAAGTCGAACGACAGCACCTGGGCGTCCTCGGGTGCCAGGCCCTCGACCAGGGCACGCAGCTCGCGCGTCAGCGGCGCGACGATACCGGCGGCCTCCAGCAGCGCGTCCACGCGGTCGAGTACCTCGGCACCGCCGTGCAGACGCGGCAGCTCGCTAATGGCGGCCTTGACGGCATCGGACTCGACGCTTGCCGCCACGTGGGCATCGAGGCCCACAAAGTCGTTGGCGTGCACGCAGCGCAAGGCCTCGGCGGCCAGCTCGCGATCCTCGCACGCCGCGAGCAGCTCCTTAAACGGACGCACGCTACCTGCGATAATGCGCGCATCGGGCAGCGCCAGCTCGCGCACGGCCTCGGCCACGAGCGAGACAATCTCGACATCGCCCGCGGTATCGCCCGCACCGATAAGCTCAAAGCCCAGCTGCGTAAACTGACGCGAGCCACCGGCATTGCGCTGGCACTCGCGAACCACCGGCGCCTCATAGCGCAGGCGCAGGGGCAGGTCGGCCGCGCGCATGCGGGTCGAGACCAGACGCACGATCGGCAATGTGTTGTCGGGACGGACCACCAGCAGACGGCCATCATCGTCAAAAAGCTTAAACGGCGTGTCCGCGATGCGGCCGCCTTCCTCGAGTGAACCCTTGTCCTCGAGCAGCGGCGTTTCGACCGGAAGGTAATGATGCTCCCTGAAGCAGCCCTTCACCGTCAGCGCAATCTCCTCGCGCGCCTGAGCCTCCTCGGGCAATATGTCCCGGAATCCCCACGGTGTGGCCGTCATCTGGTGAGCCTCCTCATGCTGTGTTTCATATAGAGCAGAAGACCGGCATAGCTCCGCCGGTCTTTTGGGTACTTTAGCATACTAGAGTGCTTGCGGGGAAAATCGTCTCTCTCGGCTCACAGCGTATTCATTTGGAAACATTGGAACGGATTGCCCGCGGCCCCGCTCGCCCAGCGGAAAAGTTCACGGACGAGGGCCGGGGTGCCTGCTTTGTTTTGAGAAGTGGGCTTCGCGAACTTCTCAAAACAAAGCAGGCACCCCGGCCCCGGTAATGTATCGTAGGCTGACCAAAGTTAGGCCCGCAGTCTCCAAGACCGCAACAGCAAAGTCCCCATTACATTAAAAAATATCAGCCCCCGCAGATCGAAACGGTCGAGAGGGCCTTGCCCGGCTGGGCGGCCTTGCTCCGGGAAGTTCGCGAAGCCCACTTCCCGGAGCAAGGCCGCCCAGCCGGGCAAGGCCCCAGCGCGAGACCGTCCCGAATGCCTACCCGCACAGTGTGGCTACGAGTGGGATGGTCAAAATGGAGCAGATGATCGACAAAAACGTGCACTGCATCATGGGGCGTGCATCCTTGCCGTATTGTAGGCAGTACAGCGTACCGTTGCTGCCCACCGGCATTGCCATCTCGAGCACAAGCGTCGCGATAAACATGGGCGTCATGCCGGGCCACAAGCGCGCGACGGCAAGACATGCCACCGGCACGACAACCAGGCGAAACGCCACGGCGACATAGGCGCGCCAGTTGGTGAGCATCTCGAGCGGACGGTACTTGGCGATAGACGATCCCATGAGCAACAATGCCGCTGGAGTGGTCATGGTGCCAACGATGGAAATCGAGTCGCCCAACACGCCCCAATCGGTCCATCCGGTTAGCACGATCCCAAGCACAACAGCACTTGCAATGAGACCAGGACTCTTGCAGCAGGCGGCAATATTGCGCATCTGCTTTTTAAGGCCGCCATCCATTCCGCTAAATAACATGGCACCGACGGTAAACATAAGAAGGTTTAGGGGGATAAGCGCAATCGATGCATACAACAGCGCTTGTTTTCCCAACACCGCCGAAATAACCGGAAAACCGATAAACCCGGCATTACCGAAAAGCACGGCGAAGCGATACGAGCATTCTGTCCCTTTGGGAACGCGAAGAGCAGCGGTGACAGCAAACGCGATAACGGTCGCCACCACATACATCACAAAGGACAGACCCATGAGCGAAAACGTCTCGGCAATGCTCGGAAGCTTCACATCATCGCCCAGCGCTGACGAAAGCACCAAGCACGGTAGCGCCACCTGCAACAGCAGATGCGACAGCTCGCGCTCGAACTCCGCTTTCATAAACCCCAGCTTGGCGATACACCACCCCAACAAAATAGGCAGCGAAACCGTCAACATCTGAAGCGCCACACTCGTAAAGCTCATGCTTCCCCCTTATCTATTCCACGAGGGCCGGGGCGCCTGCTTTGTTTTGAGAAGTGGGCTTCGCGAACTTCTCAAAACAAAGCAGGCGCCCCGGCCCCGGCAATGCATTTCAGGCTGACCAAAGTTAGATATGCGGTCTCCGGGGCAGCATCAGCAAAGTCCCCATTACATAAAAAATATCAGCCCCGCAGATCGAAACGGTCGAGAGGGCCTTGCCCGGCGGGGTGGCTTTGTCTGGGGAAGTTCGCGAAGCCCACTTCCCCAGACAAAGCCACCCCGCCGGGCAAGGCCCCAGCGCGAGACCGTCCCGGATGCCTACCTACTCGTTGTCGCCGGCAGTTAGCTGCGTTGCGGAGAGTGCGCCGTCGGCAGCGGTTGCAGCCGCTGCGTCGGGCCAGACCCAGTCGGTAAAGGCCGGGTGATCGTAGCCCTCATCGCACGCGAACTCGAAGGCCTCGGTGCGGAATGCCTCCCACTTATCAATCTGCTCCGCAAACTTATCGGCGTCGACCAGGCGCAGCACGTCGGCGGCCAGTGCCCAGCGGTCCATGTTGTTCAGGCGCAGCATGTCGAACGGCGTTGTCGTGGAGCCTTTCTCCTCGTAGCCGTGGACGCGGAAGGCATCGTGGCCGGGGCGGTTCCAAATCAGACGGCGAATCGTGCCGGCATAAGCGTGGAACGCGAAGAGGACGGGCTTCTCGCCGCAGCCGAACAGCTCAGCCCAGCGCTCGTCGCTGAGAGCCTGGTCGTTCTCGCAGACGTTCTGGATCTTGAGCAGGTCGACCACGTTGACGAACCATACCTTGATACCCAGCTCGCGCAGCATGTCGGTTGCAGCCAGAGCCTCGAGCGTCGGCACGTCGCCGCAGGTGGCGACCACGACGTCGGCCTCGGCGAGCGAATCGGCGGTCGATGCCCACTCCCAGGTCGCAACGCCCTCGGCGAGCTCCGCCTTGGCCTCGTCGACCGTCTGGAAGGTCGGAGCAGGCTGCTTGCCACAGAAGATGGCGTTGACGCAGTCGGTGGACTGGTAGACGCGCTCGGCCACAGCGAGGGCCATGTTGGCGTCGGCCGGATAGTACGCATTCACGATATGCGTATCGTTGGCCTTGTTGAGCAGCAGGTCGATAAAGCCGGGGTCCTGGTGCGAGAAGCCGTTGTGGTCCTGACGCCAGACATGGCTCGACAGCAAAATGTTGAGGCCGCTGATGGGGGCACGCCACGGAATCTCGCGCTTGGTAGCCTCGAGCCACTTGCAGTGCTGGTTGACCATGGAGTCGACCACATGGACAAAGCTCTCATAGGAGCTCCACACGCCGGAGCGGCCGGTGAGCACGTATGCCTCGAGGAAACCCTCGCACTGGTGCTCGGACAGCTGCTCGACAACCTTACCGGAGCCGGCGAGCAGCTCATCGTTGGCATCGTCCTCATAGAAGCCGGCATCCCACTGCTTCTTGGTCACCTTGTAGGCAGCCTGTAGGCGGTTGGACGCGGTCTCGTCGGGGCCAAAGATACGGAAGTCCTCCATGTTTTTGGCCAGAACATCGGCAGTGTACTCACCAAAGACGCGGGCGGCCTCGGTGGAGCCCCAGCCATGGCCCTTCTCGGCAACGGGGATCTCATGGGCGTGGATATCGGGCAGCTCGAGCTCGCGACGGACCTTGCCGCCGTTCGCGTTGGGGTTGGCGCCAATGCGCAGCTCGCCGGTCGGCATAAAGGCCGTCACCTCGGGGCGCACCTGGCCCTCGGGCGTAAAGAGTTCCTCGGGCTTGTAGGAGCGCAGCCACTCGCGCAGCACGCGGAAGTGCTCGTGGGTGTCCTTGGCACTCGCCAGCGGCACCTGATGCGCGCGCCAGGAGTCCTCGGTCTTCTTGCCGTCGATGTGCTTGGGGCAAGTCCAGCCCTTGGGCGTACGGAACACGATCATGGGATAGGCCGGACGGACCACGGTCTCACCCGCGGCGGCCTGAGCCATAGCGGTGGCCTTGATGTCGCAGATCTCATCGAAGACCTGCTCAAACAGAGCGGCAAAACGCGCGTGAATGCTTGCGTGGCTCTCGTCGTCAAAGCCCGCGACAAAGAAGTGCGGCTTATAGCCCATGCCCTCAAAGAACTTGGTGAGCTCCTCGTCGGACACGCGGGCGAGGATGGTGGGGTTGGCGATCTTGTAGCCGTTGAGGTGCAGGATCGGCAGGACGATACCGTCGGTTGCCGGGTTCACGAGCTTGTTGGATTGCCAAGAGGTCGCGAGCGGGCCGGTCTCGGACTCGCCGTCGCCCACCACGGCCACGGCCAACAGGCTCGGGTTGTCCATGACGGCGCCGTAGGCGTGGCTGAGCGTGTAGCCGAGCTCGCCGCCCTCGTGGATGGAGCCGGGCGTCTCGGGCGCAAAGTGGCTCGGGATGCCGCCGGGATAAGAGAACTGGCGGAAGAACTTCTGCAGACCAGCCTCGTCGTTGGTGATGTCGGGGCGGATCTCACGGTAGGTGCCATCGAGCAGCGACTGGGCGGTGCCGGCAGGGCCACCGTGGCCCGGGCCCATCAAGAAAATGGCGTTCTGGTTGTGATCGGCGATGAGGCGGTTAACATGACCGAACAGGAAGTTGATGCCAGGCGTGGTGCCCCAGTGACCGACCAGACGGTGCTTAACGTCCGGGCGACCAAAGTCGCGCACCTCACCGGTTTTCTCGTCGACAAAGTCGCTGCGCATCAACGGGTTAGAGCGAAGGTAGATCTGACCGACGGACAGATAGTTCGATGCGCGCCAATACAGGTCGACACCCTCGAGCTCGGAAGTGGGAACCTCATGTCCCAGTTTTTGCCACGGCGTTCCCAGTGTTTTAGCCATTGTTTATGTCCCTTCGCTGCGCGGTCACCTTCCGATACGGCAACCTTTCGTTGGGACTAGTATATTTGCTAAAACGTTTTATCATGATGAAAAAACGTTTTATCACCCTTATCAATCCCATCGATCAACAAAACGCGACATTCACCTGCGGCGTTGACAGTCACAGGTGGTCCACATTCGGTTTCTGCAAATTGATAAACGTGTTTAGTTGTGTTTAGTAAGCTCGAGTACGCTGCCCTTCACGATAAGCGCCGGCTCCAGAACGACCTCTTCGGCACGTCTACCGCCCCTACCGGCAAGACGCTTGGACATGCAGCCAAAAGCATGCTCCGCAAGGACACCGGGATCCTGCTCAATCGCGGTCAGCGCCGGCTCAAAGAGAACGTCGGCCGCCGAGTTGTCATAGCTTACGACCGAGATATCGCCCGGGATGCTCTTCCCCATCTCGTGCAAGCGCTTGAGCAGACCGAGGGCGATGTTGTCCGAGCTTGCGAACACGGCGGTGGCATCGGTTGCAAGCACCGCCTCCGAGGCCTCGTATGCGCTCGGAATGTAGTACTCGCTCTCAAACTCCAGGCGCGCGTCGATGGGCAGTCCCACCTCGCGCAGCGCGCGCTCGTAACCGGCGAGTCGTTTGCGGCCCGTATTGGAGCGACGCGCGTTAACCAGACAGGCGATGCGGCGATGACCCTGTTCAATCAGATACCGCGTAGCCATGTAGCCGCCCATCTCGTGGTCGAACATCACCTTGTCGCACTCGAGGCCCTCAATGGCGCGGTCGACCATCACGGCAGGAATGGGCAGATGGCTCACCTCCTCGCGCAGGGCGCGATCGTCGGAGAACTCGTCACCCACTACCAGAAAGACGCCGTCGACGCCGCGCGTCACCAGCTGGCGCAGCAGTTCCAGATCGTCATCGGCGCTTCCGCCCGAGCTGGTAATAAAGAGCGCGTAACCGTCCTCGCGACAGCGCTTTTCCAAGCTGCCGGCGAGCGAGGCAAAAAAGCGGCTCTCGATATTGGGAACGATAAGGCCCAGTGTGCGCGACTCGCGCATGACCAGGCTGCGCGCGATCTGGTTAGGAACATAGTGGTTGCGCGCCGCAACCTCCTTGATGAGCTTGCGGTTTTCTTCCGAAATGCGACAGGGCCGATTATTGAGAACAAGCGAGACCGACGAAGGGGAAAGCCCCACCTCCTGGGCGATCTGCTTGAGGGTGACTTTGTTGGCCATCTCGCTCCTTCCAGGTTTACGCGCAATCTCTTGAAAGTATAACGACTGCCCCTCCACCTCGGTGATAAACACTTTACCAATCCGGTGGACGGCTGTTTTATCGCCGCCAGCGCACCAAATCCGTCCAGGTGGGGTATATTGCAATCGATTGATGACAACAACCACCAAAAGGCGGATATTCGTATGCACGAGAACGACTTTTTTAACGAGGACCTGCTCTGCGCGCTCGCCGGCGTTGCCGGCGAGGACAACGTACTCATGAGCGAGCCCATGCGCGAGCACACCACGTTTAAGATCGGCGGCCCGGCCGATGTCTTTGTCACGCCCGATACCGAGCAGGGACTCGTCGCCACGCTTGACACCTGCTACCGCTGCGATCTGCCGCTCACCATCGTGGGCAACGGCTCTGACCTACTCGTCGGTGACAAGGGTATCCGCGGTGTCGTCGTAGCGCTGGGCAAGGGCCTCTCCGACATTACGGTCAACGGCACGCACGTCACGGCGGCAGCCGGCGCCTTGCTTTCCGATGTCGCCACGACTGCCGCCGAAGCCTGTCTCACCGGCATGGAGCCCATCTCGGGTATCCCCGGATCGGTCGGCGGCGCCTGCTACATGAACGCCGGTGCCTACGGTGCCTGTATGGCCGATGTGCTGGAGTCCGTGCGTGTCTACAAGCCCGCTCGCATGCTCGACGACGGCACCCACGGCAGCGGCAATATCATCGAGTTCGATGTCGACGAGCTCAACCTGGGTTATCGCAAGAGCCGCATCGCCGACGACGGCTTTATCGTGCTTTCGGCCACTTTCAATCTCGCCCCGGGCAACGCCGCGATGATCAAGGCCGACATGGACGACTATCGCCAGCGCCGCGAGGACAAGCAGCCGCTCGACATGCCGAGCGCCGGCTCCACCTTCAAGCGTCCCGAGGGCCACTTTGCCGGCAAGCTCATCATGGACGCAGGCCTGCGCGGTCACGCCGTCGGCGGCGCCCAGGTGAGCGAAAAACACTGCGGCTTTATCGTCAACGCCGACCACGCCACCGCAGCCGACGTCGACAAACTCATCCGCCACATCCAAGCAACCGTCAAAGACCAATTCGACGTAGACCTAGAACCCGAAGTCCACCGAGTAGGCGAATTTTTATAAAAAGAAGGCCCCGAAAGGGGCCTTCACTTTCTTTAATTCAGACAACCAGTCCGGTGAGTCGCGCTCAGGACCCGAGAGGACCGCGTGCCCGCCCGCAATATATTTGATTGATCGCGAGTTCCGCACGCAAAGAAGGCCACTTAATGTGGCCTTCGTCTTGCGCAGGACTGCCCGAGCAGGCAATCAAATATATTGCGGGCGGGCACGCGGCCCAGTCGGCGTTACGACAGCGCAATACCACCGAGCCAGCCCCAGCGCACGCCAGAGCCAGTACCGTAGAACCGAATAAACGCATCAAGTGACTTAGACGTAATGGAGCCCTCGTTGCTCATAACGATGCCGCCGCCAACATAGATGCCCACGTGTCCGTACAGCAGACCCGGCGTACCGGTGCCACTGTGCGACGAGTCGGCCACGATCATGCCCACCTGCAGCGCCGAACGATCGGAGCTGTAGCACCAGGCGTTAAACATGTCGCACGCGTTGCCGCCAAAGTAGCCCACGCCGGCGTTGCGGAATACGTTGGTAACCCAAGCGGCGCACCAGTTCAGGCCAGGCGAAGGGGTGGAGTAGCATGCGTTGACGACGGCCTGCTGCTTGCCCGAGCCGGCATTCTGTTGCGGAGTTCCGGGCGCATACGATCCGCCACCCGAGCTTGAACCACCCGAGTAGGAATTGTTCTTGTTTGCGGCAGCCGCGGCAGCGGCGGCCTTCCTAGCGGCCTCCTCGGCCTGGGCGGCAGCGAGAATCTCGGAATCACGCTGAGCCATGAGTTCCTTGACGTCGTCGGAAAGACCGTTCAGCACGGTCTGGACCTCCTGCTGCTTGGCCTGCATGTCCTGCATCTGAGCAGTCTGCTGGTCCTTGAGCTTCTCCAGGTCGGCCTTTTGTGATTCGAGCTCGGTCTTCTGTGCGTCGAGCTCAGCCTGAATCGTCTGGATATCCTCGATGGCATCGCGGTCGCTCTTGTTGATCTTCTCAACGTAATGCGCGTTGGCGACGAGTTCCTCAAACGAGCCAGAGGCCAGCAGCAGCGACAGGATGTTCGTACCGCCGGACTTGTAGCTGGCGGCCACGCGATCGGAAAGGTCGTTGCGCTTCTTCTTGAGCTCGGCCTTCTTTTCATCGATCTGGGCCTGCGTGTCGTCAATCTTGCCCTGGACATTCTCGATGTCGTTGAGGGTCTGGGCATTCTTGTTGGCGAGCGCCGCGTACTCATTGGCAATGCTGTCGAGCTGAGCCTGGACCTCGTCGAGCTGGGCCTGGGCGGCATTCAGTTTGTCGGTGGTTTCTTGACTGGCCTCAGCCGCATGGGCGCGGGCGGGCAGGCCAAAAAGAACAGCCGCAGAAGCGGCGCCGAAAAGAGCCTTAAGGGCAGTGCGGCGCGAAAGCTCCTGCGTAAAGATGGAATCGTTGTTTGGTGACATATGTACTCCGTTACATGCTTATTTATATGTCGCTCAACTCAAACATATTAACGCACATCGCGCTTGTCCCAACTATTTCCACGAACGGCTGGAAAAGCATGGTCAGCGGCTCGCAAATACGTCCCACACCAAAGGTAAGGATTATGCAAATAACACCCTATGAGTACGTTAACATCAATCCTCTGGTTTTCCTGCCCCGCGTGTTTTGGGCGCCCCCAGCTGCGCTATACTCCCCTCAAGAAGTGTTCCTGATTCGATAGGAGACTACATGTCCAAAGCACTCGACCCCAAAGACACCTGCGTCCTCGTTACCGGCGGCGCCGGCTTTATCGGCTCGCACACCGTCGTTCAGCTGCTCGAGGGTGGCTACCAGGTTGTCGTCGTCGATGACCTCTCCAACTCCAGCGCCGTTGCCATCGACCGCGTCAAGACCATCGTGGGCGACGAGGCCGCCAAGAACCTCACCTTCTACGAGGCCAACGTGCTCGACCGCGATGCGATGAACAAGATCTTCGATACCCACCAGATCGACCGCGTCATCCACTTCGCCGGCTTTAAGGCCGTTGGCGAGTCGGTGAGCAAGCCCGTCGAGTACTACCACAACAATATCGAGAACACCCTGGTGCTCATCGATGTCATGCGCAACCACGGCTGTAAGTCCATCATCTTCTCGAGCTCTTCGACCGTCTACGGCGATCCGGACAATCCGCCCGTCACCGAGGAAGACCCCAAGAAGCCCGCGACCAACCCCTATGGTTGGACCAAGTGGATGATTGAGCAGATCCTCATGGACGTCCACACCGCCGACCCCGAGTGGGACGTCGTGCTGCTCCGTTATTTCAATCCCATCGGTGCCCATCCGTCGGGCCTGATCGGCGAGGACCCCAAGGGCATCCCCAACAACCTGGTGCCCTACGTCGCCCAGGTCGCCGTCGGTAAGCTCGAGGCCGTTCAGGTCTTTGGCAACGACTACCCCACCCCCGACGGCACCGGCGTGCGCGACTACATCCACGTGTGCGACCTGGCATCCGGTCACGTTGCCGCCCTCAACTGGATGAACGGCAAGACCGGCGTCGAGATCTTTAACCTGGGCACCGGCACCGGCACCTCGGTACTCGAGGTCGTCGCCGCCTTCTCCAAGGCCTGCGGCAAGGAGCTGCCCTACGTGATTCGCGAGCGCCGTGCCGGCGATATCGCCGCCAACTGGTGCGATGCCTCCAAGGCCGAACGCATGATGGGCTGGAAGGCCCAGTACGACATCGCGGACATGTGCCGCGACAGCTGGAATTGGCAGAGCCATAACCCCAACGGCTTCGCCGACGCCGAGTAGCCACTCCCCCGTGCTAGGTTTTGTGGCATGCCTCAAAACCTAGCACGCGACATGCTCGGCACATGCCGCTTCCTGCATGGGTAGATTTCTAGACATGTCCCAAAAATCTACTGGCCCCGGCCTCCAATGTGAGGTCGGGGCTTTTTAGGAACTCGTTCTCGAGCTCGAGCTCGCGCATGCACTTGCGGCCGCCGCGACCGGGTGGTTGGTCAGCTCCTTCTTCCTGACCGTCACCCATCTTCCCAGGGTCTTCTCGTTGATGCCGAGGTCGGCTGCCACTTGGGCGATGGGCTTCCCCGACGCGGCGGCGAAGTCTGCGGCCTCGGCGCGGTACCCCGCTGTGTAGGAGGGCCCGTCTGCCATGACTGACACTCCTTTCTTTTTGGCGCTGAAACGATTATCGCCGCTCAACGCCATTCCTCTAAGTCAAGTGTCCTTGAATACGATACAGTTCAAATGGACGAGGAGAATCTGGCGCTCCTCTCGATGAGCCCGGAGAGGTCCCTGGTCGTCACCTTCCCCCGCGCGAACGCGAAGCGGACGGCGGCGAGCCATGTCCTCACCGCGCGTTCCATTTAGGGAGTCCTCGAGAAGTCGATCTCTCTGTGCGATAATCGAGCTATTGAGTCTCGCGAGTTTAGAGCTGGTGATATGCATTGAAAATCAAGATGAAAAACATCGGCAGGGTCGCTGAGGCCGATATCGAGATTAATGGTATTGCCGTGATCGCCGGGGAGAACGGGACGGGGAAAAGCACGGTTGGAAAAGCGCTTTATGCGGCCTTCAACAGCATGTCCGATTCGGAGAACAAAATCGACCGCATGAGGCGCAATAGTGTTGAGCGCGCCATCAGGAAGGCATATGTGGGAAGCCCTCTCGACTCCACGTCTCGCCACAGGCGAACTGCTGGAAGAATGAATAGTTTCATCGACAGGGTTTTTTCGGGCGAGTGCACGAGGGACGAGCTTATTGATGAGATAAAGGAGTATTACGGGGAGGAGATCTCCCGTGAGATCGAATCCGATTTCACGAATGGCGTAGCAGGAGTTGCCGATCAGATTATCGAGATCATGGATATCTCCGATGATGAGGTATTTCGTGCGATTGCGACAAACAGGTTCCGAAGCGAGTTCAACGGCCAGATCAATTCGGTTTTCGGCGAAGAGCCCGGGAAGGTCGAACTCCAGATAAAGGACGCATCTACGGTTTTCTCGGTTGCAAGTGACGAGGTGGCGGAGGTGCACGATAGGAGGGTTTTGCGATTCAGGGCGCATTATCTGGACGACCCGTTCCTGATCGATTCTCTCGGAGGACCCTACGGCCCCGCTTTTCGGTTCAAGCCCCTCCTTGGACACCAGGAGGAGCTGCGGCAAGATTTGATTCAGGCGACCATCCGTAACGATGACAGCGAGTCCTCGCTGTTCGAAGAGATCGCGAAGGAGCGACACCTGAAGGTTCTCATGGACAAGGTTTCCTCCTTATGTCCGGGGCATTTCGAGAGGAGCGAAAGTCGCGGTCACCTTACGTATCTCGAAGAGGGCTTCGCTCGGGGGTTGGAGCCTGGGAACCTTTCTGCTGGCTTGAAGACGTTCGCCATCATGAAGGTGCTCTTGAAGTCCGGCGCGCTAGATGCCGGAGGGACTATTATCCTCGATGAACCCGAGATTCATCTTCATCCTGCATGGCAGCTGGCCTTCGCCGAGATAATCGTGCTGCTCCAGAAAGAGCTCGGGATGCACGTCTTAATGAGCACCCATAGTCCATATTTCCTGAATGCGATCGAAGTGTATTCTAAGAAGCACGCTGTTGATGGATTGTGCTCATATTATCTTGCGGAGACCTGCACTGATGGACGCTCTCGCTTTGCCGATATAACCGGCTCGACTGAGGTCGCCTACGAGAAGCTGGCGGCTCCTTTTGATACGCTTGAGAGGGAGGAGTACGGCCTTGAGTAGCGACCTGTGCGCCTCCTGCCCTCATCCGAACTCTCCCGCGGTGCCAGATGGCAGCGATGGTTGCTCCCGTTGCAGGACCTGTATCCTAAGGGACTGCACGTCGACCATCTCCAAAACATCCAGAGACGGGAGCGTCTCTCTTGTGGATGACGATTTGCCTGTTGTCAATTTTGACTCTGTTAAAGAATGCTACTGCAAGAAGGTCAATAGGTGGATGCAACTCCCGCGCTCCGCCGATGCGCTGTATTGCGATCGGGAAACGTTATATCTAGTCGAATTTAAAAACGGCAGTCTGAAGGAGACGCTGGGGAAGAGGCTCAATCCCAAGGATGACGAAGAGCTTGGTATCAATCTTGGCCAAAGGGACGCCCTCATCGAGAAGTGCAAGGACAGCGTTTTGATCTGCTCGGACCTGTGGGGAAAGAGGACGAGATGGTTTCGCGAGCACTGCGTCTTTGTTTTGGTATACAACGAGGACAAGAACAAGACCGCGTTGAAGCGGGTTGCCAGCTCGATTAGGAAAAAAGCGCGTTTTGGGCTTCCTGACAAATTGAAAGGTTTTTGCGTGAAGGATGTCTTGACGCTAACCGAAAAGGAGTTTTCGACATCGCTCCTTTCAACTTGGCGAGACGCAGAAGAAATCGCGGAGGTCGACGCGTAGGAGACCGAAAAGCATCCGGTGGCTATTTGCTCCCGATATCGATCGTTCGTCTGCAGTCGGTTTTCTTTCCGCTGCGCCCGCCAGTTTGCGATGAGTCGCGCACCGTGTGAAGCTCAACACGGATGAAATACAAATATAATCCCCCCTTGCACTGTGTTGATAAATATTGCTCGTCGAACTCATCTGAACTGGGCTTTCTTGCATAGAACTGCCTGAACCTGAGCGTTTTCGGGTATCGCATTGCCCGATCGAGCACCATCGCGACCTTCTCAAGCTTGTCCTCGGGCGGACTCATAGCCACAGCCCCGCATGTCGTCCCGGTTGGAGCCGGGATGAGCCCTCAGGAAGCACTGCATGAAGTAGCGCATCCGGTTCACGGGCCCCAGCGGGTTCTGGCCGTCGGGAACGCCCTTGAGCAGCTTCGCGTTGTAGTGCTGGCTCTTCAGTGACAGATTGTTGACGGGAGCCGTGTGGCGCCCGGCTCCATGTCGTGGATGAGCGTGGAGCCGGGCGCCACACGGCTCCCAAACGTCGCCAAGGTCTTCGCCCTGCTTGTCTTGCCAAGGCCCTCCCGGATGAAGATTGAATTGCCTGGCTCATCGCAGCCGAGCGCGACACGGCCTCTACCCGAGACCATCATCTCTACACATAGCCCATCATTCGACAAGAACGCGCAGTTTGTCCTGCATAGGCGCATGGTGTCCCCCTCCGCCGCAAGAGGTGAGCAAAAGAGAGGCTCCCCTCGCCACTACCGGACAAAGGGACCTCTCTGGGGAAACACGCTATAAAACCTTCTTGCCGGGCGGTCGAGTACAGCACCGACGGCGTACCCGTGGAGACCTACCCAGAGCCCACGCCATTTCAAGTTTCTTGGTCTTCAACGCCACAATCCGATAATCATCCAGCCGTCGAAATGACCTCGTCACAGGCGGCAAGCATCTCCTCGTCATGAGTGACAACGATTACAATATGGTCTCTCTTAATTTCATGAAGCAATTTGATCAGCGCGCCTCGACTCTTCGCATCAAGTGCTGAGGTCGGTTCATCAAAAAGCATAACGTCCGGCGATTTCAACAGCTGTCTCACAATTGCAATCTTTTGCTTCTCGCCGCCGGACACCCCTCCTTTCCCGCCGTCAAGCATCGCCGTTGCCCCGTTCTCCACAGAAGCAACCATTTCGTCTAGCCCCAATATGACAAGCATCCGATTCAGCTTATCCATCTCGTAATCATCAGAAAGCAGCGTAAGATTATCGAGAATCGTCCCCTCAACGATAGGGGGTTCTTGCTCCGTAATGCTGACTCGACACCGCCGCAATGCATATCGATCGATGCAACGCTGTGACACCCCGTTGTAGCGAACGGCCCCTTCTGTGTCATCTGGATATAGCCCCAATATCACTGACAGCAGCGAGCTCTTCCCCGAACCATTCGGCCCCGAGATTCCATATAGCCGACCCCTGGAAAACGCGAGCCCCTCAATGCTTAACGCGACCCTTTCCGCCCCTGGATAACGTAGCTTGATGTTCTCTAGACGGATTTCCTCAATCGGACCAAGCGCCAATTTGCCATTCGCTTCCACCGGGACATCCCAAATTCTTTTCAGCCGCTCATAGCATACGCGATTAGTCTGGTAATCCCTTCCCCAGCCCAACAAATACTGTACCGCTGAGCTTAAGTTCGAATAATATCCAACAGCAGTCACGAGAAAACCAGGCAACAGTCTCCCGCCCATCACTTCAACCGCGCCCACAGCAAGAAGACATCCTTGAGCGGCGGAAGCGACCAACGCGTTGCCAAAGGTAAATCTAGACCCTACTTCCTGATTTGCTCTCATCGTTGGATAGAGCCCATTAAAAGCTTCGACCAGTACAGCGCGGGACCTATCGAACAAAGCATGTTTGCGGATGAAATCAACTTTCTCCAACTGATCTTGTAGACAGGAAAAAAACCTCGCGCTCTGCTCTTGTACGTCAAAACTTCTCTCAAACAGCCTTGCGCGTGAAACCGCATAAAAAGCGGCACTCGCTGCCGCAAGAACAAGGCAGACCACACTCAACTTGATATTCAGGCTACCGAGAACAAACAGGGCGGACAAAAGGGTGATAACGTTGCTTGAAACCCCCACAACCGAGTTGATTACGAAGATGACAAGGTCATTAGCGTCGTGATTGATTTGCTGGTTATAATACGACGCGTTGAAGCCCTCGAAGAATGCCTGGGGAAGGTGCTTCACGTGCTCAAGCGTATCCGCATTTAAGCCGAACCCCGCATGCGACTGAAGGTTGATGTACAGCATCTCTGAGCAATACACTAGTCCCGCTCGAACCGCTTGGACCGCAACCAAAATAAGGCAACAAACGAGAACGGCGGCAAGATCGGCGCTGGCCGGCATCGCCAATCGGTTTACCACTATGCCGGTAAGAAAGGGACCCGCAAGCGCAAGCAGCCCGACCAAAACTGTTACGACAAGATAGGCGTAGAATCGACCGCCCAGTATATATTTTCTACAGAGATTAAGCATCAGCCTCATTTTGCCCCGCACCCCGTTTTGCCGTATTCATCATCTGGGAGAGCAGCATTTTTTGCTCGGCATCATACCGGAAGGAAACGCAACGTTTCCCCTCACCGTTTAAGGCGTGGTTGGGGCACCCTCCCATGCACATGGGAAAAGCAAAGCACTCTTGGCATTCCGGGTCATCCGGCTCATATGCCATCCAGTTAATCATGTTCTTGCTCAACATTGGCGGCTCGAAAATAGTTCCGACCCTCCGCTCCTTCATTCCAATGTCATCCCAGCACTTATACAAATCTCCGACGGGATCAACCACGTACGAGTTGATTCCAACGGCGCAACATATCCCGAAATTCGTCCCACCAAAAGGTTGAACTTTGAAGCCCCGCGCAATTGCCCTTTTATAAAACTCAGTCTCCTCATACGAGAACTCTTTTACAGTAAAGCAGTGGCTGTCGTTCGCACATACCTGATTGATATCGTCAACAGGGGCTAAATAGAAGTGAACCTTATTCATCAGGCCATTTAGCTCGAGATAATCCAATAGCTCTTGAGCGGCCTCGATGTTGGTCTTGTCGACGTTGCTCCTTATCGAAATATCGATGATGTCGGCACACTCTTTGACGTTCTTGAGAATACGTTCGTATGTAGGGCTTCCGTCGTGAAGAATCCTTCTCGAATCGTGATCCGACTTCGATCCATCTATAGTCACTTGCGCGCTCGTCACACCACATGCCGCGAGCCTCCTTGCAACATCAGGCGTCAGCAGATAGCCATTTGTCACTATCGATGCGGAATATTCACACGTTGGCCCCACGACATCTTTCAGATCCGACGTAATCCGTTCGATCATCTTCATTCCGAGCAGAGGCTCGCCGCCGTACCATCCAACTGAGAGACTTGCGATACCAGGATAGTAATCTTTCACGAACTTGGAGAGCTGTGTCAAAACCTCCTCGCCCATCGTCGTGTACGCCTGTCCCTTTTCATAGCAGTAGGGACAGCAAAAGTTGCAAGCCATCGTTGGCGCAATGGTAAGGGACAGAGCAGTATTCGCAAAGCGCGCGGCGCGACTTTGCAACCTGATCTCCCCAAGCTCGTCCCTCTCCTCATTGACTAGGATGCCTCCCCTTATCAGCTCCGCGACAAGATCATCGGCATCCCGAACGTCCCCTTCTTGAATCCTTTTGAATTTCTGCGCGTTTCCGGATTTAACGACAGGATGCCGCCGGTTCGCGCATTCATGATAAGAAGACTTCCGTTATGTTCATGCACCACATTAAATTGCGACAGTTTCACTTCGCACCATCTCCATTTCCAACCAAATCCATATCGACCCTCAGACGCTGCGCATACGCCAGCGCACTACCTTCTTCGATAAAAACTGCACGAAAGCAGCAATAGACATGCGAGCGACACGATGACCGCATGGCCGCATGCAGCCATCAGGACCGTCCCGCCGGCAGCCCCGCACGCCCTCATCCAATAAGCCATGTGAACCGGGGGTAAAACGGTTGGGAAACTCATCGCGATAACAAGGCCCGCGAACGTTGCGACCAGCAAGGCTCCCGACACAAGAGATCTGATCCTGAACACCTCATATGCAACCGCAACCATCAGCGTATAAGCGGCGTCTATAACGATATTCGACAGGAGTGCCGAGGTCACATTACCAACCGTAAGGCTGTCTAGACCGCTTCCGGAGCACACGGCAAAGACCGCAGCGACACCGAGAGTAAACACGATGTAGGGGCACAGCGTATACACTTCGCAAGCCAATGTCTTTGCCGCAAACAGCTGCCAGCTGCGGAAGCCCCGAGCAATCGAAACTCCCCTTGCCGACACGCTCGTCGCATCACCGAATAGCGTCCCCGCCACAACAACAGAGACGATTGGGAAGAACACCGTATGCGCCATGGAGACGACACTTAGCCAGGAAGAGATACCCGTTGGCCCAACCCCTATCGAGAAAAGATAGCCCGGATCGGCGGAAAAGCCAAAGAACTGGCCCTCTCCCCCTGCGGAGACCCATGCGCCGGACCCGGCAAACACATAAATCCCCGCGATGCCCAAATACATCAGCGCTATTATCACGGCGAGTTTCATTCTCCTTGCGCGGAACAGTTCCGCCCTGACCGACATCCCAAGATTCATCGAACCGCCGTCCTTACAAATAGCGAGACGAGCGCAACTCCAACCGACACAAGCACAGTGCCGCCCGCATACAGCAAAACCTGAATTACACCAACATTCTGCATACTCAGGGAACACAGGTTCATCAGGTAATACACGGGCGAGAGCATGAGCAGCAAGCTGGGCTGACCGCTTCCGTATGTACTTGGGAACCACACCATCACAAATGTCGAAACCGCTATTGCAACGACGCTGCTCGCCACCACACTCCTCGTGAGCAAATACAGGGCGAAGGTAGCGGCGTACATCGAAATGAGCAGCAGCGCGATCATCAGCGCAATCGATACAAATTGGGCAAACCCTGAGCACGAGGCCCCAACGTCCCATTGGGCCATCTTGGTTAAATACAGCGCAGTCGTAGAAAGAAGATACACGGCACCGACCAGAGTGCAGTTCACCAACAGCTTCGTGATCACAATCGCCGCCTGCGACACCCCTCGCGATCTCGATACGGCGTAAGCCACGGATTCAAAGTCTCTCGACGTAGCGTAAACCGCGTAGAGAATCGTCACCGGAATCCAGACCACTGTAGACGCAAAAGACGTCCGGGCAACAGAGCCCAAAACGTCCCCTGCATCCACTAGGTTTCCAATAAAACCTATAGCCCCTCCAAGCGTATACGGGTCATCACCGGCGACCATGATCAGCACCTCAGACGAAGTCGCAGCCGCAACCACATACAGCACAGCCGCAAGCGCAATCATCAGAGCGGTCGCCGGGTGCCTGGCGAGCAACCATACCTCGCTCCGAAAAGCTGAGATGAACTCGCGTTTCATCACAGCTCGCTCTCTCGACCGATGAGCTCCGAATAAAACTCCTCAAGGCTCTTCCTATGAGAATACGCCTCCGCAACCCTCACACCTGCGGTCGAGAGCGCTTCGATTGCAATGCCCCGCCCTTCCTTTTTCTCCTCATAGCGCATAAGGACGCTGCCGTCCGGCAGAAAAGAATGTGAGGTCTCATCTCCGAGAACCGATCTCGTTCGCTCCAGATCGTCCACATGCAACACGAAACCACCGCGGCATGACTTTTCCAGCTGAGGTGCGGTCATCCTTCGAATGAGGCGACCATGACTTATGAAGAGGTAATCAGTTGCCAGCTTGTGCATCTCCTCAAGATTGTGGCTGGATACGAGAATCGTTTTACCTTGATCTTTGTTAAGATGCGTAAGGATTTTTCTTACTTCGACTATCCCCATCGGATCCAGGCCGTTTGTCGGCTCGTCCAGGATCAACAGCTCCGGATCGCCCAGCAACGCTATGGCCAGATCGAGACGCCTCCTCATTCCCATTGAGAAGTTCTTCACTTTCTTCCCGCCGGCCTCCCCCAAACCGACGGTTGATAACACACCGTCGATGGAACGATCGGTGGGAAGCCCCCACTCAATACAGCGAACGACCAAGTTGTCTCGCGCGGTCAGATTAGGATACGAAGCATTGAGGTCGGGCATATAACCCAGCCTTTCCCTGCAGCTCCGTATTTCACGTCTCCCGGTTTGCCCAAACATCGAGATCGTTCCTGACGATGGCTCCGAAAGCCCCGTGATCAATCGAATTAACGTGCTCTTGCCGGCACCATTCTCCCCAATGAGTGCACACAGCTCGCCTTCCATTAAAGAGAACGAGACTGATTTAACCGCTTCAAACCCGCCATATCTCTTGGATATGGCACGCAATTCAACTGGGACTTCCCGCATGGACGACATCCTCCCCGTCAATAAAAAGGGACGACATGGCAATTGTGCGGGGTTATAGGTAACGTCGGTTCGCCCCCCCATATTGCAATGCCACATCGCCCCTCAGGCGCTGCTGGCCAAAATATCTTTGAACAGTCTGTGCACGCCGTACGGCGTGCACTATCCGCTAAAAGCGGATAGTGCACTCCTGTGAAGAACACTTGGTGCTGCAGCTGCCGTGCGCGTAAAAGAAGCAATTGTTGCACATGGGCTCAGCCCCGGCTGACGGCTCGGTAATCCATTCCATTTCATTCCCCTCCTTTCGCGGTAGAAAGCCAGTTCATCTCTGCCCCCTAGAAACGGAACGTGCAGGACTGATTGGGGCACCTCTTCGTGCATCCCCCGTGCGCGTAGAAGAAGCAGTTGCCGCACGCGGGTGCAACGCCTTCCTCCGGCTCGTTAATCCAATCCATCTCTCCCTCCTTTCCTTGCATACCGAATTGATAATGTTATTCTAATTCGATATGTATCATATTTCAATATAAGCTTATTTATATATTACACAAGGTAAGCACCCCCCTGCATCCAGCACAGGAAATGACTCTCTCGTTCCCCAGTGACGCGGCGAGAAATACAGGCCACTGCAGGACGTTGAATGAACAGCCCGTGAAAACCGTTGTTTTCACGGGCTGCACCTGCTCAATACTTTTTTATTCTCCAGCCTCAGTCGTCTCTAAGATCGACCACGTAAACATGATCTGACTCCAGGACCGGGTCATCACCCGTCGCGGTCGCCCTGCTCAGCGCGTTGCGGGCGCGCCGCGTCGCCAGTTCCTCAAGTTCTCTTTCGTTGACGCGCTTAATAAGATCGCCAGGCTGGCAATCAAGCTCTACGCAAATATCCAGCAATGTCTTTAACCTAATTGCCTTCACCTTGCCATTTCGTATTTTTGAGATACTTGCCGGTGTGTGCCCGGTCGCCCGAATGATATCCGTACTCGTCTTTCCGCGTCGAAGCAATAAGCTTTCAAGCTCAATAATCAGATAGTCCATGCCGCCCCTCACACCAAATCCTCGGTCTGGTCTTGAAGCAGAGCTCCGTAGCGCCATATCGCAGAAATCGAGAAGCAGCAAACGGCCCCCAGCACAGCACCAATATCTATGGGCAGGGCCAGGTTTTCAAACATCGAATAGGCGTTCCCCAGCAAATCGAAGGGGCCAATCACTATCGAAAGAAACCCCGGAGAAAACAAGAGGTCACCTATTGCTGCTGCAACAAACAGCCACCCGATAATCGAGATTCTTCGAGCATGCGAAAGGGTAAAGGGCGATTCGCCATGAGCCATGTCCATGCTGATTCCCCGCAGGGTCCATGTGGCCCCTCCGGAAATCAGAAGATACATCAAAGGAACCACTACGGAAACCGTCTTTGATGGATCATATAGGTTTCCTTGAGCAGCCATAAGCCCAATGGAAATAACCACCACCACCGAACAGCAACACACCGCTATAAACAGCGCCGTAAACAGAATCCCAAGCCTTCTTCCGAGAGTCATCATCTTCTGGATGGACTTATCGATCTTCTGGGCGCTATTCACCACAGCTCCTCCTAAAGCAATCAGAGGTCTTCTTACTTACTGTTTTTCCTACATTGTAACGAACTCGATAAGAAGAGGGTCGCTTCACGCCGCGCAATCCCGAACTCCAAGCGTTTCTCATCAGCATTGCCCATCTTTCGAGTCGAAATTCAAATCCAGTTTCTTATCGCATGCCGAAATCAACCCGAACTGGATGTGACTGGAAAACAGCGCGCTGCGTCGGTCGCGCTTTCCCGAGCGACTCTGGCACAACAGACGATATGAGTTGAACATTGGGGCCTCTCCCCTTGCAGCTCTCTCGTGGGTCGGGCGACAATGGTCGTACCATCAACCGCGGCCGCGCGCTGCGGGCCCTCGGCCTCGGCTGCGTCGTCGGGGCGGTCCCGAAGATGCACCGGCCCGCGGCCGACCGCGGCCGCAAGAACGACCGCCGCGACGCCGAGTGGCTGGCACGCATGCTGGCGCGCCGCAACGTCGTCGAGGTGTGGGTCCCCGACGAGCGCCCTCGAGGACGCGCGCGACGACCTGCAACACGCCAAGCAGCGGATGTCGAAGTTCCTGCTGCGCCACGGCCTCGTCTTCGACGAGACGACGCCGGCCGGCAGGCGCAGGGGCGCCTGGACGGGGGCCTACTGGGACTGGACGGAGTCCCTCTCCTTCGACGAGCCCGACGACGCCGCGGCCTACGAGCACTACATGGACGGAAATGACCTGGTAGAGAACCCTCGCACCGTCTACGTCGCAGGGGACGTAGACGAACTCGTCGAGCACGAGCAGCCTCGCGGGCGACACGTCGTTCAACAGTTTCGACAGCGTTCCCTTGCGCTTCGCGTTGCCGAGCTCGAGAACCAGCTGCGCGGTCTGCCAGAACCTGACCGACATGTCCGCGGCGACCGCGCGCATCGTGAGGGCGACTGCCATGCGCGTCTTGCCGCGCCTGGACTTACCGAAGAAGACGAGGTCTTCGCGCGATTGTTTGTGTCAACGGCCAACTGAATGTGAACCCTTCTTGCATTGTTGCAACCTGGCTGGCAGCCGGTCTTTAATGACGACGACCATTGTCGCCCGACCCACAAAAGAGCCGCAAGGGGAGGAGCTCCCAATGTTCAACTCATATCGTCTATGGCGCACTACCATTCACCGAAAGTCGGCAACTTTTTCATTCTCTCTATACATGTTTAAACAACATGTTCTACAATAGGGACAATAGAAATGGAAACTCGGGACGAGCCGTCTATCCATCTACGGCGCAGCCCCTTATTCAAAAGGACGGTGAGCACATCCATGGAGCGTGCAAGCGGTGTTCTCATGCCCATCTCGTCTCTGCCCGGACCGTACGGTATCGGCGGCTTTGGCTGGAACGCCTACGACTTTGTCGATTTCCTCGCCTCGTGCAAACAACATTATTGGCAGATTCTGCCCCTTACGACGACGAGCTATGGCGACTCGCCCTATCAGTCGTTCTCGGCCCGTGCGGGCAACCCCAACTTCATCGACTTTGCCGAGCTTATCGAGGCCGGCTATCTGGAGCAGCGCGATATCGACGGCGTGTACCTGGGCTCCGATCCCAACAACGTTGACTATGGCGCCATCTTTGGTGGCCGTCGTCAGATTCTCGACCGCGCCGCCGAGCGCTTTGCCGCCGACAAGCCAGCCGACTTCGACGACTTTGTCCAAGCAAACGAAGACTGGCTCATCCCCTACTGCGAGTTCATGACCGTCAAGGAGGAGTGCGGTCTCAAGGCATTTTGGGAGTGGCCCGCGGAGCTCCGTACCCGCGGTGAGGCTTCTGCCAAGGTCTGCGCCGCCCATCCCGCGCGCATGCTCTACCACCAGATGACGCAGTACTTCTTCAATCGTCAGTGGAGCCGCCTCAAGGCCTATGCCAACGAGCGCGACATCCTCATCATCGGCGACCTGCCCATCTATGTCTCGCGCGACTCCGTTGAGATGTGGGCCACGCCCGAGCTCTTTAAGATCGACGCCGCCGGTAATCCTGTGAGTGTCGCTGGCACGCCGCCCGACCAGTTCTCGGCCACCGGCCAGCACTGGGGCAATCCCATCTACGACTGGGACGCCATGGAGGCCGACGGTTTCTCCTGGTGGGAGGGCCGCATCCGCGCCGCCCTCGACATGTACGATATCATCCGCCTGGATCACTTCCGTGGCTTTGAGGCCTATTGGGAGGTGCCGTTCTCCTCACCCGATTCGTCCTACGGTTCGTGGACGCAGGGCCCCGGCCTCAAGTTCTTCAAGACGCTCGAGGAAAAGCTCGGCACGCTGCCCATCATCGCCGAAGACCTTGGCTTCCTCACCCCCGGCGTCATCGACATGCGCGACAACTCGGGCTTCCCCGGCATGAAGATCCTGCAGTTCGCCTTTGAGGGCACCAACTCGTACTACCTGCCGCACAACTACATTGCCAACACCGTCGCCTATGTGGGCACACACGACAACGAGACGGCGCGCGGTTGGTTTGAGGGAACGGCCACCCCGCGCCAGCGCGAGCAGGCGGCCCTGTACACCCACCAGCAGGCAGGCGAGCCCATGGCCGATGCACTCAACCGCACCATCGCCGCCAGCGTGAGCGATACCTGTATCTACACCATGCAAGACCTGCTCAACCTGGGCAACGAGGCACGCATCAACACCCCCGCCACCCTGGGCGGCAACTGGACCTGGCGCATGCTCGACGGCGCCATCACCCGCGAGCTCGAGCACAAGCTCACCGGCTGGACCGAGACCTACTTCCGCATCCCGTCGGAAGCCGAAATCGAGCTTCCTCAATAGGAGCTACCGCGCCCGACCCCTCCCCACCGTGCGGACGCGCTTGCTTACCCGCGCGAGGCCACCCCAATCCCCTCGCGCGGGATTCTTATGAATTGCAGACATGTAATCAACCCATTACAGGAGGAAACATGCCCCAAATTAACCTCATGGAACTCGCCGAGCAGTCTTTTGGCACCTCGCTCGAGCAGCTCGACGACCGTCGCATTTACAAGCTGCTGGTCAAACTCGTGCAGGAGCGCTCCGCCGCCTGCCCGCTCAACAACGGCAAGAAAAAGCTCTATTACATTTCCGCCGAATTTTTGATCGGCAAGCTGCTCATCAACAACATGATCGACCTCGGCATCTACGATGAGGTTAAGGACCAGCTCACCGCCGCAGGCCACGACCTCAACAAGATCGAGGAGTTCGAGGTCGAGCCGTCGCTCGGCAACGGCGGCCTGGGCCGCCTGGCCGCATGCTTCCTGGATTCCATCGCCACGCTGGGCTTGACCGGCGATGGCGTGGGCCTCAACTATCACTACGGCCTGTTCCGTCAGCGCTTTGTCGACAACCAGCAGAAGGCCGTCCCCGACGAGTGGCTCGGTGAGCAGGACATCCTAGTCGACGACGGCCGCTCCTACACCGTCGAGTTCGGCGATTTTGCCGTTACCTCCAAGCTCGTCAACATCGACGTGCCCGGTTACGGCCAGCCCACCAAGAACCGTCTGCGCCTGTTCGACCTGGCGAGCGTCGACGACGGCCTGGTCCCCGGCAGCTCCATCGACTTCGACAAGACCGAGATCGCCAAGAACCTCACCTTGTTCCTCTACCCCGACGATTCCGACGAGCAGGGCCGCCTGCTTCGCATCTATCAGGAGTACTTCATGGTGAGCAACGCCGCCCAGCTCCTGATCGACGAGGCCGTCGAGCGCGGCAGCAACCTGCACGATCTGGCCGACTACGCCGTGGTCCAAATTAACGACACGCACCCCACCATGGTCATCCCCGAGCTCATTCGCTTGCTCACCACCGAGCATGGCATCGAGTTTGACGAGGCCGTGACCATCGTACGCTCCATGGTCGCCTACACTAACCACACGATCCTTGCCGAGGCGCTCGAGAAGTGGCCGCTCGCCAGCCTGCAGAAGGTCTCCCCTGCCATCGCCGACATTATCGTCAAGCTCGATGAGATCGCGAAAGCCGAGCACGATGACCCGCGCGTCGCCATCATCGACGAGCACGACACCGTCCACATGGCCCACATGGACATCCACTTTGGCTTCTCCATCAACGGCGTAGCCGCCCTCCACACCAAGATCCTGGAGGACACCGAGCTTCATCCGTTCTACGAGATCTATCCCGAGAAGTTCTCCAACAAGACCAACGGCATCACCTTCCGCCGCTGGATCCATGGAGCCAACCCCGCGCTCGCCAGCCTGCTCGACGATGTAATCGGCACCGACTGGCGCAGCACCGGCGATCTGAACAAACTCGCCAAGTTCGCCGACGACAAGGACGTTCTTGAGCGCCTGGCCGCCACCAAGGTCGAGGCCAAGGCCATCATGCGCCAGTTCATGGCGCTCGAGCAGGGCGTGACCATTCCCTCCAACGCCATCATCGACGTCCAGGTCAAGCGCATCCACGAGTACAAGCGTCAGCAGATGCTCGCGCTCTACATCATCTGGAAGTACTTCGATATCAAGAACGGCAACAGGCCTAAGCACCCTGTCACCATCATCTTTGGCGGCAAGGCGGCGCCTGCCTACACTATCGCGCAGGACATCATCCATCTGATCCTGACGCTGTCGCAGTGGATTGCAAACGACCCCGACGTGGCTCCCTACCTGCAGGTTGTCATGATTGAGAACTACAACGTCACCGCCGCCGAGCGCGTGATCCCCGCCGCTGACATCTCCGAGCAGATCAGCCTGGCCTCCAAGGAGGCGAGCGGCACCTCCAACATGAAGTTCATGCTCAACGGCGCCCTAACCCTGTGCACGCTCGACGGTGCCAACGTGGAGATTGCCGAGCTCGTGGGCGACGAGAACATCTATACCTTTGGTGCCTCGTCCAAACAGGTCGAGCAGCTCTACGCCGACGGCACCTACAACGCCGGTGCGCTCTACCGCAAGCCCGGCATTAAACTGCTGGTGGACTTCATCACCAACCCGGCCTTTATGGCAACCGGCAACGCCGAGCGCCTGCAGCGCCTGCACGACGACATTAAGGGCAAGGACTGGTTTATGGCCCTGCTCGACATTGAGGAGTACATCCAGACCAAGGAGCGCGTGCTGGCCGACTACGAGGACCAGGACGCCTGGATGCGCAAGGCGCTCATCAATATCGCCAACGCCGGCACCTTCTCGTCCGACCGTACGATCTCCCAGTACAACGACGAGATTTGGCGCCTGAGCTAGCTCATTCCCCTTACCCATCCTCTTGAGAAACGGAGTCGTGGCAACACGGCTCCGTTTTTTGTGCCCGCACGTTACCCTGTGATCCGACTCGGCCAAACAATCTCGATCCGTAGCAATTACTCAACCAAAACGGTCCCAGCCGTTACAGATTGAGACATACCGGCCCCTCCCCTTGGGTTTATCTCAATCTGTAACATCTAGCAGGTGTAATTCGCCTTTGGTGTTACAGATTTAGATGAAATGGTTAGCTCAGCGGAACCGTCTCGATCTGTAACATCTAACGTCCGAAATCGGCCCTATCCGTTACAGATCGAGACAAACGACCGGTCAGACAGTCCCAACACAAAGAAAGGCTCCCCTCTCGCCCAGTGGACGGGAGGGGAGCCTTATATGTGACCGCGACAAAAGGATGGCAAAGCCGCAGTCGCCCAAAGGAAGGGCCTGGTTGCACCGGGCCTAGATAAGGTTCTTGCCAGAGACCTTATCGAAGAGGTGGGTCGCGTTCTTCTCGAACTTGAACCAGATGGGGTCGCCCGCCTTGAGCGCGCCCTTGGCCTCGAGGTCGACGACGGGAATGATCAGGACAAACTGGCCGTCGGGAGCAGTCACGTGGACATGCTCGGTCGAGCCCATGAGCTCGGTCACCTCGACGGTGCCCTGGAGCGCACCCTCCTCGTCCTTGTCGGCAAGCAGAATCTGCTCGGGGCGCACGCCGGCCGTAATCTCCTTCACGTCGCCGCCGTCCCAGTTGAGGGCAAGCTGAGCGCAAGTCTCCGGGGCGAGCGCCACGTTCATATCCTCGGTCTTGACAGTAAAGCCGTTGCCCGAGCGCACCAGCTGGGCATCGAAGAAGTTCATCTGCGGCACGCCGATGAAGCCGGCGACGAAGATGTTCGCGGGATGGTTGAAGACCTCCTGCGGCGTGGCGATCTGCTGGACGACGCCGTCCTTCATGACCACGATGCGGTCGCCGAGGGTCATAGCCTCGGTCTGGTCGTGGGTAACGTAGATGAAGGTGCCCTTGATCTCGTGACGCAGCTTAATGAGCTCGGCGCGCATCTGGTTACGAAGCTTGGCATCCAGGTTGGACAGCGGCTCGTCCATCAGGAAGACCTTGGGGTCACGCACGATGGCGCGGCCGATGGCGACGCGCTGGCGCTGGCCGCCAGAGAGCGCCTTGGGCTTACGGTCGAGGTACTCGGTAATACCCAAGATCTCAGCAGCGGAGCGAACCTTACGGTCGATCTCGTCCTTGGGGACCTTCTTGAGCTCAAGCGTAAACGCCATGTTCTCGTACACCGTCATATTGGGGTACAGAGCGTAGCTCTGGAACACCATGGCGATGTCGCGGTCCTTGGGCGCCACGTCGTTGACGCGCTTGCCGTCGATGAGCACGTCGCCGGAGGTGATGTCCTCTAGGCCGGCGACCATGCGCATCGTCGTGGACTTACCGCAGCCAGAGGGGCCAACGAGGACGATGAACTCCTGGTCGTGAACGGTGAGGTTGAAGTCCTCTACAGCGAGCACACCGTCCTCGGTAACCTTGAGGTTGTGCTTCTTCTCCTCGGTCTTCTTCTTTTTGCCAAAGAAGCCCTTCTTTTTTGACTCGTTGTTGGGATACACCTTCTGAACATGTTTGAGAACGATCTCGGCCATGTCTCTACCTTTCGATACGCGGCGCCGCGCTGAGGGGCGCCGCCAAAACTTGCAAAACAGTTACGGCATCAGCCCTTGACGGCACCTGCCACCACACCGTCGATGATGTACTTCTGGCAGAAGATGTACATGATGACGATGGGGATGACGACCATCATGATGCAGGCCATCATGGGGCCGAGCTCGACGTGGCCATAGCCGCCGCGGAAGTACTGGATCAAAATAGGAATGGTCTTGTACTTGGTGGAGTCGAGCGTAAGGTAGGGCAGCAGGTAGTCGTTCCAGACCCACATGGTCTCGAGGATGCCGACCGAAAGATAGGTGGGCTTCATGATGGGGAGAACGATCTTAAAGAACACCTGGACCGGGTTGCAGCCGTCAATCATGGCCGCTTCCTCAATCTCGAGCGGGATGTTCTTGACGAAGCCGGCGAACATAAAGACCGCGAGGCCCGCGCCAAAACCGAGGTAGATGAAGCAGATGTTAAACGGCGTGTTAAAGCCGATGCGGTCCGCGAGGTTGGACAGCGTGAACATGAGCATCTGGAACGGTACGACCATCGAGAAGACGAACAGGTAATAGAAGAAGTTCGAGATCTTGCTGTTGACGCGCACCACGTACCAAGCGCACATGGAGCAGCACACCAGAATCAGCACGACCGACGTGACCGTGATGATGAGCGAGTACATAAACGCCGAGGCAAAGCCCTGCTCGTTCAGAGCGTGCACGTAGTTTGCGAGGCCGTTGAACGTCTCGGGCGTGAGCAGATCGAACGCCGTGGTGGTGCTGATTGCGGTCGCTTTCTTAAAGGAATTGAGCGCAATCATGAACACGGGGTAGATCCATGCGAGCGACAGGATCGTAAAGAAGATCGAGAGCGCGCGGTTGATAGCCTTATCGCGTTTCATTACTGCTGCACCTCCTTGGACCTCGTGGCCTTAAGCTGGATCATAGAAATAGCGACAACCAGGATGCAGAAGATAACTGCCTTGGCCTGACCGATGCCCTGCCATGCGATGCCAGCACGCGAATAGAACGTGTTGTAGATGTTCAGGGCGAGCATCTCGGTGGAGTGCGCCGGGGCGCCACCGGTAAGGGCAAGGTTCTGGTCGAACAGCTTAAAGCCGTTGGTGATGGACAGGAACAGGCAGATGGTGATGGTCGGCATCAGGTTGGGGATCTTAACCTTCCAAAACGTCTGCCATGCCGTAGCGCCATCGACCTTGGCGGCCTCAATGTAGTCAGACGGGATGGACTGCAGACCGGCGATGTAGATGATCATCATGTAGCCGACCTGTTGCCACAGGGTCAGGATGATAAGGCCCCAGAAGCCAGCGGCGGAGTTGAGGGCGATAAGCTGGGCACCCACGTTGGAGAGCAGGCAGTTGATCAGAATCTGCCAAATGTAACCCAGTACAATGCCGCCAATCAGGTTAGGCATAAAGAAAATCGTACGGAAGATGTTGGTGCCCTTGAGCGCCTTGCGAGTGAGCGCCTGCGCAATGGCCAGCGCGATCACGTTGATGAGCACCGTCGACAGGAAGGCAAACGCCACCGTAAAGAAGAACGACGTGGAGAACTGCGGATCGGACAGCGCGCGCACGTAGTTCTCGATACCGACAAAGTGCGCGTTATTGATGGTAATAAACTGGCAGAACGAGAGATAGAAACCCTGGATAAAGGGAATCACGAACCCGATCATAAACGCCAGGCACGTGGGCAGCATAAAGAGCGGCCACCAGCGTTTGAGTGCTTTGCCCATAGAAGGGTCCTTTCAATATGCAGGGGGCGGGCAAACCTACGTCTGCCCGCCCCCTGTCGCTAATCAGATAGCTTGGGCAGCAACTGCTTACTCGGAAGCAGCCTTCTCGGTCTTCCAGCCATCGACGAAGGCGTTCTTGACGCCGTCCCACTTGGTGTTGTCGGCAGCATAAGCGATGAGAGCCTGCTTGAGGTTCTTCTTCCACTCCTCAGAGGGGATGTAAACGAAGTCCCAAGCAACGGTCTTCTTGCCGTCCTTGGCCATAGCAACGGCCTGCTGCGAGAAGACGTTGGTGGTCTCCTTAGCGCTCTTGAACGGGGCGGTCAGACCCATCTTGTCAGCGATGATGCTGGTGGCGGTGTCAGAAGTGACGCACCAATACATGAAGTCCTCGGTGGCCTTCTGGGCATCCTCGGAAGCCTGGGAGCTGACGCACCAGTAGTTCTCGCCGCCGGAGCACAGGCCCTGGTTCTCCTCGCCGTCGACGCCGATGTAGATCGGCAGCATGCCGAGCTGGTCGTCGGTCATACCGGCCTTGGTGAGGTCGGCGTAGGCCCAAGAGCCGTTCTGGTAGAAAACGGCCTTACCGGTTGCGAACTCGTTGGTGGCGTCGTCACCGGTCTTGGAGGCAAGCTGCGAAGGATCGCAGGTGGAGTCGGTGATATACAGGTCGAAGATCTGCTTAAAGTTGTCGAGATACTCGCCCTTGATCTCGTCGTCCTCCTGGTTGTGCTCCTTCTCGAACTCGTAGTAGAGCGGGAGGTTGGCGAGGTGGGTGGTGTAGCGCCAGCTGGAGGAGTCATCCATGCCGGCGGAAGTGAAGGCACCGTCAACGCCGAGCTCGTCCTTGCGGGCCTGGATGTCATCGGCGCAAGCCTTCAGCTTGTCGAAGGAGTTGATGTCCTCGGCCTTGTAGCCGGCCTTCTCGAGGAGCTCCTTGTTGTAGATGATGCCGTAGCTCTCCTGAACCCAGTCGATACCCAGATCCTTGCCGTCGGACTGCAGCGCCAGGGAGTCGTCGATGAGCTCGCCGCGGAGCTTGGTGTCGGAAAGATCGGCGCAGTAGTCCTTCCAGTTCTTAAGGCCGGTGGGGCCGTTGACCTGGAACAGCGTCGGAGCGGAGCTCTTGGACATCTCGGACTTGAGCTTCTCCTCGTAGGTGTTGGAGGCGGCGGTCACGATCTTGACCTCGACGCCCTTCTCCTTCTTGTACGCCTTGGCGATCTCCTTCCACTCCTTGTCGACCTCGGGCTTGAACTGGAGGAAGTAGACCTCGGCAGCGTCACCAGAAGCAGAGGAGCCAGAGCCGGCAGAACCACCGCAGCCCACGAGGCCCAGACCAAGAACCGCAGCCGCGGAACCAGCAAAGCCCAGGAACTGCCTTCTGCTCATTTCGTTCTTCATTACAATCCACCCTTTCACACCGTGGCGGCACCCTTTGCCGCCGCCTTCGGAGATTGGCTCGGGGACTTTGCCCCTTTTGCTGACTTGTACAATACGCTATTTGGCTAGTTGTTTGAACAAGTATTACTAGAGCGGTAGAAAAACTTCGGTGAACGGTAATTTCGACTTGATACTTGACAAGTTTTGTATAAACAATTATTTGTTATCGAATGCAGAGAAAACGCCCGATCAAGCCGATGCATCGTCGGTTTGACCGGGCGTTTTCGCTTTGAGGGCATGAGTCTCGTCAGGCTGCGAGCTAGCCGGCTATCGCTTGGAATTGACGCGGTAATGGAAGATCTCGGGGTGTGTGCGGGCATGCGTGACCTCGAACAAGATGCCGTCCGAGGTGTACGACTGGCTCTCCATAACGGCGACGCAGTTGTACTTGCCAAGGTCCAGATAGCTGCAATCCTCATCGTTGGCGAGCTCGACACTCACCGTACGGCGGCTCGCCATCACTTTGATGCCGCGCTTGTGCTCCAGATAGCCGTAGATAGAATCCGCCGCGATCTCGGGGGTCAGGCCCTTGGCGATCGACGCCAAAAAGTAGCCGTGGTCCACCTGGCGCGCGCTGCCGTTGAGGCTTCGGACACGCACGACGCGAATCAGCTCCTCGCCCACCTTAAAGCCCAGGCGACGAGAGAGTTGCTCAGTGCAAATCAAATGTTCAAAAGACTTGACCTCGGTCGATGCGACGGCATTGTTGCGTTTTGCGAACTCGCCAAACGACTCAACCTCTTCGAGTGCGCCCAGCATATCGGTTTCGCCCTTAAGCCAAATAACGCGCACGCCCTTGCCGTGTATAGGCTGCACAAACATCTGGTCGGCCAGCATGCTCAAGGCGCGTCGAACGGTATTGCGCGTGCAGCCAAACTCCGCGGTCAGCTCGGCTTCGGTTGGCAGCATCTCCTGAAACGCATAGGTCCCGTTGATGATGCGCGAACGGATCTCGCGGTAGATTCCTTCGTAAATCGCTTTTGGCATGATTTCACCTCTAATGAATATGTATGGCTAGGCACGATAGCATTTCTTAAAGTTGTTTAAACCGATTATCGGTAAAGCACGGATTATTTACCGTCGACGGTTCCCCCGAAACCCAAATCGGACCGAATCAAAACCGTCAATGCGGCAAGCAGCCAGTCCTCTACAATGAGTTCATTGTTTAAACGTTCTTGCTCGCACAGCATGTTGCATCCGGAAGGCATATTATGCTGCAGAAAATCCAACGCTTTGGCGGGGCAATGTTCGCGCCCGCCATGCTGTTTTCTATATCAGGCCTCATGGTCGGCATCTCCGCCCTCGCCACGACCGTAGACATCGTCGGTGACCTCGCCGTATACGGAACCCCTTGGTACGTTTTCTGGACCATCATCCAGCGCGGCTCGTGGACGGTCTTTAAACGTCTCCCGCTCCTTTTTGCCGTAGCGCTGCCTATCGGTCTTGCCCAAAAGCAACCGGCACGCTGCTGCCTCGAGGCACTCGTGGCCTATTTTGCCTATTGCTTCTTTTTGAGCGAGATCATTAAGCTGAGCGGAGACAACCTTGGGCTTAAGTACCCATCATCTTTGACCCCCGCCAGCGGTATCACCGTCATCGACGGCATCAAGACGCTCGACACCGGCATTATCGGCCCGCTGGCGGTATCGGCAACCGTCGTCGCCATCCATGACCGCTTCTACGATGCCAAGGTTCCCGATTGGCTCGGCACCTTCTCGGGTTCCTCGCTGGTCTACCTCATCAGCTTTTTTGCCGTGTTTGCCCTTGCCGCCATCTCGGCCGCCATCGTGCCCTTCGCATACGCCGTGACCGAAACGCTGCGCCACGCACTTGCGGGCGTCGGCCCCTTCGGCGTGGGCATCTTTGTGTTTTTGGAGCGAGCACTCGAGCCCATGGGGCTGCACCACCTGCTCTATATGCCCATCTATTACGACAATCTGGTCATTCACGACGGTATTTACGCCACGTGGACCAACCTGCTCCCCATTCTCTCCCATAGCACGCGCCCTTTAAATGAACTTGCGCCCTGGGCAGGTTTTACCGCCACCGGCTGGGGCAAGCTCTTTGGCCTTCCCGCCATCGCGGCAGCATTCTATTTCACCGCCAAACCCGAACGCCGCGCCGGCCTTAAGGTCATCCTTTTGCCCGCCATCGTCGCCTCGGTGGTCTGCGGTGTCACCGAGCCGCTCGAGTTTCTCTTTATGTTCACCTATCCTGGACTCTTTTTGCTCTACGCCGTCCTATCCTCCTGCCTTGCCATGACCATGAACTTCTTTGGCATCGTCGGCATCTTCTCGGGCGGTCTCATGGAAATGACGGCCTTCAACTTCATCCCACTCATGCGAATGCATGCCGGCTCCTACCTTTTGGCGCTCGGTATCGGTCTTGCCTTTAGCCTCATCTTTTTTGTTAGTTTTCGAGCACTCATCTTGGTCTATGACCTTAAGACGCCGGGCCGCGAGGATCATGTCTCCAATCGCGCGGCAATCGATCGTTTAACGGGAAGCGGCTTTGCCAAAGAGCAATCTCCCAATGGCGAGGTCAGTATTCAATCCGATCAAGATCACGTCCTCGCCGAGCGGGTAATTCAGCTTTTAGGTGGCGTTGGCAATATCGTGGGCGCAACCAACTGCGCCACGCGCCTGCGCGTCGAGGTCGCAGACCCTTCCATCGTTGCAGATAATGCGTCGTTTGTCGCGGTGGGCGCCAAGGGCCTCATCATTACGGGCAAGACCGCCCAGGTGATTATTGGCATCTCCGTTCCCCGCGTCAAAGAGCATTTTGACCAGATCATGGGCCTCGAGCCGGGATTTGTGTCCACCACCTCGGCCTCCCCTGCCGTCAGCGCAGCCCATAAGCGCGGCGATATCTGCTTCTTCGATATCGACGGAACACTCGCCTGGCAAGACCCTCGAGTGGCACAAGAGCTTCCCGAGAGCGAGCGAGACCTCTCCCCCTATCCCAATGAAGCGGTCTCGCAAGCCATCCGTGATTTTGTCGCCAAGGGCAATATGGCGTTTATCTGCACAGGGCGCACGCTGAGCTGCATCCATCCAAAGCTGCTCGAGCTGCCCTGGACCGGCATCGTCTGCCTCGCGGGTGGCTATGTCGAACTTGAGGGACACGTGATTCGCGATTTGGCGATGACGCCCGGCATGCTGCAGCGCCTTGCTCCCATTCTTGAGCAATCGGACGAAGTGATTCGTTTTGAGGGACTCAATGGCGTCGTTCGCATGAGTGCCGATGCGCCCGACGCTCCGGGATACGCCCGCACCGTGGGCGATGCAATTACGCAGCTGCAACATTACAGCGCCTACAAGATCTTAATGTCCACGTCGCTTGCCAACCGCATCGCTCAGGATCAAGCGTTTGAGCCGCTGCTCTGCTTTAACGAGCTCGAGCTCGAAGTGACCGAGATTTCGCCTCGCGAATGCACCAAGCGCGAGGGTATCCAGTCCGTACTCGACGCCCTCGATCCCCACCACGGAACCGTATACGGCATCGGCGACGCCAGCAATGACGTCTCGCTGATGAACGCCGTCGATGTCGGTATCGCCATGGGCAATGCGCCGGACTTCCTCAAGGAAAAGGCCGACTATGTCACCGACAGCATCGACCACGACGGCGTCGTCACCGCGCTCGAACACTTTGGGCTTATCTAGCCAAGCCCCTACCGCACTTGCGGCCGCATGGACCAATCGTCTTCAACCGCCGCGCTCGACGCCCTAATGTGGCAATATGTTGTCTGCATAATGCAACGATGCAACCTATCAAAGAATGCGAGAACCCGTGTCCAGTCCGTTTACCAGCTTTTTAGCCCAGCACTTTGACCAGATTAACGACTATCTGGCCACGTTCTTTGACGGACAGGCGACTTCCGCCGATATCGAGCGCTACCTGTATACCCCGCTCTCGGCATTTACGGCAAACGCTGGCAAGCGCCACCGCCCGCTCATCTGCATGCTCGCCGCCACTGCGGTAGGCGGCAGCTTTGAGAGCGCCCGCAGCGCAGCGGCGGCCATCGAGCACTTTCAGTCGGGCGCACTCATCCACGACGACATCGCCGACAACGGGCAGATTCGTCGCGGCAAGCCCTGCATGCACCTTACCGAGGGCACCGGTCTTGCCATCAACTGCGGTGACCTGGCGCTCACCATGGTCACCAAGACGGTTCTCGACGACCCCACACTCAACGCAGACGTGAAGCTTCGCGTGCTCCACGAGCTTACCGAGATGATCGTCCGTACCATCGAGGGCCAGGCGCTCGACCTGGGCTGGGTCCGCGACGGGCGCTTTGACATTTCGGTCGACGATTATCTGGACATGGCGACGCACAAGACCGCGTACTACAGCGGAGCGACGCCGCTTGCCGCCGGAGCCATTATCGGCGGCGGCAGCGAAGAGCAGATTGAGGCACTGCGCGCCTTTGGGCTGCACACGGGCCTTGCCTTCCAGATTCAAGACGACCTGCTCAACTTGATCGGCACCAAGGAGGCCGCCAACAAGGACTTCCGCACCGATATCACCGAGGGCAAGCGCACCCTCGTTGCCGTGCATGCCCTGTCAGACGAGCGCTATCACGACGAGATCGAGGCAATCCTTTCCTCGGGCACCGAGGACCCTGCGCAGCTCGCACGCGCCGTGGAGATCTTCCAGGAGACCGGCTCCATCGATTACGCCCACACCTATGCGCTCGACCTGACCGCCAAGGCCAAGGCCGCTATCGAAGGCGTCGAGCTCGACCCGCATGCGCGCGAGCTCTTCCTCTCAATGGCAGATTTCTTTGTGGAGCGCCTTAACTAGCGGGGGTCATAAAACCTGTGGGCAGCGAGTTTGGGTACAAGTTGCTACACTATTGAGTGCATGTTTATAAATTGTCTCGCGTTGTCTATCCGACACACGCTCAAAATAGTACGAATGGTACGCCGAAAGGGGTTCGTTCATGGAACCTATTACCACGGGCATGCAGGGAGCAGCCGTCGAGGACGTCCAGTCCCGCCTTCTGCAGCTCGGCTATACAATCGATGGCGCCGAGGTTGTCGACAAGCGCTTTGGCACCACCACCGAGCAGGCCGTCAACACCTTCAGGCTCGACAGCGGCCTTGCTGCCGGTCATGCCGTCGATATCTCCTGTTGGAGCGCCCTGGTCGACGCCTCGTATAAGCTGGGCGACCGCACTCTGTATCTGCGCATGCCCAATTTCCATGGCGCCGATGTGCAGGCCCTGCAGCGCGCTCTCAACGTTTTGGGCTTTGCCTGCGGCGAGGACGACGGCTACTTTGGTCCGCATACCGAGGCCGCCCTGCAGCAGTTCCAGGAAAATGTCGGCCTGTTTGCCGACGGCATGGCCTTCCAGGACACCTACGCCTACATCAACCGCCTGCATCATGTGTGGGAGGGCAAGCCCTCGGTCACCGAAGCCGAGTCCCGCATCGGTTTTGCTCGCGCCGCCAACGTGCTCGAGCGCTTCCAGATCGCCGTTATCGGTGAGGACCCCATCGCACGCAGCGTTGCTTCGCGCATGTGGAACATCGCCACGGCAACGACCGACAACAGCGGCATGATGCTCTGCGACTCCGAGGTCCCAACCGACGTTGACCTGGTACTCGAGATCGCAAGCGACGAGCTGCCCGCCGACGCCGCGCCACGCGCCACGATTGCCCTCGCCGAGTGCCACAACCTGGCCCAGCGCATCCGCACCGCCAATGTCGCCGCGCAGCAGAAGCCGGCTCGCATTCGCATTGAGCTCACGGGCATGACGCGCTACAACGGCACCTTCACGGCCAGCGACGCGCAGACGCTCGCCGTACGCCTACTCGACGGCGTTTGCGATGCCCTCGCAGATTAGGTAAACTAGACGAGTTGCTTTTGGGCAACACCACACATTGGGACGTAGTTCAACGGTAGAACTCCGGTTTTTGGTGCCGGCTGTTGGGGGTTCGAATCCCTCCGTCCCAGCCATTAAAACTGAGCGCCCTAAGCCCATAACGGCCCAGGGCGCTTTCTTGTGGGCAAGCGGAGGAATTCGAGCCCGCAAGGGTGCGGAGCTGAGGAAACGCGAAGCGTTTTCCAGCGCAGCACGCAAGGAGCGAAGCGACGCAGCGGGGCGCGGCCGCCGACCAGGCAGACGCGGAATCCCTCCGTCCCACACCAGCCAAGAGCCCCTCACGTCAAGCAAATCGAGCCAACGCCGCCAAGCGGAGGGATCCGAACCCGCAAGGGTGCGGAGCGACGCAGCGGGGCGCGGCCGCCGCAGGCAGACGCGGTGTCGGCACTTGGGGACGCTCCTAAGTGCCGACATTATAGGAACGTCCCCAAGTGCCGGCTCGGGACTATTTTCGAGGACCCTCCGAAGGACTGTGGCCAAAAAACGGCAAATATGAGTACTGTTACCGTTGTAGCTACATTATTTTCGTTAATAAAAGAAGATCTTAATGAGATTTATTCGCATCAAGGTCTTCCTTTAATGAACACTTGAGGAGATACGGCAGCTTATCTGCTCGATCGACACGTCAAATCACCTTAAATGTGGTCAAAATTACTGCTACTAAAAGAGTATCAGTACTCATATTTGATGTTTTTTGGCCACGGCTCTTTATAGACACCCTGCACAGCGACGGTGGTAGATTTCGGAACGTGTCCGTCAGCCCCGTTCCGAAAAGCGAGCCGCATGCAACGGCCAAGCCACGACAGGCCCCGGGAGAGCGGGGACACCGGCTTAGGTTTATCGCGAGTTCCGCACGAACAGGAGGCCACTTAATGTGGCCTCCGTCGTGAGCAGGACTGTAGAGCAGGAAACCTAAGCCGGTGTCCCCGCTCTTCCGGGCCGGCGGAATTTAGTTGTTCAGCATGCGGTCGAAGCTTCCCGAGTCGCCATCCCGATAGTCGGCGGTCATCAGAATCTCCTGCGGAATGCGCCCGCCCTCGCGCAGCACATTGCGGAACTGCACGCGCGTGACCATGGGCAGATCCTTGATCGTCGCCGCCAAGTTCTGCGGCACGCCCTGGTTGGCAGCCGCGGGCTCGCACTCGCCGCCGGCCTTCACGCGACGCTTATGCTCGGCGAGCATGGCGCGGTACATGCCGGCATGCAGGCGAATCTCAACCACATTGGCATTGCGAGCCTGCTCGACGATGCGCGCGCCCTCGCGGTCGATATCGCCCACGTAGTAGACGTAGTTAAAGCGATAGCCGATCTCAGCCAGATAATCGTCCAGGGCATGCGAGACGCTCGCCTTGCATCCGCCGCCAAAAATCACGCCGCCCACCTTGATGCCAAAGAGCTTGGCGTGCTTGCGGCCACGCAGCAGCCTGACGATCTCGTCGTAGGTGTCCAGGTTCTCGACCATAATGAACGGCTTATCGGCGCCCAGCGTAAAGAAACCCGTAAAGTGCACGGGGCGGTTGGGGGCGACCTTGATCGCCTGCATGCTGATGCCCTTTTCGGTCATGCGCCTTATCAGGCGCTCACCGTGCTTGCCGTCAAAAGCCTTCTCGTCGTTAAAAATCTGGTAGGCACGCTGGCGGCGCGAGGCAACCGGCGTATCGGCACCTCGGTTTTGCTCGATCCAAGCCTGGATGATTGCGATTTCCTCGGCAATCTTGCGGTTGGACATCTCGTTGTGCTGAGTGCGCTGCGGCGCCTTTTTGCCGTCCTTGCCCTCGACCTTAACAATTTGAGTCTGCTGTTCCTTGATCTTAGAGAGCGCCGTAGGCGTAGGGACAACTTTGAGCAGCTGCCTGCCCAAAACGCGGGCAAGGGCAAACGCCGATACCTCGCCGTGGACGGCCGACTCGGGCTGCTGGGTAGCACTATCAGCCGCGGCAGGCTCAGCCTGTGCATGAGGCTTACGCTTGGAATCTGCCCGGGTATTACGTTCCTGCTTGGGCGCAGACGAGCGCTTTTGCGGACGATCGGACTTGGCCTCCTTCGCCGGCTGGCGCTTGACCTGATCCACCGGAGTCTCGGCCTTCTCATCTCCGTTTTGTGTCGCTGTCTTCTCGGCCGCGGCCTCGGCATTTGAGCCACGACCGCCGCGGTGACGACGACGGCGGGGCTTGCCTGAGGCGCTCTCCCCCGCCTGCTTATCAGCGGTCTGTTGAGCTTTGACCTCAGTGTCAGCCGCAGGCTGCGACTCGGAAGGTTGCTGCTCGCGAGCCGCCGGCTCAACGGTTTTCTCGGTTTGTTCGGCCTTCTCGGCCTGAGCGGTCGGAGCCGGCTCGCCCTTCTCCTGACGCCTTACGGGATACGCGCGCCTCGCAAAACCACGTCCGGGACGACATGAGCCCGGGGCCTTCTTGGCAGACTCCTCAACATCGTCTGCGGCCTCGGAAAGCTCTTCAACCTCATGCGCGACATCCTGCTGCGCAGCCTTAAAGTGGGCACCACGGCGACGCTGGGGCTCCTGGGCCTCCACGGGCTTTTGCTCCTTCGCGGGCCTCTGCGACTCGGCAGCAACCTCGTTCTCAACAGCCTCGGCATCCGTCTCACCCTTTCGAGCAACGGCGCGACGGAAGCGCTCCTGCTGAGCGCGGCGCTGCGCATCGCGTTTGCCGCCCCCGCCAAAGCCACCGCGACCCGCCTTGGCGGTAAAAGCGCGAACGACGTTCTCATCGAGCAGCTCATCGGTATCGATATGCTCGCGCGAAGCAGCTTCTTCCACGGTAGCCGTCTCAACGGAATCCTCAGCGCCAGCCCCTTCGGCGACCTCGACGGGCTGCTCCTGGGCATCGTGGATCTCGGCATTAATGGTGTAGAAGGCGGGGCGACCATTAATGCCGCTGCCCTCGATCTTGGTCACAATCTTTGCCGCGATGAGCTCATCGCGCATCGCCTTGGTGTCACATTCCTTATCGACGGAGCGGAAAATCTGTGCCAGCGCGCTCGACTTAATCTTGAGTGCCTTGCGGCAGAGCAGGTCGTAGGCAACCAGCTTTGCCCGCTCGGCAGAAAGCGACGTTTGTCCGCTCAGACGCTCAGCCAGAGCATCGACATTTTGTTGGTTATCGGAATATACCGTCTTGGCCACGGGGCCCCTTTCATATGCACACATATACGTCTATATGGTACAACGCGCGAGCCTATCCACGCAAAACATCTGCGAGGACGCCCTTGCATCACTCATTCTCGCAAGAAAAAAAAGACCGGGTCCGCTTGATTGCGGACCCGGTCTTTCCGAGTCAAATAGATGGGAGATTCAACCCGTCCGACCGACTAGGCCTTGGCGGCCTCGGCGTCGGCAGGAGCTTCAGCGGCAGCGGCGCGACCGTACTCGGCCTTGCCCATCTCGGACCACTCGGGCTCCTCGTCGGGCATGGAGCCGGCCTCCTTGCCGAAGAACTCCTTGAGGCAGTTGACGGCGACGATGAGGCCCAGGACCATCAGCAGGACGGCGAAAACGAGCTGCAAGCCCTTGGTGGCGGCGACGGAGACGGCGGCCGTGGTGGCGGTAGCCGGGATGGTGCCGAAGAAGCCGTAAGCCTGGACAGCGGTCATGCAGCCCATGGCGCTCTGGACCAGCGAGGTGAAGGTGCAGCAGAGCAGGAAGGCGACGGGCACGTAGAGCATCCAGCCCTTGCGGCCGGTGCACTTGCAGAACACGGCGAGGGTGATCATGGTCATGCCGCCGAGCAGCTGGTTGGAAGCACCAAAGAGCGGCCAGATGTTGGCATAGCCGCCAAAGGCGAGGGCGAGACCGGGAAGTAGGGTGACGACCGTGGCGAACCAGGGGTTGCCGAGAACCTTCATGTAGCCGGCCTTGGACTCGATGGCCAGGGCGTCGTTGGTCTGGGCAAAGAACTCGGAGAACGAGGTGCGGGCGATGCGGGCGACGGCGTCGAGCGAGGTCAGGGCCAGAGCGGAAACGTTCATCGTCATGAAGACGGTAGCGAGCGTGCCGTCAACACCGAAGGCCTGCATACCGCGGGAGATACCAGCAGCGAAGATCTGGAACGGGGTGGAAGCGACGCCAGCGTTGAGGGCGCCGGTACCGGCGGTGTTCATGTCAGAGAACATGATGCCGGCGACGATGATGGCAAGGATGCCGACGAAGGACTCGACGATCATGGCGCCATAACCGACCTTGACGGCGTCCTGCTCCTTCTCGACCTGCTTGGAGGAGGTACCAGAAGAAACGAGGCTGTGGAAGCCGGAGAGGGCACCGCAGGCAACGGAAACAAACAGGACCGGGAACATCATGCCAGAAGCGCTGGAGAAGCCGGTAAAGGCCGGAGCGGTGATGGTGGCCTGGCCGTTAACACCCAGGACGACGATACCGAGGACAGCGCAGGCGATCATGACGATCATCATGATGGAAGTGAGGTAGTCGCGAGGGGTCTTGAGCATCTGGATGGGCATGGCGCCAGCAAAGACCAGGTAGACCATGACAACGGCGAACCACTGGAACTTGTCCAGGTAGACCGGGAGCTGCATGCCGACGGCGAACATGAGGACCATGAGGACCACGCCGGTGACGAACTCGGTAGCACCGGTGAGGTTGAACTTCTTCTGGGCCCAACCAAAGGCGATAGCGACGAAGGTGAACAGGATGGAGATGGTACCAGCGCAGCCGGCGGCATAGGACTTGGTGAAGTCGATGGCACCGGTAGCAGCACCAGAAGCGTCAACGGCCGGGGTGAACATGAACGTCTTGCAGACCATGTCGGTGAAGGCGGCGATGACGATGATGCAGAACAGCCAGCAGAACAGCAGGAACAGGCGACGGCCGGTCTTGCCGATGTACTTCTCGATGAGCTGAGCGAGCGACTTGCCGTTGTTCTTCATCGAAGCGTACAGAGCACCAAAGTCGTGGACGGCGCCAAAGAAGATGCCGCCGACGAGGACCCAGAGCACGACGGGCAGCCAGCCAAAGGCCATGGCGACGATCGTACCCGTGACAGGGCCAGCACCGCAGATCGAGCTGAACTGGTGCGAGAACGCGGTAAAGGCGGAGACGGGCGAGAAGCTCTTGCCGTCCTTCATGCGCTTGGCCGGCGTGAGGGCCTCTTTGTCAACGCCCCACTTGTTGGCCAGCCAGCGGCCGTAGCCCAGATAGCCGCAGGCGAGCACCGCCGCGGCCACAACCATGAGCAAAACTCCGTTCATTACATTTCCTCCTCTAAAAAGAACTTCCTAGACATAAAAAATGAGGGCCGTCGGTTGCGCTCGACGGCCCTCATCTTCATCAGCCGCCCGTTATCGTACGGGCTAGCTGTATGTGCTAACCCGCATCAGATAATTACTACGCTGATAATGTTTAGCTGATGCGTGAACATGTCTAGGAAATCCTCTTCAATCATGATGCGAACAATCCGTGCGTGTTCACATCCCCCAGTGGATGAAAAGCAGTATGAAACTTTAGTTACCTAAAGTCAACGCAAATAAGTAATGAATTTTCAACTTTTTTGAATTTCTCGTTATAAAACGCCACTAACCTCGGACTTTACCCGACAAAAGTTTTTGCATGAGAGATGCCCCCTCGGGAGCCGCGGGAGCTCCCATCCCAAATGCGGAGCAAAGCTCCGCACACCAACTTTTTCTTTCAGCTAAAGAACGCCGGAAATTCGACGCAGGCTGGTTAACCTTGCTGGACGTTGTCGACGCCGATCCAGCCCAGAAGCCATATCGATACAGAAAGGTCCCCGGCCGGAGGGGCCGGATATAAGGTTTATCGCGAGTTCCGCACGCAAAGAAGGCCACTTAATGTGTCCTTCGTCTTGCGCAGGACTGTAGAGCAGGAAACCTTATATCCGGCCCCTCCGTCCGGGGACCGCGCCGTACCAGCTACAGCGTCATGTTTGGATCGGCGTCGACGTCGAACGGCGAGATTTCACCTCGGTCGAATTTACGGCGGGCGACCTCCGCGATCATGGCGGCGTTGTCGGTGCATGCCGAGAGAGGCGGCACCGTCACGCGGATGCCCTGGCGCCCAAGCTTCTTGATCATCATCTCGCGCAGATGCGGATTAGCCGAGACGCCGCCGCCGATGCAGTATTCCTTGCATCCGGTGGCATGCAGCGCGTTCTTGGCCTTCTTGTACTGAACGTCAAAGACGGCTGCCTCAAACGAAGCCGCCAGATCGGGCAGGTGAATCGTGCGCCCAGCCTTGGTCTCCTGCTCGATGTAGAGCGTCACCGCCGTCTTGAGGCCCGAAAGCGAGAAGCGATAGTCCCCCCTGCTGTTAAGCGCGCGAGGAAAATCGATCGCGCGGGGATTGCCCGTCTCGGCCAGCTTGGAGATGATGGGGCCACCGGGATAGCCCAGACCCAACGCCTTGGCTACCTTGTCGAAGGCCTCGCCCACAGCATCGTCGAGTGTCTCACCAAGTACCTCGTAGTCGCCCCATGCCTTCACGTGCACGAGCATGGTGTGCCCGCCCGAGACAAGCGTAAAGATAAACGGGGGCTTGAGGTCGGGCTGCGCCAACAGGTTGGCAAACAGGTGGCCCTCCAGATGATTGACGCACACGAGCGGCTTGCCGGCAGCATACGCAAAGCCCTTGGCAAAGGCGACGCCCACCACCAGGGCGCCAACCAGGCCCGGACCCTGTGTCACGCCCACGGCGGCTAGCTCACTTGGTGTAATGGCTCCGCCCGTAAGGCCCAGCGACGCTGCGGCGTCCTCGAGTGCCGCATCCACGACACTCACAATCACCTCGACGTGCTTGCGCGAGGCGATCTCGGGCACCACGCCGCCAAAGCGTGCATGAAAATCAATCTGCGTCGACACCTGGTTGGCCAGCATATTGCCATCCGCATCGATAATCGCCACCGCCGTCTCGTCGCAGGAGCTCTCGATAGCGAGTACGAGGCGGCGACGCTCAATCTCGACACGTTCCTCGGCAGAGCGCCAAGGCGCAGGCAGCGGCCATACGCGCTGCTCTGCCGCCGTCGGCTCGGGCGAAGCATTGTCGACCGGAAGCACCAGGGGCAGCGGAGCCGTCATGACGATGGCGTCCTTGCCGGCACCATAGTAGCCGCGGCGCCGTCCTGCCTCGGTAAAGCCCAGAGCGTTATAAAGCGCGATCGCTCCCTCGTTGTCGTCCTCGACCTCGAGCGAAGCCGTGGTGCAGCCGAGCATCTGGGCATCATAGCTCACATGTGACAGCAGCTTGCGGGCAATGCCCTCACGGCGATGTGCCGGGTCGACGGCGACATCCAGAATCTGCACATCACCGTCCACGACCATACCGCCGGCAAGGCCCAGCAGCTTGCCGTCGTCGTGTGCCACCCACCAACTACGCGGCGCAGCGACGTCCTCGCCCAGTTCGGACAGGAACATGCCCGGCGTCCATGCCTTGTGTCCGGCACCTTCAAAGCAGGCTGCCTCTAGCGCGCTCGCGCCCTCGGCATCCGCCGCGCCCATGGGACGGAACTGCAGATGACGACCGGCGAGCTCATCGGCAACGCCCGTAATTTCGCTCTGTGCACTCTCAGCAAGACCAAGACGCTTGCGCTCATTTTCCTCGGCATCCGAAAGGCGCGTGTAAATCGGCAGGACGCGAGCCGGATCGCCGTCACCCGCAGCGTGCGCGAGCAGCAAGCCCTCGCCCGAAGGCCACCACAGGTCGCGCTCCACGCAGCGGGCGGTCTCGTCCTCACCCAGCAGCTTGCCATAGCGCACGAGACCGTCACCGGTCAGCTGAACCTGGTCCCAGTCCGCTGCTCGGCGCCACTCATCGAGCGCCACGGCGGCCTTGACCACGTGTTCGCGCTCAAATTGACGCTCGGGACCCTCATCGACCAGCATATACAGCGCCGGATATACCTCACCGCGCATAGCATCGGCCAAGATACCAAGCTTGCCGCGCACGCCAGCCTTCCACGCCGTCCAAGCGCAAGCGTCGAGCGTCGACACGCCCAGCAGCGGAACATTGGCACCACGCGCGAGGCCCTTGGCAGTGGAGATGCCGATGCGCACACCCGTAAAGGACCCCGGGCCGCGGCCGACCACATAGCAACCAACATCGCTGCGATCCAGACCGGCTTGAGCCAGCACGCCATCAACGGTATTCACGAGCTCAACGTTGGCGTGACGGCGACACATGTGGTCGCCACTCACGAGCTTCGTCTCACCCGTCTGCCCATCAATCCAGCTTGCCGCGCAGGCAAGCATGTCGGTCGAGGTATCGAGCGCCACCACCAGCGCGTTGTCGTTATGCAAGCTCATCTTGTACAGCCTTATCAATCAAATGGGAAAGCTCCATTGCGCGGTCACCGTGCGCCTCGAGCGTTATCGTTCGCACATCGCTGTCGCCCTCATCACGCCTGAGCGTCACCGAAAGATACTCATCCGTCAGCTCGTCCTGGAATTGTTCGCCCCATTCCAGCAGGCAAGCACCCTCATAGCCCAGCACATCGAAAATGCCCGTATCCTCGAGCTCGTAGGCATGCTCCAGGCGGTATAGATCAAAGTGAAACAGCGGAATACGACCTTGATCGTGAACGGCCATGAGCGCAAACGTAGGACTCGTAACCATATGCCCATCGCCCAGCCCGCGCGAGACGCCCTTGGTAAAGTGAGTTTTGCCCACTCCCAGGCCACCGGTCAGGATGAGCACATCTCCGTCCTCAAGGCACGGTGCAATTAGCTCGCCAAAGTACTCCGTATCGGCAGCGCAAGTCGTTTTGTAAGTACCTACCCCCAGGCGCTCCAGGGACATATATGCTCCTTATTATTCCGAGGCGTCCTCTGGTGCGGGATGTCGCCCCAGATAGTCGCCCAGCATCTTAAAGTCTTCCTCCAGCAGCTCCTGCCACGCTGGATTGCGTAGCGCTGCTGCCGGATGGAAAGTGGGCATCACCACAAAGTGCCCCATCTGATGGAACCTGCCGCGCAGCTTGGTAATGCCGATCTCGGTCTTGAGCACAAAGTGCGTTGCGGGGTTGCCGAGCGTCACGATGATATCGGGCCAGATGCTTCGAATCTGCTCGCGCAAAAACGGCGAGCAAGCCAGCACTTCCTCGGGACGCGGATTGCGGTTTCCCGGCGGGCGGCACTTAAGCACGTTGGCAATGTAGACGTCTTCGCGTTTGAGCCCCGCCAGCGACAAAATGCCGTTGAGGTCCTCGCCTGCCGCCCCCACAAAGGGCTCGCCCTGCAAATCCTCATTACGGCCCGGCGCCTCGCCAATAAACATCACGCGAGCGCGGGGGTTTCCCACGCCAAACACGATGTTGTGGCGCGACTGGTAAAGCTGGCAAAGGTGACAATCGCCCAGAACGGCCTCGATCTCCTCGAGTGCGACCTCACGCGGCGCCTGATGGCTATGGCCGGGAATGTGCATGACGCCCATAGCGACTCCTACACGTAGACCTTGTCGAGACGCATACCAAAGCCGCAAGCGACCTCGTAGTTAATCGTGCCGCGTAGGCGCGCCATCTCGTCCATGGTAATCTCGGCATCTCCATCGCGGCCGACAATGATCATCTCGTCACCATACTCGGCCTCGGGAATCTCATGCGCCGGGTTGGACTGAATGGCGACCATAAACTGGTCCATGCAGATATTGCCCACCTGACGCACACGCTCGCCGCGATACAGCACGTCCATACGATTGGAAAGCGTACGCGAAAGGCCATCGGCATAACCGATCGGAAGGGTGCAGATCTGAACGCGCGTGCGCGGTACGCGGTAGGTAAAGCCGTAGCCCACGCCCTCGCCCATCGCAGGGTGTGCCACGCGCGTCACACGCGCGTGGACGCTCATGACGGGATCAAGCTGCATCACGCGACCACTCAGCTCACATGGCTGCAGACCATACAAACCGATGCCGGCACGAATCATGTCAAAGTGCATTGAAGAATCGAGCATCGAGGATGGCGTATTGGCACAATGCACGATACCGCATTCAAAACCTGCGTCCTTAATGGCCTGAACGGCCTCGGTAAAACGCTGGCACTGCAGCTTGTAGTCCCAGCCCGAAGGTTCATCGGCCGTGGCGAAGTGCGTAAATACGCCGTCGCACTGAATACCGCGATGGAAATTTATACCGCGGACAAAGTCGAGCACCTGCGTGTAGTGAACGCCGATACGATTCATGCCCGTCTCGATGGCAAGATGGTACTTGCCCACTTTGCCCGCCGCGACGGCACATTCTCCATACGCAAGAGCAAAGTCAGACGTATAGACCGAGGGCATGATATCAAACTCGAGCAACGTCGGAATGGCCTCGATAGGCGGCTCGCTTAGGATGAGGATGGGTTTCGTAATCCCGCCCTGTCGGAGCTCAACGCCCTCGTTAACCGTCGCCACGGCAAACATGTCGGCACCGGCCGAATACATGATCTTGGCGCACTCAACAGCTCCATGACCATAAGCATCGGCCTTGACCACGCAGCACAGGCGCTGACGTGGATTCAGCAAGTTCTTATAGGCCCTCGTGTTGCGACGGAGCGCCCCGCGGTCGATCTCGACCCAGGACCAGCGCGTCAAATCGGCTTTATTCATGATTAGTCATCCGACCCTTCGTCCATGATTCCCAGATCTTCGAGCGCATCCTTTGCCGCCAGCTCCATGGCAGGACCGATCAAGTCGATAAGATCGGTCGCGATAACGCTCTTCTCACCATACTCCGTCGCCGCAGCAAAACCGGCGTAGCTGTGAAGTGCGACGGCGTACGAATACAGCAGCTCCCAACGATCCATCTCGTCGCGCATGGTGGCAAGCGTGCCGGCCAAAATACCCGCGAGAACATCACCAGAACCGGCAGTTGCCAGAGAAGCCGGACCCGAGAGTGGCAGCAGCACGCGCTCAACGCCACAGATAGCCGTCGTCGGCCCCTTGGCTATGACCACCAGATTGTCGGAGCCTGCAGCCCAGACAACCTTCTGCGCGGCCGCAATCGCGGTACCAAGGTCGTTCACCTCGTCACCGGCAACCAGGCGCGAAAGCTCACGATAGTGCGGCGTCATAACCAACGGCTGCTCGCGGCGATACATCTCGGGGTTACTATCAATACCGTCAATGGCAATCTTAGCAAGGCAGTTGAGTGCATCGGCGTCCAAAATTAGCGGTACATCAAGCTCGAGCAAGCCCGAAACCACCTGCATAGCGCCGGCAGACGTCGTCATACCGGGACCGCACAGCACGCAGCTGTACTTCTTTGCGATCTCGCACACCGTCATGCGCGCAGCGGCGCCAAAGGAGCCGCGGGAATCAGACGGAATAGCAAAGACCGGAATCGAAGGAAGTGCCATGCGAATGAGATTGGCGCAGGCGTCAGGAGCCGCGACTGCCACGTAACCAGCACCCGCGCGAGCTGCAGACTTGGCCGCCATAATGGCAGCACCAGGATATTGCGCCGATCCGGCGACAATAAGCACAGAGCCACGGGAATACTTATCGATATTCGATGGTAGCGGAGCAAAGTAATCAACTAAGTCACCGGGCTCGACAATCTCGGCGGCGTGGTCAACATCATCGATGACTTCGTCAAGACGGTCGTAAAGATTGCCGCAGATCAAATCGCCAGCATACTCAGGGCCATCAGCGCTATACAGACCAATCTTGGGCGCAATCATCGTCACCGTGCGCTCGGCACGAATGCAGTCGTCATCAACAACGCCCGTCTCGGCATTCAGGCCCGAGGGGACATCAATGGATACGACACAATCGGCGCATTCATTGACCGTAGGAATCCAAATGGAGAACGGCGCACGCAGATTCCCGTGGAAACCGGTACCAAAAATGGCATCGACAACAACATCCGCCTTATCGATCAAAACCTCGAGTTCGTCACGCGAGGGACCGACGCAAACGTGCACATCGCGGCCGGCAGTTCGACGAGCAACATGACGTGCCAAAGCAGCAGGAATCTCATCCGGCTCAACCGGAGAAACGATATCCACGTCCACACCCTTATGGCTCAGGATATCGGCGGCAACCCAACCGTCGCCGCCATTATTACCAAAACCGACCAAAACGAGAACCCGATCGGGATTGAGCTTCAAGACCTCGTTAGCGGCAAACTCACCCGCTAGCTCCATAAGCTCGGCCTTCGAAGTCCCTTCGCGTTCGATGATATCCTCGAGACGAACGACTTCTTCGGTACTCAAAACCGGTTTCATCTATGCTCCTAGCGTATCTTGCGAAGCATCGCCCAGGTGCTCCGTCAATGCTGAATTCTGCAGCTGCTCGAGCTCATCTAATACAGAGCGAGCCTCTTTAAATGTCTGCGCAACGCGTTTCTTGGTGCTCACCTTTTCATCTTTTGGCTTAGGCCGAGCATCTTCGGTAATCGCGATGGCATTCGCAACGGCCAAGTCTCCCGTAAGCGTAATGGAAAGAGCGACCTCAACAACGCCCAGTTCTTGAGCGATCTCGAGAGCACGGCCCGAAAGCAGCGCCTTCGGTTTGCCGAGTTTATCACGCGTTACCGAAACATCCTTGCGACCCACGCCTTGACTAAAACCCGTGCCGAGAGCTTTAAGCACCGCCTCGCGCGAAGCAAAGCGGCTCGCATAGTGAGCAGCGGGACGCGATGATGCATCGCAATACGCACGCTCTTCTTCGGTAAACACACGCCGAGCAAACGACGGCGTCTTTTCAAGAATTGATTTCATGCGGGAAATCTCGACGATATCAACGCCGATACCAGCTTCAGCCATGTTCACCTCCATATCGCACAGACTAAGTTATTGTAGCCCGTTCACAGAAGATGCGACAAACGAGGGTTATAAAACACAGCTACTATGTGAGACAAATTGCCCGAGATACAAAAAAGGGGGAGGCCGCGAGGCCTCCCCCTTCTAAGTCCAATGACGGCTCGGT
>CAJMPX010000013.1:0-81931 GCA_905215365.1 uncultured bacterium | reverse complement strand
CTCAATCGTAGCCCGAGACGGGCCCGGGCTGACAATTTCGACTGTAATGGACGTTTTTGTTTGACTAGTCGTTTAAGAACGTCCCCGATGACTATTTGAATTGCTAATTTGTGCGGGTTGTGGTTTTGTGACCTGCTGAAATTTAGGATACTGTACATCTGTACGTTAACTCATCTTCGTAGTATATTGCTACCCGCAAAACTCAACACCATTGTGCTTTGAGACGTTAAAGCGCCTACTACAATGGTTGTCGATAGTACGATTCGATTTAACGACAGGATGGATGGTCCAAGCGTGAGTCTCGGCAGCAAACTATCCAATGCAAAGGTGTCCTTTGCGATATTTAAGCGCGACATTAAGCGACTGCTTGTGAACCCCGTCGCCCTGGTGGTTACCCTAGGCGTGTGCGTTATTCCCTCGCTGTATGCCTGGTATAACATCGTGGCAAACTGGGATCCGTATGGAAACACCCAAGGCATCAAGATTGCTATCGCCAACAACGATCGAGGCACCCAAAACGACTTGGTGGGTGAGCTCAACGCTGGCGACAAAGTGGTCGACCAGCTCAAGGAGAATCATCAGTTGGGCTGGACGTTCGTCGACTCGACGGCCGATGCCAAGGAGGGCGTCGAGAGCGGCGAGTACTATGCCGCTATCGTGATTCCCAAGAACTTCTCGGATAACCTGGTTTCGATGCTCGACGGCAACTACCATCAGCCCAAGCTCACGTACTACGTCAATGAGAAGAAGAGCGCCATTGCGCCCAAGGTTACCGATACCGGTGCAAACACCATCGAGGAGCAGATCAACTCGGAATTTGTCTCTACGGTAGGCAAGACTGTTGCCGGTATCGCCAAGGATGCCGGTGTCGATTTAAAGGACAAGGCAACCCAGACTCAGGACTCGCTGGCAAGTTCGGTGTCCGAGGCGTCCGACACCTTGGGCGAGGTGCGCGATTCGATTGGCGATATGAATGCCGCCATCGATAAGACGAGTGGCGCTATCGCCTCGGCTGATGCGGCACTTGCCGGCTTGCAAGGCCAGGCACCGTCGCTGACGCAGGCGATCTCCCAGGGCAACGACCTGCTGAGCGAAGCTCGCACCACGGCGGGCAACTCCATCACCTCGCTCTCCAAGGCGCTCTCGGAAGGCAGCCTTGCGCTCACCAAGACGTCGGCCTCTGCGAACGCTGCCATCGGCAAGCTGACGGGCGCGGTCACATCTACGACCACCCGTATCGACAACTCGCTCGAGTCTCTTCAAGCGACGATCGACCACAATAAGGCCGTTATCGGGCACTTGGAGATTCTCGCCAATGACACGTCGACAGGTTCCGAGGAAATTGACGCGCGCATTGTATCGACCATCGATTTGCTTCGAGAGCAGAATGAAAAGCTTCAGAGCATCAAGGACGGTCTGTCCGCGCAGTCGAGCGCCATGGCGAATGACGCAGCGGCTGTTTCGGGTGCCAGTGACGCTATCAATAACGCAATTCATACCGGTGCGACCAACCTTGGCCAAGCCCAGACGGACTTGGGCCAAAACGCGCTGCCGAAGGCCTCGAGCGCGCTCGACTCTTTTGCTGCCGTTTCGGGCGACCTGACCGGTATCGTCTCGGGTATGACACCTACACTTGCAAATGCGCGCGGCACGTTGGCGCAGCTTAGCGCTACGCTCGGCCAGGCCAAGACCACGCTGTCCCAGACCGATTCCTCGCTTGCCAAGGTCCAGGACAAGCTTGCAACCGCCGCCAATGACATCGCGGCGCTGCAGACCTCCGAGTCCATGGGCGAGCTGGCCGATCTGATGGGCGTCGATGTCAATGACGTGGCAGATTTCATGGCGTCTCCGGTTGAGTTGACGTCCAAGTCAATCTATCCGGTCAAGAGCTTTGGCTCGGGCATCGCTCCCTTCTACACCAATCTGGCGCTTTGGGTGGGCGGCTATGTGCTCATCGCCATTTACAAGCTCGAGGTCGACCGTGAAGGTGTTGGCAGCTTTACGGCGCGCCAAGGCTACTTTGGCCGCTGGTTGCTCATGGTGATCCTGGGCGCGTTGCAGGCCATCATCGTTACGGTAGGCGATCTGGTGATTGGCGTGCAGTGCGTCAGCCCGCTGCTGTTCGTGCTGGGCGGCATCGCCATTTCGTTCACCTACGTCAATATCATCTATGCGCTGTCCACCACGTTTAAGCATATCGGCAAGGCTATCGGCGTCATTCTCGTCATCGTGCAGATCCCGGGTTCGTCGGGCATGTACCCCATCGAGATGATGCCCGGCTTCTTCCAGTGGCTGCACCCGCTGCTGCCCTTTACCTACGGCATCAATCTGCTGCGCGAGACGGTCGGCGGCATGTATTCGTTCAACTACCTGTTTAACCTGTGCATTCTGGGCGTGTTCTTGATCGTGGCGCTCTTTATCGGCCTGCAGCTGCGTCCGCTGCTGCTCAACCTTAACCTGCTCTTTGATAAACAGCTCTCCACGACCGGTATGATGATTTGCGAGTCCAACGACCTGCCGCGCCAGCGCTACTCGCTGCGCACGGCCATGCGCGTCATGCTCGATTCCGATTCGTACCGTCGCGAACTGCTCGATCATGCGGTCGCCTTTGAACATCGCTACCCGTACTACATCAAGGGCGGTTTTGCCGCCGTGGTGGGCGTTCAGGTCCTGCTCTTTGTCCTGTCGACGGTTCTCGATATCGACAATAACGGCAAGATCATCCTGCTTGTCATTTGGATCATCTCGGTTATTGCCATCTGCGGCTGGCTTATCAATATCGAATATATCCGAGCGAGCCTCAATACCCAGATGCGCATCTCGGCGCTTTCGGATGAGGACCTGCGTCGCGAGATGCGCGAACACACGGCCGCCATTCCTGCCGCCCGCCACATGTTTGGCCTCAACGCCAGCGAGCGTGGTGCCAAGGGCGGCGATCAGTCCACGGGCCGCTTGCCGCATATTGGCTCGCACCATAAATCTCAGGGCAGCGACAGCACAGCCACAAATGATGGAGATACCACCGCGCTTGGCAAGCACTCCAAAGGAGGTGAGGCATAAATGAAGAACATCCTGCATCTGTTTAAGCGCGATGTCCAAAACGTGTCTCGCTCCGTGATCGGCTTGGTTGTCGTGATGGGCCTCATTATCGTACCGTGTCTGTACGCGTGGTTTAACATCGCCGGCAGCTGGGATCCGTACGGCAACACCGGCAATCTTAAGATCGCCGTGGTCAACACCGATGAGGGTTACGAGAGCGATTTGATCCCCGTCGAGGTTAACGTGGGCGAAAACGTGACCGCCACCCTACGCGGCAACGAGAGCTTCGATTGGGTTGTGCTCAACAATCGCGAAAAGGCTATCGAGGGCGTTAAGTCGGGCGCGTACTATGCTGCCGTCGTTATCCCCAAAACGTTTAGCGCTGACATGATGACGCTTTTCTCGACCGACGTGAAGCATGCCGATATCGAGTTCTACGAGAATCAGAAGGCCAACGCCATTGCGCAGATCGTGACCGAGAAGGGTTCGAGCGCCGTCCAGAGCCAGGTTAACAAAACTTTTACCGAGACCATTACGACGATCGGTCTTAAGACGGTGTCCAGCCTGCTCGATTACATGAGCACCGACCAGGTGGGTAACTTTATCGCCAACCTGTCCTCGACGCTCGGCGATTCGATTGAGGACCTGCGAGACGTTCGGGCAAATGCTTCGTCGCTGGCGGGCATTTTGAGCTCCACGTCCGATTCGCTGACGTCGGCGAGCGGCATGCTCAAGCAGACGGGCACGGTCGATGAGTCAACGAAGCAGCTGATGGAGCATGTCAAGAGCGGTATTAGCGATTCCAAGGAAGCGCTGAAGGACGCCAACGACGCCATCAATGCCGCGATTGACGGAAGCGCGGGCTCGTTTGACAACGTGTCCGCCGAGCTTGCGAAGGCATTTGATGCCGCGAATCAACATGTCGACCTTACAGTGTCCCAGCTCAACGATGCCGCGGCGGCGCTCAACACGCGTGCCGACGATATCGACGCCACGGCCGACCAGCTCCGCAGCTTTGCCGATCAGGTGACTGACGAAAAACTCCAGGACAGCCTCAAGTCTGTGGCAACATCGCTGAGCAGGATTGCTGTGGAGTATCGCAACAACGCCAAGGACTTGACGGCCACCGCGAAGTCTCTCTCTGACAGCATGGCAGAGGTTAATAAGTCGCGTGCCGAGGTCGATCAGGCAATCGCGGATGCCAAGGCTGGTATCTCGGGCGCCAAGACTGACTACGACTCTACGTTTTCGGCCAAGGCAAAGGAGCTCAAGAAGACCATCTCGGGCGTTTTGGATTCGCTGAACGGTATTTCGAACGATCTGGATAGTGCTGTTGCTGGCCTGACCGACGCATCCGGTTCGCTGGCAAAGGGCCTCTCCAAGGCTGCAAAGCTGGTCAACAAGGCTTCTGATCAGCTGGGCGAGGCGTCGGACAAGATCAGTGCGTTTAAGGACGAGCTCGACGGCGCCTTGATGTCGGATGACCTCGCTACGATCAAGACGATGATCGGCAATGATCCCGAGGGTCTGGCCGTGTCGCTTTCCGGCCCCGTCGCGCTCGATCGCAAGCCGGTCTATCCGATCCGCAACTACGGTTCGGCCATGGCACCGTTCTACACGATTCTGTCGCTCTGGGTGGGCTCGATTGTGCTGGCGGCCATGATGAAGGTCTCGGTCGACGACGAGCTCATCAACGAGCTCATCCCCGTGCGCCTGCACGAGATCTACCTGGGCCGCTACCTGTTCTTTGGCGGTCTGGCCCTGCTGCAGGCAACGCTCGTGTGTGCGGGCGACATCCTGTTCTTTGGCATCCAGTGCGACGACCCGCTGCAGTTTGTGCTGGCGGGCTGGGTCGCGAGTCTCGTGTTCTCCAATATCGTCTACACGCTTACGGTTTCGTTTGGCGATATCGGCAAGGCGCTCGCCGTCGTGCTGCTGGTCATGCAGGTCGGCGGTTCGGGCGGCACGTTCCCCATCGAGATGACCGGCCCCGTGTTCCAGGCGATCTATCCGTTCCTGCCGTTCACCCACGGCATCAACGCCATGCATGCCGCCATGGCCGGTGCGTACCACATGGAGTACTGGATTGAGCTAGGCATTCTGGCGAGCTATCTGATTCCGTCGCTGGCACTGGGCGTCGTCTTCCGCCGCCCGGTCATCAAAGCCAACGACTGGATCATCGAAAAACTGGAGTCAACCAAATTGATTTAGTTCAGCAACGTAAACGCCGTCGGAACATCGAGATCTTCCAACCCGATGCTTTAGCGTAGTGAATTGCACGGGCTGCTTGGTTGTTGCTACAGTAGCGGGGCGTGCCGGGGGTCCGGTGCGCCCTGCTTTTATTTGACCATGAGGCGGCACGCAGCCATGCGCGTGCGGACACCACGCCCAGATTGAGCGCGAGGATGCCCTATGGCCCAGCATGCCACTGACAATATCGAAATGATGCCCGATAGCCCTGTTGCTCGCGAGGACCTGGGCGCGGGCGGCACCTCCCGCGGCGCCGGCGCTCGCTCGCCGCTGTTCTGGAAAGTCCTGCTGCTTTCGGTGGCAGTCGTCTGGGGCTACTCCTTTACGACCATGAAGGACGCGCTCGACACCATTCCGGTGTTCGAACTGCTCTACGTGCGCTTTCTGCCTGCGGCGTTGGTCATGTTTTTCATCTTCCACAAGCGCATCATCGCGCACCTCAACGCCCGCAACCTTATCGTCGGACTTGGCATGGGCGCACTTATGTGGGCCGCCTACGCCCTGCAGACAGTCGGTCTGGCGCACACCACGGCGGGCAAGAATGCTTTTTTGACGGGCACGTATTGCATCGTTGTGCCGTTCGCGAGCTATTTTCTGAGCGGCGAAAAACTCACCCGCTATAACCTGGGCGCGGCGCTGCTGTGCTTGGCGGGCATTGGCTTGGTGGCGCTCGATAGCGTTGAATTCAACATCGGCGATGCCATTACGCTGGCGGGTGCGGTCTTTTTCGCCATCCAGATGGCGGTGACTGCCAAGTACGGTCGCAAAATGGACATCAACGTCATCACGTTTTGGATGTTTGTGGGCAACGGCGTGCTGAGCCTGGCAACGTCGCTGCTATTCGAGACCCAAGCGCCTCTGTCCGTGTGGACGCCGAGCTTTATCAGCGCGATGGTGTTTCTCTCGGTTGGTTGCACATGCGCGGCTCTGCTCATCCAAAACGTCGGCTTGGCGCATGTCTCGGCCTCGACGGGCTCACTGCTCCTTTCGATGGAGTCGCCTTCGGGCGTGCTGTTCTCGGTGCTGCTGATGGGGGAGGCGCTCACCTCGCGCCTGCTCGCCGGCTTCGCGCTCATCTTTCTTTCGATTATCTTGAGCGAGACGCATTTCGATTTCTTGCGCCGAAAATCACACCCGCAATTGTAAACAACTTGTTGCGCCGCCCTCCCAGGGCGGCATTTTTATGTCATGCCCTTACAGTTGTACCTTGCACTTTACGCTATCAAAGTGCGTGCTGCAAAAACGTTACTGGAGGGCTTCTATGGCATCAGCTCTGTCCGATTTTCAACCGCAACCAGCGCCCCAGGCCACCGCGGCGGCGCAGGCCGCTATCGGTGACGGTCTTGTCGCAGAAGCTCAGGCTTTTGCAGACGAGCTCGCTGCATGGCGACACGATCTACACCAGATGCCCGAGCTGGGTAACAATCTTCCGCAGACGTCTGCCTATATCCAGGCACGTCTGGACGAGATGGACATCCCCCATACCACGCTAGTCGACGGTTCCTGCGTCGTTGGCCTGATCGGTGCCGGTGCGGCCGCTCAGGGCAATGGCACGTGCAAGGACGAGCAGGCCGGAACGGTCGTCATGCTCCGAGGCGATATGGATGCCCTTCCCGTTGTCGAGGAATCCGGCGAGCCCTTTGCATCCACCAATGGCTGCATGCATGCTTGCGGTCACGATATGCACGCGACGGCCCTGCTTGGTGCGGCGCGCCTGCTCAAGGCCCGCGAGGCCGAGCTTGTGGAGGCCAACGCTACCGTCAAGTTGCTGTTCCAGCCGGGCGAGGAGACCTTTGAGGGAGCACGCGCTGCCATCGCCGACGGCTTGCTCGAGAACCCGCGCCCTCAGGCGGCCTTTGCCATGCATGTCAACAGCCAGTCGCCGCTTGGCCTGGTGCTCTACGGCAGCCCGGCGCTCTCGGGTGTGTACGGTTTCCGCATCACGCTCCAGGGCAAGGGCGGCCACGGTTCCAGCCCCGAGATCTGCATCGACCCCATCACGGCCGGCGTCCACGTGCACCTGGCGCTCCAGGAGCTTATCTCCCGCGAGGTGCCGGCGGCCAAGGAAGTCGCACTTACCGTTGGTAAGTTCGCCGGCGGCTTGGCGGCCAACGTCATCCCCGACACCTGCGTGCTCGAGGGAACGCTGCGCGGCTTTGATGTTGAGCTCATGGCTCACCTAAAGACCCGCATCGCGGAGGTCGTTAACGGCGTTGCTACGACCTATCGTACGCCGGCGACCATCGAGACGCTTTCGGATGTTCCGCCGCTTGTACTCGACAGCGATATGACTCAGGCGTCGCTTGGCTACGTGGGCGCAGTGCTGCCCAAGACGGCTTTCTTGCCGCTTTTCCATGCCATGGCGAGTGAGGACTTCGCGCTTATCTCGAGCAAGATCCCAAGTGCGTACTTTACCGTGGGCGCGGCCGTAACCGACACGGACGAACACTTTGCCCAGCACCATCCCAAGGCACGTTTTAACGATGCCGAGCTGCCGCTCGGTGCCGCGGCCTATACCGCCGTCGCTTTGGGCTATATCGCCGACCACCGGTAGCACCCAACCTTGCCTTTCAAGCCTGCGGGCATGGCCGACCTGGGTAAGGTCACGGGCACCATCACCTCGCTTGAGATGGTCGGCGGCACCGTAGGCGCCATTGTCTCGGGTGTGTTGTTCGATGTCACGGGCTCCTTTGCGAGCACCTGGATCGTGTGCCTGATGTGCTCCGTGGTTATGCTTGTGTTCCTGTTGGCGTCCGAGCCCATCGCGGCTAAGCTGCGCGCGAGCGTGGCGGGGGAGTAGACGTCCGTCGCTCTTTTCTGTTCGCCCCGTTCTGTCCGTGGTTGCCCTGGAAGCCGAATGGATGCTCGTACCATCATTCGGTTTTCAAGGCGGCCACGGGCCTACGAATGATCCGTTTTCCTCCGTCCCTAACAGATCATGTGACCCGAAGGGGTCGGAGGAAAGCGGATCGGCTGTCGCGGCGGCGCGTCTGGCCGAACGAGCCCCCATACCCTCGTTCGGTCAGACGCGCTGCCGCGTTTTGTTTTTGTGCCGTATAATGACCACTACCTATGACGCGATACAAAAGAAAGGTGTTTGCCCATGCAGGCACAGAAGGCGGAGGGAACCCGCGACCTTATCGGCGCCGAGATGCGCGCTTGGCAAAAGATGCAGCAGATTGCGGCCGGCGTATTCGAGCCGTTTGGCTTTAAGCCCATCGAGACGCCCGCGATCGAGCAAGTGGACGTGTTTGTCCACGGTATCGGCCAGTCGACCGACGTCGTTCGCAAGGAGATGTTCCGCGTGTTTAGCGGCGCCAACCTTGAGCGCGTCTTTACCGAGGGTACCGATACCAAGCTCAAGCCCAAGCAGCGCCTGGCGCTTCGCCCCGAGGGCACGGCCGGTGTGGTGCGCGCCGTTGTGGAGAACAACCTGGTGCCCCAGGGCTCCACGCCGTTTAAGGCTTACTACGCCGAGGCTATGTTCCGCGGCGAGCGTCCCCAGAAGGGTCGCCTGCGTCAGTTCCACCAGGTAGGCATCGAGTGGCTCGGCGCTCCCGATCCGGCGGCAGACGCCGAGTGCATCATTATGCTCATGGAGTTTTACAAGCGCCTGGGCTTCGATCTTTCCAAGCTTCGTCTACTCATTAACTCGATGGGCGATGCCCAATGCCGTCCGGCCTATCGCGAGCAGGTCAAGCAGTTTATCCTCGATCACGCAGACGAGATGTGCGATGAGTGCCGCGAGCGCGCCGAGCTCAACCCGCTGCGTGCCTTTGACTGCAAGAACGACCACTGCCGCGAGATCATGGCCGACGCCCCGCTGATGGGCGACAACCTGTGCGATGAGTGCCGCGAGCACTACGAGCAAGTCAAGCGCTATCTGGATGCCGCCGGTATCGAGTATGTCGAGGATCCCACCTTGGTGCGCGGCCTGGACTACTACACCCGTACCGTCTTTGAGGTCGAGGCTCCCGGTGCCGGTGTCGGCTCCATCGGCGGCGGCGGCCGCTACGATGGCCTCGTCGAGCTCGAGGGCGGCAAGCCCACGGCAGGCGTCGGCTTCGCCGTCGGTTTTGAGCGCGCCCTGCTGGCCCTGCAGGCCTTTGGCAGCGACCTGGGTGCCGAGGAGGTCCCGTGCGTCTACGTCGCCAATGCCGGCAAGGAGCTGCGCCAGAACGTCTTTGCCATCACGCAGGAGCTTCGCGCCGCAGGGATTGTGACCGAGGCCGACTATCAGGGCCGTTCGCTCAAGGCCCAGTTTAAGCAGGCCGATAAGGTAGGCGCCAAGCTCATCCTGGTCCTGGGCGGCGACGAGCTTGCCGCCGGCAAGGTCAAGGTGCGCGACATGCAGAGCCATGACGAGGTTCTCGTCGATCTGGCCAACGTCGTCGAGGCGGTTCGCGAGCGTCTGTAGCGTATGATTTTTGAGCTGCGGACCCGCTAACATGTCCCGCTCGCGACGAGCTATTGTTACGGGGGTGTTTCGCATTTATGCGGAATGCCCTCGCTTGCATATGCCGCCCACCGAGAAATACGACCATTTGGGGCAAAAACCCTTGCAATGCAGAAAATACTTTTGTGTGGTAAAGCGCAATCAGTGTCGAAAGTATTTCTCAAACGCCTATAATGAATACCGCATGTTACGTGCATAGAAGGAGGAATGGGAGGAAACGTGGCTGAGAACCTAAGCAACCAGTCTGTACCCGAAGCCGCGGCGCGCGTCGCTGCCGTGGTCAACCGCCTCGTTAACCGAATCGGCTCGAATGCCGAGTCCAGGGAGCGTCTCGCCGAGATCGAGATCCCCGAGGAGCTGCGCGACAATCTGGCGCTGTTCTTGCGCCTGGAGCGCCGTGTGCTTAGCGAGTATGATCCCGAGATCGCGGACCTGTTCGACAAGATTTTGACAGCCGAGATTGTGGTCAATGCCGGCAACCCCGGTACCTGCGCTGCCGACGAAGCCGTCGACGAGCAGGGCGTGCCCACCGCCGACGAGCCCACTGCCGTGGCATTTCGTGAGGTCGTCGATTTGATCGACAGCCTGCCGCTCGATAAGCAGCAGGTCATCGTTCGCGCCTTTACGAGCTTTTTCCATCTGGCAAACCTGTCGGAGGAGAACTACCGTGTGGCGCAGCTGCGCGAGCGCGAGGCCGGTGCGTCGACCGATACCGAGGTCGATCCTGCCAACGAGCTTACCGTTGCCTATCACCAGCTGGTGAATGAGCTGGGTGTCGAGGGTGCCAACGAGCTGCTCGACAAGCTCGAGTTCCACCCTGTCTTTACCGCACATCCCACCGAGGCCCGTCGTAAGGCCGTCGAGGGCAAGATCCGCCGTATCTCCAACCTGCTGGAGGAGCGTCCGCGTCTGGGCGGCTCCGACCTGGTGGAGAACGAGCGCCATATGCTGCAGGAGATCGACGCCCTGGTGCGTACGAGTCCCATCGCGCTCAAGAAGCCCACGCCGGTCGAGGAAGCCGATACCATCATCGACATCTTCGATAACACGCTGTTCGACGTTATCCCCGTTATCTATCGTCGTTTTGACGATTGGGTGCTGGGCGACAAGGCCGGTACTGTGCCGCCGCTGTGCCCGGCGTTCTTCCATCCCGGCAGCTGGATCGGTTCCGACCGCGACGGTAACCCCAACGTCACCGCCAAGGTGAGCCGTGAGGTCGCCGCCAAGTACTTTACGCACATGGTGCTCAAGCTCGAGGACAAGTGCCGCCACATCGGCCGCAACCTCACGCTCGAGGCTACCTACAGCAAGCCGTCGGCCGAGCTCATTAACCTGTGGAACCATCAGGTCGAGATGAGCCCTCGTTACACGGCCCGCGCCGAGCTGATCTCCGAGCACGAGCCGCATCGCGCCGTCATGCTCGTCATGGCCGACCGCCTGAACGCCACCGTCCGTCGTATCACCGATACCATGTACCACAGCGCCGATGAGTTCCTGGAGGACCTGCGTGTCGTCCAGCGCTCGCTGGCCGCTTGCGGTGCCGTCCGTGCCGCCTACGGCCCGGTCCAGACCATCATCTGGCAGGTCGAGTCCTTCGGCTTCCATATGGTCGAGATGGAGTTCCGTCAGCACTCCGTGGTGCACGCCCGCGCCCTCAAGGATATCCACGAGAATGGTATCCATGGCGACCTGCAGCCCATGACGCGCGAGGTCATCGATACCTTCCGTGCTATCGGCTCCATCCAAAAGCGCTACGGCAAGAAGATGGCGCACCGCTACATCATCTCGTTCACCAAGAGCGCTCAGCATGTGGCCGACGTCTTTGAGCTTGCCCACCTGTCCTTTGCACACGAGGAGGATGTCCCCGAGCTCGACGTGATTCCGCTGTTCGAGCAGCTCGAGGACCTCGAGGGCTGCGTCGACGTGCTCGACCAGATGCTTACACTGCCCGTGGTGCAAAAGCGCCTTGCCCAGACCAACCGCCGCATGGAGGTCATGCTGGGCTACTCCGACTCCTCCAAGGATGCCGGTCCTACCACGGCTATGCTCGCGCTGCACTCCGCGCAGGAGCGCATTGCCAAGTGGGCCGAGAAGAACGATATCGACCTGGTGCTCATGCACGGTCGCGGCGGTGCCGTGGGCCGTGGTGGCGGCCCGGCCAATAAGGCCGTGCTGGCGCAGCCCAAGGGTTCGGTCAACTGCTTCTTTAAGCTCACCGAGCAGGGCGAGGTCATCTTTGCCCGTTACGGCAACCGCACGCTGGCTCAGCGCCATGTTGAGTCCGTTGCTGCCGCAACGCTTTTGCAGTCGGCCCCGAGTGTCGAGAAGACCAACACCGAGACCACGCAGAAGTTCTGGGATATGGCCGAGAAGCTCAACACCGCAAGCCACGAGCGTTATCTGGACCTGCTGAACACCGAGGACTTTACACCGTGGTTCTCGACCGTGACGCCGCTGACCGAGGTCGGTCTGCTGCCGATCGGCTCGCGTCCCGCCAAGCGCGGCCTGGGTGCCAAGTCGCTCGACGACCTGCGTACCATTCCGTGGATCTTCAGCTGGAGCCAGGCACGCATTAACCTGGCCGCTTGGTACGGCCTGGGCACCGCCTGCGAGCAGTTTGGCGATCTGGACCAGCTTAAGGCTGCCTACCAGGAGTGGCCGTTCTTCCGCACCTTTATCGACAACATCGAGATGTCGATCGCCAAGACTGACCAGCGCATCGCCAAGATGTATCTGCACCTGGGCGATCGCCAGGATCTATCCGAGAAGGTCTTCACCGAGATGCAGCTCACTCGTAAGTGGGTCCTTGCCATCGTCGGTGACGAGTGGCCGCTGCAGCGCCGCCGTGTGCTTGGCTGTGCCGTTCGCGTGCGCAACCCCTACGTCGACGCCCTGTCCATCGCCCAGGTCCGCGCCCTTCGCGAGGTGCGTATGAACCAGGACGAGATGACCGAGGAGAAGAAGGCCGAGTACATGAGCCTGATTCTTTCGACTGTGACCGGCGTCTCGGCAGGATTGCAGAACACGGGGTAATCGATAGCCCTGTAGTCGTCCGGGCCCGCCATCAGTTTACTTTTAGGCACGTCCTCGGACATGCAAGAAGCCCTCGCTGCGCACTTCGTGCGGCGAGGGCTTCTTGCGTCCTGCGGAGTGTGCCTAAAAGTAAACTGATGGCGGGCCCTGCGATGTCCGGTCTTCGGCGGATCACTGGCTGGGGGAATAATGGTGCGCTTCGCGCGTTTTGGATGGGGTCTGTCCCGGCGGCGCGTTTGGCACTTCGCGCCTCGCGTCTTATCGATCAGGATTGAGATGCATTTGGCGCTTCTCGCCTTACGACTGTAGCGGCCGCGGTCCCAAGCGGGATCGCGGCCGTTTTGTTGTGGGTCAAATATGAACGTTGTGTTAATGAGTCGGTGGACGGTGGTGTTTTTCGGTGAGCGGCGTATCCTTCCAACGGTTTATCTAGTGTGTCAGTTGAAAAGGAAGAGGGCGCTCGTCATTGTTTGAATGTGAACTGCCGTTTGACCACAAGACGTTGCATCTGGAGCTCGAGGATAAGAACTTCGCGGGTGTGATGGAAGGTCATCAAAACGAGTTTAAGACCACGAAATCGCAGGAAGAGCTGGTAGAGGAGTCACTTGCCAACCCTTATGGCTCGCCTTCGCTCGAGGAGCTTTGTGCTGGCAAGAGAGATATCGTCATTATTAGCTCCGATCATACGCGCCCCGTTCCCTCGCGTGTGACGATGCCTATTCTGCTGCATCACATCCATTCCGCTGCACCCGAGGCTCGCGTGCGTATTTTGGTTGCTACGGGTATGCACCGTCCGTCGACGCACGAGGAACTCGTCAACAAGTATGGCGAGGAGATTGTTGCCAACGAGGAAATCGTTATGCACGTCGCGACTGACGACAGCATGATGAAAAAGATTGGCACCCTGCCTTCCGGTGGCGAGTGCATCATCAACAAGATTGCCGCCGATTGCGATCTGCTGCTTGCCGAGGGCTTTATTGAGCCGCACTTCTTTGCCGGTTTCTCTGGTAGCCGCAAGTCCGTCCTGCCTGGCATCGCCAGCTACAAGACCATCATGTACAACCACAACGGCCAGTTTGTGAATGATTCCCACTCGCGTGCCGGCAACCTGTGCCACAACCACGTGAGCGAGGACATGTTTGCTGCCGCCGAGATGGCTCACCTTGCCTTTGTGCTTAACGTGGTGCTCAACGGCAAGCACGAGGTCATCGGCTCCTTTGCCGGCGATATCCACAAGGCGCACGAGGCCGGCTGCGAGTTCGTGAAGAGCCTTGCCGGCGTTGAGCCCGTCGAGTGCGAGATTGCCATCACCACCAACGGCGGCTACCCGCTCGACCAGAACATCTACCAGGCTGTGAAGGGCATGTGCTCTGCCGAGGCCACGCTTCCCGAGGGCGGCGTGATTATCGATGTCGCCGGTTGTGCCGACGGTCACGGTGGCGAGGGCTTCTATCACAACATCGCCGACAACGATCCTGCGGAGTTTGAGCGCGCCTGCATCGACCGTCCTAAGGACGAGACCCTGCCCGACCAGTGGACGAGCCAGATCTTTGCCCGCATCCTGGCGCATCACCCTGTGATCATGGTTACCGACCTGTGCGATCACCGGATGATCAAGGATATGCACATGACGCCGGTCAACACCCTCGATGAGGCGCTCAAGCTCGCCTTTGAGATGAAGGGTGCCGATGCCAAGGTTGCCGTTATTCCCGATGGCCTGGGCGTTGTCGTCGCGCAGCACTAGCACGCGGCCTAAACGAATCGTTTTTAACCGACAAGAAAGATAAGGTTTTATGCTTACCAAACTCCTCTGCGAATTCGGCGCAACTGCACTCATGATCATCTTTGGCGTGGGCGTGCACTGCGATACGGTGCTCAAGGGCACCAAGTATCAGGGCTCCGGCCACATGTTTGCCATCACCACTTGGTCTTTTGGCATCTCGGTCTGCCTGTTTGTCTTTGGCGGTGCCGTGTGCATGAACCCCGCCATGGTGCTTGCCCAGTGCATCGTCGGCCTGGTGCCGTGGAGCAGCTGCATCCCCTTCATGATTGCCGATATGCTCGGCGGCTTTGTGGGCGCCGTAATCGCTTGGCTTATGTATGCCGATGAGTTCAAGGCTTCCGATGGTGTCGTCGACCCCATTGCCCAGCGCAACATCTTCTCGACCAACCCCACCACCGAGGGCACGAACTATGCTCGTAACTTCTTCTGCGAGGCTATCTGCACCTTTGTGTTCATCAGCGCCATCCTTGCTGCCGCTAACCGCGCCGGCGAGAACGTTCTGATGCTCGCTATCTGCGTCGGCTTGATCGTTTGGGCTGTTGGCATGGGCATGGGCGGCATCACCGGCTTCGCCATGAACCAGGCACGTGACCTTGGTCCTCGCATGGCCTATCAGGTGCTGCCGATCAAGAACAAGGCTGACAACAACTGGAAGTACGGCCTGCTTGTTCCTGGCATCGCTCCGTTTGTCGGTGCCGCTCTGGCCGCACTGTTTGTGCATGGTTTCTTGGGCATGTTCTAGTCTGAGGCTACATAGTTGTCCGCTGGTCGCATGGGGTAACTTCCCAGCGCGTCCTCGGACATGCAAAAAGGCTCGCTGCGCACTTCGTGCGGCGAGCCTTTTTGCGTCCTGCGGAATGCGCTGGGAAGTTACCCCATGCGACCAGCTGCGGGAATTTAGTCGCGTTGGAACAAGCAACCCAACATATTAATCTGAATTTGGATGGGAGGGGCTTGTTGCTGATAGGGGCGCTGGGCTGTTGTTGACACTTTGGGATGCGTGGCGCCTTGGGGTGGGGCGGTGCCTTGAGATGGGGGTTGCGCTTTGGGGCTGAGCGGGTACTTAGTTGAAGAGGGGCGCTATGGCTGAGAGGTAGTTTTTGGCTACGTCGGCTTTGTTGGCTTCGAAGTTGTGCCAGGCCCACCATTGGACCATTCCTACGAAGCTTGAGGCTATGTGGTGGAGGAGGAAGCTGCGGTCCATGGTGCCGGCGGGCCCTTGGGGGCCGTTGGGGACGGTTTCGGCTGCTCGTGACATGATGGTCTTGCGTAAGCAGTCGGCGAAGACGCGTGAGCCGGCGCCGGCTACGAGGGCGCGTACACCCTGACGGCGCTCCCAGAGGTTGTTGAGGATATGTTCGACCTGTACGAGTGGGTCATCGAGGGGCGTACCGTCATCATCGAGAGCGTGGGTGCAGATGTCGCTCACGAGTTCGGACAGTAGGTCATCTTTGCTCTTGAAGAGGCCATAGAACGTGGCCCGACCCACATGGGCGCGAGCGATGATGTCGCCGACGGTGATCTTGCCGTAGTCTTCCTCGCGAAGGAGCTCGGAGAATGCTGCAACGATGGCGGCGCGGCTTTTTGCCTTGCGGGCATCCATGGCTATGCGTCCGCGTGAACGAGCAGGCAGCGGAGCGTACCGGAGCAACCCTCGTAGGGGCGCTTACCGGCGCCGTAGCCGACGGCCTCGATGCGGTAGCGGGCCGGCAGGTGCTCGGACGTGCGCAGTGCGGCAACGATGGCGGCGCCCGTGGGCGTCACGAGCTCGCCGGCGACCGGTGCGGGCGTGAGGGCGATATTGCCCGCCTGGCACAGGTTGACGACAGCGGGGACGGGAATGGGCATAAGGCCGTGGGCACAGCGGATGGTGCCGTGGCCCTCGGAAAGCGACTCAACCACGATGTCCTCGATGCCCAGGTCATCGAGGCAGATGGCGACAGAGCAGACGTCGACGATGGAGTCGACGGCGCCCACCTCGTGGAACATGACGGTCTCGGGCGTTTTGCCGTGAGCCTTGGCCTCGGCGGCGGCGAGCGCGGTAAAGATGGCGAGCGCGCGACGCTTGGCGCCATCGCTTAGCTGCGAGCCATCGATGATGGCGGTGACATCCGCCAAAGAACGGTGGTGATGGTGGTGGGCGTGATGGTGACCCTCGTGGCCATGACCGTGGGCCTCATGGTCATGCTCGTGGCAGTGCTCGTGTTCATGCTCGCCATGATCATGATGGTGGTGCTCATGCTCGTGCATGTGCTCGGCAGGCGCTTCGTTGCCGTAGAGCCAGGCCATGTCGTGGTCGTGGTTCTCGAGCTCCTCTGCCAGCTGAACGTCAAAGTCGCAGGCGTCGATGCCATGCTTGTTTGCGCGTGTAACGGCAATCTCAAAGCCGTCGACCGGCAGCGTGGCGAGCTGCTCGCGCAGATGCTTCTCGCTGGCGCCCAGGTCGAGCAGGGCCGCGACGGTCATATCGCCGCTGATGCCCGAGGTGCCGTCGATGATAAGCGTGTGGTGATGGTTGGACATGAAATGCTCCTTAGCGGGCGCAGGACGTGCCGGCGCTCAGATGATTGATAAGACTTGCCTGGTAGGCGGCACCAAAGCCGTTATCGATATTGACGACCGAAACGCCGCTGGCACAGGAGTTGAGCATGGCGAGCAGCGCGGCAACGCCGCCAAAGTTCGCGCCATAGCCCACGCTGGTGGGGACGGCGATGACCGGACAGCTCACAAGGCCTCCGATGACGCTCGCCAGGGCGCCTTCCATGCCGGCGATGGCGATGACCACCTGCGCCTGGGCAAGTTCCTCAGCATGAGCGAGCAGGCGGTGCAGGCCGGCGACACCCACGTCGTAGAGGCGATCGACCTCGTTGCCGTAGAACTCGGCCGTCAACGCGGCTTCCTCGGCAACGGGCAGGTCGCTCGTGCCGGCGCAGGCGACGACGATGCGTCCGTTGCCGTTGGGGGAGGGCTTGCCACCCACCAGGGCGAGCTGGGCGTCCGGGACATATCCCAGGTCGATGCCGTTGCCGAGGAGCTCCGAGGTGCAGGCTGCCTTTTCGTCGTCCAGGCGCGTGACCAGGATGCGCTCCTGGCCGGCATCGAGTAATGCTTTGATAATGGCGGCAATTTGCTCGGCGGTTTTACCGGCACCGTAGACAACTTCGCCGGCTCCCTGGCGCACCCCGCGCGAAAGGTCGAGCTGCGCAAAGCCCAAATCGGCGGTCGGAGCCGTCTGGATGCGCGTGAGGGCGTCGGCAGGGGTGACTGCTCCGCCGGCAACATCGCTCAGCAGCTGCTCTAGATCTCGCTTATCCATATATGTTCCCTTCGACGGCGCAAAGTCTAGCACTCAAAGGGTATGTTTCCGAACACTAAGACAAAATTGTTCGGAAACTATAGGACAGACTGATTCAGTTGTTAGACGGATCGACTAGTCACGCAGGATGATGTCCATGGCGAGCATCAGGTTGCGCTCGTCGATGGCAAACGGGGCGGCCTCGCGCGTCTTGGGCTTGGCGCAAAACGCGATGCCCGTGCCCGCGGCCTGAATCATGGGGATGTCGTTGGCGCCGTCACCAATAGCGACCGTGTGGGCCATATCGACGCCGCACTCAACTGCCCAGTCCAGCAGCTGGATGAGCTTGGACTCCTTGGTCACAATGTCTGCCGCCAGCTTACCCGTGAGCTTGCCGTTCACGACTTCCAGGCGGTTGGCCAGGCAAAAATCGATGCCTGCAGCGGCTACGATCTTATCGGCGACTTCGTGAAAGCCGCCACTCACGACGCCGACCTTCCAACCCTTGCTGTGTGCCGAGCGCACAAGCTCCAACGCGCCGGGGGTAAATGTCACGCGCTCAAAGGTGCGCTCGAACACGCTCTCGTCCAGGCCGGCGAGCAGCCCCACGCGCTCCTCGAGCGCCTGCTTAAAGTCAAGCTCGCCGCGCATGGCGCGTTCGGTGATCTGTGCCACCTGCTCGCCCACGCCGGCCTCTTCGCCCAACAGGTCGATGACCTCCTGGTTGATGAGCGTGGAGTCGATATCCATAACGATGAGGCGTGCAGTCATGGCGGGCCTTTCCGAGTGCTGTTTTATTGGGGCATATTGTCGCACGTGACGAGCGCGGGCGGGTGTCACGGCGCGTCAATTGTTTCGTCTCCGTCAAGTCTTTGGGCAGGAGCCACTTTTTCGCGGCACATCGACGCGAGTGCGATAAGATAGAACGCCATGTCTGGCTGCGCGGTTTACGCAGGCTGGGCAAATCTGTACGACGCCGCCCGGAACGACACGGGGCGGCACAGATCCATAAAGGAGGATCACTGGTATGAGCCAGACCCGTCCCATCGACGAGCATTCCATGCACACCCGTACTTGCGGTGAGCTTCGCCGCGAGAACGTGGGCGAAGAGGTCACCCTCACCGGTTGGGTGAGCCGTCGCCGCGACCACGGCGGCCTTATCTTCTGCGACCTTCGTGACCGCGAGGGCATCACGCAGCTCACCTTCGACCCCGAGCACTCCGACGGCGACGCCTTTAAGATCGCCGAGACCATGCGTCCCGAGTGGCCCATCAAGATCCACGGCGTCGTGCGCTCCCGTGGCGAGGAGACCACCAACACCAAGCTCGCGACCGGCGAGATCGAGGTCCTGACCGACCACGCCGAGGTGCTCAACACGTCCGTCACCCCGCCGTTCCAGATCGAGGACGGCATCGAGACCAGCGAGGACACCCGTCTGCGCTATCGCTATCTGGACCTTCGTCGTCCCGAGATGATGGCCAACCTCAAGCTGCGCTCCGACTTTACCTTTGCCATTCGCGAGGCGCTGCACAACCGTGAGTTCATGGAGGTCGAGACGCCCTCCCTGTTCAAGTCCACGCCCGAGGGCGCTCGCGACTTCATCGTTCCCAGCCGTATTCAGCCGGGCAACTTCTACGCCCTGCCGCAGTCCCCGCAGCTTCTGAAGCAGCTGCTCATGGTCGGTGGCGTCGAGCGCTACTACCAGGTTGCCAAGTGCTTCCGCGACGAGGACCTGCGTGCCGACCGTCAGCCCGAGTTCACCCAGGTCGATATCGAGATGTCCTTCGTGGACCAGAACGATGTCATGAGCGCGCTCGAAGAGGTCCTGGCCGACGCCTTCGGCCGCATGGGTGTCGAGATGCCCACGCCGCTGCGTCGCATGAACTACTGGGAGGCCATGGACACCTATGGCTCCGACAAGCCCGATACCCGCTATGGCATGCACTTGGTCGACCTGACCGACATCTTCGCCAACTCCAAGTTCAAGGTCTTTGCGACTGCCGCGAACGAGGAGGGCTCTGTCGTTAAGGCCATCAACGCCAAGGGCGCCGGTGCCTGGGCTCGCGCCAAGATCGATAAGCTTGCCGGCGTGGCTTCCACGTTTGGCGCCAAGGGCCTGGCCTGGATCGCCTTCCGCGAGGACGGCTCCATTAACAGCCCCATCGTCAAGTTCTTCTCGGACGAGGAGATGGCTGCCCTGCGCGAGCGCATGGACGTCGAGCCCGGCGACCTTGTGATGTTCGCCGCCGGCCCGCGCCTGCTCTCCGACGAGATCCTGGGCGGCATGCGTTCCCACATGGCTAACGCGCTCGAGATCAAGCGCGAGGGCCACGACTTCTTGTGGGTCGTCAACTTCCCGCTGTTCCACTGGGACGAGGACCGCAAGGCTTACGCTGCCGAGCACCAGCCCTTCACCCTGCCGACCGAGACCGACATCGCCAAGATCGAGGCCGACCCGCTGGCAGCCGGTTCCTGCACCTACGACTTTGTCATGGACGGCTTTGAGGCCGGCGGCGGCGGTATGCGTATCCACAACGCCGAAATGCAGATGTCCATGCTCAAGCTCCTGGGCTTTACCGAGGAGCGCGCCGAGTCGCAGTTCGGCTTCCTCATGGAGGCTCTCAAGTTTGGTGCGCCCCCGATGGGCGGCTTCGCCCTGGGCCTGGACCGCGTGTGCATGCTGCTCACCGGCTCCGACTCCATCCGCGACGTCATGGCGTTCCCCAAGACGGCCAGCGGCTCCGACCTCATGTCGGGCGCCCCGAGTGCCGTTTCCGGCGCCCAGCTCAAGGACGTCAGCCTGCGCCTGATGTAGGCAAGCGGCTACATATTGCCCGTAACGAGGGAAGGACACGTGCCTTCCCTCGTTTTTTATACGTCGAGATTGTGAGGGCATGGGATGACCGGGCGTTGCGGAAAGTGCGTCCCGGAATCTGCGTCCAGAACGGGTCGCGCTTTCCCAAAGGGGGTCCTCTGGGAAAGCGCGACCCAGAATTCGGCAAAATAATGGGACACAGTTTCCGCTTGAGCGGTCTAACGGAAACTGTGCCCCAGAATGAGCGCTCAAAACGGGGCAGGCTTTCCGCAACAACTGTCTGGCGAAAAGCCCGGCCCAGTTTCCTACAGCGAGTCTCTCTGAACGAGCTGCATGTGCATCACGGAGGTGGTGGGCTCGGCGCCCTTGATCATGTCGAGCGCAATGTTGGCGGCCATGTGGCCTTCTTCGCGCAGGGGCTGGCGGACGGTCGTGAGTGCGGGGACGCAGCGCGCCGCAATCTCGTGATCGTCGAAGCCGACGACAGAAACGTCCGCCGGAACGGATAGGCCTGCCTCGTTGAGTGCGGTGATGACGCCAGCCGCGATACGGTCCGATCCGCAGAGCACGCCATCGAAAGCAATCTCGCGCGCGAGGATCTGGTGCATGGCCTGATAGCCGTCTCCGCTGTTCCAGCCGGTATAGATAACGTTTGCGTCTGGGAGGTCTTCGCCCAAGACGGCGCGGTAGCCGCGCAGGCGGTCGACAACAGCGGGGTTGTCTTGCGGTCCCAACACGGCGACGATATCTTTGCGCCCGCGCTCCTTCATGGCGAGTGCCGCAAAGCGTCCGCCCTCTTCGTCGTCAGAGTAGACCGTCGAGAACACATCGCGATAGGGGTGACCCTCGAGCTGGCCGCACAACACGGTGGGCACGCCCAGCTCGCGCAGTACCTCGAGCAGTTCGCTGCCCTTGTAGGGGGAGACGTTGATTACGGCGTCGAACGAGCGGCGCTCAAAGTGCTCGCGTGCGCGGTTGCGCTCATGCGTAGAAGACGCCTGCAAGATAACGGGCAGATAGGATGACTCCGACAGTTCTTCGGTAATGCCGCTCAAAAACTCGCTATAGGTGGGGTCGCTGAAGAGTTCACTCAGGGGCTCGGTCACGAGCACGGCGATGATTTCCGTGCGTCCGACAGCGAGCGCTCGGCCACGAGCGTTGGGGACAAAATTGACTTCCTTGGCCGCTGCGCGGACGCGCTTTTTGGTTTCCTCGCTAATGCGGGGCGAATCGTTGAGGGCGCGCGATGCCGTGGAGCGCGACACGCCGGCAGCTGCGGCAACCTCGGCAAGCGTAGGTGCGGTGCGAACTGGTTGGGTCATGGCGTCTCCTGGAAAATGCGGTCGATGTTGTCATTGATACGGGCTGGTGCGGATACAGCTTACTATAGTGCGCCTGAACAGCGTTCATGATATCCGGCCACTGGTGGCATTTCACGTTCAAGCTGCTGTTGAACATGGCTTGCACGGGTGGGGCATAGATGGGCGCGGCCGTTGTCAGCCGCCTGGGAATGCTGTTTTGCGCTGAGTTTCGATACTCAGGGTGACATAAGTGTCGTGGTTGTACAACCGGTTGCACCGTTAACCCGACCAAATCGACCGTTCAGCGGACAACCGGTTGCACAGTTTTTTGCATCGCCCGTAAGATAAGGACAACCGGTTGCACAAGAATCACTAAGATGACGAAGGAGCATCACCATGGACGCCATTAACGATTGGGAAAACCAGGCGCTCACCCACAGGAACCGCCTGGCACCCCATGCGTACTTTATGGGTTACGAGACCGCCGATCTCGCTGCAACGTACAGCCGCGAGCTGTCGCGCGGGTTTGTCCAGCTGTCCGGCTCGTGGCAGTTCCGCCTTTTTGAGGGCCCCGCTGCCGTCTCCAATGAGAACCTCTCCACGTATAAGCCCGAGTGGGATCACGTGGAGGTTCCACACCTGTGGCAGGTAGATGGCTATGGTAATCTTGCCTATACCGACGAGGGCTTCCCGTTCCCGGTGGATCAGCCGTTTGTTCCCTCCGATGACCCCACGGGCGTTTACCAGTGCATCGTCAACCTTCCCGCCGTTCACGCCGGCGCTCGCGAGATTATTCGCTTCGACGGCATCGAGAGCTATGGCGAGCTGTACGTCAACGGCCAGTTTATCGGTATGACCAAGGGTTCGCGCCTGTCCGCTGAGTTCGACGTGACCGACGCGCTCGTCGAGGGCGATAACCTGTTTGCGGTCAAGGTCCTGCAGTACAGCGATGGCAGCTATATCGAAGATCAGGACATGTGGTGGGCCTCGGGCATCTTCCGCGATGTGTACCTTATGCAGCGTCCCGCAGCGCACCTGGTCGACTTTAGGTTCCGCACGCACCGCGAGGGCGATACCGCTCTGATCACGCTCGATACGATGGCCGAGGGCGCTACCCGCGTCGTGTATACGCTCAGCGATGGCCAGAATGTGGTCGCTACGGGCGAGTGCGTCGACGGCCATGCCGAGTGCAGCGTGACCGATGCCCACTTCTGGAATCCCGAGGACCCCTTCCTCTATGACCTTACGTTTGAGGTCTACGACGGTGACGAGGTCAGCGAGTTCGTTCCGCATCGCCAGGGTCTTGCCGAGGTGACGGTCGAGGGCAATCATATCTACCTCAACGGCATCTACTTTAAGATGCATGGCGTCAACCGCCACGATCACGACGATCATAAGGGCCGCGCCGTGGGCCTCGATCGCATGCGCCGCGACCTGGAGCTCATGAAGCAGCACAACATCAACGCGGTGCGCACGTCCCACTACGCCAACGATCCGCGCTTCTACGAGCTGTGCGACGAGTACGGCATCATGCTGGTCGCCGAGACCGATATGGAGAGCCACGGCTTCGAGAATATCGGCAATATCGCCCTGGTCACCGACGACCCTGCCTGGGAGCCGGCTTACGTTGACCGTGTTGAGCGCCTGGTGATGCAGGAACGCAACCACGCGTGCATCATCATGTGGTCGATGGGCAACGAGAGCGGTTATGGCTGCAACATCCGCGCGATGTACGCCAAAGCTCACGAGCTCGACGGTCGTCCGGTCCACTACGAGGAGGATCGCAACGCCGATACCGTCGACGTCATTTCCACCATGTACTCCCGCGTGTCGCAGATGAACGACTTTGGCGAGCATCCGTTCCCCAAGCCGCGCATCAACTGCGAGTACGGCCACTCCATGGGTAATGGTCCCGGAGGCCTGTCCGAGTACCAGGAGGTCTTCGATCGCTGGGATTGCATCCAAGGCCAGTTTATTTGGGAATGGTGCGACCACGGTTTGGCTGCTGTGACCGAGGACGGCGTTGCCTACGACATGTATGGCGGCGACAACGGCGATTACCCCAACAACAGCAACTTCTGCATCGACGGCATGGTGTTCCCCTGGCAGCAGCCGAGCCCGGGCCTTACCGAGTACGGCCAGGTCATCTGCCCGGTTCGCATGGCCTACGATGCCGAGGCGGGCGAGCTGACCGTCACCAACAAGCGTTGGTTTACCACCCTCGAGGATGTCTGCCTGTCGGCGGAGACCCTGGTGGACGGCGACGTGGTCTGCCGCAAGACGCTCATGCCCGGTGCGGTTGCCCCCGGCGAGTCCGTCCAGCTTCCGCTGGTGATTCGCGAGGCCGCAGTGGGCGAGACCCTGCTGACCGTGCACGCCTACACCATGGCGGCTCACGCCTGGTGCGAGCCGATGTTCCAACTGGGTGCAAGCCAGTTTGCCATCGCAAACCATCCGGCGCCGGCAATTGCCGCTCCCACTCGTCCTGAGCTTACGGTCGAGGAGACCGAGCAGGAGATTCGTATTCGCTCCCTCAACGGCGAGCTGACCTTCAGCAAGGTCAACGGTACCGTGAGCGAGTGGAAGGCATCCGGTCGCGACGTCATGACCTCCGGTCCCCAGGTTGGTTTTTGGCATCCGCTCGTCGATAACCACGCCCAGGAGTACGACTCTCTGTGGAAGGATAACTTCATCGATGTGATGCAGACGTCTACCCGCAATGTTTCTTGGAAGCAGGACGACAATGCGGTCGTCGTTACCGTGAGCCAGCGTATCGCTCCTCCCGTCCGCGCGTTCGGCATGCGCGTCGAGCTCGTCTATACCGTGCTTCCGAGTGGCCGCGTCGACCTCAAGGTTTCCGGCGAGCCCTACGGCGACTATTCGGACATTATCCCGCGCATCGGCATCTCCTTCGAGGTTCCCGGTTGTGATCGTGCCGTCGAGTGGTATGGCCACGGCCCGGGCGAGAACTATCCGGACTCGCTGCGCGCCAACCCGGTCGGTCATTACCGCACTACGGTCGACGACATGTTCACGCCCTACGTTATGCCCCAGGACTGCGCCAACCGCGAGGGTACCCGCTGGGTCGCCCTGCGCTCCAGCCACGGTGACGGTCTGGTCGTGACGCGTCCGAGCGACGCCGCTTCCAATCCGTTCTCGTTCTCCGCATGGCCCTATAGCTGCGAGGCTATCGATAATGCCAAGCATGTCTACGATCTTGTCCCGGGCGACACGGTTACGGTCAACATCAACGACCAGCTGCTCGGCCTTGGCTCGAACTCTTGGGGTTCCGAGGTGCTCGATTCCTATCGCACCCGTTTTGAGAGCTTCAGCTTTGAGGTGTCCCTGCGACCGCTGACGTCTGCCGATCTGGCTCAGGCGCTGGCACCCATTAAGGAGGCATAAGTCATGCATATCTTTAACTCGCGTGCCGATTTCGACGCCCAGATGAAGTCCGTCAAGAAGTGGATGCGTACCGGTCAGGCACTCGACGGCGTTTCTGAACTGCAGCACGATGTGGCGTACTCTATCGGCGACTCGCTGGTGTATTGGTGGGTGAACGCCCACGAGGCGGCTACTGCCGATCTGGTCGGTCACCGTCGCTACCATGCCGTGCTCGCCCCGCTCGACGGCAATCTGACCGTTGAGGTGGCTTCCAAGGCCGATCTTACCTGTACGCGCGCCTACAGCGATATCGATGATCGCGAGCGCTTTGAGGGTACGGGGGAGACCGTGACGATTCCCACCGGCGGCGTTGCCGTCGTCGAAATTGACGAGGCCTACCGTGTCGTGGCCGATGCCGCAGATCCCCGCGTCGTGGTACTGCACGTGACAGTCGAAGGTTATTCCTTCCCCAACAAGTAGTATTCGTCCGCCTGGACGTTTGCTTCGCGCCGTTAAGGGGGATGGATTTGTTGACTCCCTTTTCCCCATTCCCCTTAGCAGGTGCGCCGTCCGTGTTTGCACTTGCAGCTCGGACGGTTTTAGATGACATTTAACAGATGATTGGGAGGGCTTATGAGCTCTGAAAAACGAGGAACGATTGGTTCGTTCGCTCTGCTGGGCATGACGGTCGCCGCCGTGTTCGGTATCAAGAACATCATCAACAACAACGCGGCCATCGGCTTGGCAGCTGCGCCGTCGTTCTTCTTCGCCACGCTTTTGTACTTTGTCCCCTATACCCTGGTTACCGCCGAGTTCGTCGGCCTCAACAAGGACTCCGAGTCTGGCGTGTACGCATGGGTTAAGACCTCGATGGGTGGTCGCTGGGCGTTCCTGACGGCATTTAGCTACTGGTTCGTTAACCTGTTCTTCTTTGCGTCCGTCCTGCCCAACGTCATCATCTACGCGAGCTACGTGTTCTTTGGTGCCAACGCCGAGCTTTCGCAGCTGTGGATCACCATTATCGAGATCGTCGTCTTTGCTATCGCCACGTGGGTTTCGACCAAGGGCGCTAAGTGGATCGGCTCCATTTCCTCCTTCGGTTCGACCGCGGCTCTCGGCCTGACCGCCGTGTTCATCCTGCTGTCCCTGGCTGCTGCCTTTGGCGGCGTTGAGTTCGCTACGGCTCCTACTCCCGCTAACATGGCTCCCGACATGAGCAACTTCGCAACTGCGTGGGGCTTCTTCGGTACGCTTGCCTGGATCATCCAGGGCGTTGGCGGCGCTGAGTCTGTCGGCGTGTTCCTTAACGACCTTAAGGGTGGCGTCAAGGCCTTCGTGCGCACCGTCGTTATCGCCGGCCTGACCATCGGCCTTCTGTATGCAGGCGCTTCGCTGCTGGTTAACCTGTTCATCCCCGAGGGTGGCGTTGCCATCTCCACCGGTATCTTCGACGTATTCGGTGCTGTCTTTGCCCACTTTGGCATTCCCATGGAAGTGTCTACGCGCGCCATCGGCTTGATCCTTCTCGCCGCCACGCTGGGCTCCCTCATGATGTGGACCTCCGCTCCCATCAAGGTCTTCTTCACCGAGATCCCCAAGGGCGTCTTTGGTAGCAAGATCGTCGAGCTCAACGAGCATGGCATTCCTGCCCGCGCTGCTTGGCTGCAGTTCGCCATCGTCGTCCCCATCCTGATCATTCCGGCCCTGGGCTCCGGTAACCTCGACGACCTGCTCATGATCGTCACCAACATGACTGCTGCCACCGCTCTGCTCCCACCGCTGCTGATTTTGCTTGCCTACTTTATGCTGCGCAAGAACTTTGATGCCGCTCCCCGTGGCTTCCGCATGGGTTCGCGCAGCTTTGGCCTGGTCGTTGCCGCATTCCTGCTTGTGGTCTTCTGCTTCGTGCTTATCTGCGGCACCATTCCGCTCGATCAGCCGCTGTGGCTGACGCTGGTCTACAACGTTGGCGGCGTGGTTGTCTTCTTGGGCCTTGCCGTGATGTGGTACAACCGCTACATCAACCGCCTGCGCGAGACCGATCCCGAGGCCGCCGAGAACGAGCTTCGCCCTTCCGTCCTCGATATGATGGAGTAGCGGCTAGGATTAATCTACGGCTGTGGAATAAATCGATTCCCTTTCCTAAGGAGGGGCCTTACGAGGCCCCTCCTTTTGTGTTTTGGGGCATGGTCTTGGCCCCCGTGGTCAAAAAATGCCAAATATGAGTACTGTTGCAAAAGAAGTGCCATATTTTTCGGCCTGCTCTGAGCGAAAATGGGCTCAAAATCGATTTATCTAACTCCCTTTAAAGGGCGTTTGACGGCTTTCAACCTCTTCGAATCGCTCAAGCTAGGCAATTTGCTCTCGATTTTGCTGCTACTAAATTTGTAACAGTACTCATATTTGCCACTTTTTGACCACGGGGTATCCGGAGGGGCCCTCGATAAGCATCTAACGCTACAATAACTACCACGTGGCTGGGTTTGCCGGCCGAATGTGTGATGTCGTGGGAGGGGACATGGTCGAGTTTACAAAGACGATTAAAGATCCGTTGGGACTACACGCCCGCCCGGTTGCGCTGCTCTATGACATCATTGCCAAGCATCGTAGCGACGTGTCGGTCAGCATTGGCGACCGCCACACCGACGGCCGTGACGTGATGGGCCTCATGGCGCTTTACGGCGAATGTGGCGAGGACATCGTCTTTCGCGTTTCGGGCGTAGACGAGGCTTCGTGTGTCACGTCGATCAGAAACCTCTCGCTCTAAACGCAACAATGTGACAAAGGGACAGTCCCTTTGTCACATCTCTGGGAGGCGCTCTTTGCGGCGCCTCTTTTGTTTCGTATGGGAAACTTTTTCGAAAACTGAATAGGGACCCTTTTCAAAAAGTTAACCACGTGTTAGTTTACTATAGCGAACATAGACGTGGTTAACTTTTGCTGCGTCGATGTTGAGGACGAACTGACGTTAGGAGCGCACTCATGTCTTGCGGACCGCAGATGCCGGCTTTGCCGCTCTCGATGGTAAAGGCGGGCGAAACCGTGCACGTGTCTCGTGTAAAGGGCAATCAGGACATGAAGCACCACCTCAAGGACCTCGGCTTTGTCGAGGGCAGCGAGATTCACGTGGTGAGCTCGAGTGGTGCCAATATCATCGTCACCGTGCTGGGCGCACGTTTTGGCATCGATTCCAAGGTTGCCATGCACATCATGACCGTCGGTTAGTCCGCAGCATTTCATTAAAACCGAAAGGGGGACAAGAGGATGAAGACGTTGGGTGACGTTAAGGTAGGCGAGAGCTCTACCATCGTCAAGCTTCACGGTGAGGGCGCGCTGCGCCGCCACCTTATGGACCTGGGGCTCATCAAGGGCACTTCATTCAAGGTCGTAAAGGTTGCGCCGCTCGGTGATCCGGTCGAGATCAACGTACGCGGCTACGAGCTTTCCATCCGCAAGGAAGAGGCTGCCGTCGTAGAGGTCCAGTAAGGGCTTGCGGCGTATATTTCTGCAGGTAAAGTTAGGTATTCCTAACTTAATGCAGCAACTTTAAAGCACATTATCCAGCCTGCGCGGAGAAAGCAGCGCAGGCACACAAGGAAGAAGGATTGAATGGCGGATTCTCAGATCCATGTCGCGCTGGCGGGTAACCCCAACTGTGGCAAGACCACGCTTTTCAACCTGATCACGGGCGCCAACGGCTACGTTGGCAACTGGCCCGGCGTCACGGTTGAGAAAAAGGAGGCCAAGCTCCTAAGCGACAAGAACGTTACCATCACAGACCTCCCTGGCATCTACTCGCTTTCCCCCTACAGCCCCGAGGAGCAATGCTCGCGCGATTACCTCATGAGCGGCGAGCCCGATGTCGTCGTCCAGGTGGTCGACGCCACCAACCTCGAGCGCAACCTGTACCTGGCGCTTCAGGTTATCGAGACCGGCCTGCCCGTGGTCGTCGCCCTCAACATGGCCGACTTGGTCGAGAAGAACGGCGACAAGATCGACACGGACAAGCTCTCCAAGAAGCTCGGCTGTCCGGTCATGATGATCTCGGCTCTTAAGAACAAGGGCATCAAGGAGCTGTTCGAGCAGGTCAAGAAGTCCGCTGCTTCCAAGGGCCAGGTGCCGGAGCACAAGTTCGATTCCTCCATCGAGGACGTTCTGGACCACATCGAGAATAACCTGCCTGCGAGCGTTCCCGCCAACAAGCGTCGCTACTACGCCGTTAAGCTGTTTGAGCGCGACGCGGACGCCTGCAAGCTCATCAACCTCACTAAGGAGAAGGCCGCTCGCGTGGAGCAGCTGGTCGCCCAGTGCGAACAGGACTGCGACGACGACGCCGAGTCCATCATCACCGGCGAGCGCTACGGCGTCATTGCCCACATCATTGACGAGTGCCTCACCAAGGCTCCGGCCAAGATGAGCACCTCCGAGAAGATCGACCGTGTGGTTACCAACCGTATCCTGGGCCTGCCGATCTTCGTAGTCATCATGTTCTGCGTGTACTACATCGCCGTTTCCACCTTGGGCGGCACGGTAACCGACTTCACCAACGACCAGCTCTTTGGCACCGACGGTTGGTATGTGCTCGGCCAGGGCCGTGACGCCTACGACGCAGCTGTCGAGGCTGCGGGTGACGCCGCCGACTCGATCGACCCGGCGCAGTACGGCCCCTATGTCCCGGGTATCACCACCGTGGTGCACGACGCCCTTGTGGCGGGCGGCACCGAGGACGGTGGCCTGGTCGATTCGCTGGTCTGCGACGGTATCGTCGGCGGCCTGGGTGCCATCTTCGGCTTCGTGCCGCAGATGTTCCTGCTGTTCGTGATGCTGTCCTTCTTGGAGGACTGCGGCTACATGGCCCGCGTCGCCTTCATCATGGACCGCGTGTTCCGCCGCTTTGGCCTGTCCGGTAAGTCCTTCATCCCCATGCTCGTGTCCTCGGGCTGCGGCGTCCCCGGCGTCATGGCCACCAAGACCATCGAGAACGAGAAGGACCGCCGCATGACGGTCATGACCACCACGTTCATTCCCTGTGGCGCCAAGCTTCCGATTATTGCCCTGCTCATGGGCTCCATCATCGGCGATTCTTCTACCACCGCGGCATGGATCAGCCCGCTCTTCTACTTCCTGGGCGTCTTTGCCGTCATCGCCTCGGGCCTCATGCTCAAGAAGACCAAGCTCTTCGCCGGCCGCCCGACGCCGTTTGTTATGGAGCTTCCCGCCTACCACTTCCCGGCGATCCGCTCTTGGGCGCTGCACGTGTGGGAGCGCTGCTGGGCCTTTATCAAGAAGGCCGGCACGGTCATCTTCGCGTCCACTGTCGTCGTTTGGTTCCTCTCCAACTTTGGTAGCTACAACGGTTCCTTTGGCTTCCTGCCTGCGATGGACGGCATCCCCGAGGAGTTTATGGACTACTCCGTGCTCGCCATGCTGGGCAACCTGGTCGCCTGGATCTTCGCCCCGCTCGGCTTTAGCACCTGGCAGGCAACCGCGCTGACTGTCTCAGGCCTTGTCGCCAAGGAGAACGTCGTCGCCACCGCTGGCTCGCTGCTGTCCGTCGCCGACGCCGCCGAGACCGACCCGAGTCTGTGGACCGCGTTTGCCGGTATGTTCCCGACCATGGGCGCCTGCGTTGCCTTTGGCGCTTTCAACCTGCTGTGCGCCCCGTGCTTTGCCGCTATGGGTACTATCCGCAACCAGATGGACTCCGGCAAGTGGACCGCGATTGCCATCGGCTACGAGTGTGCCTTTGCTTGGGTCATCGGCCTGTTCATCAACCAGTTCTATAACCTGCTTGTTCTTGGGCAGTTTGGTATCTGGACGGTTGTGGCCATCGTGCTGCTGGCTGTGATGCTCTTCCAGATCTTCCGTCCCATGCCCAAGCATGCATGGACCGACGAGGACGAGACCAACACTGCTTCCGCCGCAGTTTCCGCTTAAGTCCGAATAAGGATTAGCCCCTTTTCGCGAGCCCGGGTGTCCCAGCGACCCCCGGGCTTTTTGGTGCAAGGGGAAAGGGTTGGTGCAAAGTAACCTGTCGCCCTTGTACCAATAGTCGAGATGTGGCGTTTCCGCAGATAAAACCGACCAAAATAAACCTGTCCCCTTTTGGCATGTGGAAGATGGGGTAAAGTAAGTGGTGGTTAACTAGAGGAGGCTTGCTATGGCACCTATCGATATTGTTGTGTTGGCTGTTATCGGCATTGCGTTTGTCGCCGTGTGCGTGCGCATCTACCGCAAAGGCACCTGCGCCGATTGCGCTCAGGGTGGCGTTTGCACGGGACATTGCTCCAACAAAAAGACCTGCGCCGCACTTAAGGGCGTAGACAAAATCGCCGAAGACTTGGGCCGCGGTGTCAAATAAGGTGAACGGGGACGTCTCTGTTTCTCCTTTTGACGAGTGCCGTGCAATCTGCGATCTGTCGGGTGCTGCGCAGTTACTGCTACGATAGGTACGTCAGTAACTGCCGCCGAGCGGCTCAATCGAAAGGAAACCTGCATGGAGTCCTCCGCCTACCCGATGCTCTTTAGCCCGATCAAGGTCGGTACGACCGAGGTCAAGAACCGCGTCTTTATGCCGCCGGTATCTACCAACCTGGCCGATCACGGCTATGTGACCGACGACTTGGTCGATCATTACCGTGCCCGCGCCAAGGGCGGCGTGGGTCTCATCATCACCGAGGTCGTGACGGTCGAGCCCACCTATACCTATCTGCCGGGCGATATGTGCTGCTACGACGACACGTTTATCCCCGGCTGGGAAAAGCTCGCCGCCGCCGTCCACGAGTACGGCTGCAAGATCATGCCGCAGCTCTTCCACCCCGCCTACATGGCCTTTAACATTCCGGGCACGCCGCGCCTCATCGCCCCGTCTTTTGTGGGCCCGTCCTATGCCCGCGAGGCGCCGCGCCCCATCACGGTTGACGAGATCCACGAGCTCACGCATCAGTTCGGCGACGCTGCCGTGCGCATGCAGAAGGCCGGCGTCGATGGCGTCGAGGTGCATGCGGCTCACGCCCACGGCATGCTTGGCGGCTTTTTGACCCCGCTCTACAACAAGCGTACCGACGAGTATGGCGGCTCGCTCGACGCCCGCATGCGCTTCTTGCTCGAGGTCGTCGCCGAGATTCGCGAACGCTGCGGCAAGGACTTCATCATCGACGTCCGCATCTCGGGTGACGAGTACACCGATGGCGGCCTGACCCTCAACGACATGATCTATGTCTCGCGTCGCCTGGAGAAGGCCGGTGTCGACATGATCCACGTGTCGGGCGGCACCACCATCAAGCGCGGCTCCGCCATTCCCGCCGCCGGTACCCAGCAGGCCTCGCACGCCGCCTGTTCGCGCGAGATCAAGAAGCATGTGAACATTCCCGTCGCCACCGTCGGCCGCATCAACGAGGCATGGATTGCCGAGGAGCTGATCGAGGACGGCGCTGCCGACATCTGCATGATGGGCCGCGCCAATCTGTGCGATGCCGAGTTCTGCAACAAGGCGGCTGCCGGCAACGCCGACGAGATTCGTCCCTGCATCGGCTGCCTGCGCTGCCTGAACGGCATTATGTTCGGCAAGCGCATCTCCTGTACCGTCAACCCGGACGTGGAGCGCGACGAGGCCGGCTACGAGCCTGCCGCCGAGGCAAAGAACGTGCTCGTTGTGGGCGCCGGCCCCGCGGGCATGGAGGCAGCCTACATTGCCGCCAAGCGCGGTCACAACGTGGTGCTCGTGGATAAGCAGGACGAGCCGGGCGGCGAGATGCGCATCGCGGCCGTTCCGCCGGCAAAGCAGGAGCTCACCCGCGTGATCAAGTATCAGTATCGTCGCCTGTCCGAGGCCGGCGTCGCGTGCGTCTTTGGTACCGAGCTTTCGGCCGAGGACATTCAGCGCGACTACGCGGGCTACGAGGTTGTCCTGGCCTATGGCGCCGAACCCATCGCTCCGGCATTCATGCAGGGCTTTAAGCAAGTTATGACGGCCGATGACCTGCTGGGCGGCAAGGCTTTCCCGGGCAAGAAGATCGTCATCGTGGGTGGCGGCACCGTCGGCTGCGAGACGGCCGATTACCTGGCCCCGTTGGTCAACGACCTGTCGCCGGCCAATCGCGATGTCACCGTCATCGAGATGACCAAGACGCTTGCCGCTAACGAGGGCGGCGCCGGTCGCGCGGTGCTCATCACGCGCATGCTCTCCAAGGGCGTTCACGTGCTGACCGAGGCCAAGGTGACCGAGATCACCGAGGACACCATCAGCTACGAGAAGGACGGCGAGGTCCACACCATCACCGGTGCCGATACGCTGGTGCTTGCCATGGGCTATCGTCCCAATACCAAGCTGGCTGACGACCTGGCTGCAGCCGGTGTTGCCACCCACGTGCTGGGCGATGCCAACAAGTGCGGCAACATCCGCGACGCCATCGGCGATGGCTACAAGGTCGCCTGCGAGCTCTAGTTAACCCCTTGGTGCATGGGGGACGAGTGTCTCTGTGCCTTCCGATAGCAAAACAGCGGCGGCGTCCCGGGTTTCGGGATGCCGCCGCTTGCTCTCGTGATCCTGGCGGCGCAAGCGGTCCCTATTTCACCGCAACCGAGCGGACGGGGGATGCGATAGTATAACGTGATAACATTCGGCAAACCGTGGGCTTCATCCGAGGGCTTTATGGAACAACACCAGCATTATCAGAGCTTGCAAGATCAGGCATACAACGCATTGCGCTCCAAGATCATCTATGCCGAGCTCAAGCCCGGTACGCGCCTTTCGGCGATTGGTCTGGAAAAGGAGACGGGAATCGGGCGCACGCCCATTCGCGAGTCCTTTGTGCGCCTGCGCGAGCAGGAGCTGGTGGAAACGCGTCCCAAGAGCGGCACCTACGTCTCTAAGATCAGCATGGAACACGCCGAGAATGCCTGTTTCTTGCGCGAGAAACTCGAAAGAAGCGTACTCATAAAATGCTGCTCTGCCGCCACGTCCGAGCAAAAGCAGCGGCTTGAGCAGATTCTTGCCGAGTCCGAATCACTCGACCATCGCGAAACGCGTCGCTTTTTCGACTTGGATAACCTGTTTCATGAGACGTGTTTTGTGATTGCCGGTCGCCATATGTTGTGGGATTGGATGAAGAGCGTCAATACGCATTTTGAGCGATACAACTGGTTGCGTATGGTGTCGCAGGATCTGGATTGGGAGCCGATTCGTCGTCAGCATCGCCGGATTCTCGAGTCCATTAAGAGGGGCGATACCGACACGGCGAGCTATCTGGCGGAGACGCACTTGCACCTGATGCCCGAGGAGCAAGGCCCGGTTATTGCCTTGCATCCCGACTATTTTGAGCTGCCTAAAGACTCGTCTATCTAGCCCATCATCGCATCTGCTCGAGACGCAAAAACGATGCTGCTCATCTGCAGCGTTTTGAAGCCGAGTTTTTTAAAAATGCCTAAAATGGCTCAAACCGCCGACAATTGGGAAACGGGGTGCGCTATGGCGCAGATGAGAATCAAGGACATTGCCGCCGAGGCGGGCGTGAGTCCGGCCACGGTCTCGCGCTATCTCAATAACCGCCCCGGGCAGATGACCGAGGAAACCCGCGCTCGCATCGCGGCGGTTATCGAGCGCACCGGCTATCGCCCACGTGCCGCCGCACGCAATCTGCGCAGCTCGCGCACCAACCTCATCGGCGTAATCTTGGTCGACATCGCCAACCCGTTCTCCAGCGCCATGCTCGAAGGGCTTTCCGCCAGCGCCGCCGCGCGCGGCTGCTCGCTCATGACGGCCATTAGCGGCAACGACCCCGCCAAGGAAGCGGAGTCGCTCACCAGACTTATCGATGCCGGCGTGGACGGCCTGGTCGTCAACACCTGCGGAGGCAATGACGAGGCGATCGCCGCGGCAGCGGGACGCCTACCCGTTGTGCTGCTCGACCGTGATGTTGCCGACGGCGGTATCGACTTGGTGACATCTAACAACCGTGAGCTGGTCGCCGGCTTGGTAGACGTCTTGGTCGCCGCTGGCAGCGAGCGCTTGTGCCTGCTCACCGAGGCAAGCGACGACAGCCCCGTCCGTCGCGAGCGCGCCGAGGCCTTTACCGACGAGCTATCGCGACGCGGCCTGGCCGGCGAGGTCGTCACCTTGGCGGACGGTGGTGTCGAGGGTGTCAGTCGCCTGGACGAGACCATGCGTGACTATGCGGGTAAAAAGCTCGGCCTCATTGCCGTCAACGGTCTGGTCTTCCTGCGCCTGACCGAGGCGCTGGCACAGTTGGGACCTTCGTTGCCGGCGGGTCTCAAGATCGCAACGTTTGACGACTATCCCTGGAACCACGTGCTCTTTGGCGGTGTGACCACGGCCGCGCAGGACACCCTCACCATTGCCGAGCGCGTGGTCGAGCGCCTGTCCGAGCGCATCGACGTCGTTACCACTACGGTGGGCGATGCCGCAAGGCTCGCCCCCAAGCGCATCGAGGTTCCCGGCCACATCGAACGCCGCGCTTCGACCTCGTGCTAACCAATCGTTCGGGACGGCCTGTTCGCACACGTTTTTTGGGCGCTTGATACGCTTTAACCCTGCGGAAACATTTTTCTGCGATAGTATCTGCGATATAGACAAGTCGAAACCCGCCCGAAAGAAAGGGGAGCGACATGAACCAGCAGAACATCGATTACGTACTCCGCTCCGTAGAACAGCGTGACATCCGCTTTGTGCGTCTGTGGTTTGTCGACATTCTCGGCCGCCTCAAAAACTTTGCTATTAGCCCCGAGGACCTCGAGGTCGCATTTGAGGAGGGCATTGGCTTTGACGGCTCGGCCATCGAGGGCTTTGCCACGCCCGAGGAAGCCGACATGCTGGCGTTCCCCGATGCCTCGACCTTCCAGATTCTGCCGTGGCGTCCGAGCCACAACGGCGTCGCCCGTGTGTTCTGCGACGTGTGCACTCCCGATCGCGAGCCCTTCGCCGGCGACCCGCGCGCTGCGCTGCGCCGCATGTTTCGCAAGGCCGAGAAGGCTGGCTATCTGCTTAACGTGGGTGCCGAGCTGGAGTATTACTACTTCCCCGACGAGCACACCCCCGAGCCGCTCGACAACGTGGGCTACTTCGATCTTTCGGTGAGCGATGCCGCCCGCGACCTGCGTCGCAACACGGTCCTCACGCTCGAGAAGATGTCCGTGCCCGTGGAGTACACCTTCCACGCCGCCGGCCGCTCGCAGCACGGCATGAGCTTGCGTCACGCCGAGGCCCTGAGCATGTCCGACGCCGTCACCACGGCCAAGCTCATCATTAAGCAGCAGGCCTACGAGAGCGGTTGCCACGCTTCCTTTATGCCCAAGCCGTTGGCGGGCGAGGACGGCAGCGCCATGTTTTTGCATCAGTCGCTGTTCGACCACGACGGCAACAACGTCTTTTGGGGCGAGGACGACGAGAAGTACCACCTCTCCGAAATCGCCAAGCACTACATGGCCGGCATCTTAGCGCACGCGCGCGAGATCAGCGCCATCACCAACCCCACGGTCAACTCGTACAAGCGCATCACCACGGGTGGCGACTCCGTGCCGCAGTACGCCACGTGGGGCCTGCGCAACCGCGCGAGTATGGTCCGCATCCCGGTCTACAAGCCCGGCAAGCCGCTGTCCACGCGCATCGAGCTGCGCAGTCCCGACCCCATGGCCAACCCGTATCTGGTCAACGCCGTCACGCTGGCGGCTGGTCTGGACGGCATCGAGCGCAAGCTGGAACTCCCGCCCGAGGCCACGGCCGAGACGCTCAAGCTTACCGACCGTCAGATGGTCGAGGCCGGCTACGCGCCGCTGCCTCGCTCGCTCAAAGAGGCGCTCGACGTGTTTGAGGACTCGCAGTTTATGAAGGATGCTCTCGGCGAGCACATCCACAGCTTCTTCCTCAAAAAGAAGCGCGACGAGTGGCATAAGTTTGAGTCTACGATCACCGAGTGGGAGATCAAGCACTACCTGGCGAACTCCTAATCGCGCTGGCTTGTTCCAGTACGATTGAGCTCATTTCTTTGGAGGCCGATATGTCCGAAAAGAGTGCCCTGTTCATGGCGCGCACGACGCGCTTCCACGAGTTTGCCCGCAGCCTGACGACCACCCTGGGTGTCGAGGTGAGCCTGGCCACTCCCGATTCGCCGACTGCGGCGCATGACTTTGACCTGCTGATCCTCGATTCCGATGGCATCCGCAGCGACCGCATCGATCAGATTGCCAAGTGGCTTGACGATCGCGGCGGTGTCCCCATGCTGGTGATCGTCGACGACGAGGCGCTCGGCACCCTGCGCCTGCCGAATCACGCGCATGCCGACTTTGTATGCCCCACGGCGACGCCCAATGAGCTCAAGGCTCGCGCGCAGCGCCTGATGGGCGAGGAGGAGACCGTCACCGCCGACGATGTGCTCAATATCGATAACCTCGAGATTAACCTGGCTACCTACCAGGTGACACTCGATAACGAGCCCATCGACCTGACGCTGATGGAGTACTCGCTGCTGAGCTTTTTGGCGACGCACCCCAACCGCGCCTACAGCCGCGAGGTACTGCTGCACCGCGTGTGGGGCTTTGAGTACTGCGGCGGCACGCGCACCGTCGACGTGCACATTCGACGCATCCGCTCCAAGGTGGGCCCGCAGATCGCGGCACACATCACCACCGTCCGCGGCGTGGGCTATCTGTTTAAGGACTAGATTTCCACCACAAAGGGGACAGACACCTTTGTGGTGGTTTTGACGCAGGTGCGGGCTCCTTTCGAGTTTGCAGCAGAACTTAAGCCTTCCTAAAAGATTGCGTTCTCGTACACGTACGCCCGCATATTGGGGTACAACTCAACGTGAACAATGATGGCCCGCCACGTGTTTGGCGGGCCTTTGGTTATTTGACGAAAGGATCGCAGCTATGAGCGAGAACGATTCCCAGCGTCCCCAGGATGTTGGCAATGCCGGCGAGACTCAGCAGCAGCCGCGCGTGCAGGTGGAGTCGACGCCTGCCGGTAGCAACATTCCCTACGTGCAGGCCTATGACACACAGACCGGCCAGCCGCTGGGCGGTGCGCAGGTCGTGAACAAGCACACGGTGGTCAAGACCAAGACCAAAAAGCTGCCGATCTTTATTACGGCACTCGCCGGTTGCGCCTGTGGCGCCCTGCTGGTCATTGCGCTCATTATGAGCGGTACGCTCGATATCGGTGGCGGCAAGAATGCCGTGACGGCGGGCGCTTCGGGTTCGTCGACGCAAAAGATTACGATCGACTCCGAGGACACCACGTTGGCCGAGGCCGTTTCTGCCAAGGCCCTGCCCTCCGTCGTTTCCATCACCGCCACGTCGAGCGGCGGCCAGAATGGCTCGCTTTCGCAGTCTGCCGACGAGTCGAACAACTCGGGCAGCGTCGGTTCGGGCGTGGTGCTCGATACCGAGGGCCATATCCTCACCAACAACCACGTGGTCGATGGCTATGACCAGTACGTGGTGACCATGGACGACGGCACCACCTACGAGGCCGAGTTCGTGGGCAACGACGCTTCGAGCGACCTGGCCGTCATCAAGCTCAAGGACGCCGACGCCTCCAAGCTCACGCCGATTGAGATTGGTGATTCCTCCAAGCTCAACGTGGGCGAGTGGGTCATGGCGATCGGCTCGCCCTTCGGCAACGAACAGTCTGTCTCCACCGGTATCGTCTCGGCGCTGTATCGCTCCACGGCCATGAGCTCTACCAGCGGCAACACCATCTATGCCAACATGATCCAGACCGATGCCGCCATCAATCCGGGCAACTCCGGCGGCGCGCTCGTCAACGACAATGGCGAGCTTGTGGGTATCAACTCGCTTATCGAGAGCTACTCGGGCTCCAGCTCGGGCGTGGGTTTTGCCATTCCGGTTAACTACGCCAAGAACATTGCCGACCAGATCATCGACGGTAAGACGCCGGTGCATCCGTACATGGGCGCTACGCTTTCGAGCGTCAATGCGCTTAACGCCCGCACCAACAAGTTGAGCACCGATAGCGGCGCGTATGTGGCGAGCGTCGTCGAGGACGGTCCCGCCGCCAAGGCCGGCATCCAGGAGGGCGATGTCATTACCAAGCTGGGCGACGATGAGATTTCGAGCGCCGATGGCCTGATCATTGCGCTGCGCAGCCATGAGGTGGGCGAGAAGGTCGAGATCACGCTCATGCGCGGCAAGGACGAGAAAAAGGTCACCGTCGAGCTGGGCTCCGACGAGGAGCTGCAGAACCAGCAGCAGGACGACAGTTCGACCGACACCGGCAACGGCGGTATTACCGACGAGCAGCTGCGCCAGTATCTGGAGGAGCTGCTGGGCCAGCGGGGCCAGGGTCAAGGCTACGGTCAGGGTTTCTAACGAGCCGTATCACACATACCGATGCCAGAGGGGCCGTCCCGCCAACGCGGGACAGCCCCTCTTTTCTTATTGATCCGTTGGGGACGGAGGAAAACGGATCATTTAGAAATGGTAAGGGCATGGTTTGATTGCGCAATCCACCCCGGTTTGACGGCTGCCGATTCGGTGCGGTTTGAGACCGCTATTCGGCCCCGTTGCGACCGGTGGTACTCTAGTATCCGTTTGAAAACGAGCGAAGGAGTGCCGCTATGGAGCAATCGAGCCTGTTTGGTGACGGCGTGGACATCGATACCGAAACGCCCGCGAGCGCGGATGCCACCGCACCGACCGATGCCCGTGCCCAGGCGGCGGCGCGTGCGGCCGAGCTACGTCACGAGCTCGATTACCACGCGTACCGCTACTACATGCTCGACGCACCCGAGATTACGGATGCCGCCTTCGACAAAATGCTCGTTGAGCTGCAGGAGATCGAGGCGGCCTATCCTGACCTGGTGACGCCCGACAGCTATACCCAGCGCGTGGGCGGATACGTGAGCGAGCAGTTTACGCCGGTCACGCACATGGCCCGCATGTATTCCATGGACGATGCCATGGACCTGGACGAACTTGACGCGTGGCTCCAGCGCACCGAGGATGCGCTCGGTGCCGGTAGCGTCACCTATACCTGCGAGCTTAAGATCGACGGCCTGGGCGTGGCCCTTACCTACCAAAACGGCACCTTCGTACGCGCCGCCACGCGCGGCGACGGCACCACGGGCGAGGACGTGTCGCTCAACGTGCGTACCATCAAGGATGTGCCCATGCACCTGTCCGAGCCTGCGCTCGCCCACATGGGTGCCGACCGCGAGCGCACCATTGAGGTGCGCGGCGAGGTCTACATGCCCAAGGGCAGCTTTGTGCGTCTGAACGACGAGGCCGATGCCGAGGGCCGCGGCCCCTTCGCCAACCCGCGCAACGCCGCCGCCGGATCGTTGCGCCAGAAGGATCCCAAGGTCACGGCACGCCGCGACCTGGCCACCTTCATCTACGCCATCGCCGATACCGATCCGCTGCACGTCCACAGCCAGCGTGAGTTTCTCGACTGGCTGCGCAGTGCCGGCTTTAGCGTCAACCCCAACGTGGCACGCTGCGCCACGCCGGCCGAGGTCCACGAGTTCTGTGCCCAGGCGCTCGAACATCGCGGTGACCTGGACTACGACATCGACGGCGTGGTCGTAAAGGTCGACAGCTTCCAGCAGCAGCTCGACCTGGGCTTTACCGCCCGCGCACCGCGCTGGGCCATTGCCTTTAAGTTCCCGCCCGAGGAAAAGCAGACCATCCTGCGCGAAATTCGCATTCAGGTGGGCCGCACTGGTGTGCTCACGCCGGTCGCCGAGTTCGACCCGGTGACGGTCGCCGGCTCCACCATCGCGCGCGCCACGCTGCACAACATCGACGAGATCCGCCGCAAAAACGTGCGCGAGGGCGATACCATCATCGTGCACAAGGCGGGCGACGTGATTCCCGAGGTCGTGGGCCCGGTGCTCGACAAGCGCCCGGCCGATTCGGTCGACTGGCACATGCCCGAGGTCTGCCCCGTGTGCGGTAGCCCCGTGGTTCACGAGGATGGCGAGGTTGCCTACCGCTGCGTGTCCATCGACTGCCCCGCACAGCTCAAGGAGCGTTTGCTCCACTGGGTGAGCCGCGGCTGCATGGACGTCGATGGCCTGGGCGACGAGATCGTCGACAAGATGATCGCTGCCGGCCTGATCCACGATGTCGCGGACTTCTACCAGCTCACGGTCGACGACATCGCAGGCCTGGACACGGGCCGCACCTATGCCAGCTCCAACAGCAAAAAGGGCGTCAAGAAGGGCGATCCCATCCCGGTGGGCCTCAAGACGGCCGAGAAAATCATCACCGAGCTCAACAAGTCCAAGAGCCAGCCACTCGGTCGCGTGCTGTTTGCCCTGGGCATCCGCCACGTGGGCAAAAGCGTGGGCGAGGTCATCGCCGAGCGATTCCTGTCGATTGACAAGCTCATCTTGGCGAGCGAAGAGGACATCGCCGAGTGCGAGGGCATCGGCCCCAAGATTGCGGCGAGCGTCAAGCAGTTCCTGGCTGTGCCCGAGAACCTTGCCGTGCTGGAGCGCCTACGCCAGGCGGGCCTGTCGCTCGAGGTCGACTTGGGCGCCGCGCATGCGCAGGCCGCAGCCGACGCTGGCGTGGCAGGCGAGCTTGCCGACGCGCAGCCGCTCGCGGGCCTGACGTTTGTGCTGACCGGTACGCTCGTTAACCGCACGCGCGATGAGGCGGGTGCGGCGCTCAAGGTGCTCGGCGCCAAGGTTTCGGGCAGCGTGTCAAAGAAGACGAGCTATCTGGTCGCCGGCCCCAAAGCGGGCTCCAAGCTCACCAAGGCCGAGCAGCTGGGTGTACCCGTGCTGGACGAGGACGCACTCGAGCAGATCCTGGCGACTGGTCAGGTGCCCCAGGCTTAGCGCGTTGATAGCCTAATTGAAGAACCGCCCGGAAGCACGATGCATTCCGGGCGGTTCTTATTTGGACAGGGCAACCGGCACCGTAATCTGCGTCACGTGGGTCGCGGGGTCGTCGCCGATGATGTCGTCGATCAGGGCGATTCCGCGTCGCCCCGCTACGCTGCCAACTTGTCAAAAGCCCCGCGCCGGTTGAGCACGGTAAACGCGACAACACAGATGACTGCCGACAGAATGGACCCGCACGGCGAGGCGATACCCATGGGGAACAGCGTGTCGGAATAGGCGTTCGACAGCAGCCACGCGCCCGGCACGCGAATGAGCGCCACGGCCAGCACGTTGTGCGCAAAGCCGATGTAGCTCTTGCCATACGCGGCGAAAAAGCCGCTAAAGCAAATGTGGATGCCGGCAAAAATCGCGTCGAAAATATAACTGTGCATATAGCCGGTGCCGGCGGCGACCACTGCGGGGTCCTTGGCAAAAAAGCCGATAAACGCCGGCGCCACTAGCCACATCAGCACCGTGATCAGGCAGCCGTACACCACCGAGATCGTCATGGCGTCTTTGAGTACCTGACGTGCACGATCTCCCTTGCCTGCGCCGGCGTTTTGCGCCGTGAGCGCGCTGACGGTGGCACCCATGGAACTCGGCACAATGAACAAAAAGCTGATCATCTTCTCGACCAGGCCCACGGCGGCGGCGTCGACCAGACCGCGGTGGTTGGCGATGACGGTGATAAACATAAACGCCACCTGGATGCAGCCGTCCTGCACGGCCACGGGCACGCCGATTTTAAGAATGCTGCCGAGCACCTCGGGCTGGGGGCGCAGGTCGCTGCGCTTAACGTGGATGTTTGTGCGACGGCTCTTGAGCCACACGAGCGCGAGAGCCACGCTCGCCGTCTGCGCGATGACTGTGCCGAGTGCCGCGCCTACGGGGCCGAGCCCCATGTGGCCGATAAACAGAAAGTCGAGCGCGATGTTGATGATGCATGCCACGCCAATCACGTACATGGGCGAGCGCGAATCGCCTAGGCCGCGAAAGATGGCCGAGAGGATGTTGTACGCGGCGATAAAGGGAATGCCCATAAAGCAGATACGCAGGTAGGCGGCGGTTCCTTCGACCGCTTCGGCCGGCGTGCCAATGAGTGCCACAATCTGCGGACACAGTGCGAGCAGGACAGCGGCCAGCACCACCGAGACACCCATAAAGAGCGTGATGGTGTTGCCGATGGCGGTCTCGGCGCGGTCAAACCGACGCGAACCCACGGCGTGGCCGACGATAACCGTCGTTCCCATGGCCAGGCCCACGAGCGTTACGGTAATGATATAGAGCGTCTGCGCGCCATTGCCCACGGCGGTGATGCCGGCGGCGCCGCTAAACTGCCCCATCATGTACAGGTCGGCCATGCCGTAGAGCATCTGCAAAAAGTACGAGAGCATATAGGGCAGGGCAAAGACCGCGATGGTCTTGAGGACATTGCCGCGTGTGAGGTCGTGTTCCATGGGCGGGGCTTTCTGGCTGGGTTCGTTTTGCTACCAGTGTAGTGAAAACCCTACAACGATTGTAGAGTCAAGGTTTATGTTGGCAGCGGGGCGAAAAAAGTCGCGCTCGCGTTCATTTCCAATTGAATACAGAGATGCACCTTGCGAGCTTAGCGCCTGCACTAGCCTTGCAGAAATCGATTTCGGAACACTTGACACCGCCGCACGGCGCGCCATAATACGTGGGTTTGCGAACAACGTTTGATGGGGGATGAACCTGCGTGCGCAATCTCAAGATTTTGTTTTCCTATCTGGGGGCATACCGCCGCGATGCCATGCTCGGCGTGCTCTTTGTGACGGCCGAGACGGCGCTCGAGCTGTTTATCCCGGTCATCATGGCAAATATCATCGATGTAGGCGTGCCCGCGGGCGACATCAACTACATGCTGTTGCAGGGCGCGTATATGCTGGTATGCGCCGCATGTTCGCTGCTGCTTGGCTTGGGCTATGCACGCACGTCCGCCCGCGTTGCCTCGGGGCTGGGCGCTAACCTGCGCGAGGCCGAGTATCGAAAGATCCAGACGCTCGCCTTTGGCAATCTGGATAACTACGACGCCAGCTCGCTCGTCACGCGCATGACCACCGATATCACTGTTATTCAAAACGCCATCGGCAACGGCTTTCGCCCCATGGTGCGCGGTCCCGTGACGCTTATCGTCGGCTTGGTCTATGCGTTGGTGCTGTCGCGTCCGCTTGCCACCGTTTTCGCGATCATCCTGCCGGTGCTGGCGATCGTACTGGGTGTTATCACCTATCGCGTCAGTCCGCTCTACCGCCAGCTGCAGACCTCGATGGACCATCTCAACGGTGTGGTGCAGGAAGACCTCACCGCCGTGCGCGCCGTCAAGGCGTACGTGCGCGCCGAGCACGAGGAGGCCAAGTTCGATGCCGTCAATACCGAGCTTGCGCATACGGCGACGAAGACCTTTGGCAACGCCGTGCTCAACCTGCCGGTGTTTCAGCTGTCGATGTACGTGGCGGCGCTCTCGATTCTATGGATTGGCGGCCGCATGATTCTTGCCGGCGAGCTCGGCGTGGGCTCGCTCACGGGCTTTATGAGCTATGTGCTGCTCATCATGAACTCGCTCATGATGATTTCCAACGTGTTTTTGCTGCTCACCCGCGCACTTGCCAGCGTGGAGCGCATCTCACGGGTGCTCGACGAGCGTTCGCTTATCCAAGCGCCCGACGCTGCCGCTGCCGTGCACGGGGTGGCCGACGGAAGCATCGAGTTTCGCGACGTGTCGTTTAAGTACCGCGCGGATGCTGCCGAGGATGTGCTCGAGCATATTGACCTTTGCATTGAGGCAGGCTCCACGGTGGGCGTGCTCGGCGGCACGGGCTCGGGCAAGAGTTCGCTTGTGCAGCTGATCGCGCGCCTGTACGACGCCACCGAAGGCGCCGTACTCGTGGGCGGGCGCGATGTGCGCGATTACGACCTGGTTGCCCTGCGCGACGCCGTGGGTATCGTGCTGCAAAAGAACGTGCTGTTTACGGGTACCGTGCGCGAGAACCTGCAGTGGGGCGCGCCCGATGCCACCGACGAGGAGCTCCTGCGTGCCTGCCGGGCGGCATGCGTGGACGAGTTCCTGGATCGCATCGGCGGCCTTGACGGCTATCTGGGCCAGGGCGGTGCCGGTGTCTCGGGCGGGCAGAAGCAGCGCCTGTGCATCGCGCGTACATTGCTCAAGCATCCGCGTGTGCTCATCTTTGACGATTCGACCAGCGCGGTCGATATGGCGACCGACGCCAAGATCCGCGAGCATATCGCTCAGATTCCCAACACGACGGTGATTGTCATTGCGCAGCGCATTGCGAGCGTCATGGATGCCGCCCGCATTATTGTGTTGGACGACGGCCGTGTCCACGGCGTGGGCACGCATGAGGAGCTGCTGGAGGGCGATAGCATCTACCAGGAGATTTACGCCTCGCAGATGGAGTTCGCTGGGAACGCAGACACCGGCGACGGCTGCGACGATCGCTGCGCGAACGATCAGTTTTCCTCCGTCCCCAGCGAATCGCCCTTGGAAGGGGGTGAGCGCCATGCCTAAGACCGCAGCCCAAGCACGCCCTGCCGACCTCAAGCGCACTGTGCGTCGCTTGCTCTCCTACATGGGGCATGCCAAGTTCTCGTTGCTCGCGGTGGGCGTGCTCGCCTCCGTCGCCGCCATCGCGAGCCTCGCCGGCACCTACATGGTGCGCCCCATCGTTAACGGTTTGGCCACGGGCGGGGAGGAACTGCTCGCCAAGCAGGTCATCCTGACGGCGATCATCTACGCCGTGGGCGTACTCTCCGCTCTGGGCTACTCGCAAATTATGGTGCGTGCGGCCCAGCGCGTGGTATCCGATATCCGCCGCGACCTGTTCGCGCACATCCAGACGCTGCCGCTCAGTTATTTTGACAGCACGCGCTCGGGCGACATCATGAGCTTCTTTACCAACGACGTCGACACCGTCTCCGAGGCGCTCAACAACAGCTTTGCCAACGTGATTCAGGCGAGCATCCAAATGGTCGGCACCACGGCTATGCTCATCATCCTCAACTGGCAGCTCACGATTATCACGCTCGTGTGCGACGCGGCCATTGTGCTGTACGCGCGCTACTCGGGCATGCGTTCCAAGCGCTTTTTTGCCGCTCAGCAGGCGTCGCTGGGCGATTTGGACGGATATATCGAAGAGATGGTCTCGGGCCAAAAGGTCATCAAGGTCTTTAATCACGAACAGGCCAACGTGGCTGGTTTTGACGTGCGCAACCAAGAACTGCGCCGCACCGGTGGCGCCGCGCAAGCCTACGCCAACTCGATGGTGCCCATGACCGTGGTGATCGGCTATGCCAACTACGCCATCGTCGCCGTGGCGGGCGGCATGCTCTGCATCAAGGGACTCGCCGACGTAGGTGCGCTCGCAAGCTACCTGGTCTTTGTACGCCAGGCCGCCATGCCCATCAACCAGTTTACGCAGCTGGGCAACTTCTTGCTCAATGCGTTGGCCGGCGCCGAGCGCCTGTTTGCCGCCATGGATCTTGAGCCCGAGGTGGACGAGGGCTGCGTGGAGCTGGTGCAGACGGGCGACGCCGCGTGGGCATGGAAGATTCCCGAGGGCCAGGGCGTGGGCGCGTACGGGCACCTGCATGATGTGGCTGCCGTTGATGAGTCGGGCCGCGCGGTGGCTGCCGACGGTACCGAGCTCACGTGCGGCTTGGTCCCGCTTGCCGGCGACGTGCGCTTCCATGCCGTGGACTTTTCCTACGTACCGGGCACCCGTGTGCTCATGGATCTCAACCTGTTTGCCAAGCCGGGGCAAAAGATCGCGTTTGTGGGCTCGACGGGCGCCGGAAAGACGACCATCACCAACCTCATCAACCGCTTTTACGAGGTCGATGACGGCGAGATCACGTACGACGGCATCGACGTCAAGCACATTGCCAAGGCCAGCCTGCGCGGGTCGCTCGGCATTGTGCTGCAGGACACGCACCTGTTTAGCGGTACCATTGCGCAGAACATCCGCTTTGGCAAGCTCGATGCGACCGACGAGGAGGTGCGCGCCGCTGCCGAGGCCGCCTGCGCGGATTCGTTTATCCGCCGCCTGCCTAGAGGGTACGACACGCCGGTCACGGCCGACGGCGCCAACCTGTCGCAGGGCCAGCGCCAGCTGCTCGCCATCGCGCGCGTGGCCGTGGCCGATCCGCCGGTGCTCATCTTGGACGAGGCCACGAGTTCCATCGACACGCGCACCGAAAAGCTCATCGAGCGCGGCATGGACCGCATCATGCGCGGACGCACCACGTTTATGATCGCGCACCGCCTGTCCACCGTCCGCGACGCCGACGCCATCATGGTCCTCGAACACGGCCGCATTATCGAGCGCGGCACGCACGAAGAGCTGCTCGCCCAGCACGGCGAGTACTGGCAGCTGGCGCATAGCTTAAAAGAGTTGGATTAACCCGTTCGAACACGATGCTTTGGCCCTCCGTGCCTCTCACCTCGCCTCAAACCATCACAACATTCGACGTTTTTTGCCAAAATCGGGAAAAGCATCGAATGTTGTGATGGTTTTTCTACCACTCGACCGGGCGGAATCGCTTTCTTGCGCGCGAAGGTGTGCGGACCCGTGGGCAGGGGAATAAGGTTGGTTATCCGACTCCATTGGAGGGCTCATGGACCTGCCGATCGTCCTGTCCCATAAGACTGCCTGGCTGTACCACAACGTGGCGCGCCCGTCCGAGCCGCTCTCGCGAGCAAGCAGCCTATACGATGAGGACTCGCTTGCTAACGAGGCGGAGCCGACTGCGGACCTGCCCAAATTGGGGCTCGATGCCAAGGGGCTGAGGGCTTCAACGGCAGTTGGGATCGTTACCGACTATCTGGTTTCGCTTGGTATTCCACGAGAAGAGCTCGATCATATCGACACGCTCGTCAACTTCGATTTTGAGCGCTCGACGCCGGCTGGATTTAGGTGCCACGTGTTTGGGGCGCCGGTACCTCCAGGCCATCTTATCGAGGTGGCAGAGGGCCTTCTAGTGGTTGATGAGGCCATGTGCTTTGTTCAAGCGGGTTCGTGGATGAGCGAGCCCGAGCAGCTGGAATATGGCTACGAAATCTGCGCCCGATACCATTTGAATCATCTGTCGACGGACGATTATGTCGAGATGGGGCAGAGGTATACCGTTGCCGACTTGATTGCCTATTGCAATGAGAACCGATCTCGTCAGGGGGCTATACGCGCGGCCGGTGTGCTCAGGCGCGTGCACGATGGCGCGCGGTCGCCCATGGAGACGGCCACCGCAATCATGGTCGTAGCAAAACGTTCCCAGGGCGGGCTGGGATACGCCAAGATCGAGCTCAACCGTCGGGTCGATGTTCCCAACGAGTTCAAGTATCTCGCTAAGGCTGGGTATTTCGAGATCGACGTATATGCGCCTGCGAGCGGTACGGGGATTGAATACAACGGCTCGGACCATCTTGATAAACAGCGCAGCGCGTCGGATGCGGAGCGCATGACCGTGCTGAGCGCGCTGGGCTTTAGGATGATCGTCCTCACCGGGACTCAGTTTGCCCATCAGCTGCAATTGCACCGGGCGATGAACGCCATCGCACTCGCAATAGGCCTTAAGTGCGACCGAAGCGAAGCTTTCCAAAAGCGGCAGAACGACCTGCGAGAATTCGTGATTCGGCACTGGGACGGCGGTCTTTAGGGGCGCTTTGGTCCTTCTACGGGGTGCCGTGGGCAGGCAAACCATCACAACATTCGACGTTTTTTGCCAAAAACGGGAAAAGCATCGAATGTTGTGATGGTCTGTGCTGAGGATGGGCTTGGAAAGTCCGTTTTGCTCGAAGCGACTTGTCCTGTCGTACGGGTGTCGGCATGATTCTCCCGTGGGGTATTATGTTTTCCGAAGAATAAAACGCCGCGTGAGGGGAGGGCTGCGTGGACGGGCACGTGCAACATGACGGCTTTGGCCGCGATATCAACTACCTGCGCATTGCCGTTACCGACAAGTGCAATTTCCGCTGCATTTACTGCATGCCGGCCGATGGCGTGGCGCCCCGCGCGCACGACGAGCTGCTCAGTGCCGAGGAAATCGCCCGTTTTGTGCGCTTGGTGGCGGGGGAGGGCATTCGCCGCGTGCGCCTGACGGGCGGCGAGCCGCTGGTCAGCCGCCGTATCATCCCGCTCATTCGTGACATCCGCGCGATCCCGCAGATCGAGGACATCTCGCTCACCACCAATGGTGCCCTGCTGCCCAAGCTGGCGCCGCAGCTCAAAGACGCCGGGCTTAACCGCGTCAACATCTCGCTCGACACGCTCGATCCTACGCTCTTTGGAAAGATCACGCGTCTAGGTCGACTCGAGCAGACCATGGCCGGCATCGACGCGGCGCTTGCCTGGGGCTTTGAGCCTGTTAAGGTCAACTGCGTTGTAGTGCGCCGGCTCAACCAGGATGTGGCGGCCCTTGCGCGGCTCACGCTCGACCGCCCCATCAACCTGCGCTTTATCGAATACATGCCCATCGGCGACGAGCGCACGAGCTCGCATTGCGCCGTGGACCCTCACGCACCCACGCTCAACCCCGAGTTGTGGGATGCGAGCGACAGCGTGCCGAGCGACGAGCTGCGGGCGCGCGTCAATGCCGGGGCCGCCGCGATGGGTCTGGGCGAGCTCGAACCGCTTGACATCACCGACGCTCCTGCCGGCGCGGGCCCCGCGCGCTATTGGCGCTTTCCGGGCGCGGCGGGAACGGTCGGCTTCATCAGCGCCATGTCCAACCATTTTTGCGCGAGCTGCAACCGCCTGCGCCTGACGGCCGATGGCAACGTGCGTCCGTGCCTGTTCAGCGATGCCGAGTATTCGGTGCGCGAGGCGTTGCGCCGTGGTGATGATATGCAGGTACTTTCGATTTGGCGCGATGCCGTGGCCCACAAACCGCAGGAACACGCGATAATTGAGGGCACGCAACGATTTATGTCCCAAATCGGAGGATGATCATATGGCCAAGAGCAGGTACGCCGATGCCACCAAGGCCGCTCGCAGGGCCGCGATGTCTGCCCATAAAGCTTCAGCCGCGGCGAATGCTGGCGATGCCGACGCGTCCGCGCGGCCGACTGTCAGCGCTGCCACCGACACCGCCCGCGACGCCCGTCGCGACGAGCTGACGCACGTGGACGCCAAGGGCGAGGTGCGCATGGTCGACGTGTCCGATAAGGCCGAGACCCATCGCATTGCCATCGCCGAGGGCACCATCCTCATGCACCCCGAGACGCAGGCCATGGTGCTGCAGGACCGCGCCAAAAAGGGCGACGTGCTTGCCTGCGCGCGCGTGGCGGGCATCATGGCCATCAAGCGCACGAGCGACATCATTCCCATGTGCCATCCGTTGCTCATCACCAAGAGCAAGTGCGACATTGCGCCCATCGCTCCGGCGGGGACGCCGGCCGAGGACGTGCCCGAAGGCTGGGCGCCGGCGCGCGCGGACGGACAGGTTGGCTTTCACGTACTGGTTACGGCCGGCGTGACGGGCAAGACGGGTATCGAGATGGAGGCCCTGACCGGCGCGAGTGCCGCGTGTCTGACCATCTATGACATGTGCAAGGCCGTCGATCGCGGCATGGAGATCGTCGGCGTGCGCCTGCTGCACAAGGAGGGCGGTCGCTCGGGCGTGTGGGATCGTGCCGAACGCCAGGCCGCTACTGTTGAGGCCGTGGGAGCCGCGGGCAATGCACCCGCGGGCACACCCGTCGCCGTTGCGCCCGCAGCTCCGGCACCGGCCGTTCCCGCGATCGCGTTTATCGGCTACCAAAACTCGGGCAAGACCACACTCGTCGAGAAGGTCATCGCCGAGCTCACACGCCGCGGCCTGCGCGTGGGTTCGCTCAAGCATCACGGGCATCACGGCTTTGATATCGACGTGCCCGCTAAGGACACCTGGCGCCATCACCAAGCCGGATCCAAGCACGTGGGGCTCATCTGCGCCACGCGCTGGGCGGAGTACGCCGACACGCGCGAGGAGGACGAGATGCCCGCGCGCGAGCTGCTGTCGCGTTACAACGATGTCGACGTGGTGATCATCGAGGGCTACAAGACCGAGGGCTTCGACAACATCGTGGTCGCGCGCTCCGGTGTCGACCGTCTGCGCGGCAAGAGCTCGCTCGACCTGGTCGACGGTCACACGCTGGCCCTTGCCTGCAACGAAGCCCTGGCGCGTCAGGCCTTCGACGCCGGCTTTGCGACCCGAGCCATCAACATCAACGACGCCCGAGCCATCTGCGACCTCATCCAAGACCACCTGACCTAAAACCTGCCAAAAAGGGACAGGTTTATTTTGGCAGGTTTTATCTGGGCAAACGTCATTTCCACCACAAAGGGGCCAGGCACCTTTGTGGTGGTTTTTTTTCTTTGGTAGATTTTTGGGACATGCCTTAAAATCTACCAAGTAGTTCATGCTGGGCGGAAAGACGGAAGGGGTTCGATGCGACCCTAGTCAGGCATACGGATAGATTGAGCCAATGGACAGCGGATGAATGGCCGCTGCCCGCTATTCGTATGCGATAAGGAGCACCCATGCCCACGCTTGTATTCCCAAAAGTCCGCTCGTCGCTGTCCGTGCAGGCCAAGCGCCTGGTGGCGATGCGCTTTCTCATCTACACCGGGTTTCAGACCAGTTATTTTATCGGCGTTATCGGAACACTCACCTATGCAGACGATGCCTCGGTCGTCGCGACATCGCTGGCCGTCCTGTTTATGAATGTATTTGTGATCCTGGGATCCTTTGCGGGCGGCGCTGCGCTCGACGCATGGGGTCCGCGCCACCATTTCTTGCTGAGCATCGTCGGCACGCTTGCAACTGGCACGGCAATCATCGCCTTTGGTAGCGCGACCGGCGTCGTCCTGCTCGGCGCGGTGTTTCTGGGCTTTACGATGGGATTCGCCCAGCCCATTGCCACGTCCTATCCGGCCTACCTCACCGACGATCCTGTCGAGCTCAAAGACATCAATTCCGCCATCGCCATGTTCTCAAACGTGAGTATTATCGTCGGACCCACGTTGGGCGGCTTTGTCGCGGCGGCTGCGTCGTCGCGCGCGGTGTTTGTGCTTATGATGCTCTTTACCGTGCTGGCGTTCGTCGTCGGTTGGGGCTTTAGGCCGCAGACCAGCCATGTCGCCGGGGATGCGGATGCCGATTCGGCAGAGGAAGGGGAGCGTGCGGGACAAAGCTCCAACCCCAGCACGTCCGCCCGCGCCACCTTCGCAGCCAGCATCAAGACAGTCTTCACCAACAGCGTCCTCGCCCTGCTGTTTTGTATCATTTTTCTTTCGAACTTTGGCTACGGGGCCTTCGATCCGCTCGAGTCGTTTTTCTATCGCGATGTCCTGCACGTCGGCGTTGAGTGGATGGGCTGGCTTTCGTCGGCCTGCGGTGTGGGCGCGGTGCTGGGCGCCGTGGTTGCGCTTCGGATGCCGCCGCACCTGGTCAACCTTAAAACACTGCTCGTGGCGCTCATGTCCGTGGGCCTGGGAAGCCTGCTCTATGTGGGGACACCGTACGTGGGCGTGGCTCTTGTCGGCCAGATTGCACTGGGCATAGCTTGGGGCATCGTCAACCCGCTCCACAACACTATCGTGCAAACGACGGCTCCGCTCGAGCAACTCGGTCGCGTGAACTCGGTCATGGGCTTTGGCAACATGTTCGCCGGCGTGGCCCCGCTGGCGATTGCCCCGTGGCTGGCGGCGACATTTGGCGTGCAGCAGACGCTCGTAGGGGCGGGCATGGTCGTGACGGCAGTTCCCGCGGCGTTGCTGCTGTTTGGACGTCGGCATCTGGATCGTGCCGCAAAGCAGTAAAAACCATCACAACATTCGATGAAAATCGCGATTTTGCCAAAAAACATCGAATGTTGTGATGGTTTGGCCCGCAAACGTCATTTCCACCACAAAGGGGCCAGGCACCTTTGTGGTGGTTTTGCTTTGAGGGGCCGCGCCCGCGCCTTGGTATACCATGCACGCCGTTCACGAATACGCCCCACACCGCCGCGCAACCCAGAAAGGCCCCCATGGACACCACCTTCAGCCACATCAAAGCCGTGTTCTGCGATATCGACGGTACGCTGCTCACGAGCCAGCACACGGTGTCCCCGCGCACCGTGGCGGCGATCCGCGCCCTGCGCGAGCGTGGCGTGCTCTTTGGCCTGTGCACCGGGCGCGACGCCCATGCAACCGAGGCCATGTACGAGCTCTGGGGCATCGAAGGCCTGGTGGACGTGCTCGTGGGCTGCGGTGGCGCCGAGGTCATCGACCGCGCGCACGACATCAACGAGCTGAGCTATCCGCTGCCGGGCGAGACCATCGCGCGCATCTGCAAGCACATGGCGGACCTTCCGGCAACACCCGTCTGCCCCCGAGACGGCGTGTTCTACGTGCCCGAGAGCAACGCGTGCGTCGAGCACCTGTCACGCGTCGACGGCGTGCCCTACCAGGTGGTCGATTTTGCCGAGTTCTTGCGCGAGCCGCAGCCCAAGGTGATGTTTACCATGGCGCCCGAGGTAATGCCGCGGGTGATTGAGCGGGCGTCGACGTTTGCCGATAACACTGTTAAGGCGGCGGCTCTGCAAACCACGCAGCGGCTCTACGAGTTCATGGATCCGCGCGTGTCCAAGACGCGCGGCCTTGGGCGCGTGGCGGAGCTCAACGACATGGAGCTCCAGAACATCTGCGTGTTTGGCGATGCGGACAACGACACCTGCATGGTGGCTGACGCCGGCGTTGGCGTGGCCATGGCAAACGGCAGCGCCGCCACCCGCGCCGCCGCCGATTTTGTAACCGTCAGCAACGACGAAGACGGCATTGCGATCTTTGTCGAGGAACATCTGCTGTAGCGCCGGGGGAGAACCCCCGCAATGGGGACAGGCGCCTTTGTGGTGGCCTCAGGCGATTTGGGCGAATTGATGCCTAAAATCTGCGCGATAATTCAAATATAGTTGTCTGAACATCATGCCTCTAACCACCGGTGGGTTAAAGATATTCTCATCAGTTTGGTAGGATATTCCTTCCGGTTAATAATCTACCGTTCACGGTCGATTTTCGACCGTTCACAGGATGTTTGCTCTTGAGCAAAAGGTTGTGCAAATAAATAAAATGCTATTAAAAAACTGATAACTAACTTAATTACCAGTAGAAACAGATATTTTATAGCGAATAAACGAAGGCAAATCTAAACAATTGTCAAGAGAATTAAGAACTTGCACAAAAATGTCGGTTTTGCTGCTCAGATGTTTAAACAATCGTTATAATTGCATCACTTAGCGAGCGCAATTACAGATTGCGCAGATACGTTTGATAGGGAAAGAGCAAGATCGCGGTCTCTTGGGGAGGAGACATCGATGAAAGCGAATTCGGACAAATCTAAGCAGAGTAATAAAGCGACGCGCCGTGTACTGGCAGGCGTTTTGTGCGGAGCCTCCGTTTTGAGCCTGGTACTGTCGCTCGTCATGCCCCCGATCTCGCAGGCCATTGCCAACGATGCCCAGACGGTTTCTACCGAGGAAACTGTGATGGGGGGGGGTTCCTCAAGTGAGTCTACTGGTATAGACAACAGTACTAACGGGGATGCCGGCACAGACGCCGAAAACCAGAACAGCGACGATGCTGCGAGCGACGACGACGCTCGGCCGGAGGAGCAGTCCAAGGACGAGTCGCAGGCGGAAGATAATGATGCGATGGATGTTAACGCTGTCGCGTCAGCCGAGGAGGCTGCAGAGAGCGAAGAGACAACCACAGCTATTACTAACATTACTAACGCCGATGATTTGTCAGCTAAGCTTCAAGGCGTTGGGGAAAACCAAACTGCCCGCTTCGAGCTCACAGCTGATATTGACTATGCTGGTGAAATCAAACTTGAGAAGAGCGGCAGCAATATAACGCTGAACTTAAACGGTCATAAGATCAAGTGCTTGAACACCGACAAGCCGTTATTTGATGTTGCTAACGGCGCAACACTTACAATTAAGGACGAAATTAAGGACTCCGCGCCGGTGACTGAGACGGTCAACGATGTCCAACAGCTGACTGATCAGGGGCAGAAGCTGGATCCCAATAATTATGGCAAGAAAGTCGAGCTAAATTACGTTGGTGGCATTCCGTCTAATCTTACCTACTACGTGACCAAATCGACTCCGAGTGGTACAGGGACAATCGAGACGCTTGTCAGACATAACGTCGATATTAAGGGCGCCATCGTGGCGTGCGACGGCAACGCAAATCTAAAGCTCATCAATCTGTATAACAACAACGGCAAGGGTGGCACGTTTAACCTTGTGAGCGGCGTGATCACGCAAAAACAAGGCAGCAGCGTTAGCAGCTTGGTCTATGCCGAGAACGGCTCTACCGTCAACATGCGCGGCGGCTATGTGTGTGGAGCTTCTGGCTCGGGTGCGGGCGGCGGAATTGAAATACACGGTAATTCGACCCTCGAGGTTTCCGGTGGCGTAATTGCCGGCAACAGTGCTCCTAGTGGCGGTGGTGTGTATGCTAAAGACTCCACGGTCAACATAACTAATGGCGTAATCTCCGGCAACAGCACGCTTGCTACTGGTGTTGGTTTCGGCGGCGGCATCATGGCCGAAGGCGGCAGCGTTACTGTTTCTGGTGGCTACATTACTAACAATAAATATGCCAATTACTGTGGTAACGATGGTAATGGCGATCATGGCGGTGCTGGACTTGCCGCTAAAAACGGTACTCATGTCACCATTTCGGGCGGCCAGATCACGGGCAACTATTCTGAGGAAGCCGGCGGCGGCGTCTATGTGACCGACATCGAACACCAAGGGGCGAGCTCGCGCAAGACAATGGCATGGCTCAACATTACGGGGGGAACTATTGCCTCTAACGTGAGTTTTCGCTCTGAGGGTGCCGGCATTCGCGTGGGCCAGATGGTTGACGCGATGATAAAAGGAGCGTCAAATTCAAATCCAGTCTATATCACTAATAACCACTGCATGTCTCGCTTTGACTGGGGTGGAGGCGGCATCTTCGTCCAGGGCGATTCTAAGGTCGCGTCTAATGCTGGTAGGCTATTTGTCTATAACTCCTATATAAGCAGCAATGAGGCCGGTGGCTACGGTGGCGGCGTTGCGGTTTGCCCGACGGGTAAGACTTTGGTGACAGGCACCGACGGCACGGCGATTTTCGGTAATACTTCTGCCGGAAATGAGCAAAACGCGAACGATTACGAATCCGTGAGTAATACAGGCAATAACGGCACCCCCCATCTTTCCGGCGGTGGTCACGGTAAGGACCAGGACTCCGACGCCTACAATGCCGAAGTGTTTCGCAAAAACGGCCACGCGGACTTCTTCCTTGCGGCGGAGGGTCATACGACTCCGATCGCGGCGGTGATTGGCAAAATGCTTGGCGGCGGCGATGCTAAGTATCGGGGAAGCTTAGAGCTTCAGAAAGCCATTACTATCCCCGCTAACGGTGGCGTGCAGGTATATAACAGCATCGGCCTGAGTTCGGATGTTAAGGCTCAAGACCCCGAGGCGATCAATGCGCGAAAGGCTGCGCTAGAGGCGGGCGCGACGTTTATCACGGGCAATTATTCCTGGAACCATGGCGGCGGCATCATGTCGAACGGCGACCTGTACATGGGCGCGCCTGAGGACACGTATGTCTATCCGAGCCTCAAGCTCAAGGCGACCAAGAAGCTGGAAGGCCGCAAGCTCAATGATGGGGAGTTCTCCTTTACGGTGTATCGCAAGGATTCAGACGACCCTTTGGCTGGCACGACAGCTGGCACGACATTCAATCGCGACGTTTGCACCGAGGTTGGAACAGCAGCAAATGATGCAGAAGGCAGCATTACGTTTGACCTTGGTGAACAATTCGCATCGAGTGGCGCGGGTAACGAAATCACATACTACTTGGTCGAAGATCCCGGTGGTGATTCTGGCATCACGTACGACTCCAGCGTGTATAAGATTGTGGTGACGGCCGAAGATACCAAGACCTTGCTCATGTCTGTTCCGAGTAAAGAAAACTCAAGCCAACTGAAGGATCTTTACATCCATAACTACACGATTAAAAACGTCGGTGTAACCAAGTACGAATTCCGCGAGTCGTCTGGGAAGTGGGAGAACGTAAAAGCGAGGAGCAAGGTGCAGAAGAGTGGAGACTATTATCCAATTATCTGTGAGGGTGACTCCACGACTTTCACTAACAAGTTCACTCCGTACGACTCGAAGGGCTCCTGGACGCCTATGGCGACTAAGGTCGTTGAGGGTGGCGAGATGAAGGAGTTCACGCTCCAGCTTGCGACCGACACAGATTTTACGGATATCGTTAGCAGCAAGTCCACCACTGCCGACGGCGACAAGTCCCAGACCCTGAGCTTCGACAAGATTGATTACAAACTCGATCAACTCGACCAGCTCGCGTCTGGCCCCACTGGCCGTGGTGCTTCCAAGACCTTCACGTACTACGTGCGCGAGAAAGACGACGGTTCGCTGTTCTCGCACTATACGTACGACAAGTCGGTCTATCAGATTACGGTTAACGCGACTGACGACTCTAACCACCATATCGACGTCACTGCGACCTACAAGCAGATTCAGGATCGTGATGGCAATGAAGTGACCACTGACACGCCCCACGACCTCACCGGCAAGTCCACTCCCACCTTCACCAACACCTACTCCACCTCTTTGCCCCTTTCTGGTATGTCGGGCGTCACTCTGACGTACCTTGCCGGCGCGGCGATGCTTTGCGTCGCTGCGGCCTGGATGCACGTTCGTCGCAAGGCGAGCGCGAGGGGAGGTGAGCGTCGTGAATAAGAAAGTTTGCTCCTTCCCGATCTTGTTTGCGCTGCTTGCCCTCCTGATCGGCATCTGCGCGGTTGTGTTCCCCGCATCCGCGCAGGCCGCGCCGACCTCGACCGGTTCCATCACGGTGAGCGGCGCCGTGGCGAGCAACTACGACGCCTACCAGATCTTTAGCGCCAACGTCGTCGACGGCGACGGCGACGCCAAGACCTTTACCGACCTCGCTTGGGCAAGCGACGCCGCGCGCGACGCTGTCCTGCCTGTGCTGCACAGCGCCGGCATGCCCGATTCCCAGACCACCGCGCAGGAAGCTGCCGAGTGGCTCAACACCGATTCCCACCTTACGAGCGCGCTGAGCGCACAGCTCGCTCGTTCCCTCCAGAGCTCTGGCGCCGTGCCCGTGGCCCTTAACGCGGGCACGGCGGCCGAGCTGCCCTGCGGCTACTGGCTCATCGTCGCCAGAGACGACGCCATCGCCCAGGGCGAGGCCGGCACCGCGCCGATCATGGCGCTGGTGGGCGGCAACGCCGTCACCGTCAAGCCCAAGGCCGCGACGCCCAAGGTCGCCAAGCACGTGCTGGAGGACAACACCGCCGCATGGCAGAAGGCCGCCGACGCCACGGTCGCCGACGACCTGTACTGGCGCCTCTCTGCCACGGTCCCGGCCGGGCTCACCGCCTACGACACCTATACGGTGCAGTTCGTCGACACCATGAGCGCGGGGCTCGACCTCTCCAAGGTCGCCGCGAGCATACACGTGTACGTGGCGGCGGGAGCGGACGGCGGCTTCGACGCCGTTGCCACCGGCAAGGACGGACGCGCCGGCACTAAGGCCGCGAAGGGCTGGACCGACATCACGGCCCAGTGCGCCACCAAGGTGGCCGCGGACGGGACCTTCATCGTGCACACCGGCGACCTGGTCGCCGCGCTCGGCGGGGCCGACGCCTTCGCCACGGGCGCCCGCGTGGTCGCTGTGTACAACGCGCCGCTCAACAGCGCATGCAACCACGGCATCGCGAAGGGCAACCCCAACGAGGCCTACCTGCGCTACCCGCGCTCTCCCTTTGCCGACCAGTCCGGCGACGCCGGCTTCACCAGCACGCCGAGCGACGATGCATGCGCCTACGCCTGGGATCTCGCGCTCACCAAGCGCGGCAGCGACGGCGACAAGCCGCTGCCCGGGGCGGTCCTGAGCATCACCGACGACCGCGGTCGCGCGCTGGCGGCCGACGGCACGTGGGATGCGCAAGGCAAGGCCACCGTCACCACGGGCGAGGACGGCCGCGTGACCGTCTCGGGCGTGGACTCGGGCAAGCTGGAGGTCCGCGAGCTCAAGGCGCCCAAGGGCTACACTGCCTTTGAGGGCACGCGCTCCGTGACGGTCAAGGCCGAGGGCCTGGACGTCGACCAGGTGGCGGCCGCCAAGCCCAAGCTCACCGTCACGGCCGAGTCGCCCCTGCGCGCCGACAGCGCGGACGGGTCGACGGGCAGCCTGGAGGCGTCGATCATCAACACGCCCGCCAACGTTTCCCCTCGAGGCTTTATGCCCTCGACGGGAGATATGGCAATGTTCGCCGCGGCCGCCGTGGCGGTCGCCGGAGCCGCGCTCATCGTGGTCGCGCTCCTGGTCAAGCGGGGAGGTGGCAGCCATAAAAAGTAGCTGGCAGCCCCACCGAGAGCGGGGCGAGACACAACGAAGCAGATGCACAGACACAGACAGACGATGACCGACCGAATGAGAACCAACCGGAAAACGGAGGAAAAGAAGATGAGAATGAACAAGAACATCGCACGCCTGGCAGTAACCGCCGGCCTCACAGCAGCGCTGAGCTTCGGCGGTGTGATGGCCCCGGTCACGATGGCGTTTGCTGCGGAGGGCTCGACTGTGACGTTCAACGATCCTGATTATGGAGCGTCCACGACCTATAAGGGCATTCAAATCTTTACGGCTACGGTTACGACGACCGCCGAGGGCACGACTGTGAGCAACATCGCGTGGGCCAGCGACGACGTCCAAACTGCTGTCGTAAACGCCATCAAGACAAAGGATGAATCCTACACTAGCAATAACGCGCAGGATGCCGCTGATTGGCTGAACAAACACAACGCAGGCACCGAGAAGACCGATGCAAGTACTAGAATCAGCAGCGGCCACGTTCTGAACAAGATTGCTGCCAATCTGAAGGACAGCGATGGCTGGGAGACGACGGCTGCGGGTAGCGCGTCCCTTTCTGGTCTTACCGCTGGTTACTGGCTTTTCCTGACCAATAGCGTTGCGGAAGGTTCGAATACCAAATCGAAGGACGTTTTTACCTCGCCTGTATATGCGGTCGTTGATGGCACGAATGATAAAGTGGTGACTCCCAAGAAGAGCGTCCCTGCCGTCGATAAGAAAATCGTGAGCGCCAAGGGCGATAAAGAGCTCGATGCGAGCGACTCCCATGTTGGGCAGGACGTAACGTTCAACCTCTACGGTACTATCGCTGACAACTATGACACGTACGATACGTATTACTATCGGTTCTCCGATCAAATTTCCAAGGGCCTGACGCTGCAGGATGGTGCTCAGGTGTATTTGTATGCAAGCAAGGATGCTGCGCAGAAAGATCTTAAGCACGAGAATCCGATATTGAACATCACGGGCTCGTTTACGTCGGATAGCGGTGATGCGGATGCGAACGGCAACAAGACGACGACTTGGACCTGCAGCAATCTTAAGAGTGTGGCGGGTGTTACCTCGGAATCCTGCATTGTCGTCTCCTATAAGGCACAGATCAACAGCGAGGCCGCCATTGGAGGCAACGCAGGCAACACCAACACCGCTACGCTTACGTACTCAAACAACCCTACGATCAACGACACCGGCACGACGGTGCCCGATGAGGTCAAGACCTACACCTATGGTCTCAAGCTTAATAAGGTTGACCTTGGCACCGAGGAGGCGCTTAAGGATTCGAATATTAAATTTACTATCAGGGTGAAGTCGGCGGCAGATTCCAACTTGGAGGGGAAATACGTTCAGTCCGATGGAACCCTCGTAGACGCTGAGTGCAAGTTTTCCGTCACCAACGGTGCTATTACTATCAAGGGCCTTGGTGCGGGAACCTATACGGTTGAGGAGACGGACGCTCCCGCTAATTACGATAAAGTGCAGCCCTTCGATTTCACGATTACGCCAAACAGGGACAGCGAGGCTTCAGGCGAAAGCCCGGTTGGAGCCAAGTATGAGATTAGTACCAGTCAGAAAGACCAGGTCATCATCGGCACGCCGAACGATACGAAGGACGACAACAAGCTCGAAGCCAAGACTGGCACAGCTACAAACGAAGACGGCACCTTCAACATCACCGTTGGCGATACCAAGCATGTCGGCCTCCCGCTGACCGGCCTTAACGGTGTGACCTTCACTTGGATTGCTGGTGGCGCGGTGCTGTGCATCGGTGTGGCGCACCTCATCCGCAGCCGTAAGCAGGCTGAGGAGTCCGAGCAGGAGTAGCGCTCACCCACCCATCCCTTTGGCAGGCGAGAAGTGATGGCCATGAGACTTGCGGACACTTTTCTCGTCTATCTACGTTCTTGCTTCGCCATCCTCTTTTCGGGGCAGACTCCGCGCTGGAGTTTGCCCCGTTTTTTGGATACAGCAGCCAGGCTCCAGCGTTCGATGAGGAGGCTGTTTTTCGTGGGACACCGTAGCCCGGTCTCCATTGCTCGAAAACCACTTACTCGATTTGAAGAGGAAAACTCAGACAAAGATCGAACACATAGCTATCGAACAGATGTTTGCTAATATTGCGTTTACCAGCTGTAAATGCGAGCATGCGCGCTAAAATGGCTTTGTGACGCATCCCGTGCGCGGGCGGCCGACGACTCGATCGGAGGTCCCCAAATGCTGAAATTCCTTAACGCGCTCGCCGCCCTCGCGACGGTGGGCACGTTCGTCATCGCGTTTCTTGACTCGTATGAGGTTCGGTTTAAGGTCCGTAGGCGCACGCGCGGTGCGGACGGTGGACGGCATTTGCGCCGAAAGCGCAAATAAGAATGCCCGGGGGTCGGATCCCGGGCATTTAACTAAAGCTGAAAACTAGGCCGCCCGCGCTCTCGTACACTTACGCGGGATGCGTCGTTTTCTATTGACATTGTATCCCGAATCGCCCCGCCGATTCGGGACATTTTGAAAACTCAAATGCTGGCTTATCCTCGACTGGACGGTGCGGTCTAGCTGTGTTGTCGGGCGGGGGAGCCTGCTAATCGGCTATTATTTGTTTAGACAACTTGAGTTGTAGAGGAGTGACCGGCGATGGTGCAGGGCGCCAAACATATGAAGAGCAATAACGCCGCGGACAACGGCGGCTCAAGCCCTCAGCCCAAACCTCAACCAAAGCCCAAGCGCCGTCGCAAGCGACTGCCGCGCTGGGCCGACCGGCTCATCACCATCGTCATCATCCTTATTGGCGTGGGCCTTATGACCTGGCCGTGGATCTTGGACCGGCTCGAAGCCTCGGGCGTGTTCAACCAGATCAGCACGGTGTCCAGCACCGTGGACGCGCTGTCTGCCGAGGAGCGCGAGCGCATCTTGCTGCAGGCGCGCTCCTATAACGAGCAGCTGGCGGGCGAGGCCACCGAGCTCCCCGCCGACCAGATCGAGCCCTACGCTCAGCAGCTCATCTTTGACCGCGACCCCATGATGAGCTGGGTCGAGATTCCCTCCATCGATGTGAGCATGCCCATTTACCACGGCACGAGCGAGGAAGTCCTTATGGCGGGCGTCGGCCACCTGGAGGGCACGAGCCTGCCGGTGGGCGGCACCTCGACGCATTGCGTGCTCACCGCGCACTCGGGCATGCGCAACCTGAGCATGTTCGACGACATCCATTCGCTGGAGCCCGGCGACCTGGTGCTGCTGCACACCATGAACAAGACGCTCGCCTATAAGATGGTGGACTCCGAGGTGGTGCTGCCCGAGGAGATGGAGTCGCTGACCATCGAGCCCGGCGCCGACAAAGTGACGCTCGTCACCTGCACGCCCTATGGCGTGAACGACCATCGCCTGCTGGTGCATTGCGTGCGCACCAAGTACAACAAGAAGGACGTCGACAAGCAAAAGTCGCTGGCCGGCCGCCACTGGGGCAAGCGCGAGTTTGCCGTGCTCATCGTGGTCGTGGCCATTGTGCTGTTGCTACTGGACATCGTGATCCACGCGGTCCGCAAGCGCCGCAAGGCCAAGGCCTCGGCATAAGACATTCTCCAGAACCACCACAATGGGGACAGGCACCTTTGTGGTGGTCGGGATTTCCAAACCATCACAACATTCGATGAAAATCGCGATTTTGGCGAAAAGCGTCGAATGTTGTGATGCTTTTCGTTGCGGGCGGGACGGTTTCGCTCCAGAACCGCCAGTCCGCAGCCTGCCAACCGCCGCCCTCGTTACGTTTTCGCTGCATTTGGGTAAAGCGCCTGCTCCAAGCCGGCGTTGCCTTGTATACTAGAGCGGTTTAACTGTTATGCGGAAGGGAGCGCCTATGGCACTCAGCGAGAAAGACGTGCGCGGCATCGCCGAGTACGCAAAGATCGCACTGACCGATGACGAGCTCACCCAGATGACGTCCTACATGAACGACGCCGTCCAGATGCTCGAGCCCGTCTTGCAATATGACTTGCCCGACGTGGAGCCCACGTTCCATCCCATCGGAAGCCTGTCCAACGTGATGGGCGATGACCTGCGCGAGCCCGAGCGCGACCTGCCGCTTGACGTCGCGCTGGAAAACGCCGGCAGCGCGCGCGACCGCTACTTCCGCGTGCCGTCCATTTTGGGAGAGGGGGAGAGCGAGTAATGGCGCTAAGCTTCGATTCCCTTACTGCCGCCCAGATCGCCGCGGGCGTTGCCGCCGGCGACTTTACCGCTACCGAGGTGGCCCAGGCCTCCCTTGACGCCATCGAGGCGCGCGAGGGCGGGGTCCAGGCATTCCTGCAGGTGGCGCCCGAGCTTGCGCTCGAGGCCGCCGCGCGCGTGGATGCCGACCGTGCCGCAGGCGAGCCTCTGCCTCCGCTCGCGGGCGTGCCGCTGGCCATCAAGGACAACATGAACCTCGTGGGCACGCGCACCACCTGTGCTTCCCGCATGCTCGAGAACTACCAGAGCGTCTACACCGCTACCTGCGTCCAGCGCATGCTCGACGCCGGCTGCCTGCCCATGGGCAAGGCCAACATGGACGAGTTTGCCTTTGGCAGCTCCACCGAGAGCTCGGCGTTCCACCGCACCAACAACCCTTGGGATACCGAGCGCGTGCCCGGCGGCTCTTCGGGCGGCTCCGCTGCCGCCGTCGCCGCGGGCGAGGTCGCGCTCTCGCTGGGCTCGGATACCGGCGGCTCCATTCGCCAGCCGGCGTCGCTGTGCGGCGTGGTGGGCTTTAAGCCCACGTATGGCGCCGTGAGCCGTTACGGCGTGGTCGCCTTTGGCTCGTCGCTCGACCAGGTGGGTCCCTTTGGCCGCACGGTCGAGGACGTCGCGCTGGCCATGAACGCGCTTACCGGCGCGGGCCACGATCCGTACGACTGCACCAGCCAGGATTGCGCCGTCGACTTTACCGAGCATCTCAACGACAGCATCGAGGGCAAGCGCGTGGGCATTATCCCTGCGTTTATGGAGGCCGAGGGTCTGACGCCCGAGGTCAAGGCCGCTGTTCAGCGCGCCGCCCAGGAGCTGCAGAACCAGGGCGCCGAGCTGGTCGAGGTCGACCTGCCGCACATGGATGCCGCCATCGCCGCCTACTACGTCATCGGCCCGGCCGAGGCGTTCTCCAACCTGGCCCGCTTCGACGGCATTCGCTACGGCTATCAGGAGGAGGGCTGCGCCAACCTGTCCGACCAGAGCTCGCTGTCGCGCGCCCACGGCTTTGGCGCCGAGGCCAAGCGCCGTCAGATGCTCGGCGCCTACCTGCTGAGCTCGGGCGTGTACGACAAGTACTACTACGCCGCGCAAAAGGCCCGCACGCTCATCACGCAGGACTACGACGCCGCGTATGCCAAGGTGGACACCATCCTCATGCCCGCCTCGCCGCGCACGGCTTTTAAGTTTGGCGAGATTAGCGACCCCACGCAGATGTACCTTTCGGACCTGTACACCATTTCGCTCAACATCTGCGGCAACGGTGGTATCTCGGTGCCGCTGGGCCTGGGCGAGGATACTCATCTGCCCGTTTCTGCCCAGCTGGTGGGGCCTGCCTTTAAGGACCGTCAGCTGCTCACGTTTGCCCGCGCCCTGGAGCGCGGCTTTGCCGATGCCGCCACGGGAGCGCCCGCGCTTTCCGTCGCGCCCGATTTTGCCGGGAAGGGAGGCGAGCTGTAATGAAGGAGCTTTCCGAGGTCCTGCAGGATTGGGAGGCCGTGATCGGCCTGGAGATCCACACCGAGCTCACCGCACTCGATACCAAGATGTTCTGCAACTGCAAGCTCAGCCACGATGACGAGCCCAACGCCAACGTGTGCCCGGTGTGCCTGGGCCTGCCCGGCGCCCTGCCGGTGCCCAACAAGCGCGCTATCGAGAGCATCGTCAAGGCCGGTCTCGCCACCAACTGCGAGATCCAGCGCCACTCGATGTTCTACCGCAAGCACTACTTCTATCCCGATATGGCCAAGAACTTCCAGACCACGCAGGGTCCGGTCGCCTTTGCCATGTACGGTCACCTTGATCTGGATGTGACCGGTCGCGGTGCCGCCGAGCGCCCCGAATGCGCGTTTGGCGAGGCCGAGGCCCAGAGCCTGGCGAGCGCCTCGGCCAACGCCGAGGGCTTGTCCACGTCCATGACGTCGACCATGCGCGAGGGCAACCAGCGCGCCGGCCACCTGGCCAGCTATGACGCGTCCAACTTGCAGATGCCCGAGCGTCGCGAGGACGGTTCCTACACGGTGCCCATCCGCATCCTGCGCATCCACATGGAGGAGGACGCCGCCAAGATGGTTCACGTGGGCGGCGCCGAGGGCCGCATTACCGCCGCGGCCGAGTCGCTCGTCGACTACAACCGCTGCGGCACGCCGCTGATCGAGCTCGTCACCGAGCCCGACCTGCGCACGCCCGAGGAGGCTCGCCTGTTTATGGAGAAGCTCCGCCGCATCTTTGTGACGCTGGGCATTTCGGACTGCTCCATGGAGAAGGGTTCCATGCGCTGCGATGGCAACGTGTCGCTGCGCCGCCGCGGCGAGACCAAGCTGGGTACCAAGACCGAGCTCAAGAACCTCAACTCGTTTAAGAGCCTGCATGACGGCCTTGCCTACGAGATCTGCCGTCAGGCCGAGGTGCTCGAGGAGGGCGGAATCATCTATCAGGAGACCCGCCACTGGGAGCCCAGCCGCAAGCGCACCGTGGTCATGCGTGTGAAGGAAACGGCCGACGACTATCGTCTGTTCCCCGATCCCGACTTGGCGCCGTTCGACCTGGACGACGAGTTTATCGATCGTTGCCGTGGCGAGATCCCCGAGCTGCCCGATGCCAAGCGCGCTCGTTTTGAGGCCGACTTTGGCATTAAGACGGCCGACGCCGAGCAGATTGCCGGCGACCCGGAGTTTGCCGAGTTCTTTGAGGCCGCCGCTGCCGGTATGGCTGGCAAGGAGGCCCAGACGGTCGCAAACCTGCTGGTCAACGAGATGATCGCCTACCTTAAGGGAGCGGGTGTGTCGCTCGCCGAGTCCGGCATCGCGCCGGCTCAGGTGGCAGCGCTGGCTAAGCTGCTGGCGACCGACGCCATCAGCTCCAACCAGGCGCACGAGGTCTTTGAGGCCATGGCCCAGACCGGCGACGACCCCAATAAGATCGTCGACGAGCGCGGTATGCGTCAGGTGAGCGATGCCGGCGCGCTGCAGCCGATCGTGGACGAGGTGCTGGCAAACTGTGCCGATCAGGCACAGCAGTATCGTGATGGCAACCAGAAGGTCATCGGCTTTTTGGTGGGCCAGTGCATGAAGGCGAGCCGCGGCAAGGGCAACCCGAAGCTCTTCAACGAGTTGCTGAGAACGTCGCTCTCGTAGCTGCGAGGCCGGGGAAGCCCCGAGTCGCCGGGGTATTTCCTCCAAATTTCAAACAGTCCTATGCAAGACGAAGGCCACATTTAGTGGCCTTCTTTGCATGCGGAACTCATTTGGAGCAAACACCCCGGCGACTCGGGGCTTCCCCGGCCAGACGACTCGGCCGTTCGGGTCAGACGGGCTGAATTGAATAGAGTGAATGGGCGCGCCGTTGGCGCGCCCATTTTTGTAAATGTGACAAAAGGACAGTCCCTTTGTCACATTGCGTGTGGAACTCATGGGGCTGTCCCTTTGCCGTCTTTTTATTGATGTTGGGAGCGCCAGGTGGTGGGGGTGGTGCCGGTGTGTTGCTTGAAGGCTTGGGCGAAGGCGGCCTGCTGAGGGTAGCCTAGACGCTCTGCGACCTGCGCTATCGTGAGCGAGCTATCGGCCAAAAGGTCCTGTGCTCGCTCCATACGGCGTCTGCGAATGTAGGCACCCAGGGACTCGCCGGTTTGGGCCTTAAAGGTGGCGCATAGCTTGGAGCGGCTTGTGTAGAGCCTCTCGGCTACCTCGTTGATACCCACACGTCTGCCTTTGTCGAGCGCGCGCTCAATCATTGCCGTTGCTTCTTCGGCAATGGTTATGCTGGCGCGTGTGTCTGCCGCCCGCCGCGCCTGCTTGTGGGCCGCGCGCGAACAGGCGAGCTCCGCGACCATGGTCTCCACGATGCCTTGCATATAGACGTGTCCGCCTACGGTGCGGGCGCGGTCCTCGTTAATCCGGCGCAGCGTGTGGCAGATGGCAGACGTCGCCTCCTCGTGCCACGACTCGGCAAACGCCTCAAAGACTCCCGCGAACTCAGTGGGATACCGATGCTCCAGCTCGTCAAAATACCCGGGCAAAAAGAGCACCGAGCGCGAGTGATAAAGCTGCCCTGCAAACAGCGGACTTAGTTCCTCGCCGCAGCTATCTTGGATAAAGCTGCACACCGCGCTGTTCGGCCACGGTCCATGCAAGGGTTTAAGGTTCGCAGGCGTTATGCCAGCCTCGGGCATGCATATAAGTGTGGGCGCGCTGACCTCGCTCACGCAGGCGTACGGTTCGGGTGTGTATTCGGCCAGGTACATATCGTGCATCGGGGTAATGAAATGCTCCATAACGATGCAGGCGGGGGAGAGAGGCATGATCCATGCGCGTCCGTGCGCCCGATCGTTTGCCACCTCGCCGGTAAAGACGGCGCCCTTGCCGGTAAGCTCCAGGCCAAACTGCTCAAACTGCGGTGCGTAGAGCTCGGTTATGTCGGTCGCTGCCCGCCGCATTTTCAAAAGCGTCCCCTTCCTTTGCAGAAACGTCCACGCCTGCCTCGATTGTGTGTCTTGGCTAACACGCCCATGATAAGTTTCTTACGGTTAACTCTCAAGCCGTTAGAAAGGAATCTCATGGCAAAGGGATCAAAAAAGGAAGGCGGCGGCATCGGCGAGCTGCTTGCATATGCCGGTGACCGTAAATTCCTAACGTATTTGGGCATGGCTTTCTCGGCGCTCTCGCAGCTGCTGAGCTTTGGCCCGTACGTGTGCATCTGGCTTGTTGCGCGAGACCTGATTGCCGTGGCGCCCAACTGGAGCGAGGCCGCCGACATCGCGATGTATGGTTGGTGGGCTGTTGGTTTTGCCCTGGCAAGCATCGTGGTCTATTTCGTGGGGCTCATGTGCACGCACCTGTCCGCGTTTCGCTGCGCATCCAATATCCGCAAGGCTACGAGCGAGCATCTGCTTAAGCTGCCGCTCGGCTACTTTGACACGCACGCCACCGGTGAGCTGCGCCGTATCGTAGACGGCTGTGCCGCCTCCACCGAGACGCTGCTCGCGCACATGCTGCCCGATATCGCCGGTGCCACCGCCATGGTCGTGGGCCTGCTTGTGCTGCTATTTGCCCTCGATTGGCGTTTGGGCGCGGCATGCTTAATCTCGGTCGTCGTTTCGTTTTGCGCCATGGCCACCATGATGAGCGGCAAGGGCGCCGAGTTTATGAAGGCTTACATGGGCGCGCTGGTCAAGATGAACAAGACCGGCACCGAATACGTACGCGGCATCCCCGTGGTCAAGGTATTCCAGCAGACGGTCTACTCCTTTAAGGCGTTTCACGATGCGATCGCCGAATACGCCGACATGGCGCAAAGCTATGCGGGCACGTTCTGCCGAGGCCCGCAGGTGCTCAACCTTACCGCGCTCAATGGCCTCGTGGCATTTCTTTTGCCCGTGGCGTTGCTGTTGGCGCCGGGCGAGACGGACTTCGCGCACTTTATGGTCAACTTCACGTTTTACGCGATCTTTTCGGCCGTGGTGCCGACGGCCATGACCAAGCTTATGTTTGTGGGCGAGGCGTCTCAGATGAGTGCTGATTCGCTGGCTCGCATCCGAAGCGTTATGGATTCCAAGCAGCTCTCCGTGCCCGCTCAACCCAAGCACCCCGCTGGCAGCGATGTGCGCTTTGAGGACGTGAGCTTTACCTACGAGGGCGCCGAGGCGCCTGCCGTCGATCATGTGAGCTTTAGCGTTCCCGCAGGTAGCACCCTTGCGTTGGTTGGTCCCTCGGGCGGCGGTAAGTCGACCTGCGCAAGCCTGATCCCGCGTTTTTGGGATGTTTCCTTGGGTCGTGTGCTCGTGGGCGGCGTAGACGTTCGCGACATGGATCCGCACGAGCTCATGGACCAGGTCGCCTTTGTGTTTCAGACCAACCAGCTGTTCCGCCAAACACTTGCCGATAACGTGCGCGCCTCCAAGCCTGGAGCCACTGACGACGAAGTGCGCGCGGCCCTCTCCGCGGCCCAGTGCGACGATATCGTGGCCAAGCTCCCGCAGGGCATCGACACCATGCTCGGCGCCGGCGGGGCGTACCTTTCGGGCGGCGAGGTCCAGCGCGTGGCACTTGCCCGCGCGATCCTTAAAGACGCGCCTATCGTGGTGCTCGATGAGGCCACGGCGTTTGCGGATCCCGAGAACGAGGCACTCATCCAGCGCGCCTTTAGCAAGCTGGCGGCGGGTCGCACGGTCATTATGATTGCGCACCGACTCTCGACTGTAGTGGGGGCCGACAAGATCGTGGTGCTCAACCAAGGTAGCGTGCAGGAGACTGGCACCCATGCCGAGCTGCTGTCCCAAAACGGTCTGTACGCCAAGATGTGGGCCGAATACGAACAGGCCGCGAGCTGGAAAATCACTGCAGCGACCGCGGATGCCGCCGTCACGAAGGGAGGCGAGGCCTAAATGTTCGCCTCATTCCAAAAGAAGTATTTCCTATCCGATAAAGGCGTCGCCGGCGTAAAACGCGGCATTTTCTGGACCACGCTCACCAATCTTGTGACCATGGCCGGCATGGGCTTTTTGTTCCTGGTCATGGCCGGCTTTGTCGAACATCTCGCCACCGGCGCCGACCTGCCGGATGCCCTACCGATCGTGGGCGGCCTCCTGGTCTTTTTCGTGTTGCTCTTTGCCTCTAACTGGCAGCAGTATTACTACACCTACTGCATCTTTTACGAGGAGTGCGGCAAGCAGCGCATGGAGATTGCCGAGCGCTTACGCAAGCTGCCGCTGTCGTTTTTTGGCCGTCGTGATCTGGCCGATTTAACCGAGACCATTATGGGCGACGTCCAGGCCATGGAGCACGCCTACAGCCACGTGCTGGGAGAGCTTTGGGGTGCCATCATCGCAAGCGCCATTGTGTTCGTGGCGTCGCTGTTCTTTTGCTGGCAGCTGGCGATCGCGGCGTTTTGGAGCGTGCCCGTGGCCTTTGCCGTGCTGTATCTGACACGCGGCCCCATGACCCCGGTGTTCGACCATGTGCGTGCCGAGAAGGTCAAGGTTACCGAGGCGATCCAGGAGACGCTCGACTGCGTGCGCGAGATCCGCGCCACCAACCAGGAGGCTCATTATCTTGAGGGGCTCAACGCCGTGATCGATGCCGAGGAGCGCGAGACCACCAAGGGCGAGCTCGCCAATGGGCTTTTGGTCAACTCCGCCTTTGCCATCCTGCGCCTGGGGATTGCCACCACGTTGGTCACGGGCGCTGCGATGGTCGCCTCCGGCCAGGTCGACTTTTTGATGATGTTTGCCTTCCTGCTTATGGTGAGCCGCATCTATGCGCCCTTTGATCAGGCGCTGATGCTGATGTCCGAGCTGTTTGCCGCCGAGTCGTCGGCCAAGCGCATGCGTTCCATCATGGAAGAGCCCGTGGCGCGGGGCAGCGAGCAGTTTGAGCCCGTAGGCCACGATGTGGTGTTCAATCACGTGGTATTTGGCTATGGTGCGGGCGAGGACGGCCGCGCCGGCGAGAAAGTTCTTACCGATGTGAGCTTTACCGCCAAGGAAGGCGAGGTCACGGCACTGGTCGGTCCTTCGGGCTCCGGTAAGTCTACGGTGAGCCGCCTGGCCGCGCGCTTTTGGGATGCCACCGCGGGCACGGTCACCGTGGGCGGCGTGGATGTTGCGAGCGTGGATCCCGAGGTGCTGCTGCGCGACTACGCCATTGTGTTCCAAGACGTGCTGCTCTTTGACGACACGGTGATGGGAAACATCCGCCTCGGGCGTCGTGGCGCCACCGATGAGCAAGTGCTTGCGGCTGCGCGTGCCGCCAACTGCGACGAGTTTGTGAGCCGCATGCCGCAGGGCTATGACACCATGATCGGCGAGAACGGCTCCAAGCTGTCCGGCGGTGAGCGCCAGCGCATCTCTATCGCCCGTGCGCTGCTCAAAGACGCGCCTATCGTGCTGTTGGACGAGGCGACGGCGAGCTTGGATGTGGAGAACGAAACCGTGGTTCAGCAGGCGCTCTCCCGTCTGCTTGCAGGTAAGACGGTTATCGTTATTGCCCACCGTATGCGCACGGTGGAAAATGCCGATAAGATCGTTGTACTCAAGGATGGTGTGGTTGCCGAGCAGGGCACTCCGGCGCAGCTCAAGGCGGCAGGTGGAGAATTCGCCCGCATGGTGGCGCTGCAAAAGGAAGCAGCTACCTGGCAGTTGTAAGAAGGGGCAAAGGGACAGTCCCTTTCTCACATTGACAATCGGTTACTCCGCATCGTTAATTTTCAAAAGGTTAGCCATGGCTGACCTAGATAGTTAGATAAAATTGAGATATTTCAAAAGCGTGCTCGAGCAAACTTGTTTACTCGGGTGCTGAAGCACCATGCCGCGTCCAATGCGGCAAAAAGGAGAAGCAACATGAAGAAGTCGACGTTCAATACCCTGCTTGTCGGTGGCGGTTTTCTGCTTGGCACGGCCGGCATCAAGCTGCTTACCAGCGCTCCGGTAAAGAACGCCTGCGTGCAGGGTATCGCGTGCGGCATGCGCATCAAGAACGGCTACCAGGACATGGTCGAGCAGGCCAAGGCTAATGTCGACGACATGGTTGCCGAGGCTGCTTACATCACCCAGAGCGAGGCCGCTGCTGACGAGGCAGCCGAGTAACGCTCCCAGGCACAAACTATGAGATTCTCGATTATTAGCGAGATCCCCGGCAGGACCCGTCTTCAATTGGCGGGTCCTGTGCCAGAGAGCGATCTCGATGCACTTCTTAAGCTTGGCGGCGACATCGACGGCGTGCACAAGGTGCGCGTCTACGGCCGCATCGGCCAGATGGCACTCGAATACGACGAGTCGCGCCGCGATGCCGTGCTGGCCGCCGTCGGTGCGCTCGACGCTCAGGCCATCGCCGACGCAAAGACGGGTTACGTGATGCAGCTTGAGCCGCGCAAGCACAAGCTCGTCATGGATCTTGCCACACTTATCGGCGCCCACTACGCGCGCCGCTGGTTCTTGCCGACGCCTCTGCGTGCTGTGTTTGTCGTGGCCGGTTACATGGCATTTTTGCGCGCCGCCCTCCGTGAGCTCGCGCAGCCGCGCCTGACCGTTCCCGTGCTCGATGCTTCGGCCATTGGTATCTCGTTTGTCAAACGCGACGTCGATACCGCCGGCCAGACGATGTTCCTGCTCAACGTGGGCGAATTGCTCGAGGACTACACGCGCGCCATGAGCGAAAACGAGCTCATCAACTCGCTGCTCGACGTGCCCGATAAGGCACAAAAAGTGGTCGGTGACACCGAGGTAAGCGTTGCCGCCACCGAGCTCGAGCCCGGCGACTTGGTAGCCGTGCGCACTGGCATGTCCATTTGCATCGACGGTGTTGTCGAGCAGGGGAGCGCTATGGTCAACCAAGCGACCCTGACCGGCGAGCCGCTGGCCGTCGAGCGCAGCGTGGGCGACGACGTGTTCGCCGGTACCGTCGTGGAAGACGGCAGCATCTTGGTGCGCGTGCGCGCCAACACGGCTCAGACCAAACTGCGCTCAATCGTCTCGCTCGTGCAGACGGCCGACTCGCTCAAGTCCGAGGGCCAGTCGCATATGGAGGACCTTGCCAACAAGATCGTCCCGTGGAACTTCCTGCTCGCGGGCCTGGTTGCGCTTACTACCCGCAGCCTCATCAAGACCTCGGCGGCACTGATGGTCGACTACTCGTGCGCACTCAAGCTCACGGGTTCCGTTGCCGTCATGACCGCTATGAGCGATGCTGCCAAGATGGGCGTCATGGTCAAGGGCGCGAAGTACTTTGAGTCGTTTGCCAAGGCCGACACCATTGTGTTTGACAAGACCGGCACGCTTACCGAGGCGCAGCCGCGTCTTGCCTGCGTGCTCACCACCGATGGCTGGAGCGAGGACGAGGTCCTGCGCCTTTCCGCTTGCTTGGAGGAGCATTTTCCGCATCCGGTGGCGCGTGCCGTGGTCAATGCGGCACGCGAGCGCGGGCTCGAGCACCGCGAGCGCCATGCTGCCGTCGAGTACATCGTGGCGCACGGCATCGCTTCGTCCATTGAAGGGCGTCGCGCGATTATCGGCTCGGCACACTTTGTGTTTGAGGACGAGAGCGCGCAGCTCGATTCCGACATTAAGGAGCGCATTGAGTCTCAGATGCAGGGCCTGTCACCGCTGTATCTGGCGGTCGATGGCAAGGTCGTCGGCGTGCTCGGTATCGAGGATCCGCTCAAGCCCGGGGTCCGTGAGGCCATCGCCGACCTGCATGCGCTGGGCGTCAAGCATGTCGTTATGCTTACGGGCGACTCCGAGCGCACGGCCGAGCGCATCGCGCGCGAGGCGGGCGTCGACGAGTTTAAGGCCGAACTGCTGCCCGAGGACAAGTACGCCTATGTGGAGCGGATTAAGCGCGAGGGGCGCCACGTTGCCATGGTGGGCGACGGCGTCAACGATTCGCCGGCGCTCGGTTTGGCCGACGTGGGCTTGGCGATGGGTGGCGGAAGCGACATCGCCAAGGAGGTCGCCGACATCATCCTGACCGACACGGATCTTGCCGCGATCGTGCGCCTGCGCCGCATGAGCCAGGGCCTCATTGATCGTCTGACGAGCTCCTACTCTAAGGTGATGCTCACCAACTCGGCGCTCCTGGCGCTCGGCATTACCGGCGCGATTACCCCGCAGGCGTCGTCGCTGCTGCACAACGGCTCGACGATTGCCTACAGTCTGAGCAACGCCAAGGCATATCTGCGTTAGCAGACGTGTTCACCCACGTTATCTGGCCTGCGCCCAGACGGCATCGGTGTCGTCTGGGCGCAGGTCTTTTGCATTTGGATGCTAACGTATGGGTTGATTCGTTTTGCGTCGACCATGCCGAGTCGCTTGCCGCGCGTGCGTTTATTGGGCAGGCGGCGGAATCGGGCGCAACGTTGCTCTTTCCGGTGCATATCGCCAAGGACGTACTGTATGTTGTACAGCACGAACTGAAGCATAGCGTTCTTGCCAGCGGGGGAGCGCTCGATGAGGCATCTGCCCGCGCGATTGGCGATGCGGCGTTGGCGTTTGTTCGGAACATGACCGAAAACGCCACGGCCGTGGGTGCAGATGCGTCGGACCTTTGGCTGGCCGACAAATACTTAGCGCTCCATCGCGATTACGAGGACAACTTGGTACTCGCCGCATGCAAACGCGCCCAGGTTGATTACTTGGTGACCAACGATCGAAAACTGCTCGAACATGCCGATCTTGCAGCAAAGACACCTCGTCAAATGATGCCGATTCTTGCTTTGGCCAAACGCGGCGGCACGGCTATCGGTTGACGCGAGCTGTTCGCGGGCCCCTTGGACGACGATGCGCCAAGGGGCCCGCGTCTGCTATTTACAAAAGCTCGGCCTTGATGGTGGGACTTTCTGCGAGCTGCTCGGCTGCCTTTTCGTTGGAGCTGTCGAGTGCTGCCAGACTGCGGTAGACCCACTCGTTGACCTGGGTGTTCTTGACGCCTGCGGTCTGCATAAGGGCGCCTACCTCGCGGATTGCTGCGAACAGATCGGCCTTGGGACCCGCGAGCTCGACCTCGATACCGTGGTAGGCGGCCACGCCGCGGTTCTCACTCACGTGGTCGATAAAGCCCTCGACGGTCTCAAGCTGCTGGGCGAGAGCTGCATCATCGTCAACGTCCAGCGCGACGAGTGCGTTCGATACCGTGAGGGCGGGATGTCCGCAGGGGACAAAGCCCTCGATGACATCCATAGCTTCGGTAATGGTTGAGCCCAGGCCTGCGAGGGCATTGACGAGTTGCTGCTTGGTATCCATAACGGTCCTTTCGACGGGTCAATTTTGCTTGGCGAAAATATACGTGACGCGATCGGTAACAAAAGTGCGAAGTGCGGCGCACATTGGGGTCTTCACAGCTCGTGCATAGAACAGCTGTCCGCTCTCAGAACGTGGTAAGATAACACTCCACAAGCGGGGCTCGCCCCGTATGTTCCTTGAAAAGTCGACGGTTATCGGGTGTTTGCAGGCCCGATACCATCCAGACTTTCCCAACATTCGGGGGCGACTGGTTTCGACACGATAGCTCTGAGAGAGGAAGCAAGCCGAGGTCTCCTCGCCTCGTTAAACAGGGGTACCGTCAAATTGAATTGACAACAACTCTTCTTTTGAGCCTATGGCTCTCGCTGCTTAATTTATAGCGGCGCGTCAACCCGGTGATTTCCCCGACACCGGTGCGACGTCATGTTAGGGGAATGCTTCTGCGCACGTAATCGGTATGGCGCAGGCTAAGATCGAACCGGTTGGGATGCTGCGAGCGTGTCGCTGCGCGCAAAGCGTCCGAGACTAAACCAGCGATTGAGCTTGGAGATGCCAATCAGGGGGCTTTCGTGGACCGGAGTTCGATTCTCCGCGCCTCCACCATAAGTAACAGGCAGGTAGATATTCGTATCTACCTGTCTTTTTATTTCTAGTCCGTACCGCGGAGAATCGAACTCTGTGCAGGGCGCGGGCGTTAAGCAAACGCGAAGCGTTTGTAGCCCGCGGGCGAGGGCGGCGGCAGCCGGCCGAAGCCGGTGCGTATTTGCGAAGCAAATACGCGGATTCTTCGCGCAAAGCCTCAGCCCAATATAGATGCGATGTTTATCGAATTTCAGCTGGCCTCGCCCAGCATCAACGGATCCCCCGTACCGCGGAGAATCGAACTCTGTGCAGGGCGCGGGCGTAAAGAAAACGCCTCAGTGACGCAGAGTGGGACGCGTTTTCCCAATGACTGCCCAGGCGGAAACCGCATCCCGGAATCTAAGCTCGGAATGGGATACATTTTCCGGATGACGCCTCAAGTGGAAGCTGCGACCCGGAATCGAGCCGTAGAGTGGGACATGCTTTCCCCATGGCAACCCAGGCGGAAAGCGCATCCCGGAATCGCCCCTCAGAACGGGACGTGCTTTCCGCCAGCCGCCCCCTCAACTCCAAAACCCATGCGCCCTCCATCCCAAAACTGGGTAGAAGAAAGTCAAAACGCAATCGCAGGAGGTCAATATGACTGCAGAAGATAAGGCAAAGAACGCCGGCAAGGTCGCGCTCGTCTTGGAGGGTGGCAGTTTTCGTGGGCAGTTTACCGCCGGCGTGCTCGACGTTCTCATGGAGGCCGGTGTCGAAATTCCGGCGGTATATGGCGTATCGGCCGGTGCGCTCAACGGCGTCAACTACAAGTCACACCAGATCGGTCGCGTCAATCGCATCAACCTGACCTTCTGCAATGACAACCGCTACATGGGTGCCGCATCCTTCGCATCCACGGGCTCCATCGTGGGTTACGACTTTATCTTCAACGATATCCAGGACCGCCTGGATCCCTTTGACAACGAGGCGTTCGACGCGAGCCCCATCGAGATGTACGCCGTCGCGACGGACATGCTGTTTGGAACCGCTGCCTACCTGCCGGTCAAAAGCGCCGTGCTCGACCTCGATGCTGTGCGCGCCTCCACCTCGCTGCCGCTGGTGACGCCGCCGGTCGAGATCGACGGGCACAAATACGTCGACGGCGGCGTGGCCGATTCGGTTCCTATCGAGCATGTGCTCGAGGAGGCGGGCTTCGACCGTGCGGTCGTCATCGTCACCCAGGACCGCTCGTACGAGAAAAAGCCCTACGAGTTTATGCCTGCCGCGCGCGCCCGCTATGCCGACTACCCCTACCTGCTCGAGGCTATCGAGACGCGCCACGACCGCTATAACCTCCAGCGCATGCACCTGTGGAAGTATGAGCGCGAGGGCTGCGCGCTGGTCATCGCTCCGCAAAAGCCGGTCGAGGTCGGCCATGTCGAGCACGATCCGGCAAAGCTTTTGGACCTGTATATCCAGGGCCGTCAGGAGGCAAAGCGCCTGCTCGCGGAAATCCAAGAGTTCGTTGAGCGCTAGCGACGGCGAACCCTCAAAAAATGACAACAGCTAAAGAGTTGGAAAAATCACGGCTCGTGGATGACATGTGCAGAAACTCTGGTCGGAGCCAAAATACCTGTTGACTCGTACGGCGAGCGGGGTAATATGGACGGGTTACTTGCAGAGCCCCGTGAATCTCTGTAACAACACGTACTGTACATGGAGGAGTCTAAGTGATTTCGAAATCGACTCACTACGCCAAGCAGGGCGAGGTCCAGCGCAACTGGGTTCTCGTCGACGCCGATGGTGCTGTCCTGGGCCGTCTTGCCACCCAGATCGCAATGATCCTGCGCGGTAAGAACAAGCCCCAGTTCACGCCCAACAGCGACTGCGGCGACTTCGTTGTCGTCATCAACGCCGATAAGGTCCAGCTTACCGGTAACAAGGCCGACACGAAGACCTATTATCGCCACAGCGGCTACAACGGCGGCCTCAAGGCTGAGAGCTTCCGCCAGGCTATGGAGAAGCACCCGGAGAAGGTCATCGAGCGCGCCGTTCGCGGTATGCTGCCCAAGACCACCCTCGGCCGTGCCCAGATGACCAAGCTTAAGGTCTACGCTGGTGCCGAGCATCCGCATGCTGCCCAGAACCCCACGAAGATTGAGCTGGAGGCTTAAAGATGGCTGAGAACACCGTTGTCTACCAGGGTACCGGCCGTCGTAAGAACGCCGTCGCCCGCGTCCGTCTCGTCCCCGGCACCGGCAAGGTGACCATCAACAAGCGTGACGCCGAGCAGTATTTCGGCCGTCATCAGCTCGTTGAGAACGCCCTTGCTCCCTTCAAGGTGACCGACACCGCCGGTCAGTTCGACGTTATCGCTCTGTGCGATGGCGGCGGCATCTCCGGTCAGTCCGGCGCTCTGCGTCTGGGCATCGCTCGCGCTCTTCTGAACGCTGGCGACTACCGTGCTGACCTCAAGAAGGCCGGTTTCCTTACGCGCGATGCTCGCGTGGTCGAGCGCAAGAAGTACGGCCTCAAGAAGGCCCGCCGCGCTCCCCAGTTCTCCAAGCGCTAAGGTTTTATCTCCTTTCGAGATACAATGTACAAGCGGGGCCTGCCGATTCCTCGGCGGGTCCCGCTTTTCTTTTTCGACTAGGGTGGGCGGTTGTATATCGCCTGCTAGGGAAGGAGCGATCCTATGCCCCAGAACATCTTCGGTACCGACGGCGTCCGTGGCGTCGCCAATGCCGACCTCTCGTGCGACCTCGCGTTTCGCCTGGGCCGCGCGGCGACCAAGTTCCTTGGCCCGGACATCTGCATCGGCCGCGACACGCGTCTTTCGGGTACCATGCTCGAGAGTGCTCTGACCGCTGGCATTATGGCAGAGGGCGGCCGTCCGCATTGCTGCGGCGTTATCCCTACGCCGGCCGTGGCGCTGCTCACCGTCCAAAACGAGCTCGACGGCGGCATCGTCATCTCTGCTTCGCATAATCCGCCGGAGTTCAACGGCATCAAGTTCTTTAGCCGCAAGGGTATGAAGCTTCCCGATGCTGTCGAGGAAGAGATCAGCGCCTGGGTCATGTCCGAGGAAGCCATGGCTGCCGATACGCTGCCGACTGGCGCCGGCGTGGGCCACATTATCAAGATGAAGGACGCTCGCAAGGCATACGTCGACCACGCCATCGATACACTTGATGGCCTGAGGCTCGATGGCCTAGTCGTTGCCGTCGACTGCGGTCATGGCGCTTCTTGCCAGACCACGCCTGCCGCGCTGCAGCGCCTGGGCGCCACGGTCCATGCCATCAACACCGATTACTGCGGCACTGACATTAACGTTGAGTGCGGCTCCACTCACCTTGAGCCCCTGCGCGAGCTCGTGCTGCGCACCCACGCCGATATCGGCCTGGCCCACGACGGCGACGCCGACCGCGTGCTGTTCGTCGACGGCGAGGGCAATGAGATCGACGGTGACTACATCCTGGCTATCTGCGGTTCTGACCTCGCCGCCCGCGGCAAGCTCGCCAACTCCGAGATCGTCTCGACCGTCATGTGCAACCTTGGCTTCTCCATCGCTATGAAGGAGCAGGGCTTCGAGATGGTTCAGACCGCCGTGGGTGACCGCTACGTTTTGGAGCGCATGCTCGCGGATGGCGCCGTCATCGGCGGCGAACAGTCCGGCCACATCATCTTCCTGGAGCACAACACCACCGGTGACGGCCTGGTGACGGCTCTGCAGCTGCTGGCCGTGCTCAAGCGCACCGGTCGTACCCTCACCGATCTTGCCGGCATCATGAAGAAGTACCCGCAGGTACTCGTCAACGTGCATTCCGACAACAAGGCCGGCCTGGACGATTGCCAGCCCATTTGGGACGCCGTCGCTGCCGCCGAGAAGGAGCTTGACGGCCGCGGCCGCATTCTGGTGCGCCCGAGCGGTACCGAGCCGCTGGTCCGTGTTATGGCCGAGGCGGAGACGCACGAGCTCACTCAGCGTGTTGTCGACGACATCGTCGAGGTTGTCAAGCGCGAACTTCCCTAATGGTCAAAAACGGGTGCCAAGTGGTAAACTGTTAAAGCTATTTTGATTGATTGGTATGTCCGAGGGGGAGCATGTTCACTAAAGTCCTAAGGTCTTTTGGTATGCGTGGACGAGTTCTTACGCTGGATGCTCCCATCTCGGGCGACGTCATTCCGTTGTCCGAGGTCAATGACCAGACATTTGCCACCGGCCTTTTGGGCCAGGGCGTGGCGATTCAGCCTACCGGCACGCGTGTGATTGCGCCGGCAGACGCCAAGGTCGAGGCCATTTTTCCCACGGGTCACGCCGTTGCGCTCAACACGGTCGATGGCCTAGACGTGCTCATCCACGTTGGTTTGGACACTGTTCAGCTTGAGGGCAAGCATTTTAGCGTGCATGCACAGGTGGGCGATGTCGTCCATAAGGGTGACGTGCTCATCGAGTTCGATCGCGAGGCAATTGCTGCCGAGGGCTACGATGTGACGGTTCCCATCTTGGTGTGCAACTCCGTTGAGTTCTCGAGCATCAAAGGCTCCGTTGGCGAGCATGTCGAGGAGATGGACCAGCTCATCGTTGCTCGCGAACGCTAGCAAGTGCACGTGGCCATTAGCCTACAATTCAAACACGTTTATGGAGGGCGCCCTTGAAAGAGGGCGCCCTCCGTGGCAAGATGGGATTTGTCCGAAGCTAAACGGCTTTGGGTCACCGTGGACGGGCAGGGGCCTCGACGCGGCTAGACACGAGACACATACATTACGCGACCTCGCCCTGGTGGCCGCACACGTTGGTTGCGGCCGACGCGGGCCGCGGGCAAGTGCTTGTAAGGGGAGCCTTGCCTCTCTTGTACGAGAAAGGACGCGTAATGAAGATCATTAAAGCTAAAGACTACGAGGATATGAGCCGCAAGGCCGCCAATATCATCTCGGCGCAGGTTATCCTCAAGCCCGATTGCGTGCTGGGTCTTGCCACCGGCTCCACCCCGATCGGTGCCTACAAGCAGCTCGCTGCTTGGTACGAGAAGGGCGACGTCGACTTTGCCGAGGTCAGCACCTACAACCTGGACGAGTATCGCGGCCTTTCGCACGACGATCCCCAGAGCTATCACTACTTCATGCGTGAGAACTTCTTCGATCACATCAACATCGACCTGAACAACACGCATGTGCCCGACGGTTCCAACCCCGACGCCGCCGCTGCCTGCTCTGAGTACGACAAGATCGTCGCCGCCGCCGGTTACCCGGATCTGCAGCTGCTCGGCATTGGCAACAACGGCCACATCGGTTTCAACGAGCCCGATGACCACTTCTCCAAGGGCACGCACTGCGTCGACCTCACCGAGAGCACCATTCGGGCCAACAGCCGCCTGTTCGACAGCATCGACGATGTTCCCCGTCAGGCCTACACCATGGGTACCCAGACCATCATGTATGCCCGCATGATCCTAGTCGTCGCCAACGGCGAGGCCAAGGCTCAGGCCGTGCATGACATGTGCTATGGTCCGGTTACGCCCGCGTGCCCGGCTTCGATCCTGCAGCTGCACACCAACTGCGTTGTCGTTGCCGACGAGGCCGCCCTTTCGCTCTGCGAGTAGCGCGAATCCTGCATCTCGACATAGCCTTGCCTAAGGCCTCCGCTTTGCGGGGGCCTTTTTGTTAGGCTCTGTTAGACCAAGGTTGACATAAAAACGATGTCACCGCGAGGCGGTACC
>CAJMPX010000012.1:0-83847 GCA_905215365.1 uncultured bacterium | reverse complement strand
CGGTCCCGTTCCGAACCCGGAAGCTAAGCCCCATCGCGCCGAGAGTACTGCGGGGTGAGCCCGTGGGAGGCCAGGGCGCCGCTGACCGGTGGACGGCACCGAGCCGTCATCGAGATTGAAGAAGGGGGAGGCCTCGCGGCCTCCCCCTTTTTTGCGTTTGCGGGGCGTGAATGACTCAATTACACCAGACGATCTTGTTGTTTTCGGTATTGAGCCTTTATTTAAAGAAAATAAATCGTATAACAAGGGCAACTGCTATGGCCGCAATGATCATAAGCAGGATTGTCAGCTGATGCTGCTTGCGTCGTTTACTTGACGAAACGAAGATTGATTTTCCCTGTTTTGGAGTCTCGAGATAGCGAGCCGAATGCGTCAAGGTTTGCTTGGGTCGAGGCCCTCTTTGTTGATGAGCGGCGGATGCTTTCATCGGCTCATCACTAGCTGCGCTGTTTTTAGATAATGGTGCGTCTTTCAGATATACAGGGTCTCCCGAGGCAACGCCCATATGTTTACGTCCCGTTTGGGCTTCTTCGAGCGTTTGATATCGGTTTCTTGTCACATATTTGGGCTCTGGGTCATTGATGGGCTCTTGCGAGATGTGGGGGCGATGGAACCGTGGCGGCTGCGTAGAAGTATCTTCGCCCTGCGTCGGCATAAACATATTGTTCTGGTTTTGGTCGTCCATGATGCCCTTTAGCTCGTTACCAACAACGTGTACGCGCTCATTGTAAGCCCCTTGTTATTTGTAGCTGCGAACATACTTGTTATTTAAGCTCTGGTTCAAAGAACCTTAACCTTACTAAAACCTGAGTCATACACGCTTAGATATGCTTATAGTACTGGACTCAAAAAACTTTATAGTCGATGTATATATGAGCACTGGGTGGGCATATATAAGAGCGTCAAAAGAAGTCCCAGTCATCTAGAAGATGGCTCGGCAGTCCTTAAAAGGAGTGGTAAACATGGCAAGCATGGTTCCTTATCGTTCGGTTTTTGGCGTTCGTCCTTCTGCTAGCTCGCTGTTCGATTTGTTTGATGATATGACCGATCTTGCAAACAACTCGATTGCTTCCAAGGCGTTCCCCGTTGACGTTGAGGACAAGGGCGATGGTTATGAGGTCAAGGCCTATCTGACCGGCGTCGCTAAGGATGATATCGACGTTGAGCTTAACGAGGGCCGCCTGTCGATTAGCGTGAACGTTGTGGAGGACGAGGAGAACGAGGGCAAGAACTTCCTGCAGAAGGAGTTTAGCTCGTACAGCGCGACGCGCGGCGTGTATCTAAAGGACGCTTCGAGCGAGGGCCTCTCGGCTAAGTACGCTGACGGCATCCTGACCGTTACGGTTCCCAAGATCGTCGAGAAGAAGAACGTTACGAAGATCTCCATCGACTAACTTCGTTGGTGTTCTGCGCTATTAAAAGACAGCAAAAGGGGCTGGGAAGCGATTCTCGGCCCCTTTTGCTGTCTAGGACAGTCTATTGAATGGTTGCCGGCTGATACTGACTCGCAGGGCGTATCGAGAGTTTTCGCGATCCTTGGAGAAGGGTTGCGGAGCTGCCGACCTCGTCATCCAGGGTTGCGGCCAGAGCTTTGGCATAGCTTTTAACGGTAAGGCTCGGACGATTGTTATCTTGGCTGATATGCATGGCAATGAGCTGTTCGGTGCGATCGGTAACGAGTTCGCGCGCGGCTTCGGCGGCTTGGTCGTTGGAGAGGTGCCCCCTTGCAGACAGGATGCGCTCCTGAAGAAAGCGGGGATATTCTCCCTCGCGCAGCATGGTCACATCGTGGTTGCTTTCGAGCGCGAGGACTCGACAATCTTTGAGGGTGTTCATGGCTTGGCTCGATAGCTCTCCGGTGTCGGTGGCAAAGCCGATAGAATCATCGAGGGTGTCGAATCGATAGCCGACTGGATTGATGACATCGTGTGATGTTGAGTAGGTTTGCACGTGGATGCCGGCAATGGATAGGGTGTCACCGGGATCGAACTCCTCGACAGACAGATACGAAAGATTTTCTTTGCTCGAAAGTGTGCCCCTGCTGGCATAGAGGGGGCCGTGCCAGTGCTTGCACCAGACATCGAGACCTTTGATGTGGTCGCTGTGCTCATGAGTGATGAGAAGAGCCGAGACGTTGACTGCCGAGAGCCCCAGTTCTGCCATGCGCTTTAATGTCTCGCGGCGAGAAAGACCGTCGTCAATCATGATGAGCCCTCGGGGGCCTTCGATGAGCGCGCAGTTGCCTTTTGAGCCGCTGCCAAGGATATGAAGGTGCAGACGAGACATAATATTCCAAAGGATACAATGGGTGCGAACGAATAGAGGAGGAAGCAAATGCCAACGGTATCTCAGCATTATGGACACCATGCCGTGCCTGGGGCAGTCGATGAGACCCGGACGAGGCAGCAGGCTGCTCCTGTCGTGCTCATGGTATCAGGCGGCGCGGACTCGACGGCACTGCTTCTTATGGCGTGCACATCAAAGCTGGATATCCAAGACGGACGCGGTGTTGCCCCCATTGCTCGCGAGCGCCTGCATGTGCTGCATGTAAACCATCATCTGCGCGGCAAGGCGTCCGATGGCGACGAGGCCTTTGTGCGTGAGCTCTGCGCGAAATATGGTTTACCGCTGTGCGTGGAGCACGCTTATTTTGATGGGGAGTCGGGCAATATTGAGGCCGCGGCCCGCGAGGTGCGCTATGCCGCGGCGCGGAGGTATGTTCGCGAGCTCTGCGCCCAGACGGGGGCACCGCGAACGGCGGCTCGTATCTGCACCGCGCACACGTCTTCGGATCGCGCGGAAACGTTTTTGATGAACGCGATTAAGGGTTCGGGGCCCGCTGGCCTATCGAGCATTCCTCGCCGGAGGAATATCGTGGTGCGTCCCTTGCTCGACCTAACTCATGGCGAGCTCGTGGGCTATCTACAGGTACATGGTCAGCCGTGGCGTGAAGACGAGAGCAATGAGGATATCTCGTATCTGCGAAACTACGTGCGCCATCGAGTGATGCCGGTGGTGGCGCAGCGCAACGCGAGCGTCTGCAAGACGATTGGCGCCGCCTGCGAGATCTTAGGCGATGAGGACGCGTTTTTGTCTCAGCTTTCGGCACAGGCGTTTCGAAGCTGCCTGCGTAAGGAGGCGGCGGGCGCGCTGGTGCTCGATGCCAGGCGCCTTGCTGCGGCCGAGGTGGTAATCGCGCGGCGCATCGTGCGACTGGCGATTAAGCGCATCGATCCGGACGCTCGTCCAGAGATGCGACATGTGGAGCGAGTCCTTTCCTGCGTTGCCGAGGGCGCCGGCTCGGTCACGCTTCCGGCGGGGATTGACGCACGCATTGAGTTTGGCATGCTGGCGTTTAAGGCGCCGGCGGCTCGCGAGGGCCTGGTTGCGGACTGGGTTGCCGTACCCGGTCGTTTGCCGTTGGGCGGGGGGCGTATGCTGGTCACAGAACCGATGGCCGTCGAGCCGGGATGCGATATCGTGCGCCGCGCCCGTGAGCTTGCGGCTGTCGGGGAAGTGACAGCTTTGGTAGACGCGGCTGCCCTGGGTTTTGCCGACAGCGATAGTGAGCGGATCCTGGCGGGCTCGCGTGGCGAGATCCCTGCCGAGGCGCGGTTGGCGCGCCTGTGGGTGGACGGTCCCGCACCGGGAGACGTGATGTGCCCGTTAGGGATGAGTGGCCGAAGCAAGAAAGTATCCGACTTGCTAGGTGAGGCTCGCATTCCCGTTTCCGAGCGTGCCGGCGTGCCCATGGTGAGGACGGCGCCGGGGGGTGCCGTGGTGTGGGTCGCCGGAGTTCGCGCGGACGAGCGTTTTAAATGCACGGCCGCAACGCGCGTGGCATATCTGCTCCGCGTGGTCGATGCGGAATAGCGTCCCGCGCCAGCTATTCTGTGCGACGTTGACGGTATTCCCGCGCTGATGGCGCACGGGCTGGTAAATATACCCCGTGCGCTGCTAGAATGTGTAGTTCGCGTCCATACGGCGGTGTGTGGGCGATAAGCACAAGAAAGGGTTGTCATGGCTTCTCAACATCCGGATATCGAGAAGGTTCTGTTTACGCAGGAGGATATCGACGGTATCGTCTCTCGCCTAGGCGAGCAGATTACTCGCGACTACGCGGGTAAGGATCTGGTGCTGATTGCGGTCCTGCGTGGCGCCGTGGTCTTTATGGGCGACCTGATGCGCAAGATCGAGCTGCCGACCAACATCGATTTCATGGCTGTTTCGAGCTATGGCGACGGCGTGAAGTCCTCGGGTATCGTGCGTATCATTAAGGACCTGGATATCGACATCCGCGGTCGCGACGTGCTGATCGTCGAGGACATTCTGGACTCGGGCCTGACGCTCAAGTATCTGATGAAGAACCTCGAGAGCCGCAAGCCCGCTTCTCTGGAGGTCGCCGCCTTCCTGTGGAAGGACGTTGAGGACCGTACCTCGGCCATCACGCCCAAGTATGTTGGAACCCATTGCCCTGATGCCTTTGTGGTGGGCTACGGCCTCGACTATGCCGAGCGCTATCGTAACCTTCCGTATCTGGGCATTTTGAAACCGGAGGTTTATTCGTAAGATGCCCGACGACCGTAACGATAACAATTCCCAGACTCCCCGGGAGCCTAAGATCCCGGGGGTGCCCGGAGGCAAGAAGCCCACGCGTACGGGCTGGCTGTATTTTATTTTGGCTTGCGCGCTTCTGGGCTACGCCTTCTTTAACATGGGCTCCGGCTTTGCCAATTCCAGCAATACCGTTAAGCTCGCGACGAGCGAGATGGTGAGTGCCATCAAGCAGGATCGCGTCGAAGATCTGACCTATACGGTTCAAGACGGAAGCGTGACGGGTCATTACTGGAAGACAAAAAAGGACAAGGGCGATACGAGCGAGCTCAAGAGCTTCTCCTCGACCTATGTCGGCTCCGATTCGCTTGCCGACCTTATGGCGGAGCACCCCGATACCAAGTACATCGTCAACACCAACGATCCCGATTTTTGGGGCGACCTGGCGATGAGCGTGCTGCCGACGATTGCCCTGATTGCCATCATGTTCTACTTTATGCGCCAGATGATGGGCGCCAACAACAGGAACATGCAGTTTGGCAAGACCAACGCCAAGACCAACGAGGCCACACGTCCCAAGGTCAAGTTCGAGGACGTTGCCGGCGTGGACGAGGCGGTCGAGGAGCTCGAGGAGATTCGTGACTTTTTGAGCGACCCGGACCGCTATCGCAAGCTGGGCGCCAAGATTCCGCGCGGCGTGTTGCTGGTGGGCCCTCCGGGCACCGGTAAAACGCTGCTGGCCAAGGCTGTAGCCGGCGAGGCGGGCGTGCCGTTCTTTAGCATCTCGGGTTCCGACTTTGTCGAGATGTTCGTGGGTGTCGGCGCCAGCCGTGTACGTGACCTCTTTAAGGAGGCCAAGTCCCAGGCTCCGTCGATCATCTTCATCGATGAGATCGATGCCGTGGGACGTCAGCGCGGAGCTGGCTTGGGCGGCGGTCACGACGAGCGCGAGCAGACGCTCAACCAGCTGCTGGTCGAGATGGACGGCTTTGAGGAAAGCGAGTCGGTCATCCTGATCGCTGCGACCAACCGTCCTGACATCCTGGATCCGGCATTGCTGCGTCCCGGCCGTTTTGACCGTCAGGTTACGGTCGACCGTCCGGATGTGAAGGGCCGCGAGCAGATCTTGCGCGTGCATGCCGAGAACAAGCCGATGGACGAGGACGTTAAGTTTGAGAAGCTCGCCCAGATGACCGTTGGCTTTACTGGTGCCGATTTGGCGAACCTGCTCAACGAGTCTGCGCTGCTGGCCGCTCGCCGTCATCGTTCCGTGATCTCGATGGACGAGGTCGAGGAATCGATGGAGCGCGTGATTGCCGGACCGCAGCGCAGGGGTCGCGTGATGACCGAGGCCGAGCGCACCACGATTGCCTACCACGAGAGCGGTCATGCCCTGGTGGGCCACATCCTGGAGCACTCCGATCCGGTCCACAAGATCTCGATCGTCAGCCGCGGTCAGGCTCTGGGCTACACGCTGCAGCTTCCGCAGGAGGACCACTTCCTCAAGACCAAGAACGAGATGCTCGACGAGCTCGCCGTGTTCTTGGGCGGTCGCGTTGCCGAGGAGCTCATGTGCGATGACATCACGTCGGGCGCGAGCAACGACCTGGAGCGCGCAACCAAGATGGCGCGCGAGATGGTCACGCGTCTGGGCATGAGCGAGGAGCTAGGCACGCAGGTGTTTGGCGAGGCGCAGCATCAGGTGTTCCTTGGTCGCGATTACGCCGATCATCAGGATTACTCCGAGGAGACGGCGCGCCGCATCGATATCGAGGTTCAGCGCATCATGCGCGAGGCCCATCGCCGTGCGGTCGAGATTCTGGATGCCTGTCGCGGTCAGCTCGATCTGATGGCGAGGGTGCTGCTCGAGCGCGAGACCGTCGAAGGCGACGCCGTGAATGCCCTGCTCGACAACGAGTGGGATGCCTACCTTGAGCGCGAGGGCGATATCCTGGCGGCCAAGGAAGAGCGCAATGCGAAGGCGGCCGGCATGCCGACCAAGAAGCGCGCACCTCGCATGAGCGAGGAGGAGCTTGCGGCAGACGCCGCCGCATTTGCGCAGGCGGCCATGCAGGAGGATGCCGAAGTCGCATCCGATGATGCCGGCGATGTCGAGGCTGCTGACGCAAAGAAGGCCGATGACGACGCTGACGCCAACGAGTAGTCTTTGCCATGAGAGCCTCCGCGGGGAAACCTGCGGAGGCTTTTTCTTTTGAGCGATATGGGGCCGTCTGTCCCCAATCAACATTGCTGCGGCACTTCGCCCGACTAAAGCGTACAATAGCGCCTATGCGAAAGGGGAACAGATGATCAACGAAACCATGTATGCTCGCGGTGCGGAAAGCTCCATCATCCGCGAGATTTTTAGCTATGGCCTTGAGCGCAAGGCACAGATCGGTGCAGGGAACGTATTCGATTTTTCGCTGGGAAACCCGAGTGTTCCGGCGCCTGCCGCCGTGGCTGAGTCCATTAAGAAGGCCTTGGAGCTGCCGAGCGACCAGCTGCATGGATACACGCCTGCACCGGGTCTGCCGCAGTGCCGTACCGCCGTGGCTGAGTCGCTCAATCGCCGTTTTGGCACGAGCTATGAGGGCAAGGATGTCTTTATGACGGTGGGTGCGGCGGCTTCGCTCACCTGCACACTCAATGCCGTTACGAACCCGGGTGACGAGGCCATTGTTATCGCCCCGTACTTCCCGGAGTATCGCGTGTGGATTGAGAAGGCCGGCTGTACGTGTGTCGAGGCGCTCGCCGATGAAGATACGTTCCAGCTGAGCGTGGATAACGTGCTCAAGGCGATTACCGATAAGACGGCTGCCGTCATTATCGACTCTCCCAATAACCCGACCGGTGCCGTGTATACGCGCGATACACTGACGCGACTGGCCAATGTTTTACGCGAGGCCAACGCCAAGCGCGATCCCGAGAACCCGATTATGCTTATCTCGGATGAACCGTATCGCGAGATTGTATACGGTGCCGAGGTGCCTTGGGTGCCCTCGATCTACGAGAACACCGTGGTGTGCTACTCGTATTCTAAGTCGCTTTCGCTGCCGGGTGAGCGCGTGGGGTGGATCTTGGTTCCCAATACGAATCCTCAGGCAGATCGTCTAATGCCCGCCGTTGCCGGTGCCGCCCGTACGCTGGGCTTTGTGTGCGCACCGGCGCTCTTCCAGCGCGTGATTATCGACTGCATCGATGAGCCGAGTGATGTCGAGGCCTATGCGCGCAACCGCACGGCGCTCACCGATGCATTGGCGGAGTACGGCTACACCTATGTTGAGCCGGACGGTGCTTTCTACCTGTGGGTGAAGGCGCTCGAGCCCGATTCAAATGCATTTTGCGAGCGCGCGAAGAAGTACGAGCTGCTCGCGGTTCCCTCGGACAGCTTTGGTATGCCGGGTTGGTTCCGCTTGGGCTATTGCGTGAGTTACGAGACGATTATCAATTCGCTACCTGCCTGGAAGCAGCTGGCAGACGAGTATCGTTAAAAGCAAAGCGCTCTGCCTACAATGTTTTACGTGAAACGGGGTTTGGTGTTAAGCCGGACCCCGTTGTCATGGACGTTGTGTCTTTGGGATGGAGTGGTTTTACGACTATCGAAGGCTATGCGTACAATGAATATAAGCGACGGCCGTGCCAGATAAGGAGACCTGATGCCCTACCTGCTTTCTTGTGACATTCATACCCATACGATGTTCTCTGCGCATGCATATTCGACCATTGAGGAGAATGTGTACTGGGCGGCAGAGCGTGGCCTGCAGGTGCTCGGATCTGCCGACCATCTGAGCTCTATGGTTTCGCCTTGCCCCAATGACCTGCGTAGTTACCAGTTCTTTATCAATCAGGATATCTGGCCGCGCATTTGGAGCGGCGTACTGGTGCTGCGTGGTGCCGAGGCCGATATCGTTTCGCTGGACGGAAGCCTGTTTGGCGAGGACACTCCTGTCACGCTCGATATTGCCGGTGATCCGTTCAGTCGCCAGCATTCGCTGTTCGATTTGGTTACGCGCAATTTGGATTATTTGGTGGCAAGCGTGCATAATCCGCAGATTGCCGAAGGTGCGACGGTAGCTCAGACGACCGAGATGTATATCAATGCTCTGGAGCACCCCAAAGTGTTTATGCTGGGCCACACGGGTCGCTCGGGTGTTTCCTTTGATATCGATGAGGTGTTGTTGGCGGCAAAGGCCAAGCACAAGATTATCGAGATTAACAACCATAGTCTTGAGCATGGTACCGATGCCGAGCATTGGGGCGCTTGCCGCAAGATTGCCGAGCGCTGCGCCGAACTGGGCGTGGGGATTGGCGTCTCGACCGACGCGCACATTGGTATGGCAATTGGCAAGCTCGACCACGCGCGCAAGATGCTCGATGAGATTCACTTCCCGCTGGACCTGATCGTGACGCGCGATCGCGAGACGCTGCTGCGCGAGATGGCGGCAGCCGGCGTGTGTGACCTGCGCAAGAGCATGTAACGGGCTCATCTGCCCAACGAGAGGGGGCGGTCCAGACGGGCCGCCCCCTTTCTTGTGCCGGTAGATTTTAAGACATGTCCCAAAAATCTACTGGGGTGGGTTAGCGGCGCTCGAGGATCGCTACGGTTTCGGTGTGGTCGGTATGGGGGAACATGTCGACCGGCGTGATCTTGAGCAGGCGATAGCCTCCGTCGAGGAGCTGGTGCAGGTCACGCTCTTGGGTCACGGGGTTGCAGCTGATATAGGTGATGCGGTGCGGCTTGAGCGCGCAGGCGGCTTCGAGGAACTCGGGGGTGGAGCCGGCGCGCGGCGGGTCGATGGAAAGGACGTCGACGCGTTCGTTGTTGTCGGCGGCATCGAGGATGTAGTCGGTGGCATCGTCGGCCATAAACCAGGCGCTGCGGGTAAGGCCGTTGAGCTCGGCATTGCGACGTGCGTCGGCAATGCCCGCCGGGTTGCGCTCCACGCCGAGCAGCATAATGCCGACGCCCCTGTCCTGGGCATCCTTCGCGGCGCACAGACCGATGGTGCCGCTGCCGCAGTAAGCGTCCATTAGAATGTCACCCTGCTGCAGATCCATGCCGTCAATCGCGAGCTGATAGAGCAGCTCGGTCTGCTGCGGATTGGTCTGATAGAACGCGGTAGGGGAGATATCGAATTCGCAACTGAGCAGCTGGTCGCGCATGCACTCGGCGCCATAGACGATACGAGTCTCCTCACCCAAGATGGCGTTACCGGGACGGCCATTGATATTTTGGGCAACGGTGACGATATGCGAATCGAGCGCCGCGACGGCCTCAAAGAACTCCTGTGCATGCGGCAAGTCACGCTGGGCGGTCACGAGGGTGACCATAATCTGGTCGGTGCGCCAGCCACGGCGGACGACGGCATAGCGAAGCAAGCCAAGATGTTTGTCCTCATTAAACGCGGGAATATGCAGCCGCTCAGCTTCGCGTGCGATGCCGTTGAGAATCTGACGGGCACCCGGCGCCTCGACAGGACACTCGGGTACGGCAACGATCTTGTGCGTGCCGCGCTCAAAGAAACCGCAACGGACGGCGCCCTCCTTACCGGGAGCAAAGGGAGTGGCAGCCTTATGACGAAAGCCACGCGGCGCAGGATATTTACCCGGGTCGCCCAGGGTAACACCCATACCGCAAATGGGATCAACGGCAATACCATCGCGCTCGCAGAGCTCAGCAAACAGCTCTTCCATAGCAGCCTGCTTGGCCGCCAGCTGCTTCTTATAAGGACGATTGAGCGCCGTGCATCCACCACAAGCCCGCATGATGGAACAAGGCGACTTGGGATCCACGGCCTTTCGCGCAGGCGAAACCGAATCACTATACGGACGCTTGGAACGAGCCTGAGGCGCTTTGTTCCCGCCCCGACGTGAGTCAGAACGCTTGGCCTTGCCCTTGGTCGATTTACCCTTCGCATCCTGAGACGACTTGGATTTCTTAGAAGATTTTTTCTCCTGAGACCCCTCAGCCGCCTCAATCAAAGCACGACGAGCCTTACGCTCCGCACGAGATTCTGCCATCAATAACTCCACTAATTCATGAATTAAAGCTGCAAGTATTGTACCGTGCCAAGCCAACAGACGATATGCAAGCGGTTTATTCGTGTCAGTGATAAGCCCAACGACGGTTGCCCGCCGCGTGAGGGGTGTGGGGGTTAAGTTTATCGCGAGTTCCGCACGAACAGGAGGCCACTTAATGTGGCCTCCGTCGTGAGCAGGACTGTAGAGCAGGAAACTTAACCCCCACACCCCTCACGCGGCGGGCAAACTCGCCTTGTGCTCTATCACGCTAAAGTGTATGATTCTGAACGTTACATGACTTACTTTACCTAACTAAAGTGCCATCAAGGGGGAATACCATGAATACCGATATGTCTCGTCGTCAGTTTGTTGGTCTAGCCGGTTCGCTTGCCACGGTGCTTGGCCTCGGCCTGGTAGGCTGCGGTGGTGGTGCCGATAAGGGCTCCGCTGCCGGTTCTGCCGCAGCCAAGGACGTGAAGGGCGCTGCGGAGTCCAAGAAGCTCGTCGTGGGCTTTGACAAGTCCTATCCTCCGTATGGCTTTGTGGGCGATGGTGGCGAGTACACCGGTTTTGACCTCGACCTTGCCAAGGCCGTTGCCGATAAGCAGGGCTGGGACGTTAAGTATGAGGCTATCGACTGGGATGCCAAGGACACGCTGCTCAACTCGGGTGCCATCAACTGCATCTGGAACGGCTTTACCATGGAGGGTCGCGAGGACGACTACACGTTCTCCGAGCCGTATATGCTCAACGAGCAGGTACTGGTGGTCAAGAAGGACGCGGGCATCAAAAGCTGGGACGATCTTGCTGGAAAGACCGTGATTACCCAGACCGATTCCGCCGCTCAGGATGTGCTCGAGGGTGACCAGAAGGATTTGGCGGCGACGTTTGCCACGCTCGACACGATCGGCGAGTACAACACGGCCTTTATGCAGCTCGAGAGCGGCGCGGTCGATGCCGTGGCTTGCGACCTTTCGATTGCCCAGTATCAGCTTGCCGCCAAGCCCGATGCTTATACGCAGCTTGATGAGCCGCTGTCCAGCGAGCACTACGCCGTCGGCTTTAAGAAAGGCGACACCAAGTCGGCCGATGCTGTAACCGAGTCGCTCAAGGCGCTCTATGAGGACGGTACAGTCAAGGACCTGTGCGATAAGTACGCAAGCTATGGTCTGTCTTTCGACAACTGGGTTCTCAAATAGCGGCTTTCCCAGGCACCCGATTTTGCCGTTCAAACCGTCGCTTGCGTACATTTAGTACGCGGCGCTCCTCTTTCACGGCAAACTCGGGCACCTGGAAAACCAGCTTTAGCATTGGGTTCGCTGTTCCGTTGCTGTGAAAGAGAGCTTGGGTTGTCTATTCAGGTCATGATGCAGATGCTTGGCCAGGGCTTCTTGGTCAGTTTGCAGTTGTTTGTGCTGACACTGCTGGGGTCGATTCCGCTGGGAATCCCCGTGGCGTTTATGCGCATGAGTAAAATTGCGCCGCTCCGCTGGATTGCGCGCATCTACATTTCGGTCATGCGCGGTACGCCGCTCATGCTGCAGATGTTTGCCATCTACTTTGCCCCGTACTACGTGTTTGGCATTTCGCTCACGCCCGATTCCAAATGGACGGCGTGCGTCGTGGCGTTCATCATCAACTACGCCGGTTACTTTGCTGAGATCTATCGATCGGGCCTGCAGTCCATTCCGCGCGGTCAATACGAGGCTGCCGAGGTGCTGGGCTATTCGCGCCTGCAGACGTTTTTGTACATTGTGATGCCGCAGGTCGCTAAGCGTATTTTGCCGGCGATGGGCAACGAGATTATCACGCTGGTCAAGGATACGTCGCTGGCATTTGCCATTGGCGTGGGCGAGATGTTCTCGACGGCCAAGGCGCTAGTTGCCTCGCAGGTGAGCATGGTGCCGTTTGCGATCGCGGCGCTGATCTACTGGGTCTTTAACTTTGTGGTCGAGATGCTGCTGGGCGCTGCCGAAAAGCGACTTGACTACTACCACGACTAGCCTGTTCCGTCGTGCTTTTCAAACACATGGAGGTTCCCGTGACCGGAACGGTAATGAATATAGCGAACGCGCGCAAGGCGTTTGGCAGCAATGAGGTGCTCAAGGATATCTCGCTCGAGGTCAAGCGTGGCGAGGTCGTGGCGATTATCGGGCCTTCGGGTGGCGGCAAGTCCACGCTGCTGCGGTGTGCCACGCTGCTCGAGACACTCGACGGAGGCTCGCTCTCGTTTGGTGACCTTGCCGTTGCGACGGATGCGGGTTCGGGCGCGGTCTATGCGAAGGGCGATGTGCCCAAGCGGGCACGCTCGCGATTCGGCCTGGTGTTCCAGAACTACAATCTGTTCCCACACTATACCGTGATGAAAAACATCACCGATGCGCCGATCCGCGTGCTTAAGCGCCCGCGCGAGCAGGCGGAAGCTCGTGCGCATGAATTAATTGCTCAGATGGGGCTTGTGGGCAACGAGAACAAGGTTCCGTGTGAGCTTTCGGGCGGTCAGCAGCAGCGCGTGAGTATTGCCCGCGCCCTAGCGCTCGACCCGGAGATCCTGTTCTTTGACGAGCCGACCTCGGCGCTCGATCCAGAGCTGACGGCCGAGGTTCTGCGCGTCATCAAGGATCTGGCCGCGCAGAATATGACGATGGTGATTGTGACCCACGCGATGCAGTTTGCGCGCGATGTCGCCGACCGCGTGGTCTTTATGGACGGCGGTCGCATTGTCGAGGAGGGGCCTGCCGAGCAGGTCATCGACCATCCTCGCGAGCAGCGTACCCGTGAGTTCTTGAGCCGTATCGAGGGGTAGGCTCAGGTATTTACTCAACTATTAATTGAGGCGAAGCCGCCGCGGGTCTTACGGTCTGTGGCGGCTTTTTGTTTGCGTCTACGGGGTTCAATAATCGCCTTGCAAGCTTGTCTCTTCCTCTCGCCGCCTGTATTCATACGTGCGCCGAAAGGTATGCATGGACAGCCGCCCGTGAGGGTAGGGTGGTGGCATAGGACATTTGGAGGGTGAGTCGGCTCGGCTGCCGACCATGCTGCTCCCGGGATGGCACCGACCGCGAACTCTCCCCGTTGGCGTCGCGCATTGCGCGCGGCCCTGCAAGGAGGTCATCATGGGTGCTCCCAAGACCGGCAATGTAAGGAACGTGGTGCTCGTAGGCCAAGGCGGGGTGGGCAAGACTTCACTCGCCGAGGCCATGCTCCACCTTTCTGGCAAGACCGCCCGCCTGGGCGGCCACGACGGCACCAAGCCCACGCTCGACTATGACCCCGAAGAGGTCAAACGTGCATTTTCCATCTCGACGACCATCGCGCCGATCGACTGGAAGGGCGCGCGCATCAATGTGCTCGATGCCCCGTGCTACCCCGATTTTATCGGCGACGCCTTTGCCGCGATGAGCGTCTGCGAGACGGCTCTGTTTGTGGTCGACGCCGAGGCCGGCCCGCAGCCTACGACGGTTAAGCTCTGGTATGCCGCCGAGGACCTACGCCTGGCGCGCGCAGTGTTCGTAAACCGCCTGTCGCGCTCCGAGGCCAGCTTTGCGACCACGATGGACCTGCTGCAGGAGCGCTTCGGTACGCGACTGGGCGCCGTGACCCTTCCCTGGGGCGAGGGCGAGGACTTTGACGGCATTATCGACCTGGTGCGCATGAAGGCACGCCACTGCAACGGCACCGAAGCCGTTGAGTCGGAGATTCCCGAGGAGTATCATGCCCAGGCCGAGGAAGCCCATGACCATCTGTGCGAGCTGGTGGCCGAGGCTGACGACGAACTGATGATGAAGTACCTGGAAGGCGAGGAGACGCTGACGCAGGAGGAGCTCGAGGGCCTGCTGTCCAAGGCGATCGCCGAGCGCATCTTTGTGCCGGTCTTTGCGGGCGATTGCATTAAGGAGCAGGGCGTCAACTCGCTGATGGACGACATCGCGACATACTTCCCGGCGCCGACCGACTATGGCGAGATGCCGCTCATCGACGGTGATTCGCTTAAGATCTCGAGTGACGATGACCGTCCGGTGGCGTTTGTGTTTAAGACGCTGGCCGATCCGCAGCAGGGCCGCATCAGCTTTATCAAGGTGCTGACGGGCACGCTTGAGCCGGGCCTTGAGCTGATCAACGCGCGCACCCGCAAGAGCGATCGTCTGGCTCACCTGTATGTGATGTGCGGCCGCGACATGACCGAGGTCGGTCACGCCTATGCCGGCGATATCATCGTGGCGCCCAAGTTGGCGGCAGAGACGGGTGACACGCTCTCCATTACCGGTAAGGTCGAGGCGGCGGCGTTTAAGTTCCCCAACTCGCAGTACCGCATTGCCATCGAGGCCGAGAATCGCGGCGACGAAGAGAAGCTCTACACGTTTATCGAGAAGGCGTGCAAGGCTGATCCGACCATGAGCATCGATCGTGACGAGGAGACGGGCCAGACTATCATTTCCGCTGTGGGTGAGGCGCAGGTTTCGGTTCTGCTCAACCGTTTGGAGGATCGCACCAAGGTCGTGGCCAAGAGCGTGCCGATCCGCATTCCGTATCGCGAGACCATCCGCCGCACGGCAAGTGCCCAGGGTCGCCACAAGAAGCAGACTGGCGGTGCCGGTCAGTATGGCGACTGCTGGCTGCGCGTTGAGCCGCTCATTGGGCCCGACGGCACGAGCGATGGCTATGAGTTTGTGGATGAGGTCGTGGGCGGCCGCATTCCGCGCTCGCTGATTCCCGCCGTGGACAAGGGCGTCCAGGAGACCATGAAGGACGGCATCATTGCCGGCTACCCGCTCACGGGCATTCGCGTGGCCGTGTACGACGGCTCGTATCACAGCGTCGACTCCAACGAGATGGCGTTCCGCGCGGCGGCCCGCATCGGTCTGCGCAAGGCATGCGCCGATGCCGACCCGGTGGTGCTGGAGCCCATCGAGGAAATCACGGTGACTATCCCCGAGAGCTACGCCGGCGCCGTGATGGGCGACATCTCGGCCTCACGCGGTCGCGTGACGGGTATGGAGACCGATGAGCGCGGCGATACCGTGGTCATTGCCCAGGCGCCGCTGGCCGAGCTGACGGATTACTCGACGCGTCTGCGCTCTATCACGCGCGGCACGGGCGACTTTACCATGAAGCCCGCTGGCTACGAGCAGGTGCCCTATGACGTTCAGGCCAAGCTCGTGGAGCTGTACAACGCGGGAAGGTAGCACGCCCGCGCGTAACGTCGCGTGACATAAATCCAATTTGGGTTGGGGGCGGTTGTGGCCCGCTCCGGACAAGGTTCCGGAGCGGGCTTTTCTTCTGCGACGAGCCGTTTGTCTAACGCTGTATCATTCGGCGCGCGAAGCGAGCCGGGCGCTCGGAGCCTGCCCACCTCCCCGGTGACAAAAGCGACGTAATCGGGGCACGCGGGTGACTCTTTGGCGTATGAGGGGCCCGGACGTGCACACCGCGGGTGACAAAGCGCCCGTTAAGCGGTTTGCCCATACCTCCTAAACTAAAAGGCGTAGAGAAACGACAACAAACGAGAGGAGGCAGACATGGCACTGTTCGATTCGACACACACGCTCGATGCCGTCGACGCCGCCGACCAGAACGCAGTCTTCGAGGCCCTCGCCGCGAAGGCCGTGGAACTGGGCGTCGCCGCCGATGCGTCCGCTATCGTCTCCGACCTTCATGAGCGCGAGGCCGAGGCTTCTACGGGCTTTGGCAACGGCGTGGCTGTCCCGCATACCAAGAGCGCCAACGTCAGTACCCCCGCCATTCTCTTCGCGCGCCTGACCGCGCCCGTCGAGTGGCACGCGCTCGACGACGCTCCCGTCGACACGGTCATCAACATCCTTGTCCCCGAGAGTGGCAGCGACACCCATCTGCAGCTGCTCGCCAAACTGGCGCGTCGCCTCGTGCACAAGGATTTCGTCGACCATCTCAAGGGCGACTCCATCGAAGACGTGTGCGCCCTCATCCAGGGCGTCGTCGGATAGCAGGTAATGTTCAACCCCGTGTGAAAGGAAAGAGGGGAGAAGCATATGGCAAAGTCAATCGTGGCCGTCACCAACTGCCCGGCCGGCATTGCACACACCTACATGGTGGCCGAGGCGATCAAGACGAAGGGCACCGAGCTGGGTTATGAGGTTCACGTCGAGACCCAGGGTGCCAGCGGCGTCGAGAACAAGCTTACGCCCGAGCAGATCAAGGAGGCCGACTACGTCGTCCTCGCGCTTGGTCGCGGCATGAACGATGACGATCGTGTTCGCTTCGACGGCAAGAAGGTCGTTGAAGTGCCCGTTTCCGAGGCCCTCAAGCGCATCGACAGCCTTATGGGCAACCTTGAGAGTGAAGCCAAGGTCTTCCAGGCTTCCGCGGTCAAGCTCGGCGCCAAGCAGGAGAGCGTCACCACCGGCATCATGAGCTACCTCATGGCCGGCGTCTCCGCGGCCCTGCCGTTTGTCATCGGCGGCGGCGTACTCATGGCCATCGGTTCCATTATGGCCCAGTTCGGCGCGCCCAATGTAGCCCCTGGCGACGGCCAGATGGCTTCGCTCGCTTGGGTGCTCAACACCATCGGCGGCCTGGGCTTCACGTTCATGATCCCGATGATGGGCGCCTTCATCGCCAACGCCATCGGTGATAAGCCCGCCATCATGCCGGCCTTCATCTGCAGTTACCTCGCCAACAGTACCGACCTGCTCGGCACCGAGGTCGGCGCAGGCTTCTTGGGCGCCTGCGTGATCGGCCTTGCAATCGGCTATTTCGTCAAGGCGATGAAAAAGATCAACCTGGGCAAGAACTTCCAGTCCCTGCTTGGCTTCCTGATCATCCCGGTCGTGACGCTCTTTATCTTTGGCCTGGGCACGTACTATATCATCGGCCCGGCCATGTCCTGGCTTATGAACGCCTTCGTTGGCCTGTTGAGCTCCATCCCGAGCTCGATGAAGCTCGTCGCCGCCTTCCTGGTAGGCGCCATGCTCGCCTTCGACATGGGCGGCCCGATCAACAAGGCCGCTTGGTTCTTCTCCTTCTCCTTGCTGGGCTCCGGCGTGTACGACTGGTACGGCATCGTAGGCGTCGTGACGATCCTTCCGCCGATGGCCGCTGCCATCGCTACCTGGGTCCGTCCGAAGCTCTTCACGCAGGCCGAGCGCGACTCCGCAATCCCTGCGCTCATTGTCGGCGCAACCGTCGCCACCGAGCCGGCTATCCCCTATGCCCTGGCCGCACCCCTGCCTATGATCTCCGCGAACGTCATCGCCGGCGGCGTCGCCGGTGCCATCTCCATGGCCCTTGGCGTCCAGCGCATCGCTCCGGGCATCGGCATCTTCGATCCATTCCTGGGCCTCATCTACCCGGCGACCAGCTACTACATCGCCGTCGCTGTGGGTCTGGTCTTGAACATCGCCCTCATTATCGTCTTCAAGTCCGCTTGGATGAAGAAGCGCGAGGCTCAGAACGCCTAAGTCTCGATAGAATAATTAGCCCTGCGGGGTCGCCGGTCTGTTCGGCGGCTCCGCAGGTTTCAATGAAAGGAATGGGGAAATGCGTTACGACTTCGATCGCGTCATCGACAGAATGGGTACCTACAGCACCCAATGGGACTATGCGGCCGACCGGTTTGGCAGCGCAGACGTGCTTCCCTTTTCCATCTCGGACACCGACTTCGCCGTGCCCGACGAGGTTATGAACGCCCTCCGCGCCCGCATGGAACACCCCATCTTTGGCTATACCCGCTGGAACCATAGTGACTACAAGGGTAGTGTTGCCGGCTGGTTTGCCAGGGACGGGGCGTCCCACGTGGACATGGACTGGGTCGTGTACAGCCCGAGCGTTATCTTCTCGGCTGCGACGGTCATTCGCCTGGTGAGCGAGCCGAATGACGCCGTGGTGACGCTCACTCCCATGTACGACGCCTTCTACGGCCTGATTGAGGGCAACGGGCGCGAGCTTGTGGCCGTTGCTCAGGCGAGCGCCATGGACGGCTACGGTCTCGATTGGGATGCCCTCGAGGTGGCGCTTGCCCGTCCCGAGGCAAAGGTTATGCTGCTCACCAACCCGCATAACCCCACAGGCAAGGTCTTCACGGCAGGCGAGCTTGCTCGTATCGTGGGGCTCTGCCATGCCAACGGGGTCTTTCTCATCTCGGATGACATCCATCGCGATATGATTCTGGGCGAAACTCCCTACACACCCGTGACGAACATCACGCGGGAGGGCGTGGCGCTGCTGTGTTCGGCCTCCAAGACGTTCAACACGCCCGGGCTCATCGGGTCCTATGCGCTCATCCCCGACGATGACCTGCGCGAACGCTTCCTGTTCGAGCTCAAGCAAAAAAACGCCCTGTCGAGTGTGAGTATCTTGGGGATGACTGCCCAGATGGCGGCGTATCGCTCGTGCTCCGAGTATGTGGACGAGCTTGTGGCCTATGTTCGCGGCAACATGCAGGCGCTCAAGGATTTCCTTGCCGCCAATCTGCCCGAGATCCGCTTTGCGGTGCCGCAGGGGACCTATCTTGCCTGGATGGATGCCTCGGGCCTGGGGTTGGATGCGGCCGAGCTCCAGCGCCGGCTCGTTGAGGTGGGCCATGTGGGCATCATGTCGGGCGAGACGTACGGCGGTGCTGGGTACCTGCGCATGAATCTCGCCTGTTCGCACTCGAAGGTCGAAAGGGGGATGGAGCGGATGCTCGCCGGCATCCGCTCGTAGCGGCATGATCAGCAAGAGACAGAGACAGCTCCTGCGGGCGCTCGACGACGGTCCACGCTCCGGCGCCGAGCTCGCCGAGGCACTCGGCGTCTCCCGCCGTACCGTGGTGCGCGAAGTGGCGAGCGTGAGCGCGTGGCTCGAGTCCGTGGGTGCCGGCACCATCTCGAGCGATCCCAACTACCATCTGGTGGTCACGTCCGAGGACGCAATCGCCTCCGTCCTGTCGCGGGACCTCACCGATGAGGCACGTGTCCTCATGTGCGTGCTCTCTCGGCCGGGGATCTCGACGGTGCAGGTTTCGGGGGAGACTTATCTCTCGGTCCGCTCCGTGCGCGCAGCGATGGATGAGATCAACGTTCGGCTGCGCGGAGTCGTTGCGCTCGAGGCGCGTGTGGGCTACGGGATCGATGCAGACTTTAGCGGCATGGGGCCGGCGGATCTCTTGGCAGCGCTCGCCATCGACAATACTGGTATTGCCGCCGAGCTCGAGCGCTCGTGCGGCTGGGACACCCTGATGCGCCTGATCGGCGAGCGGGGCGAGGATTATCGCCTACTCATGGAGCCGTATCTGTCACAGCGCCAGCTGAGGATGCAGACGCTTGCTGCTGTCTGGTGCAGCGCGTGGCTCGTGCCCGATGCCCCGGGTGGGGCAGATGCCGGCGCGCGTGCCGTCACCGAGTTCCAGCAGCGCAAGAAGGACCTGCTCTACCGCCTTGTCACGTGCCGTGCGGCCATCCTGGCGCGCATCGGCGAGGTGCTCGCCTCGCACGGCATCAAGTCGACGCGCGAGGACCTCGGTAGTCTTATCTTCGACCATGTGCTGCGCTGCGCTCTCTTTCCCACGCTCATGTCGGTGGAGATCCAAAAGCAGATGCGCGGGATCCGTATGGAGCATCCGTTCGAGTTCGATTTCGGTGCCGACCTCTCCGAGTGCCTGCGCGCGTTCGACGAGCGCCTGTTTGTAGAGCCTGACTTCCTCTCGCTCTACGTGCTGGCCTCGCTGGAGCACTTCACGCGCAGCCCCGTGAGTCTGCTTTTGGTTTGCGGGCGACCCTCCGTGGCGACTATCAACAAATCCCTGATCGAGCGCGGCACCGACGGCGTTGAGGTTGAGCTCGTGGACAGCGAGCCGCTCGCCCGGCGCGCGCTCAAAGATGGGTCGTTCGACCTGGTGGTGGGCGACGCCGCGGCAGTGCGAAACTTTAAGGCCGCACGTGAATGGGACCTCTCGTTTTCGGGCGTGCTCTCGGCCTACGAGGTCGACCGCATCCGCCAGATGGCGCTGCGTGTGCTCTACGAGCGCGATATCGCGAGCCTGCTGCCGCGCGCGAGCTATCTTGAGCTGCATGTTGGGGCCGGCGACTACCTCGATGAGCTGTCGCGCGCCCTCGGCGGGCTGGTGGCAGCGCATGCGATCTCGGCAGATGAGGCGGCCCTCATCATGGATCGCGAGCGTCAGGGCGACCGTCTGCAGCTGGGACATGTCGCGTTCCCGCATACCATCACGCCGGTCGCGGCCTCGACGTTTCGTCTGCTCGCCATCATGCCCGACGCGCCCCTGTGCGACGGCGACGAGCAGATCGACCTGGTGGTGGCGACGCTTGCGAGTCAGCGTCTGGCCGACAAGAGCAGCATGTTCAACTATCTGTTCTCCGTGCTGCACGATGCCGAGCGCGCCCACGTGCGCCTGCCGCGCACCTATGAGGAGACCGTCGCGTTCTTAGGGCGCGACTTTGGCTATGCCGAGGAGAAGAGCGATGAGTGATGAGGCGATGGAGGCGCGCGGGGCGCTTGCGGCCGCATGTGGCGTGGCGGGCGCTGCTGGATCGACAACGGGGACCGAGCTGACGCCGGCTGCCGAGATTCGCGCCTATGTGGACGAGGTCTGGCCGAGCTTTCTTGATGATCTCGAGGCGCTCGTGGCCGTGCCGAGCGTGGTCGACGAGTCATGTGCCGCGGCGGGCGCCCCGTGGGGCCCGGAATGCTATCGGGTGCTTTGCGTTGCGATGGATGTGCTGCGCCGCCAGGGGCTTGCGGTCGTTGACTGCGATGGGTATGTCGCGTATGGCGAGCTTGCCGGCGAGACGTCCGAACAGGTGGCGACGATCGCCCATGTGGATGTGGTCCCCGCCGGCGAGGGCTGGACGGTCGAGCCCTATGCCGTGACGCGCCGTGAGGGCGTGCTTTTGGGTCGCGGCGTGCTCGATGACAAGGGCGCGGCGCTGGCCTCGATCTATGCTGCTGGTTTTTTGGCGCGCCGCGTGCGCAACGGCTGGAAGCCGCAGCGGACGCTCCGCTGCATCTTGGGCGCCTCGGAGGAGGCGGGCATGATGGACGTGCGTCGCTACCTAACGGATCACGAACCGCCGGCATTTTTGTTCACACCCGATGCCGAGTTTGCCGTCTGCTGCGGGGAGAAGGGCTGCGTCAACGCCGAGGTCGCTCATGCTGTCGACGGCGCCGGGGCGATCATCGAGCTTACGGGCGGCGTGGCGAGAAACGCGGTGCCCGCGCGTGCCGAAGCGCTCGTGTGCATGGACGCCTGCGTGGATGGGTTACCCCGCGCCGAGGGGATCGATGTGGAGCCCGCCGGCGACGGCACTGCCCGCATTGTGGCCCACGGCGTCGCCGGGCATGCCGCCGAACCGGCGGGTACGGTGAACGCCATCGGCGTGTTAGTGGCCTATCTGGCCGCATGCGGCGTCTGCAGCGCGGCCGAGCGCGAGTTCCTCGGCTTTTGCAAGCGGGCCCTTGGTGTATGGGACGGCTCCGGCTTGGGAATCGATGTCGCAGACGAGCTGTTCGGCGGCCTCACGTGTATCGGCGGAACTATACGCACCCAGGCGGGGCGCTTTGTGCTCACGCTCGATGCGCGCCTTCCGGGTGCGGCCGATGTCGAGCGGGTGAGCCGTCGCATCGAGGATGTGGCGCGCGAGTGCGGCTGCGAGGTGCGTATCACCCATACGAGGGAGCCGTTCACCATGGACCCCCAATCGCCCGAGGTCATGGTGCTCCGTCGTGCCTACGAGGAGTTCGCGGGCCGGCCTGCGGTACCGTTTGCCATCGGCGGGGGCACGTATGCACATCATTTTCCTCGCGCCGTGGGGTTCGGTCCGCTCGACCGAACTGAGCCTCTGCCCGATTGGGTCGGTCCCGAGCACGGCCCCAATGAGGGCATTTGGGAGCACCAGCTCAAGCGCGCGCTCGCCATCTACATCCGTAGTCTCGAATCCCTCCTCAACTCTAAAGTGGGGACAGACTCCAAATATGACTAATGGTACAGAGCGAGTGGCATAATCTCAAAAAGGGGTCTGTCCTCGCTTCGGGATTAGCTGCCATTGGCCTGGTTGCGGCCGGTGGCGTAGTCGATCTGCACATGCGGCTGCAGGTTGTAGCAGTACACGTGGAAGCACAGCGTTTTGCCGTGGTCCTCGACCGATTGTGCCTCGAGGCGAACGCCGCGGCAGACGAGTTCCTCTTCGTTATACATGGGCGTGACGCGGTAGAGCACGTGGTTGCCCGTGTCGCGGATATAGCCGAGGATCTGCTCTTCGAAGGGCAACATGCCCGTCTCGTTGAGATATCGCGTACCGGTTAGGAGATTTTTGCGGTTGGCGTTTTCGCCGCAGAGCGACCAGGCGATGAGGTGGCAGCGGTTGTAGAGGCTCTGGCCCGGAATAAAGTCGTAGCGCTGCTGATGCCATCCGGCGGGATGGATGCGCGAGATATCGCCGCGCTTGCCTTGACCGAGCGATTCGGGGCCCACGCAGGCGAGCGCTTTGCGAGTGCGGCCCAGGCTGTCGAGCTTGGAGAACTTCTTAAAGCAGCCCTCTTCGGTGGCTCGCTCGTATTCGTCGAGCGTGAACGACGGCGTGCCGAGCGGGTGCGTACCATCGGCGCGAAGGGCGACGTAGGGGTTACCGGCGTAGTCGGGAATGCTGGTGAGGTATACGCCGCGGGCGCGGTTGAGGTCGGGGTTTTCCACTTCGTCGACGGGAGTGGCGTTCGAAGAGACATCGTCAGCGGTGCCGGTCGTGGCGGATTCGGAGCCATCGTCGGAGTCCTCGGAGCTCGCTGTTCCCGATTCGAGCCGGGCGACCAAGTCCGCTTCGTCGTCGGTGCGGCTGGGGCTCTCGTTTTGCTTCTCGGCCAGGGCCGCCGCCTGCTCATCGCTTTGCGGCGAGAGCAGCTTGGGCGCCCCGTCGAGCGATCCCGTAAACAGCGCAAATCCCAGCACCACGGCGGTGCCGATGGAAAGTACTTGCTTGTAGGCGGACTTGCGCGACATTGAGGCTCCTGGATGGACGGTTGGGAATCTACCAGTCTAGCAGGAGCCGCCGAGGGTCGTTCTATCGAACAAATACTTAAGATTTGGGACAAATGCCGCTGGTTCATTTGGCTCATATGAAGCTGCGACGGTTGTGTACATGGAATCAGTCGGCGTTTCTCCAGATAAAACCTGCCAAAATAAGCCTGTCCCTTTTTGGTAGGTTAATCGTGAGCTATTTCACCGCAACTTAGGGCACGGTTAGGATGTGTGCACTTTAAAAAGAAGAACCTATGATTAGAGAGGTCGCGCTCGTCTCTCTAAATGTCTCTATAAAGAGAAAGTCAGTTAAAGAGATAACATTGGGCAATCTAACAGTGAATTCGATACATCTCTCTAAATGTCTCTCTAAAATAAGGTGCTTATCTCTCTAAAGTTAGAGAGATATACTATACTTTAGAGAGATAAATCTATCGTTTTAGAGAGACGGAATGTCAATGCTGCTGGATGAACCCCTTGGCCTTATCGTTGAGCGCCTTCGCAGGCGAGGGACTGATGACGCATCGGTAGAAGTTAAAGCCTGCACGAATAAATTGAGCGCAGACGTATGGGAGACAGTGAGCGCTTTTGCGAACACTGCGGGTGGGCTCATTATTTTGGGCCTGAACGAAGCCGAAGGATTTGTTCCTTCGGCTAACTTTGCTATCGATAGGGTGCGCGATCAGTTTGTTTCGGGTATCGGAGACGGAGGCTCAGCGGCAGTGGTGACCCATGCGCCGCGGTACGAGCTTGATCGAGGCGAGGTCGACGGGCTCCAGGTGCTTCTGGTGCGCATCTTTGAACTTGAGCTTAAAGCGAAGCCTTGCTATATCGGCGCGCGCGGCGTGCAGAACGGTAGCTACAAGCGCGTGGATGATAAAGATATCAAGATGTCACCCGCTGAGCTATATGAGCTGCAGAGTGCGTTGCTTCCGAGCGATGCAGACGACACGGTGGTTTCGGAGGCAACGGTCGAGGATTTGGATCCAGATGTCGTGCGGTCTATTATCGCAAATCGCCGGCTGCAGACCCCGCGCGTTTTGCGCGGGGCCGATACGCTGGAAAAGCAGCTGGTCAGACTCAATATCACTACAAAGGATGGTGCCGTGAAGCTCGCGGGGCTTCTGTCGGCGGGAATTTACCCCCAGCAGTTCTATCCCAAACTGATGATCGATGTCGCCGTTCATTCCGATGTGGAAAAATCTGCACCCGGGCAACCCCGGTTTATTGACCGCCAGTTGTGCGATGGCCCGATTCCGGCTTGCATCGAAGATGCCCTTGCCGCGATTGGACGAAACTTGCGCAAAGCGGCGATAGTGCAAGGCGCTGGCAGAAGGGATGATTGGGAAGTTCCCCAGGAGGTTTTGCGCGAGGCCTTGGCAAATGCCTGCATCCATCGAGAATATTCGCCCATGTTTGTGGGGCAGGCCGTGAGTGTCGATATCTATCCAGACAGAATAGAGATCAAAAACCCTGGCGGGCTTTGGGGCGGAAAGACGGTGGACAATCTTGCAGACGGGGAATCGCGCTGCCGAAACTCAAAGCTCATGAGCCTAATGGGGGCGACGCCGTTAGAGCATGCCGAGGGGGCCGTTGCGGAAAGCCAGGGATCTGGTATCCCGGCTATGATTCGCGAGATGGAGTCTCGTTCGCTTGGCAGGCCGAAATTTATCGTTAAGGCCGATTCGTTTACGGTGCTGCTTTCCCGGCACGGGGCGGAGCTTGCTGAAAACCGCACGTGGATTCAGAGCCATGTGGGCACCGAGCTGACGGATCGCGAGGAAACACTGCTCATGTTTATGCGGGAGCATGGGTGCGTATGCGATGTTCAAAAAATACGAGAGGCCCTGAAGTGGGATTCGGATGACATTCGCCTGATCTGCGGGGACCTTGTGGATAAACATGTCCTGTCAAAATGCGGCAAAGACACGTATGAAATTATCGATATGAACAGAGAATCGTCAGCTTCGACGGCGGATAGGATCCTGGAGGCTCTCAGCGCCGAAGTGGATATGACGGCGCGAGAAATAGCGGTTGCATCGGGGGTCAGAATTTCGTCTGTCCGTTACCATCTACCAAAAATGGCAGATAAAGGACTCATTGAGGTAATGGGTTCATCGACGAGCCACAATCGCCGATATCGGAAGAAGTAGATGCAGCCGGACCGCCCCTCTAGTGTCTCTCGAAGTTAGATGGGCGCTAGAGGGGCGACTGCCTCGCGATATTTCCCCAGGTAAAACCTGCCAAAATAAACCTGTCCCCTTTTGGCAGGTTACTGATTCATGTTGCCGTGGATGTAGGGGGTGACCTCGGGGGAGATATGGTCGCAGCCCAGCTCGCGCAGCGCGGACTCGATAACGGCGGGCAGCGGGGTCTTGCCCTTGTCGTCGACGGCGGCACCGCCGAGGGTGGCAATCTTGGCAACATCTGCGGGTGCGGCCTCGATATGCATGCAGCCGCCGACCAAGCGCGCGCGTACCTGTGCCAGATCAAGATCGTGCAGGTAATCCTCGCAGGCGCGAATCAAGGAGACCTTCTCGCGCGTAAGCTCCTCGCCCGTGGGGACGCGCGTGGCAAGACAGGCTCCCGCCGGCAGGCTCCAAACGGGATAGCCCCATGTGCGCAGCAGCTCGCGCTCTTCGTCCTTGGTAAAGCCGACCTCCATAAGGGGTGAGCGTACGCCGAGCTCTTCTGCCGCACGCATGCCGGGGCGGTAGTCACCGCGATCGCTTGCATTGCTGCCATCGATGACGGTGGGAAAGCCGAGCGACTTGGCGTGGTTGACGATGGCGGTAAAGCCGGCGTGCTTGCAGTGGTAGCAGCGATTGGCATCGTTGCAGGCTACTTGGGGGAGCTGCAGCTGATCCACCGAAAGATTGAGCACGGGGAGCTTAAAATGCGGCCCCTCATTGGCCTGCCCATCAACGGACTGCTCAAACGAAGCCTGCTCGGGCGTGCCGATGAGCGGCGTGGTGAGATGGACGAGAAGAGTATTGGTAGGCATGACGCGGGCGCATACGGCGGCCAAAAAGCTGCTGTCAACGCCGCCGGAAAACCCGATAGCCACGCGCCCGTATGCCAAAAGCAGCTGCTCGAGCGCCGATAGCTTGTCTTGAAGCTCCTCTGCGGGTGCTGTGGTGTCTAAAATCATGAAACGTTCCTTATCGCTGAGTACTCGATCGAAAACTATAATCCTAATGCGTTACTTGCCATAAGACTTCTATCTGTGTAACGAAAGTGCAATATGGTATATACGTTATATACAAGTTGCCAAATGCGGTAGAGTTGCAGCAACGCGACAGCGAGAGTCGATGGGGGACCGATATGATCAAGGCTGTTATTTTTGACATGGATGGAACGCTGGTCGATACCGAGCGTTTGGGGATTAAGGCCTGGAAGGCAGGCGCCGCTGAGCTGGGGCTCGCGATTGATGAAGCGCTGATCCATCAGTTTATCGGCCGCACGCTGCCCGATGTTATGGACATCCTCGATAAGCATTATGGCAGCCACGAAACCACCGAGGCGGTCTATGTCCGCCACAAGGAGATTCGCGACGAGATGGTCAAGACCGAACTGGAACTTAAGGCCGGTGCCGCCGAGTGCCTAGACGAGCTGCTGGCTGCGGGCTATCACGTGGGTCTAGCGACGTCGTCGCGCCTCGTTACGGCCGAGCGCAACCTTAAGATGGTTGGCCTCTTTGACAAGTTTGAAACGGTAACGTGTGGCGAGGACGTCGTGCACGGCAAGCCCGACCCCGAGATGTATCTGCTCGCCTGCGAGCGCGCGGGCTTTGCTCCCGAGGAATGTGCCGTGGTCGAGGATTCGCGCAACGGTTGCGTCTCAGGCATTACGGCCGGTTGCCATGTCTTTGCCGTCCCCGATATCGTGCCGCTGCCGCAGGACGTGGTGGATGGCTGCGAGGCCGTGCTCGATACGTTGTTCGACCTGGCGGCGGCAGTCAAGGCCGTGCGCTAGACAATTGCGGTGTTGAAACGAGCGATTGCTCACGTTTGCGCTCAAGCAAAAGGGGCCCGGCAATGGTCGGGCCCCTTTTGCTTGAGCGGCGACTTAGCATACTTGCGTGCGTGCTATAGATACGCACCGAGGTTGATGGCCGTGGCGTCGGTCTGGCCGCTTGCCTGGGTGCTGGCGCGTTCCAGCAGGAACGGCCGCACGAGTTCTTGGCGGTTGATGTCCTCGATGGCCGTGACCGCGGCGACGGTGCGCGCGGCAGAGCCGATGTGGACGTGCTTGGTCTTTGCCGGGGCCTTGTTCTCGATTTGCTCCATGAGCAATTGAACGCCCTTGCGGCCAATCTCGTAGCCCGGGGGCGCTACCGTAGTGAGCGGGACCGATCCGCTCCAAGCGAGCGGGTTGCCGTCGCATCCGGCCACGCGTACTTGCCCGGGGACAGAGATGCCCTTGTCGACCAGTGCCGAAACGACGCCCGAGGCCAACACATCAGTCAGGCCGACGACAAAATCGGGACGTTCGTCCGCGGGGCGCTCGGCGATTTGGGCACCGATGCCGTAGCCGTCGGCAGCGGTATTCCATTCACCGGCGTCGATGACTTCGATCTTGATATCGCGGTGCAGGGCGAGCGCCTTATGAATGCCAAGGACGCGCAGGGTGAGTTGCATAAATGCTGCTCGGCCGACGACGACAATATGGTGCGCGCCGCGGGCGATAGCAAGTTCGGCAATGATGCGACCCTGGGCCTCGTTGTCGGCCGCTACGTAGTAGCCGGGCTCGGAGCAATGGATGTCCAGATAGACGATCGGCACGGGCATCTTGGTCATAGCGGGGTGCCAGTCGGGGGACGCCATGGGCTGAACCATGACGCCGGACATCTGCGTGCCCATAAAATAGCGCAGGTAATGATCCTCGAGAATATCGTCGTTATCGGCGTTGGCGATGAGCAGGTCGTAGCCGTGCTTGCGTGCCTCGTTGTGGGCGCCGCTGGCGATTTGGAGCGAAAAGCCGTGATCGAGACGGGGGAGCACCAGGCCAAAAGACTTGGTGGCGCCGCCCGCGAGCTGACGAGCGCTTTGGTTGGGCAGGTAGCCAAGGCGATTGATGGTCTCGTTGATGAGCCTGAGGGTCTCGGGGCGCAACTTCTCGGGATGGTTGAGCGCGTTGGAAACCGTGCCCAGCGAAACCCCGGCCTCGCGCGCGACGTCGCTGATTTTCACCTTTGCCATAGCGGCCCCTTTGATGCGTTTCAAGTACAAACCAGATTGTAGCATCCCAAACCTACCAAAAAGGGACTGGTTTATTTTGGCAGGTTTTATCTGGGGAAACGCCGTTGCCGGCGCGACCACCACAAAGGTGCCTGTCCCCATTGTGGTGGTTTGGACCGGCTGGACGTGTGTACATCGGGTGGTATCTAAGTTGAGATACCACTTCTGGTATATTAGCTTGCGCTTGCGTGAGTACAATACTCGAACGTTGTACGTCTCAGCGCCCCTTGTGCGTGGACGTCTTGCAGTCACGCGAACGAAGGGATTTATCCTATGTGCGGAATCGTCGGCTACACCGGCTCTGATATTGCAAAGAACATCCTGGTCACGGGCCTCAAGCGTATGGAGTATCGCGGCTATGACTCCTCGGGCGTCGCGCTCGAGGTGGGTGAGGGCGCCGCGGCGCACCTCGACGTCATCCGCCGCGTGGGCAAGGTCGCGGGCCTGGAGAGCGAGCTTTCCAACATCGACAGTGACGCTACCTGCGGTATCGGCCACACCCGTTGGGCCACCCACGGCAAGCCCTCCGTCGTTAACGCCCATCCCCACACCAGCTGCGACGGTCGTATCGCCATCGTCCACAACGGCATCATCGAGAACTTCGCCGAGCTGCGCGAAGAGCTGGAGGGCCGCGGCCACCACTTTAAGAGCGAGACGGATACCGAGGTCTTCGCGCATCTGATCGAAGAGGCTTATGCCGAGACGCACGACCTGATGGCCTCCGTGCGCGAGGCGTGCACCCACGTGGTCGGTGCCTATGGTCTGGCCGCCGTGTGCGCTGACGAGCCCGGCGTGATCGCCGTGGCCCGCAAGGATTCCCCGATCGTAGTCGGCGTGGGCGAAACCGGCTCCTATGTTGCTTCCGATGTCATCGCGCTCATCGACGCCACCCGCGATGTCGTGGTGCTCGAGGACGGTCAGTTTGCCAAGCTCACGCCCGCGGGCGTCGAGTACACCGACGAGGCCGGCAACGTCATCGAGCCCAAGGTCACCCACATCGACTGGGACCTGGACATGGCCGAAAAGGGCGGTTATCCCGACTTTATGCTCAAGGAAATCCACGAGCAGCCGCGCGTCGTGCGCGACACGCTGGTCGGTCGTATGACGCCGGTCGGCGAGCTCGACATCGACGAGCTTGGCCTTTCGCTCGAGGAACTCAACGACATCGACCGCGTCTACGTGATCGCTTGCGGAACCAGCTATCACGCTGGCCTCATTGCCAAGAATCTCATTGAGGGCTGGGCTCGCATCCCCACCGAGGTGGAGGCGGCCAGCGAGTTCCGCTATCGCAATCCCATCATTACGCCGACGACGCTTGTCGTTGCCGTGTCCCAGTCGGGCGAGACGGCCGATACCCTTGCCGCCATTCGCGACGCGCGCATCAAGGGTGCCAAGGTCTTCGGCATCACCAACGTGGTGGGCAGCCCCGTGGCGCGTGAGAGCGACGGCGTCATCTACACCAAGGCCAACAAGGAGATCGCGGTCGCCTCGACCAAGAGCTTCATCGGCCAGGTCGTGAGCCTTACGCTTTTGGCCCTGCTGCTGGCGCAGGTCAAGTACCGCTTGACCACCAAGCAGGCGCGCATGCTGTTCCGCGAGCTTTCCGATACGGCCGAGCAGATCCAGTGGATTTTGGATACCCAGACCGAGGCCGTTCATGAGGCCGCCCTGCTGTGCAAGGACGCGCAGTCCGCACTGTTCGTGGGTCGCGGCATGGGTGCCGCTATTTCCTACGAGGGCGCGCTCAAGCTCAAAGAGGTCAGCTACCTGCACGCCGAGGCCTACGCAGCCGGCGAGATGAAGCACGGTCCCATCGCACTGGTCGATCCGGGCTTCCCTGTCATCGCCGTGGCCACCAAGAGTGCCACCTACGACAAGACCGTGTCGAACCTTATGGAGTGCAAGGCGCGCGGCGCCAAGGTCATCGTCGTTGCCACTGAGGGCGACGAGGAGATCAACAAGATCGCCGACTGCATCATCCGCGTGCCAGCAGTCCGCGACGTGTTCAGCCCCATCACGGCGAGCGTCCCGCTGCAGCTGCTCGCCCGCGAGGTGGCCATCCTGCGCGGTTGCGACGTTGACCAGCCCCGCAACCTGGCGAAAAGCGTCACGGTCGAATAATCGAGTTCCGTCGTTCTAACAACTAAGGCCCGGCTCCGCATCAAGACGGAGCCGGGCCTTGTTGCATTTGCCCAGATAAAACCTGCCAAAATAAACCTGTCCCTTTTTGGCAGGTTAGCGGAGCTTACTGGTCTCGAAGTACTCGGGGAACTGGTCCAGAACCTCGGTTTGGTTGCGGAACATCATGTGCAGGTGCTTGCTGACTAAAAAGCTCGCTTCGATGGGGTCGCGACCGGCGATAGCGCGGCGAATCTGCTTGTGCTCGTTCACGATGTCCTGATTGTCGAGAACCTGCGTGGCGGCGCGCAGCCAGCGGAAGCGCTCCAGGTCGGCATTGGTCTCTTCGAGCCACGACCAAACGGTGCTGCGACATGCGATGCTAAAAATCATGTGATGCATGAGGTTGTCGCTCAAAAAGAATCCGATGCGATCCTCTTCGGCCATGGCCTTTTCCTGCAGCACGATGGCGCGGTCGAGCTGCTCGATGCCGGCCGACGTGGCTCGCGCACAGCACTCCACGATCACCTGCTTTTCCAGATGTTCGCGGATGTAGCAGGCACTCTCGGCAAGGGTGAGGTTGATGGGTGAGACGTAGGTGCCGCTCTGGGGCACGGTGCGCACCAGACCCTCTTGCGCCAGACGCACCAGTGCCTCGCGCACAGGGGTGCGCCCCATATCCAGGTCGTCGCAAAGTTGCTTGACGCCCAGCTTTTCGCCCGGCTTGTAGTCCAGGTAGACGATTTTGCGCCGAATGGTGTGGTAGGACTGGTCCTGTAGGCTCGTTTCCTGCTCGCCGACGTGCATCGATTCTTCCATAGCGCCTCGCAACTGTTCTATCAAACTCATATGTCAGTTGTTAATTATGCCGCGAATCAGCTCTCCGCGGTGGGTAATTCGGCTGTTGCCTGAGAACTATTGCGGCATCTTAGTCTGTGTTTGCGCAAGGCTACGCTCAATGTTGCCGTATCATAAGCCGTCGCAAACGTGAAATAGAAAGAAGGAATCCCATATGCAACTGGCAAATTTCGTACGCGAGCGCTGGAAAGGCGTCTTGTTCTGCCTGATCATCGCCATTCCCGCGACGTTGCTCGGCAAACAAATTGAAGTGGTCGGCGGTCCGGTGTTTGCCATCCTCTTTGGCATGGTCCTGGCGCTCGTCTTTCCCAAGAATCGTCGCGAACAGCTCGCCGCCGGCGTCACCTATACGTCTAAAAAAGTCTTGCAATACGCGGTTATCCTGCTTGGCTTTGGCATGAATCTCTCCCAGATTCTGTCCAAGGGCGCCCAGTCGCTGCCGATTATCGTGGCGACAATCTCGACCTCGCTTGTCATCGCCTTTGTGCTCTGCCGCGTTATGAACGTGCCGGGCAAGATCGCGACGCTTGTGGGTGTGGGTTCGTCGATTTGCGGCGGTTCTGCTATCGCCGCGACCGCGCCCGTCATCGATGCCGACGATCGCGAGATTGCCCAGGCTATTTCGGTCATCTTCCTGTTTAACGTTATCGCGGCGCTTGTGTTTCCGACGCTCGGCGGCATGCTCGGGCTGACCAACGAGGGCTTTGGCCTGTTTGCCGGCACCGCCATCAACGACACCTCGTCGGTAACGGCTGCGGCGAGCGCCTGGGACAGCATGCATCCCGGCGCCAATGTGCTCGAGAGCGCCACGGTGGTCAAGCTCACCAGGACGCTGGCCATTATTCCCATCACGTTGGTTCTCGCATGCTGGCAGATGCATCTGGCGCGCAAGGCCGGCGGTGACGCCAAAAGCACGTTCTCCCTCAAACGCGCGTTTCCCATGTTTGTGCTGTTCTTTGTGCTGGCGAGCGTAATCACCACGGTGCTTCAGCTTCCCGCGTCCATTACGGCGCCCATCAAGGAGCTTTCGAAGTTCTTTATCGTGATGGCCATGGCGGCTATTGGCTTTAATACCGATATCGTCGAGCTGGTCAAAAAGGGCGGCAAGCCCATCGCGCTGGGCTTTTGCTGTTGGATTGGCATTGCGTGCATGAGTTTGGGAATGCAGCACGTGCTGGGAATCTGGTAGAGAAGTAGCTTATTTGCGTGCTGCGTGCTGGTGAGCGCAAGCCTGCGGTGGAGCGATAGGAGCTCTTGCGGGTATGGCTTGTCCGCAGGTTTATAAGTCCCGAAGAGCTCTTATCGCCCCGCCAGGATGGCGATGCGGGGCAACACCTATACTCGCAGGACGGCGCTTTCTGCCCTATAGTGTTTGGTGAGCAATATCGTTCAATTTTGAAACACTCGGTCGTGCGACCGTCGGCGGTTGCACGTCGCCGCGGACAGGGGCAAATCATGGATAGCGATGCCAAGCTGAACATCTTGACCGAGGCCCTGGCTGCTGCCGGGGCCTCGGCATTGGCAATCGATGCGCGTGGGGACGTCGCGATTTCGACCATGAATGACGCGGCGCTTGAGCGGGATGTGGCGGCTTTTGTCGCTGAGCGCCTCGACCGTATAGGAGACGGCGCGCGTCTGGTTATGGGGCGTGCGGGTACGCGCCTGAGCCTGACCGTTCGCCCCACCGACAAAGAAGGCGGGGGCCTTTGGGTCGTCGTGGTCCGCGAGGTACGCGGCGCCGCGGCACATGCGGGCATCGAGTGGCTCAACGCCGACGAAGTTGAGGCCCGCTACGAATCGAGCGCGTACGGCATCGTTGAGGGGGCGGCCTCGGTAGCTGCGCCGGTCGCCGAGAGCTACGCGCGCGGTGTGCCCCTTATGCTCGAGGGCGAGCTGGGAACGGGTCAGGTCGAGATTGCCATGCGCCTCTATCTGGACGGTCCTTTTGTCGATCAGCCCTTTGTTGCCGTTGCGCTCGATGAGCTAACGGATCGCGGCTGGCGCCATCTGCTCAAAAGCGCCGAATCGCCGTTGTTCCAAACGGGGCTGACACTTTGCATTGCGGGCTGGAATGCGGTTGGCCCCCAGCGCCTTCGCGAGCTCGTTTCCACGATGGCCGACACCGCGTTGGCGACGCGCTGCCATGTGGTGCTGACGGCGAATGACATGCCGGGCGGCAGCGAAAGTGATCAAGCCGCCTTTGTGACCGAGCGCTTCGCCTGTGCGGTGAGCGTGGCGCCGGCAATCGTCGAGCAGGGGGCCGCGTCGACGAAGGTTGCGCGCTATTTGGAATATCTCGCTGGTGCATTTGGGACGGCAGCGCCCACGCTGTCTGCCGCGGCGACGAAGGCGCTCGATGCTTACCGCTGGCCGCGCAACTATCTGCAGCTCCGCGAGGTCTCGGAACGACTGTATATATTGGTGGGGACGGGCACGGTGGATCGCGCTGTGGCGGAGGAAGTGCTAGCCCAAGAGGACGTGATTAAGACCGCAACCTTTGGCGCCCCGACACTCGAAAGCGACCTGTATATCCTGCGACCGTTGGCCGATACCGAGCGAGATATCGCGCATCTGGTTGTAGATCATCTCCACGGCAACCGAACCCGTGCGGCGGAGGTGCTGGGCATAAGCCGAACAACGCTGTGGCGCTTGCTGAAGGACGATGACCGTTGAGCGAGGCGCCCGTGACCGCGCGCGACGCGTGTGCTACAGTCCAAAGCGTTATTGTTTCGATTTGGTTACGGCGTGCGGGGGCGTATGGCTGAGACTACAAAACCGAGCCGCAGAAGGCGGAGCGCCGCACCGGTCAACCGACGCACGACATCGGTGACGTGGGGCAAACACGCCTCGGGGTTTGATGGTTCGTTCAAGCGCACTAAATACGGCTATCCTTCGGCAAGCGCTCGCTTGGCCATGCAGGCAGAGTCCTCGTTGTGGGGCCGCAAGTGCGTGGTGGGCTCAAAGCTCAAGCACGACGGCACGCTCGGTTACATCAGCCGCGGGGCGGCTCGCCGCAGCGGACTCAATCCGGCTGGTTGGCATCGTTATGTTCCGATCGCGGTCGTCATTGCGGTGATCATCATCGCACTCGCTGCGCTTGGCTACGCCGGCGGCGGCGCCAACTTGGACGCAGTGTTTAAATCGCCCGAGCTCGCGCATGCAGGCACAGAAATTGTTGAGGGCGCTCAGACCCAGACGAGCGTCGCGCCCCAGCGCGGTATCGTTGCGGCAGCCTCCACCATCGCCGACGCTCAAAAGGACGACGGCGAACAGGGCGACGGCGCCGAAACGACCCACACGAACGAAACGACGACAACTCCACCGGCAAGATAAGTTGCGAGCGGGTCCGCCGTTCGTTAGAACGGCGGGACTAATTACTTTACATACACCACGTTGTCGCGGCGGGGTTTGGGCTCGGGTAGCGTGTCTTCGGCATAGCCCAGAATGCAGTGACCGACACCGCGCAGGCTGCCGTCGGCGGGCAGGCCCCAGCTGGCCAGCAGCTCCAGGCCCTCGGGCGAGTCAAAGACCTCATGCGCGCGGTGAATCCAGCACGAATCGACACCCAGTGCATAGGCGGCGTTGAGCAAGTTGCCCATGGCGAGCGAGCCGTCTTCCAGATACGTGGGCACGCTGCGGTCAACCAGCACCACCACAACGGTCTTGGCGCCATAGAAGGGGTCGCTGTTGCTGCCCATGACCTGGGCGTTGAGCTGTGAGAGACGCTCGACGGTCGCGGGGTCGGTGACGGCGACAAACGTCACCGGTTGGCGGCCCATGCCGCTCGGTGCATATTGGCCGGCTTCGATAATACGTGCAAGCTTTTCGGCCTCGACGGGACGATCGCTGTATTTGCGGCAGCTGCGGCGATGGATGAGTGCTTCGATAGTCTCCATGGTGTCTCCTTGCGGTGGCGTTGCAGATGCCCCGTTCATACCCGTCGGGCTCAAACGATAGACGGTCAATTGCCCGGCCAAAAGGATAGATTCCAATTGGGAAAGTAGGTTTGCATAAAAGTACCTTCAGAATGTGACAAACAAATGGGATGGTTAAACGTTTTATCCCGTCTACCCTGCGGTTTTTTACCACTTGCCTAAATGACGAACGCATAACCTCTGATAAAGGTTTTACTAAAGGAGTACCAACGTTTATCAATGCGCCGTGGTGGCGCCGGGCCAGGAGGTAACATCATGTTCCAGGCTGGAGATGTCGTCGAGACCGACTTCGAAGGATTTCTGAAGCTGCTGCGTTCCAAGACGCGCGCTTTTGTGACGATTGACGATCACGAGTACTACATCACGCACACCGATGGCTATTGGCGTGTTCAGGATTGCGAGGCCCTCAACGACAAGGGCCACTTTACTGACTGCTCCGAGCTGGTCAACACGGTCTGCGAGGTCGTCGAGCTGCCGTGGATTGCCGGCAAGAGCCTGCATGACAGCTTCTCGGGCGCTACGGTCTATGAGGCCGTCGCCGCTTAATGGGCAATAAAACCCGCTTTTCACGTGACCGCTGGCGCTGCCCCCGCGCCGGCGGTCTTTTTCTGCCGATAGGCCATAAAAGTGCAAGCATTTGCGGAGAGCCTGTTGACGATAGTCAAAACTCGGACTAATCTAGAGATACAAAATTGGTCAAAAATCGGACAATCGAATGGTGGGATAGATGAATAGTGCGGTTACGCTGGTCGACTTCGACCGGTTGCTCAATGGACTCGACCATATCTATTCGGAGTTCTCGCGCGCCTGCGGTCTTTCGGACTGCGCTTACTGGATGCTCGTCGATACCAGCACGGCGGGCGGCAGTATTGCCGTAAGCCGCCTGACGAGCGAATGGTTCTACAGCAAGCAGACCATCAACTCGGCCATTAAAACCTTGACGGCGCGGGACTTTGCAACGTTGGAGTTTGCCGAAGGCAGCCGTAAGAACAAGGTTGTGCGTTTGACCGAAGCGGGCATGCGGTTTGCCGAGCGTTATGCGCTGCCGGCACTCAAGGCCGAGCAGCGAGCCTTTGGCGCGCTTGAGCCGTGTGAGCAGCGCGAGATTATGCGCTTGATCGGAAAATTCTCTCAGGTGCTCGGTGAGGAGTGCGAGGCATTTAAGCAGCATATCGCTGCCGAGAGCCAAGCCGAGAATCAAGGTGAGGGGGAGTCGTGCGACTGTTAATGAGGTTTCTGAAGCCCTATCGAGGGCTTGTCGCAGTGACGCTGCTGGTGCTGCTGGTTGATAACGTCGGCACGCTGTTGGTTCCCACGATGCTGGCGAACATGGTCAACACCGGTATCACCACGGGTGATGTCGACTACATTTTGCGCAATGGCCTCTACATGCTTATCGCGACCGGCATGGCCAGCGGCGGCGCGGTGCTGGGCTGCTATCTTTCGGCGCGCCTGGCCGCCAACGTGGCCTGCGATATCCGCAACGCCGTCTACGACAAGTCGCTTGAGCTGTCTGCCAGCGACTTTGAGTGCTTTGGCACGGGATCGATGATCACGCGTTCGCTCAACGACATCAACGTGATCCAGCAGGCGATTCTGCAGACGATTCAACTGGTGCTGCCGGTGCCGTTTTTGGCCGTGGCGGGCATCATCTTTGCCTGGCTCATCGATCCCGCCATGGGCACGCTGCTGGGCGTCGTGGTTGCGATCGTGCTGGTGGCGGCGGTCTTTACGGTCGCTAACGCCGCGCCGATCTTTATGCGCCTGCAGAGCTTTATCGACCGCATGAACGTGGTGCTGCGCGAGAACATCGTGGGCGTTCGCGTCATCCGCGCCTTTAATAAAGAGCGCCACGAGGAGCAGCGCTTGGACGAGGTGTTTAGCGATTACGCGGCCAACGCCATCAAGGTCAACCACCTGTTTGTGGGCCTCGATAGCTCCAGCTTCTTTCTGATGAACATCGCCGAGGTGGCGGTGCTGTGGGTGGGAGGCAACCGCGTAGGCGTCCACGCCATGCAAATCGGCAGCATCTCGGCCGTGCTGGAATACGCGATTCTGATCCTGTTCTTTGTGATGATGGCGCAGATGGTGATTCTGACGCTTCCGCGCGCCGCGGCGTGCCTCAACCGTGCACAACAGGTGCTGGAGATTGAGCCGAGCATCGTCGATGGCGAGCGAACGCTCGGCGCAGGCGCGTCCGACTCAAAGGACGGAGCAGATGCGGTCGCCGTGTTCGACCATATGTCGTTCCGTTTTGACGACGCCGACGAGGACACCCTGTGCGATCTGAACTTTACCTGTCGCCGTGGCCAAACGACCGCAATTGTGGGCTCGACGGGATCGGGTAAATCGACGGTGGCCAAGCTCTTGTTGCGTTTTCACGATGCCTCGAAGGGTGCCATACGCCTCAACGGTGTTGACCTGCGCGACCTTTCGCAAGACGAGATTCGCGGGCATATCGCTTACGTGCCGCAGAAGGCGTGGCTGTTCTCGGGCACGGTGGCGAGCAACCTGCGCTATGGCAACGAGGGTGCGACCGAGGCCGACATGCTTCACGCGCTGCGGGTTGCCCAGAGCACCTTTGTGCTCGATCAACCGCAGGGACTCGATACCCCGGTGGCGCAGGGCGGTACGAACTTCTCGGGCGGTCAGCGCCAGCGCCTGGCCATCGCCCGTGCGCTCATGAAGCACGCTGATCTGTATATCTTCGACGATAGCTTTTCGGCCCTGGACTTTAAGACCGACGCGGCCCTGCGCCATGCGCTGCAGGACGAGACGCGCGATGCCGCGGTGCTCATCATCGCGCAGCGTATCTCGACCATTCTGCATGCCGACCAGATCGTGGTGCTCAAGGATGGCGAGGTTGTGGGCTTGGGCACGCACGACGAGTTGATGGAGACCTGCGAGGTGTACCGCGCCATTGCGGAATCGCAGATGAAGGGAGGTGAGTAGCATGACCGAGGAGCTCAAGAAACAGGGCGTCGTTGATGACGCCGTGGCAGCAGGGACGGCTGAGGAGACGACGGTCGCGCCCGGTCTGGATGATGCCGCCAAGGCTGCAGCCGAACGCGAGGCTCGCCGCCAAGCGCTCTACGAGGAAAACGAACGCGCCGAGGACGAGCGCGCCCGCGCTGAGGCAGAGCGCATGCGCGATGTGGGCGACGAGGACGAGGACGAGAAACCCAGTGACACCTGGGCGACGGTGCGCCGTCTGTGGAGCGAGGCCGCCGGCGATCACTGGCGCTTCTACCTCGTGTTCGCGAGCATCGTGTTCTACGCCATCTTTAACACCGCGGCGCCGGCGTACAGCGCCCGCGTCATCGATGAGCTGTGGGGACACGTGAAGCTGGCGTTTGCCAACGACACCACCTTCAGCATCACTTGGGAGAACTGCGGCAGGACCATCTTCATCTACTTTATGATCTGGACGGCCGCCGCCTCGTTCTACGCGCTCCAGAGCTTTTTGATGTCGAGCGTGGCCGAACGCCTCAACCTGCGTCTGCGTAACCGTATCGCTCAAAAGCTCAACCGTCTGCCGCTTGCCTATTTTGACGCGCATCGTCCCGGCGAGGTCGTCAGCCGCGCGACCAACGACCTGGACAAGATGTCCGAAAGCATGCAGCGCGGCTTGCTGCAGCTTCTGGTGTCGATCGGTACCGTGGTGGGCGCCGTGAGCGTGATGTTCGTGTTTAGCGTGCCGCTCACGCTGGTCTTTTTGTTCTTTACGGCGTTGTCGCTGCTGGTGACCAAAGTGGTCTCGCGTCGCACACATGACGTGACCGGCGAGCGCCAGGAGTGGGTGTCCAAGATTACGAGTGCGGTCGAGGAAGGCTATTCGGGCCGTCTGGTGATTCGTGCGTTTAACCGCGAGCGTCAGAGCTCTGCCGAAGTGCATGAGGCCTCGAGGGAGCTGGCGCGCGTGAGTACCAAGGCCGACTTTATGATCAATGCCGTCGGTCCTGCGGTGCGCTTTATCGGCCGTTTGGCACAGATCGTGATCGCGCTCGTGGGTTGCAGCATGCTGGTTGCCGGTCATATGACTGTCGGCGTGTTCCAGGCGTTCTTCCAGTTTATCTACGAGGCGTCCGAGCCCATGACGCAACTCTCGTTTACCTTCAACTCGCTGCAGAGCGCGCTGGCGAGCGCGGAGCGCGTGTTCGACCTGCTCGATGAGCCCGAGATGGAGGCCGATCCGCTGCCGGACGAGGCCGCCAAGCTGCCGGGTCGCGTTGAAGGCCGCGTCGCTTTTGAGCATGTGCGCTTTGGCTATTCGCCCGACAAGCCGCTTATGCGCGACGTGTCGTTTACCGCCGAGCCGGGCCAGAAGATCGCCGTGGTGGGAACCACGGGCGCGGGTAAGACCACGCTCATCAACCTGCTCATGCGCTTCTATGAGATTGACGGCGGGCGCATTACGCTCGATGGCGTGGATACGAGTCGTATGGATCGTGGCGAGCTGCGGCGGCAGTTTGGCATGGTGTTGCAGGACGCCTGGCTGTTCGACGGAACGATTGCCGAGAATATTGCCTATGGCTACCCCGAAGCGACGCACGATGAGATCGTGGCGGCCGCACGCGCCGCGCAGGTCGACTTCTTTGTGCGCACCATGCCGCAGGGCTACGACACGCGGGTGGCCAACGATGCCGAAAGCATCAGCCAGGGCCAGCGTCAGCTGCTGACCATCGCGCGCGTGCTGCTCAACAACCCGGCGATTCTCATTCTGGACGAGGCGACGTCGAGCGTGGACACGCGCACCGAGCTCGCCATCGGCCGTGCCATGGATGCGCTCATGCGCGGGCGCACGAGCTTTGTGATCGCGCATCGTCTGTCGACGATCGTCGATGCCGACCTCATCCTGGTCATGGATCACGGCAATATCATCGAGCAGGGCACGCATAAGGAGCTGCTGGCTGCCGAGGGCGCTTATGCCGACCTCTATCTGAGCCAGTTTGCTTAATGTGGCAAAGGGACAGTCCCGCATGTCACATTGGAAACAAGGCGCGCCGGGGATGAATTCCCTGGCGCGCCTTCTTGCGTTGATGCGGGTCTGTACCGTTCGCAGCCCTAGTGCTCGTCCACGAGCTTGGCGACGAGGGCCTTGAGCTCGGCCACCTCTCGCTCGAGTTCCTTGACGCGGCGGGCATTCTCGGTGATGCCCTGGCGGTTGAGGGCGCTCTGCTCGGCGGCGTCATCGGGCATGTACTCGCGATGCTGCTTGGCATCGAAGCTTTCTTCGAACACGCGGCAGCCGTTGCGCTTGATGATGCGGCCTGGCACGCCCACGACGGTGCAGTTATCGGGCACGTCTTTGACGACGACCGAGTTGCCGCCGATCTTGACGTTGTTGCCGATGCGAATGTTGCCGAGCACCTTGGCGCCTGTGCCCACAGTGACGTTATTGCCGAGCGTTGGGTGGCGCTTACCGGTCTCGTTGCCGGTACCGCCGAGCGTGACGCCCTGGTAGAGCACGCAGTTGTCGCCCACAATGGTGGTCTCGCCGATGACGACGCCCATGGCATGGTCGATAAAGAAGTGCTTGCCGATCTGCGCGGCGGGATGAATCTCGACGCCGGTGATATGACGGGTGAGCTGCGAGAGCACGCGGGCGAGCGAGCGATGACCGTGCTCCCAGAGCCAGTGCTCGGGCACGTGGTTCCACTTGGCATGCAGACCGGGGTACGAAAGGAAAATGACCAGGCCGTTTTGCGCAGCGGGGTCCTGCGCCTGGACGGTCTTGATGTCCTCGCGAATGGTACTGATAAAGCTCACCGGCCGCCCTCCCTTAGCGCCATGGCAATGCGATTCAATAAAGTATAGCGATTCGCTAGGGATTAGGAAGGACAATCTTGGCGGCATTGCGCAACAGGTGTCAGTTATGCAAACTTGCTGGTAATGGAGTCATGCTTTTGTGGGGTTGCGCACGAGGGGGCGCCGCAACCGTATACTGGTCAACTTGGACGTATCCGCGCCCACAACTGAGAGGTTTTACTTCATGGGTTTCATTAATTTTATCGCCGAGCTGCTCAAGGACCCGCGCACCGCGATTGCCAGCTGGATTGCCGCCGGCCCGCTTATGGCCTACGGCTGCGTGTTCCTGATCATCTTTATCGAGACGGGTGTGGTGTTCTTCCCGTTCCTTCCCGGCGATTCGCTGCTGTTCGCCTCGGGCTTCTTTGCCCACAACGGCGGCTTTAACATCGTGGCCCTGCTGGCCGTCGCATGGGCTGCTGCCATCTTGGGCGATCAGTGCAACTTTATGATCGGCCATTTCTTCGGTCAAAAGATCATCGCCTCGGGCAAAGTGAAGGCCATGACGCCCGAGCGCATCAAAAAGTCCGAGGAATTCCTGGACAAATGGGGCCACCTGGCCATCTTCCTGGGTCGCTTCTTCCCGTTTATCCGCACCTTTGTGCCCTTCATCGCCGGCATGGGCGGCATGCATTGGCGCAACTTTGTCATCTTTAACGTGTTGGGCGGCATTACCTGGTCGACGGTCTTCACTCTGCTGGGCTACTTCTTTGGCGGCATCCCCTTTGTGCAGGAGCACTTTGAGCTGCTGATTATCGGCATCGTCGCCGTGTCGATCATCCCGACCGTGGTCGGTCTGGTTAAGGCTAAGCTGGGCAAAAAGAACGCGTAGCTCGAGCCAGCGCGCAAACCGTGCCGTTGAGGCCCGTCACCCTTTACGGTGGCGGGCCTTTCTGCTTCGGTCAAATGAAAATACTTTACTTAGTTAAAGAAAAGCGTTTTATCAGACGCGTACGGGGAGTACAATCTCGTGCATGCGAATCGACGTGCCATCGGCTTTGATGCCGTTCGCGTGTCCCGTCCGGCTCTACGCTCCGGGCGTGCGACGTTGCGACGCGGTCGGCTTCGGTCTTTGCGTGCGGGTTCGCGAGTATGCAACTGTGTATGTAAGGAGCGACATATGACTGTCGAGAAGAAGGATATCGATTGGGGTAGCCTCGGCTTTGGCTACATGAAAACCGATTACAGCTACGAGGCTCATTGGAAGGATGGCAAGTGGGACGAGGGCGGCCTGACCACCGACCACACCCTGCATGTTTCCGAGTGCGGCGGCATCTTCCATTACTGCCAGGAGGTCTTTGAGGGCCTGAAGGCCTACACCGCCGAGGACGGCAGCATCGTCTGCTTCCGTCCCGACATGAACGCTGAGCGTATGTATAACTCTGCCCAGCGCCTCGAGATGCCCCCGTTCCCCAAGGACAAGTTTGTCGAGGCCGTCAAGCAGGTCGTTTCTGCCAACGCCGCCTGGGTTCCGCCCTTCGGCTCCGGTGCAACCCTGTACGTGCGTCCGTTTATGATCGGCTCTGGTGACGTGATCGGCGTGGCTCCCGCTCCTGAGTACACGTTCCGCATTCTCGTGACCCCGGTCGGTCCGTACTTTAAGGGTGGCCTCAAGCCCGTCAAGCTGCGCGTTTCCGAGTACGACCGCGCCGCACCGCACGGCACCGGCAACATCAAGGCTGGCCTGAACTACGCCATGTCCCTCAAGCCCACGATGGAGGCCCATCGCGAGGGCTATGCCGAGAACCTGTATCTCGACTCTGAGTCCCGCACCTATGTCGAGGAGACCGGCGGCGCGAACGTTCTGTTCGTGAAGGAGGACGGCACGCTCGTCGTTCCGCAGTCGCACACCGACTCCATCTTGCCCTCCATCACCCGTCGTTCGCTTGTTCAGGTTGCCGAGGACCTGGGCATGACCGTTGACCAGCGTCCCGTCGAGTGGGCTGAGGTCAAGTCCGGCACCTTTGTTGAGTGCGGCCTGTGCGGCACCGCTGCCGTCATTTCCCCGGTGGGCGAGATCGACAACAAGGTCTATGGTGCCGATGAGACCGTGACCTTCCCGGCTGGCTACACCGAGATTGGCCCCGTGATGAAGAAGCTCCGCGAGACCCTGACCGGCATCCAATCTGGTGCTGTCGAGGATAAGCACGACTGGGTTTACACCGTCGCGTAAGCTGCCATAGCTGTTCGGCCCGAGGGCAACCTTCCTTTCCGGCGCGTCCTCGGACATGCAAGAACCTCCGCAGCGCACTTCGTGCGGCGGAGGTTCTTTCGTCCTGCGGAGTGCGCCGGAAAGGAAGGTTGCCCTCGGGCCTGCGTTACCTCGGCGCTGCCGTTACGAGCAATATAGATCTGAATGAAAGATGGCGCGCGGCCTTTTAGGCCGCGCTTTTGTTTTGGTTCGCGCCATGTGGGGGTGATGGCGACGTGCATTTTTGCGAGTATTCTGCAATCGAAGGCCCCTGCATACCGACCTCGGGCAAAAAATCGGGATTTCTCGATGTTTTCTACGAATGATGGGCGGGGTTATGGGCTGACAGCGTTTTGATTTGCAGGGACATTCGCGGTCTTTGGCATTTATCGTAGCGCCCGAAGCTCTTGGTTATGTTGAATACTCCTAAAAATGCACGGCGCTTAGAGGGGGACCTTCGCGAAAAAGGAAACCGCCCCGTCGAAGTATGCGTTCGACGGGGCGGTTTATACATTTGGCCGATTAAGGATGCGCTGCCAAACTACTAGAACTTGACGGTCGGGGCCTGGCGGGCTGCTTCGGCGGCCTCGAAGCCCTGGCGCTCCTTAAACTGGAAGATGCCGGCAAAGATGACAGCCGGGAACGTCTGAATGGCGTTGTTGTAGCTGAGCACGCAGTCGTTGTAGCTCTGGCGTGCATAGCTAATCTTGTTCTCGGTATCCTCGAGCGATGCCTGCAGCTGCGTAAAGTTAGTGTTTGCCTTAAGGTCGGGGTAGGCCTCGGCTACGGCGAAGAGCTGGCGCAGCGCACCGGTCAGCACGTTGTCGGCTTCCATCTTGGCCTCGGGCGTGGTGGCCTTGACGGCGGTGTTACGCGCACTGATCACGGCGGAGAGCGTCTCCTGCTCGTGCTTGGCGTAGCCCTTGACGGTCTCGACCAGGTTGGGGATCAGGTCGTTGCGGCGCTGCAGCTGCGTGTCGATGTTCTGCCAGGCGTTATCGATGCGGTTACGCTTGGTGACCATGTTGTTGTAGATGCCGGCGATGGCGCAGACAATCACAATGACAACAACGATGCCGATGATGACGGTAATCATGATGTCTCCGTTTCGAATGGCCGCGGCGGCATGCGCCAGCTGCCGTTGGTATAACGCTACTAGTATACCCGCAACGTTTTGTCGTGCCGAACTTTCCGGTAAGCGTTATGTTTTCGGCGGGGTCGGCACCGGGGTAAAACGCGCGAGGTACAGGTGTAAGATATGCGACAGATTGACGAGTGTTGTCTTTGCCCTGAGGATGGCGATACCAGTGGACCTTCGCATTAAGAAAACCTACCGTGCCCTGTTCGATGCCTTCACCGAGCTTCTCGAGGAGCATCGTTTTGAGGACCTGACGGTTGCCATGCTGTGCGACCGCGCCATGATTCGCCGCACGACGTTCTACAAGCACTTTCGCGACAAGAACGATTACTTTGCCTTTTATATCGATGAGCTCATGTCCGGCTTGCCGCAAAAACAGCCCGATGAGGCCGGCACAGTGTCTGCCGAGGACGTGCGCGCGCTTCGGCACGCGATTTTGGACGATGCCATGGACCTGATTCTGGCCCATGAGCAGCTCATGGACAACATTTTGGCGAGCAGCATGTCGGGAATGCTGACCAACGTTATTTGCGACCGCATTGCCCGCTCCATCCGCGAGCGTGTGATGAACGTGCTTGCCGAGGATGCCCTGGCCCCCGTGTCACTCGAGACGACGTCTGAGTTTGTCGCCGGCGGTATTATTCGACTTTTCACGATATGGTGGGAATCGGGCCACGATCTTGAGCGTCGACCCGAGATGGCCGACGTGGTCGATGCGCTGTTTGAGCGGACCATGACACCGGTGCATCACTAAAAGTGGCGGAGAGAGGGGGATTCGAACCCCCGGAACGCTCTCGCGCTCAACGGTTTTCAAGACCGCCGCATTCAACCGCTCTGCCATCTCTCCGTGAGTCGTAATGATAGCATCGTTTTGAATTTGCAACAGGGAAGGCGAACGATGACGATCACCGAAATCGACGAGAAGTTCATGCGCGAGGCGTTGGCGGAGGCGCGAGCCGCCGCGGCGGTGGGCGAGGTGCCCATCGGAGCCGTAGTGGTGCGCGACGGCGAGATCGTCGCGAGGGCGCATAATCGTCGCGAGCTCGACCAGGACCCTTCGGCGCATGCAGAGTTCGCGGCCCTGTGCGTCGCTGCCCAGGCGCTTGGCCGCTGGCGCCTTTCCGACTGTACGGTCTACGTGACGCTCGAACCCTGCTGCATGTGCGCGGGGCTTATGGTCAACGCGCGCGTGGGACGCTGCGTGTATGGCGCGAGCGACGCCAAGGCGGGCGCGTTGGGATCCCTATACGATTTGAATGCCGACTCGCGCCTGAATCATCGGTTTAATGTGACCGCCGGTGTGCTGGCAGACGAGTGTCGTGAGGTGTTGAGCAGCTATTTTAGTGGGCTGCGTGGCACCGATGGTGCTGACTGCGGTTGTGGGGCCGATCTTGAGGCACATGCCGCTCATGCCGAGGCGCTCGCGTGTGCCGAAGAGGATGCTGGCGCGGCGGTTGACTTTGGCCCCGCGTGCCGCCGGCCCCGCCGCGTGCTGCTGGCGATCGACTCCTTTAAGGGCAGTGTGTCGAGTGCGCAGGCAGAGGAGGCGGTTGCCGAAGGCGTGCGCCGTGTGTGGCCCGATGCCGAGATGGCCGCGTTGCCGCTGGCGGATGGTGGCGAGGGAACGATCGCCGCCATCGCCGTGCGCGGTGGCGAGCTTGTGACCTGCGAGGTTACAGGCCCCTTGGGCGACCGCGTGTCTGCCCGGATGCTGGTGGACGGCGAGCACGAGTCGGCTGTAATTGAGATGGCCGAGGCGGCGGGTATTGGGTATTCGCCCTGCACGGAATCGGCGGCGCTTGCGACTTCGACCTATGGCGTGGGCGAGCTCATGTTTCGCGCGGTCCGTGCCAGGGCAAAGACTATCTATATTGGTCTGGGCGGCAGTGCCACCAACGATGGTGGCGCCGGTATGCTGCAGGCGCTGGGCGCCCACCTTGTCGATGAGCGCGGCCGCGATATCGCTCCCGGGCTTGCTGGACTTGAGCAGGTGGCGAGTATCGATTTGGCGCCGGCACTTCGGGCGCTGCATGGCGCGCGTGTCGTCGTGCTCTCCGATGTCGAGAATCCGCTCGTGGGGCGTCGCGGCGCGCTTGCGGTGTTCGGCGGCCAGAAGGGTCTGCCGGCGGATGACGCTGAGGTGCTGCGCAGGCGCGACAGCTGGATGGTCAGCTACGGCCGCCTGCTCGATGCGGCGATTGCTGGGGCGCGGGCTCAGGGGTTGTTGCGCACACCCGAGGGCGCACGGACATTTGGCTCGGTGCTCGGCGTGCCCGGCGCAGGTGCCGCCGGTGGCCTGGGTGCCGCGCTGCTGGCGCTCGGTGCGGAGCTACGCTCGGGTGTGGAGACGGTGCTCGATCTCGTGGGGTTTGACAAGCGTGTACGCGATGTCGACCTGGTCATAACGGGCGAGGGTAATATGGACGAGCAGTCCGCCGCCGGTAAGGCGCCGGTGGGCGTGGCGCGCCGTGCCAAGCGGTGTGGCAAGCCGGTGGTCGCCGTCGTGGGTGGTCGTGCCGACAGCCTGGATGCGGTGTATGAGCAGGGCATTGACCTTGTACTGCCGATCTGTCGCAAGCCCATGGACCTGGAGCGGGCACTCGATCCGCAAGAAGCCGCAACCAACCTCATCTGCGCCGGCGAGTCTGCCGCGCGAGCCTACGACCTTGGCCGCCTCTAAAACCAATCCCTCCCCAATAACTTGCGGTGAAATACAGAGTGTTTTTGCCTTTAAGGCGCCAATTCAGTCCGTATTCCACCGCAACTTCGTGAATGGCCATCCGAGGCTGGTCGCCTTGTGCTTTGGGTCGGACCGTCTGCCATGAAATGCGGTAATCTACTACGTTTAGCGGAACACCCTCGACCATCCCGGAATTTGTGAAATTAAAACCGCAGGTAGAAAGCTTGCCAATTTTCGAAAAAGCCGGCTATGGTTGACCCCGCGGCCTAAACGTAGTAGATAGGCCCTTTTCGTGGCGCAGCGTCAGACCAGTCTATTTGGGACGGGGCTTTCTTGACTACTTTCGCCACTCTGATGCCCCCAGTCAAAAAGTAGTCAAAAAAGCCCCGTCCCAAATTAGCTGTCTTGCCCCATCGGGCGGGAGCAGGTAAGATATACCGAGCGCCTAGCGCGTTCGATGGGTTCGGATGACGACATGTTCCGAATCTGGTCAGGTCCGGAAGGAAGCAGCCATAAGGAGCCTCTGTCGGGCATCCGAATCCATCGAGCGCACGGGCTTTCTTTTTGTGCGGTTTTACCAAACCGCGCAATGCTCGACGCTGCGCGCCACCCAGAGCGACAATTTGTCATTCAAAAGGCAAGGCATGACCAGAAGGTCTATGCCTTGCCTTTTTCATGCCAACTTGTTCGCCCTGGATGTCGCTCGCTGGCTGCGCCAAGACATCAATGGCTACGTGGTTCAAGAGACGGCGGCATTACCATTTGTTTTTACAAGTAAAGAGGCCCGTTTCCCTGGTTTTGGTTGGGGAAACGGGCCTCTTTGTCTATGGGCTTGTAGATTGGTGGGAGCGATATGCTCTGGCAGCTACTTTGAGTTCTTGATGCGGCGTACACCCGCGGTGGCTATTCCGAACCCTGCGGCGGCGATTCCTGCGAGTGTGATTGCGCTCGGCGCTGCGTCGCCCGTGTTCGCGAGCTTGCCGGCGGTCGTATCTGCTTGCTTGCCGCTGCTCGAGTTCGCCTGCTTGGTGGAGCTCGGCGGGGTATTTTTGCCGGTCGCGGACGAGCCGGTGGGCTGTGTCGCCTCGGCCGGTTGCGCCGAGTTGGAGGGAGGCGTCGTCTCGGTCGGTTGCGTTATCTCGGGCGAGGTGGCCTTGTCTGCCGCGGCTTTCGCCTCTTCGTATGCCTTGCAGGCGTCGTCATAGGCCGCTTGCGCCTTTTTCAAATTGTCGAGGAGCGCATCTCGCCAGGCTATGAACTGGTCGGTATGGGCTTTATACTTCTCTGCAGAACGTTCACAGTCATTAACTTGTCTTTGCTGCCTTTTGAGGCGGTCCTGGACCTCGCGGAGCTCCATTTCGCAAAAGTCAACTCGCGCTTTTGCCGTTACGATCTCTTGGCGCAACGACTTTATTTGCTGTTTAATAGTTTCGGCAAGCTCCTCGTCGCCGAGTGCTTCGACTGCCTTAAGCTCCTCAAGTTTCATGTCTAATTTTGCTTGGAGCTCGCTTACCCGGTTGATGGCCTTGTCGTATTTGGCTTGGGCTGCATTGATGTCCGTTTGCATGGTGGGAAGGGATTCCCTCAATTCGGCGGCTTGCGCCGCCATCTTGTCGCGGAGCTCTTGAAAACGGGCAATGTCATCATTGAATCTCGCAATTTTCTCGGGACTTGCGGCGTTTTTTGCGGCCTCGAGGTTTTTGAGCGCTTCCTGCATGGCTGCATACGCTTTTTCTTTTGCGGCGGCCGCGTCTTCCGTCTGCAGGGCAACTGCACCGGTGGGGGAGCTGGTTTCTGCCGCGATCGCCGTTACGGGGGCGATTCCCGCGACAAGTGCCGCGGAAAGGGCGATGCCCACAGTTGCTCGTCTTGCTCTTCTTGCGAGAATGTCGTTCATCTCGGCACCTCATTTCAAGGGTCGGCGACTAACTTGGTAGCACTAATGTAAGTATACCAAGCGATTGGCCCGCCACTGGCTGGGTGTGCGCGTATGCTCCTCTGAAAACTGAATCTCGTTAGAAATGACGAGTTGTTTACGCTTCTTTTGGGTTCACCGTACTATCATGGTTCAAATTGAGTGTGAATGATGATAGGGAGCGCCTTTTTATGATTGAGCTGCTCAGGCGTTTTGGTGGTAAGTTTCGCCGGTATATGGTGATTGGCCCTGCGTGCAAGCTGATCGAAGTGATCTTTGACCTGCTTACGCCGCTGGTGATTGCCCAGATGATCGATAAGGGCATCGGCGCACACGATGTCAACGCCGTCGTCCGTTACGGCGCGGTGCTCGCCGCCATGGCTGTAATCGGCATCTCGTTTACGCTCGTCTGCCAAAAGATGGCGGCGCTGACCTCGCAGGGCATGGGCACCGACATCCGCGGTGCGCTCTACGGGCACATTAATAAGCTGAGCTATGCCGAGCTCGACCGCTTTGGCACGCCGTCGCTTATCACCCGCATCACCAACGACGTCAACCAGGTGCAGCTCGCTGTGGCGCTGGGCGTGCGCATGCTCATCCGCTGGCCCTTCCTGGCGGTGGGCTCCATGGCCGCGGCCCTTGCCATCGACCTTAAGCTCGGCATTATCTTTTTGATTTGCACGCCCGCCATCGGCCTGGTGTTTTGGTTTGTCATGGCGCGCTGTATCCCGTACTACAAGCAGCTGCAGGCAAAGCTTGACCGCATCGCGCTTATCTGCCGCGAAGGCCTTTCGGGCGCTCGCGTGGTCCGTGCGTTTGTGCGTGAAGATCACGAGCGTGAGCGCTTTGCCCAAGCCGCCGATGACCAGGCCAATACTGCCATCGCGGTGGGCAAGCTCTCGTCGATTCTCAACCCCGTCACGTTTCTTGTGATGAACCTGGGCGTGTGCGCCATCCTGTGGGTCGGCGGCATCCAGGTCAACGTGGGCGAGCTCACGCAGGGTCAGGTCATGGCGTTCGTCAACTACATGACGCAGACCCTCACCTCCATCGTGTATGTCGCCAACCTGGTCGTGGTCTTTACCAAGTCGAGCGCCAGCGCGTCGCGTATCAACGAGGTGCTCAATTGCGTGCCGAGCATTACCGATGAGGGCAACCAGCCGGTCGCACTGCCCGAGCCGGGCAATGTCGCTCCCGTTCCTGCGTTGAGCTTTGACCATGCGAGCTTTTCGTTTGGCGTGGGCGCGGCAAATGCCGTGAGCGATGTGACGCTGGAGCTGCCGCTGGGCAAGACGCTCGGCATTATCGGCGGCACGGGCAGCGGCAAGTCCACGCTCGTTTCGCTTATCCCGCGCCTGTACGATGCGAGCGCTGGCAGCGTGAGCGTGATGGGCGCCGACGTGCGCGCCTGGCCGCTCGACCAGCTGCGCCATGTGGTCGCGACCGTCCCGCAGCGCGCGTCGCTGGTGAGCGGCACCATCCGCAGCAACCTGACCTGGCGTGACGAGTCAGCGACCGACGATGAGCTCTGGGCGGCGCTCGATATGGCGCAGGCCAGCGAATTCGTGCGCAACAAGCCGCAGGGGCTCGATGCCCCGGTCGAGGCGGGCGGTAAGAACTTCAGCGGTGGCCAACGCCAGCGCCTGACCATCGCGCGCGCCCTGGTGGGCTCGCCGCAGATCCTGATTATGGATGACTCCGCCTCGGCGCTCGACTTTAAGACCGATGCGGCGCTTCGCCATGCCATTCGCGAACGAAGCATGCGCGGTGCCGCCGAGGGTGGGCTGCCGCTCACGACGGTCATCGTGAGCCAGCGCGTCTCGACCGTGCGCGATGCCGACATGATCTGCGTGCTCGACCACGGATCGGTTGCGGGCCTGGGCACGCATGACGAGCTGTATGCAAGCTGCCAGCTCTATCGCGAGATTTGCCAGTCGCAGCTGCGCCGCGAGGAGCTCGAGGGCCAGCAGGGGAGCACGGTGCCCGCGTCCGCCCCGACTGCCCCTGCGCCTACTTGCTCAAAGGAGGGTTGCTAGATGAACCCGTATACTTCTTCCGGTTCGGTCGCCACGATGACCGCTAATGTGTCCGGCAACGATAACCTCAACGACCTGGGCGACGGCCCGCGCCAACCCGGTGATCCCGAGCGCTATCCCGTGGGCGCGGTGACGCGCCGCCTGCTGGGCTATGTTCGCCCGCACCGCGTCTCGTTTGCAGCGTCGTTTGTGAGTGCCGCCGTCTCGGTGATCCTGCAGCTCTACACGCCCATCCTCATTGGCGAGGGCATCGACCTTATCGTTGCCGCCGGTCAGGTGGACTTCGACGCGCTGCTGCCGCTCGTTACCAAACTCGCGCTCGTCGTGGTGGGAGCAGCGGCCTTCCAGTGGCTGCAGGGCTACTGCGTCAACCGCCTGTCCTACGAAACGGTGCGCGACATGCGCGTGGAGGCGAGCGATAAGCTCAGCCGCATGCCGCTCAGTTTTATCGACGGCCATGCCCACGGCGACCTTATGAGCCGCGTGGTCAACGACGTCGATCAGGTGGGCGACGGTCTGCTGCAGGGCTTCACGCAGCTTTTCACCGGTGTTATTACCATCGTGGGCACGCTCGCGTTTATGCTCTCCATTAACCTGACCATGACGCTCGTGGTGGTGCTCGTCACGCCGCTTTCCATTTTTGCAGCCGGCGCCATCGCCAAGCTTTCCAACAAGAGCTTTACAGCACAGCAGCGCATTCAGGGTCAACTGGGCGGTCATATCGAGGAGTATGTGGGCGAGCAAAAGCTCGTGGACGCCTTCGCCTACGGTCCGCACGCTCAACAGCGCTTTGATGTCCTCAACGCCGAGCTCTATACGGCAGGTGAACGCGCGCAGTTTATGGGCTCGCTCTCTAACCCCGGCACGCGCTTTATCAACAACATCATCTACGCCGTGGTCGCTGTGATCGGCTGCGCGGGCGTGATCACGGGCGTGCCTGCGGCGCTCACGGTGGGCGGCGTGCAGATCTTCCTGTCCTACGCTAACCAGTACACTAAGCCGTTCAACGAGGTCACGAACGTCATCACGCAAATCCAGACCGCGTACGCCTCGGCGCGCCGCATGTTCGCGTTGCTCGATGCGCGCGAGCAGGAGCCCGATGCGGCGGACGCCGTGGAACTTGCCGCCCCGCAGGGTGAGGTGACCTTTGAGCACGTGGACTTTAGCTATGTGCCCGATCGCAAGCTGCTGCAGGATATCTGCATCGAGGCCAAGCCCGGCATGCGCTTTGCCCTCGTTGGCCCCACGGGCTGCGGCAAGACGACGCTCATCAATTTGCTGTTGCGTTTTTACGATATCGATGCCGGGCGCATCGCGGTCGATGGCAAGGCTTCGCGCGGCTACACGCGCTCGAGCCTGCGCCGTGCCTTTGGCATGGTGCTGCAGGATACCTGGCTGTTCGAGGGCACCGTGGCCGAAAACATCGCCTACGGTTGTCCCGATGCCACGCGCGAACAGGTTATCGAGGCGGCCAAGCGCGCGCATGCGCACAAGTTTATCGTGCAGCTGCCAGGCGGCTACGATACGGTCATCGGCGAGGACGGCGGCACGTTTAGCCAGGGTCAAAAACAGCTGCTGTGCATCGCGCGCGTCATGCTCACCGATCCGGCGATTTTGCTGCTGGACGAGGCGACCTCGAGCATCGATACCCGCACCGAGCTGCAGGTGCAGGCGGCATTCGACGAGCTCATGGCCGGTCGCACGAGCTTTGTCGTGGCGCACCGTCTGTCGACGATTCGAAACGCCGATTGCATTCTGGTCATGCGCGACGGCCAGATTATCGAGCACGGCACGCATGACGAGCTGCTAGCGGCAGGCGGCTTCTATGCCGAGCTTTATCGTAGCCAGTTTGCCCAGTAGGGCCCAGTAGGGGCTGCCGATTAGCGGCAGATGGTTTACATCTGCGTCGATAGTACTAAGATATTCATCTAATAAATTGCATTAGTGGCTTTAGTTTTGGGGGAAACGAGGCAACGTGACTATGACGTGCTCTTTGGTGGTTAACAGCAAGAGCGGTAATACCAGGATGGTTTCGGGCGCGATCAAGCGCGCTCTGCAGGCTGCGGGTGTTGAGTTTGTCCATGCCGCGGCGTTGAGCGACGATGCGGATGCAGATCAGGTTGCGCTCGAGGCGCAGGGCGCCTGCACGGCCGACACAGTGCTCGTCGGTTTTTGGTGCGACAAGGGCGCGTGCACGCCTTCGGTCGCGGCGTTGCTCTCTGCCTTGCACGGCAAGCGCGTGTTCCTGTTTGGCACCTGCGGCTTTGGGGCCGACCAGAGCTATTACCAGCAGATTGTCGACCGCGTAACTTCCAATCTGGCCGAGGATGCCGAGCTTGCGGGCTGGGCGATGTGCCAGGGCAAGATGGGTCCCGCGGTTAAGCAGCGCTACGAGGCAATGCTCGAGCAAGATCCCGAAAACGCCCGATTTAAGATGCTGCTCGACAACTGGGTTGCCGCAAAGGATCACCCCACCAAGGAGGATATGGATAACATGGCGGCGGCGGCCAAGAAGGCCGTGCTGGGCGAGTAACTTCGTCGTTCGCGGTCCTTCGTGCAAAACAATACAAATGTGAAAGCCTCGAAATTCTCGAGGCTTTTTTCTTGACACTCGTGGGCGCAACTGTGGCAAGCGTTTGGGGGTGACACTTTCCATCACCCCGATGACGAGACCGTCCTGGACGACACGCTCTCATGCGTTCGCTGGATGTATTCAGAGTGGGACGGGCTTTCCGGATGGATGGGGATTCGGAAAGTGCGTCCCAGAATTTGCCTTTGGAGTGGGATGCAGCTTCCCAACGGAGCCACAAGCGGAAACTGCATCCCACTCCGGACGTGAATTCTGGGACACGGTTTCCGGATGCAAAAAAGGCCACAAGACGTGGCCTTCGACTTATATATGTTCAGCGGATACCCCTATGACAAGCCGCGCTCCAACAACATGGCGTCTGTCCGGGCGGAGGCATATAAGGTTCATCGCGAGTCCCGCACGCAAAGGGGGCCACTAATGTGGTCCCCGTCTTGCGCAGGACTGTCCGAGCGGGGAACCTTATATGCCTCCGCCCGGACAGACGTTTCAGTTATGAGCGACCCGCTACTTAATCTTGGTCGTGCCCGGCGCCAGGTTGGGGTCGGTCTCGTTGGCCTCGGTCTGGAAGTGCTCCGTATAGACGTTCTTGCCGTCGCGGAACATCTCGTAGTACTGCATCTTGGCGTAATCCTCGCGCGCCTTGGTGGCGGCTGCGGCAGCGGCGTCGTCACCGGTGACGTTGGAGGAGAGCGCCCAGCGCAGGCTGGCATCCTCGTAGCCCACGGAGTTGATGGCGGGCAGCGACTCGCGCAGCGTCATGTGCGCTTTCTGGTAGTCGGTCAGCGGGGCGCCAATCAGCTGCATGAGCTGCGTGGACAGGTAGTTGGTGGACAAGTCGTCGACCTCGCTCGTCTGGTCGCAGCCGGCAACGTCGTAGTTAGCCCAAATGATGTAGTCGGTCTGCCACAAGCGCTCCTGGTGGGTGGCGTCGTCCTCGTCGGTAAACCACTTGTCATTGAACTTGGACGGGAAGAACGGCTGGTGATCGCCCCAGAAAACCACGACCACCTTGCGGTCGAGCTTGCTCAAGGCGTTGAGGAAGTAGCGCAGTGCCTGGTCGGACTGCTCGATGCACGAGACGTACTCGTCGACATCGGAGAGCGTGCCGTCCTCGACGGTCTTGGCGTCCAGGTCGGTCGTGTCGATGTTCAGGTGCATCTGCTTGTCGGCCGGCAGCAGGCCCGTGTCGTAGCCCGAGTGGTTCTGCATGGTCACGTCGAAGATAAACTGAGGATCGGCGTTCTGGTCGAGCAGCTCAAGAATCTTGTCGTAGGTCGCCTGGTCGGTCACCATGCCGCGCAGGGTATCGGCACCCTGGAAATCGTTGATGGACAGGAACTGGTCAAAGCCAAAGTCCTTGTAGACGTTCTCGCGGTTCCAGTTGGTGGCGTGGTTGGGGTGCATGGCCGTGGTGGAATATCCGAGCGACTTGAACTGCTCTGCCAGGTTCCCGGTCGTTTCCATGTTGTAGATGGTGTAGGGGTACACGCCCGAGCCCAGGTTGGCCATGGAGTTGCCGGTCATAAACTCAAACTCGGTATTGGCCGTGCCGCCGCCGTAGGCGCTCACATAGAGCTTGCCGCGGCTGAGGCAGTTGGACAGGTTCTTAAAGTACTGCGGGCCCTCGTAGCCGGCGCGCATGTTCTGGTAGATGGACAGGTCCGAGAAGGTCTCGTTCATGATGGCGATGACCGTGGGCTTCTCGCTGTCGAATTGCTCCTTTGCGGCGGTGCGCTCGTCACTCTTGGCGGCGTCGGACTTGTCGTAGGCCTTGGCGTACTTTTTGAGCGTGGCCTTGGCATCGTCGACGGAGTAGTCGGCGGGTTTGGGCGGCTTAATGGACTGCGCTGCACTAATAAAGGCAGGCAGATAGCCCTCGCGCCAGTAGCTCTCGAGCGGGCGCCAGGTGTAGACGGTGATGCCGAGGGTGTTGTAGTAGTCGATAAGCGTGACGTGTGCGGTCACGCCGCCCAGGCACAGCACCGCCACGAGCAGGTTGGTGAGCAGCATGCGCTTGGCGTTGGCGGCACCCTTCTGACGGTGCGGTGCCACCAGGCCGGCGTACTCGCATAGCAGCATGGCGATGGCGGTAAAGCCCATAGACAGCACGCAGAACAGCGAGATGGAGAAGGTGTAGCCGTTGCCGGCGACTGCGGCGGCGGTGGAGATGGCCGAAAGGTCGCCCGGCTGGATGGGCATGGATTTAAACGTGATGACAAAGAACTCGGCAATGCCCAGGACAAAGAGGGCAAAGGCCAGGACCGCGGAAGCTGCGCCGTGGCGCTGGAATAGGAAGAACAAGCCAGTCATGAGTGTGGCGATGATGGCCCACTCGAGCAGGATGCACAGGGGGTAGACCCAGGTAAAGTCGTGGTTGGACGAGACCTCCATGCCCAGCAGCGCAAAGACGCCGGCGAGCAGCAGGCACAGGACGGCGGCGACGAGCGGTTTGCCCACAAAGGCGCCGCGCAGGCGAGCGAGCTTGCCGGTGGGGGCGGGGGCGTCGGGCTCGGCGAACGCAAAGACGCGCGGGGCGATGCGGTCGCGGGCGATGCTGGCCCAAGCGCATCCGGTGAGGATGGCGTTGGTCAGGACGAGCATCACAAAGGCGAGCGGCTCGTTTTGGGCGACGAGGCCAATGGCACCCCAAATGGTCAAAAAGAGTTGGAACAGGCCGAAGGCGACGCTCCACCCAAGAGCGCTTTTGGCAACGGTGCCCGACTGAGCGCGAATGGCCTTGGCCTCGCGCAAGACAAGGTAGACGGTCGCCGCAAGACCGACGAGCGAGATGGCGGCAGCGAACATGCTGAGACTCCTCACAAACTAAAACCTACGAAAGTGGGGGTTTACCCGATTGTTACCAAGATATGCGCTGCATTTGGTGACTGCGCACAACAACCAGCCATAATAACGCGCGTGCGTGGCGGTGTTGCGCAATGTAGCGGCGACCTGCGCGATAATGGACGGGAATTACACGGAAACGTAAAGGCTTCTTAAAGAATTAGCGAGGATGAGGCGATGAACGAGCAGGTTTGCAAGGCGGACATGGGCGGCGATGGAGCGGCGGTCGATACGTGCGGCTATCCGGTCGAGACCACGGGCAGTGCGGTGCTGGACACGTTGGAGCACCGTTCCTCCACGCGCGCTTTTGCGCGCGATGACGACGGCCGGCCCGTGGCGGTGACCGACGAGCAGCGGGCGGCGATTCTGCATGCGGCGAGCCGTGCGCCGTCGGCAGGTGCCATGATGATGTATTCCATCGTGAGCATTCGCGAGCAGGCTACGCTGGATCGTCTGGCCGACCTGTGCGATCACCAGCCCATGATCGCCAAGGCGCCCTGGGCACTAATATTTGTGGTCGATTATGCCAAGTGGATCGATCTGTTTGAGCACGTGGGCTGCTTTGAGCCCGAGTTTGTCGAGCGTACGGGCAAGGCGCCCCGCCGCGCGCCGGGTTTGGGCGACTTTGCCATCGCGGCCCAGGACGCCGTGATCGCCGCGCAAAACGCCGTGGTTGCCGCCGAGGCTCTGGGCTTGGGGAGCTGCTATATCGGTGATATCGTCGAGAATGCCGAGGAAGTGGCCGAGCTGCTGGATCTGCCTCCGTATACCATGCCGCTGTCGATGCTCATCATCGGCACGCCCCGCAAGGAGCGCCCGGCTATTGCGCATCCCGTGGTGAACCTGGTGCACGAGGAGCGCTACTGCCGCGCCGGCGCCACGACCATGGACGCGCAGGTGGCCGAGATGGACGCGATGTTCCGTCCGCATGCCCGCGAGGTAGGCGAGCGCGTGGTGGATATCTACACCCGCAAGCACACGAGCCCCTTTATGGCCGAGATGAGTCGCTCCATGGAGTGGTGGTTCAAAAACTGGCTCGGAAAATGACGAATGTGGCAAAGGGACAGTCCCTTTGCCACATTCCATATCGCGCGATGGCATAAAGGCCGTATAAATGTTTATCTAGCTGGGAAAACAGTGCATTAAAACATGGGCCGATTGCCTATAATCCCTTCGAACATTAAAGTTGGGAGGAAACCGGCTTATGGAACAAAAGGCCAAGGAGGCAGCCTCGCACGCTGCGATTCCTGTGAGCATCTCGGCGATGCTCGTCACGCTGGGCGTGGTGTACGGCGACATCGGCACCAGCCCTATGTATGTAACCAAGGCGCTCGTTGCCGGCAACGGCGGCATCGGAAGCGTGACGGAGGAGTTCGTGCTCGGCGCGCTCTCTCTTGTCGTGTGGACGGTCACGCTGCTGACGACCGTCAAGTACGTGCTGATCTCGCTGCGCGCCGACAACCACGGCGAGGGCGGTATCTTTGCCCTGTACAGCCTGGTCAAGCGTTGCGGCAAGTGGCTTATCATCCCCGCCATGCTGGGTGGCGCCGCGCTGCTCGCCGACGGCATCCTGACGCCGGCTGTTACCGTTACCACGGCCATCGAGGGCCTGCGCACCATCCCTGCGGTTCACGCCGTGCTCGGGGATGACCAGGGCCGCGTTGTCGCCATCACGCTCGCCATCATCATTGCGCTCTTCTTGGTGCAGCGCATCGGCACGGCCAAGATCGGTCACGCCTTTGGCCCCATCATGACGCTGTGGTTCCTGTTCCTGGGCGGCACGGGTCTGTTCTTTGTCTTCCAGCACCCCGCCGTGCTGCTGTGCCTCAACCCGGTGCGCGGCATCGCCTTTTTGCTGAGCCCCAACAACCACGCGGGCATCATGATTCTGGGCAGCTGCTTCCTCGCCACCACCGGTGCCGAGGCGCTCTACTCCGACATGGGCCATGTGGGTCGCGGCAACATTTACGCCACCTGGCCGTTCGTTAAGTGCTGCTTGCTGCTGTCCTATATGGGCCAGGGCGCTTGGCTTATGAACAACGCTGCCAACCCCGAGCTCATGGGCATTGCCGACCTTAACCCGTTCTACCAGATGCTCGCCCCGGGCCTGCGTCCGTTTGCCGTCGGCCTTTCAACCATCGCGGCCATCATTGCCTCGCAGGCGCTCATTACCGGCGCGTTCTCGCTGGTGTCCGAGGCCAGTCGCCTGGACCTCATGCCGCACATGCAGGTCTTCTATCCGGCCGAGACCAAAGGCCAGCTCTACATCCCCATGGTCAACAACGTCATGCTTGTCGGCTGCGTCATCGTGGTGCTGCTGTTCCAGAACTCGGCTCATATGGAAGCCGCCTACGGCCTTGCCATTACGCTGACTATGATGTGCACCACGCTGCTGCTCTTCTTCTACCTGCACGAGGAGCGCAAGCTCAAGGTTGCTCCGTGGATCTTCGCGGCCTTCTTCCTTTTGCTCGAAGGCTTCTTCTTCGTGAGCTCACTCACCAAGTTCTTCCACGGCGGCTACTTCACCATCCTCATGGCTGCACTCATCATGGGCATTATGGTGTGCTGGTACAACGGCACGGCGGTCGAACAGCGCCAGTTTACGCTGCTGCCGCTGCGCAGCTATCTGCCGCAGCTCAAGCGCCTGCGCGACGACGACCGTTACGAGCGCATGAGCGACAACATCGTGTACCTGACCAAGGACACCCATACCGACTACATCGACCGTGATATCGTCTACTCGATCTTGGACAAGCATCCCAAGCGCGCTCGCGCCTGGTGGTTCGTGAACGTCGAGACCATGGACGAGCCGCATACCTTTGCCTATTCGGTCGAGACGTTCGGCACCGACTACGTGTTCCGCGTGCATCTGTACCTGGGCTACAAGATTAACCAACGCGTCAATGCCTACCTGCGCCAAGTTGTTCAGGACCTGGCTGCCAGCGGCGAGCTGCCGTCGCAGACGCACGACTACTCGGTCTATAAGGATCCGGGCAACATTGGCACGTTCAAGTTCGTCATGATCCGCAAGCTGCTGGCGCCCGAAAGCGACGTGGAGCCGAGCGAGCGCACGGCCATCACGCTCAAGTACATCATCCGCCGCGCCGCCGGCACGCCCGCGCGCTGGTACGGCCTGGAGAACTCCAACGTGAGCTTTGAGTACGTGCCGCTGTTCACCAAGTTTAAGGCCGTGAGCAAGATGCAGCGCCTTGCCCCCAACGAGCGCCCGTAGCCGACGGAGACTACACGGAGTTGGTTATCGATGAGCAAAACTAAAGCCGGGGAGGTAAACATGGATGCAAGGACACTTGACGTCCGTGAGGCGCGCGTCGACGCCGCCGAAGATCGGTTCTTTACGAATCGGGCCAACATGGACATGGTCGATCGCGTGATTTCGATCGTGGCATTGGTATTTGGAGCGGTGTGCGTGTGCGCCCTGCTCGCGCACGTGCTGTTTGTCTAACGACCGCAGGCTGTAAAGGCTATACACTTGGAACCACCACAAGGGGAAACCACCACAAAGGTGCCTGTCCCCTTTGTGGTGGTTTTTGTTTTTGAGAGAGGGGCGGGGCGCTGATGGACGTCCATGCGGACGGCGATATTGCCGAGAACTTTTGGTGGCGGCGCACGACGCTGACGCGTCGCAGCCCTCTGTATGACGCCTGCGTATCGGCGGGGCTGCTGGTCGCGGCGACGATTGCGGGCGCGCTGCTCGACCATCCGGGTCTCGCGCCGAGCATCATGATCGTCTATGTGTTCGCCGTGCAGCTGTGCGCGTTCTTTACCTGGAGCCGCCTGTATTGCTTGCTGAGCTCGGCTGCCGCCGTGGCGCTCTACAACTTCTTGTTTGTCGACCCGCGCTACTCGCTGTCGTTTATCGACCGTGTTTATCCCGGCATGTTCTTCATCATGTTTGCGGTCTCGCTTGTGTCGAGTTCGATCGCGTTGGCCCTGCGCCGCGCCTTGGCGCAGGCCGCCGCCAGCGACCGCCGCACGCAGATGGTGCTCGAGACCAACCGCATGCTGCAGCGCTGTGCCGATCAGCAGCAGATTGTGCACGCCATGGCAACGCAGCTGGCGCGTCTTTCGGGCTGCCCGGTCGTGTGGTACAGCGATGATGCCGATGATGATGACCTGCTGCCGCGCGCGACGTATACGGCCGTGGGCGATGCCGTGCCGGTGCACGAGCTGGCGTCGCAAATGCCGCCGCGGCTCTCGGCGTCCGCCTATGTGGGAACACCACTCGATGCCACCTATGGCGGCTCGGCGTTCTTTGGCATCTACTTGACCGTACGCTCGGGCGACACCATGGTGCGCGCGGGCGACCCCGCCTCGGTTGTGGGCGTGCTGGCTATCGTTGCCGAGTCCGACGTGCTGACGCACGAGGAGCGGACACTTGCCGATGCCATCGTGAGCGAAGGCGAGCTGGCACTCGATCGCGCCCGCGCCATGGAGGCCCGCGAAGAGGCGGCGGTGCTTGCCAAAAACGAGCAGTTGCGCGCTAACCTGCTGCGCTCCATTTCGCACGATCTGCGCACGCCGCTTACCAGCATTTCGGGCAATGCCGACGTACTGCTCGACCAGGGCTCGACCGGCACCGCCGAGCTCGACGACCAGACGCGCCGCGGCATGCTCCTGTCCATTCGCTCGGACGCGCAATGGCTCAACGCCACCGTCGAGAACCTGCTTGCCATCACCAAGCTCGAGGGCGGCGGTATGCATCTGGCGACTACGCTCGAGCTCATGGACGATATCGTCGAGGAGGCGCTGCGCCACGTAAGTCCGGCCGTGCGCGAGCACGACCTTAAGGTGGTGGCGTGCGATGAGCCGGCGCTCGTTAACGTCGACGCGCGTCTGATGGTACAGCTCGTGGTGAATCTGGTGAACAACGCCATCACGTATACGCCCGCGGGTTCGCATATCGTGATTTCGATTGGCGTCGACGATGGGCACGTGACGTGCTCGGTGGCCGATGACGGGCCGGGCATTGCGCCCGAGGACCGCGAGCGAATCTTTGAATCGTTCTACACCGCCAACCACGGTCTTGCCGACAGCCATCGCAGCGTGGGCCTGGGTCTTTCGCTCTGCCGCTCCATTGCGTTGGCGCATGGCGGTAGCATAGAGGTTGCCGCGGCGGACCCGCACGGCTCGGTCTTTACGATTGAGCTTCCCGTCGCCGATGTTTCGTTTGATAAGGAGTAGCGCCGTGCCGAACTCTGCCGTAAAACCGCTCATCTTGGTCGTTGAGGACGATCCCGCCGTTCGCAACCTTATCGTTGCCGCGCTCGAGGCGCACGGCCTGCGTCATATGGCTGTGGAGACCGCCCATGCCGCCATCGCCGCCGCCTCGTCGCAGGCACCGAGCATTGTGCTGCTCGATCTGGGCCTACCCGATATGGATGGCGTCAAGGTGGTGGAGTCGGTGCGCGCATGGTCGGGCATGCCGATCATTGTGGTCTCGGCGCGCAGCGAAGACGCGGACAAGATCCGCGCACTCGATGCCGGTGCCGACGACTACCTGACCAAGCCGTTTTCGGTCGAAGAGCTGCTCGCGCGCATTCGCACGACGCTCAGGCGCCTTTCGTATGCGCAAACGGGCGGTGTTGCCTCCGAGGGCTCGTTCGATACCGGTGAGCTGCATATCGATTTTGACGCCGGCATCGCCACGATGGATGGCGAGGAGCTGCACCTGACGCCGATCGAGTACAAGTTGCTCTGCTTGCTGGCACACAACGCCGACAAGGTGCTGACGCACCAATATATCCTGCACGAGATTTGGGGCACGGCGACTAAGAGCGACCTGGCGAGCCTGCGTGTCTTTATGGGCACGTTGCGTAAGAAGATCGAGTCCGACCCCGCGCATCCGCGCTATATCCAAACGCACGTGGGTATCGGTTACCGATTGGTCACCCAGGGATAGGTCGGCGCCACCATCCCACTATGAGTTGCGGTGGAATACGGTCTATATTTGCCCAATTCCAGGCAAAACGGTCCGTATTCCACCGCAACTTTGTTATTTGCCCTTGGACTTGCTGGCGTAGAACTTCTTCTTTTTGGGCTTGCCGGCGGGGGAGGGCTTGCCGTCGCCGCGCGGCCCTCGGTCGCCGGCCTGCGCGTGCGCGGGCGCTGCTGCACGAGGCTTACGGGCTTCGGGGCTGCGCAGCTCCTCGGTTCGCTCGGCAATCTCCTCGGCGCTAAAGCCGACCTCGGCCATGGCGTCCTCGATGGGCGGGCGGCGCACGATATAGCAATGGTGCACCTTCTGGTTGCGTGCGAAATCCTCGGGGATGGTCTGCGTCGTAATGTCCTCCAGCACAACGCCCGCGCGCGCGAGCTTGCGCGTCTCGGGGCGAAAGCCGCGCAGGTTGCAGCTAAAGATGGCATGGCCGCCCTGCGCGAGCAGGCGCGATACGCCGGCCAAAAGCTCAACATGGTCGCGCTGAACATCCCAGGTGCGGCGGCCCATCTTGGACGAGTTCGAAAACGTGGGCGGGTCGACAAAGATCAGGTCCCAGCGGTTGCGCGTCTGGCGCTGGTCGCGAATCCAGGCGAGCACGTCGTCGCGCACAAAATGATGCTGAGGCCCCACAAAGCCGTTCTGGCGCATGTTGCGCTCGGCCCAGTCCAGATAGGTGTTGGAGAGGTCGACCGTCACGGTCTCCTCGACGCCGCCATCGGCCGCGTAGCAGGTGGCGGTGCCGGTGTAGGCGAACAGGTTGAGGAAGCGGCGCGCCTGCTTGGCGTGCTCGCGCACCAGGTTGCGGGTGACGCGGTGGTCCAAGAAGATGCCGACGTCCAGGTAGTCGTCAAAGTTGACGGCAAAGGTGAGGCCGCCCTCTTCGATGAGCGGCAGGCGACGACGCGCGATATTGCCGCGCTCGCCCGAGCCGCCCTTGCCGGCGCCCTGCTTGCCGTACTGCGAGCCGCCGCGCGAACGCATGCGGGCCTTGGCGTGCACATGCTCGGCGGGAACATCTAGGATGCGCGGCGCGATGGCCAGAATGTCGAGCATACGGGCCTGGGCCAGTGCGGGGTCGATGGTCTTGGGCGCGGCGTATTCGGCGATGACGAGCCAGCGGCCCGGAGTCTGTGGACAACCCTCGTACAGATCGATGGCGGCGGAGTAATCGGGCAGGTCGGCATCGTAGACGCGGTAGCAGCTCACGCCCTCGCGCTTTGCCCACTTGCGACGCAGGCGGGCGTTTTTGCGCAGGCGGTTGGCGAACTGCTCCGACTCGGGGATGAGCACGGGCAGCGGCTTGCCGTCGCCCAGGTCGAGCATGGCGGCAGGCTCGGGCATGGCGGAAGCGGTGGCTTTGTCGTTAACGTCGTTGGCATTCGCAGCCTCGGCCTTGGCATCCGCACTGGTCGCAGCCTCAAACGCTGCGGCGGCGTGGTCGAGCGAAGGCCAGACTTCGACGGTCGCCTCTTCGTTGTTGGGCATGACGGCGATCGAGCGCTCGGGCTCGGTGTGGAGCGCGCGGGCCAGCAATCCGTCGCGGGTGAGCGCGGCGACCGGCGCCGCGGCAAGCTCGGGCGACCGGCGCAACTCGCCGATGAGCGTCATGGTGTCATGGATGAGCGAAAGCGGTGTCTCGGTCGTATCCGCGACCACGGCGGCGCCGGCGACAGCGCCCGCGTGGTCCAGTACGGTGGCGGACTTGGCGGCGCAAAAATCGACAAAGCGCTTGTAGCCGGCACATTTAACCATGCGCTCAGCGGTCTTGCGGGCGGCGGGGTCAACATCCACGGCCACGATGCGCGCCTGGCGCTCGCGCGCTGCCGCCTCGCGCTCGCGCGCCTCGGCAAGCAGCTGCTCCCACAGGGCGGCATCGTGCAGCTGCCAGCCCTCAAAGCCCCAGCGCTCGCGTGTGGCGCCCGGGGCGCGGTCGGTCAGAATGTTCACGGCCTCCAGCAGCAGACCGCCGCCGGCGCACGAGGCATCGATCAGCGTGGGAAGGGCTTCGTTCTCGTAATCGTCGGCCGTCAGCTTGCGCTCGCATAGTGCGGTCCAGCCGACCTGCGCCAGCACCAGGGCGGCGTAGTCGGGGCGCAACACGTGTGCGCCCTCGCCGGCACGAGTCGCAGCGGGCGGCAGACGTTTGAACAGCGGGTCGCCCGAAAGGTCCAGGCTGATGCTCGCGCGGCGCTGACGCAGCGAAAGCAGTAGGTGAACACCGGGGTCGGCGGCATCGACGTCGGCGCGACGGCCCGTGGTCTCGGCCAGACGGTCGCACAGCGCGTCCTTGGCGCGCAGGGCCGAGAAGCGCGTGTTGCGCAGCTGCTCGGTCACGCCGCGGGCGGTGATGGCGATGGTAGCGCCCGGGCGGACGATGCTTTCCCAGGCGATGTCGTAAACGCTATCGTACAGTTCATCGGCATCCTGCGCCTCAAAGCGCCCGAGTACCACGAACACGCGGCTGGCCAGGCGCGACCACAGACAGGCGCGATAGCCTTCTTCGAGCTCGCCCTCAAATGTAGCGCGGCCCTTCAGGCGGCGGACATGCGAAAGCCCGAGGCGTTTAAGCTCATCGGCGAGTGCGGACTCAAAGCCCTCGGGGCAGCTTGCGTAAAATTCCATGGGTGACCTCTCTAGTTGCGTCGCTCCATTATATGATGGATGCTTCGTTTGCCCTTATCCTCGAAAGGAACCCATATGATTGATGCGTGTCCCGAACCCGCTGTGCTCTTTTTTGACGTGGACGGCACGCTGACGTCGTTCGATCCCGACGATATGACCGATAAGGACTTCAATGCAATCCATCCGTCGAAGGCCGTTGTCGATGCATTTGGTCGCCTGCGCAATGCGGGTCACCAGGCATTTATCTGCACGGGTCGCCCCTTGTGGCTGATTGCCGATGGCCTGCGCGCGCTGAACCCGGCGGGTATCGTTGCCATGGCGGGGGCCACGCTCGAGGTCGAGGGCCGCGTGGCACACGAGGACTGCATTGACGAAGACATTGTTGAGGAGCTCGCGCGTCGCATTGCTGTGGCGGGCGGCGAGGCGTTGTTCGAGACGAACGGTGCCACTTATTCACTTGAGCCAGTTGGTGTCGAACAGTCATTTCTGCTAGGCGCCGGCGTGGTGCATGGCACCGACCAGATGCGCGTCGATGGTCGCTTGCGCGTAGGCAAGGTGTGCATTAACGCGTGCGACCTGGCTCGCGTAGCCAACGATGACGGCTTTATCGATCGCGAGTTTGAGCTGTGCAACACCGGTGGTCAGAATCGCGAGCTGAGCCCCAAGGGCATCGACAAGGGCGTGGGCGTGGCGCGAGTGCTGGCGTATCTGGGCCGCGAGGGAAATGCGCGCACCTTTGGCTTTGGCGATTCTGGCAACGACCTGGGCATGCTCGCTGCTGTCGAGACGGCCGTGGCCATGGGCAACGCCATGCCCGAGGTCAAGGCGGTCGCCGACTACGTGACCGACGATGTCGCACACGACGGCACCGTCACCGCGATGCAGCATTTTGGCCTCATCTAATGAATCTCGCCTTCTGACGTTTGCTCAAACTGCGACTCTTTGCTTTTGCATGCTCAATCGATTTATCAATCCAAACACTGAGGTGTTTATACCGTTCGCCGAGAAGATAAAAAACCGCAGCTCACGCCTTGATAAACGTAGGTAAAGTGTTTAGCAGTTTATCGGCCGTATGCTAACGAAAGGAATCAGGCAGATGGCAATCAAGGTGTTCGCTGACGGTGCAAACCTCGAGGGCATGCTCGACATGTACGAGAACGGCAACGTTCAGGGTTTCACGACCAACCCGTCCCTTATGAAAAAGGGCGGCGTGACGGATTACCGCGCGTTTGCCAAGGAGGTCCTGGCCCACATCACCGATGTGTCCGTGTCGTTTGAAGTCTTTGCCGACGACGTCGAGACCATGGAGGTCGAGGCCCGCGAGATCGCTACCTGGGCCGAGAACGTCTACGTCAAAATTCCGTGCGTGACCACCAAGGGCGAGTCCACCGCCGAGCTGGTCCGCAAGCTTTCCGCCGACGGCATCAAGGTCAACGTCACCACCATCTTCACGCCTACGCAGGTTGACGAGATGGTCGACGCCGTTGACGCCGAGACGCCGTCCATCATCTCGCTCTTTGCCGGCCGTATCGCCGACACGGGTGTCGATCCCATTCCGTTTATGACGGAGTCGGTCAAGAAGGCTGCCGCCAAGCCCAACTGCGAGGTCTTGTGGGCGTCCACGCGCGAGCTTATCAACATTTACCAGGCCGAAGCCTGTGGTTGCCAGATCATTACGGTGCCCAACAGCATCCTGGCCAAGCGTAAGAACATCGGCCGTGATCCGTACGAGGTCTCGCTCGACACCGTGCGCGGTTTTGCTAAAGATATCGCCGCTCTGGGCTTCCATATTCTGCCGTAACGCGAACACTGACTACGCCGCGGGCTGCTCGCCCCGGCCTTTCCTTTCCCTATCGCTCACGCGCTTCGCGAGGGTCGCGCTAGGCAAAGGAAAGGCCGGGGCTGCCGACACGAACTTGCCGGTAGGTTGGTGATAGGCTTCCATATCCTGCCGTGGACAAAGGTACCCCCGCCTGCGCCGTGCAAAATTGAGAGTATTCAGCAAGGTAAAGGCTTTTACCAGCTGGGTGAAGCATGGAACAGCCCCCGTTTTGGCTCTGATGACGCTAAAACGGGGGCTGTTTCTTGCTTTTTCGTCTCTGAGGGGCATCCGGACGGTGGAATTTGCAGAATACTCGCGATTTTGCACGTCGCGAGAGGGGGGACCCTTGCTTTGGCGGTTTACTTCCCCTGCACCATGGTGAGGGAGATTTTCTTGCGGTCGCGATCGACCTTTTCGACCCACACCTTGACCGTGTCACCGACGCGCACCACGTCGCTCGGGTGCTTGACGAAGCGGTTGGCGAGCTTGGAGATGTGCACGAGGCCGTCCTGGTGCACGCCCACGTCGACGAAGGCGCCAAAGTCCACAACGTTGCGCACCGTGCCCTTGAGTTCCATGCCGGGCTCCAGGTCGTCGATCGAAAGCGCCGAGCGGCTAAAGACTACCTCGGGCGCGTCGTCGCGCGGGTCGCGACCGGGCTTCTTGAGCTCGTTGACGATGTCGATGAGCGTGAGGGTGCCGCAGTCCAGGTCGCTTGCCAGCGCCGAGATGCTGCCCAGGCGGCGCTCGATATCGGGCACGCCGCCGCGGCTGAGCTCGCTTGCCGCAACGCCGGCGCGCTCCAGGACGGCCGTGGCCACCTCGTAGCTCTCGGGGTGGACGCTTGTCGCGTCGAGCGGGTTCTTGCCGCCGCTGATGCGCAGGAAGCCCGCGGCGTTGAGGTATGCCTTGGGTCCCAGCTTGGGGACCTTCTTGAGCTGGCGGCGATCGGTAAAGGCCCCGTTTTCCTCGCGGTAGGCCACGATGTTTTTGGCTACGCTCGGCGTAATGCCCGACACGTAGCCCAGCAGGCTTGCGCTCGCGGTGTTGACGTCGACGCCCACACGGTTGACGACGTCTTCCACCACGTGGCCCAAGGTGCGCGAAAGCTCGGCCTGGTCAAGGTCGTGCTGGTACTGGCCAACGCCGATGGACTGGGGCGGAATCTTGACGAGCTCTGCCAGCGGGTCTTGCAGACGGCGGCCCAGGCTCATGGCGCCACGTACGGTGACGTCCAGGTCGGGATATTCCTGGCTGGCGAGCTCGGAGGCGGAGTACACCGACGCGCCGGCCTCGTTGACGATGGTGTAGCGAAGGCTGGGTGCCTGCTCGGCAATAAACTCCGAGACGACTTCCTCGGTCTCGCGGCTGGCGGTGCCGTTGCCGATGACGATGGTGTTGACGCCGTCCTTCTTGACGAGGCGGGCGAGCTCGCGCTTGGTGCCGGCGACGTCGTGGCGCGGCTTGGTGGGATAGACCACGCCGTGGTCGAGTAGCTTGCCGGTCTCGTCCATGACGGCGACCTTGCAGCCGGTGCGGTAGCCCGGGTCGAGAGCGAGCACGCGGGCGCCGCGCACGGGGCGTGCCGAGAGCAAGCCCTCGAGATTCTTGGCAAAGACGTTGATGGCCTCGGTCTGCGCACGAACGGTGAGTTTGGCGCGGGCCTCGCGCTCCAGCGAGGGGGCCATGAGGCGCTTGTAGCCATCGGCGATGGCGGCGTCAAAGACGGGAGCAAACACGCCCTGGCGACGGGGCCAGCGGCTGCCGAGGCGTGCCGTAGCGGCAGCGCCGTCGACGTTCACGCGCACGCGGAGCTTGCCCTCGCGCTCACCGCGGTCGATAGCCAGCACGCGGTGGTTGGGTATACGGCGCAGCGGCTCATCATAGCTGTAGTACGGCTCGTAGGGGGTCTTCTCGGCGGGGTCGGTGGCCTCGACGACGATGTCGGCGGTGTTTTGCGTAAAGGCGCGCAGGTCGGCGACGTTCTCGGGATCTTCGGCCACCGTCTCGGCCACGATGTCGGCGGCGCCGGCGAGCGCCTTTTCGGGCGTGTCGAAGCCGGCCTCCTCGTTGACGTAGTCCGCGGCGGCGTCGAGCGCGCTGCCCTTGGCCGAGGCCTGCATGATGATCATGTTGGCGAGCGGCTCCAGGCCGGCCTCGCGTGCCTTCTGCGCGCGGGTCATGCGCTTTTTGCGGTAGGGCTTGTAGAGGTCCTCGACACGCTGGAGCTGTGTGGCCTCGCGAATCTGTTGCTCGAGCTCGGGCGTGAGTTTGCCCTGGGCGCCGATGAGCAGAATGACGTCCTCTTTGCGCTGCTCAAGATTACGCAGGTAGGACAGGCGCTCGTCGAGCGCGCGCAGGGCGACATCGTCCATGCCGCCCGTGGCTTCCTTGCGGTAGCGCGAGATAAAGGGAATGGTGTTTCCCTCGTCGATGAGCTTGACGGCCGCCTCGACGTTGGCGGCCTTAAGGTTGAGCTCGCGCGCGAGCTGGGCGATAAGATCCATGAAACTCCTTGCGTTTAAGGTGCGTTTGCAGCACAGAGCTACCAAGGATACCACCTGCCACTTCGCTCAAAAAAGACTGTTTTGGGGCCGCGCCACGAAAGCGGCCTATCTACTACGTTTGAACCGTATGGGCTGACCATGCCTGGGTTTTCCGAAGATTAGCAACTCGTCTACCTGCGGTTTTTATTTCGCGAAATTCGGTATGGTTGAGGGTGATCGGCTAAACGTAGTAGATAGGCCCATTTCGTGGCGAACGAACCAAGCTGAGGCGCAAAAAGGCCTCCCGCCTCAGAAAAAACGTCAGCGAAGTAGCAAAATGCCCCGCGGGCAGGAGGCTGCTCGCGGGGCAAAGAAGAGGGGCTTGTTGGTGGCGGACCGAGGGACTCGGCATGGGGTTTCTGCCGCGGCCGCTCTTAAGGCATTACAGCTCGACGAGCTGACCGGTCTCGGCGGCCTCCTTGATGGCGTTAAGCAGCGTGAGCGTCTTGACGTTGTCGGCGGGGGTCACGACGGGTTCGACCTCGCGGCGGACAACCTTCACAAAGTGCTTGAGCTGCATCTTGTGCGGCAGTGCCGGGTCGACGGCCGGAATCTCCATCTGCAGCGGCTTGTGCCAGTTGGAGGCGCCGTCGTAAGAGAACTGGTGCAGGCGGGGCAGCGACAGGGCGCCTTTGGTGCCGCCGATGAAGTAGGCGTCGGCGTCGAAGGGGCGGTACTGCGGATCCTCGCGGGCGGTCGCCTCCCAGTTCCAGGGGCTGGCGGTGGCGTCGGAGATGGTCATGCTCGCGAGCGCTCCGTCGGCAAAGCGAACGTTGACCACGGCGGAGTCCTCGGTCTCAAAACCGCGGGCGGCGCTGGACTGCATGCCCTGGACGGCGACGGGCTCGCCCAGCAGGTAGCGGAGCAGGTCGACGTCGTGCACCAGGTTGACCAGGATCGGGCCGGCACCCTTCTTGCGGCGCCACTCGACATCGAAGTACTCGTCGTTCTTATAGATCATGTAGTGGAAGCTCGACACGGTGAGTTTGCCCAGCTCACCGGACTCGATGATCTCCTTGGCCTTGTTGACGAAGGGGTTGTGGCGACGGTGCTGACCCACGAGCACGGGCACGCCGGCGGTCTCGGCCTCGGCGGCGAAGGCCTGGGCATCCTCGAGGTCGTTGGAGATCGGCTTTTCGACCAGCGGCACGATGTTGCGCTTCACGGCCTCGCGGGCAACGCCCAGGTGCAGGTCGTTGGGGGTGGCGATGATGACGGCCTCGGGCTTGACCTCGTCCATCATCTGGGCGGGATCGGTAAAGAACGGCACGCCGGCGGCCTCGGCCGTGGCGCGGGCGCCCTCAAAGGCGTCGGCGATGGCGACGAGCTCGGCCTCGGGCTCCTCGGTGACAAAGCGGATGTGGTTGCGGCCCATGGCGCCGGCGCCGATAACGGCAATGCGGACGGGGTTGAGCTCAGACATTTCGACTCCTTAATACTGGTGACCGGTGGAATGCGGCAAGAGGACGGCCCTTGCCGCGTCAAGCAAAACTAAGCGGACTTCTTCTTGCTGTCGGAGACCATCATGTAGACGGTGAGCACGACGGCGATGGCGGCGATCACGATGGCGCCGTAGAAGGACTGCTGGTAGGCGGCGCTGCCGGCCTCGGCGTGATACAGCACGGCGGTAATGGGCTGGCTGATCCAAGTAGAAGCGGCGTAGCCCAAGAACATGATGCCGTAGTTGACGCCGATGTTGCTGGTACCAAAGGCGCCACCGGTAAGCGGCGGGTAGATGACGAGCAGGGCGCCAAAGCTAAAGCCGAGCAGGGCGAGCGCCACAAAGAACATGCTCTGCGTAAAGCTCATCGACATGATGACGAGTGCGACGATGGTGACGACAAGGCTGATGAGCAGCGACTTGTAGGCGCCGAGCTTGTCGATGATCTGGCCAAAGGACAGACGGCCGACCAGGTTGGCGCAGGTGTTGACGGAGACCACCACACCGCCGAGGGCGACGGCCGCGGCACTCGTGGGGTCGGCGAAGAGCTGGACGGCGGCGATGGAGGCAACCTTGCCTACGAGCAGGGTACCCGCGGTGGCGGCAAAGGCGAAGGTGACGATGAGGACCCAGAAGCGCGGGGTCTTGACCATCTCGCCCGGGGTGAGGTCACCGAAGGTGCCGGCGTGCGCGCCACCCTTGGGGGCCTCGAAGCCCTCGGGCAGCCAGCCGGCCTCGGGGGCCTTCAGGAACAGGGCGGAGGCGGCGATCGTCGCAAAGAAGATGACGCCGAGTGCCTTGAGGGCGCCAAAGATGCCGAGGCTCGGGATGAGCAGCGAGGCGAGCACCGGGGACAGCACGGCGGGGCCGGCGGTCGAAGCGGCCAGGGTGATGCCGGAGGCGAGGCCCTTTTTGTCGATGAACCACTTTTGGCCGGTGGTGAGCGCGGGGTTGTAGCCCAGGCCGTTGCCGATGGCGGCGACGAGCGAGAACCACAGGTAGAACTGCCACGGCTCGGTGACGGTGCCAGACATGAACCAGCCTAGGCCGTAGCACACGGCGGCGGCGATCACGACGTTGCGGGGGCCGATCTTATCGGAGATGCGGCCGGCGAAGATGCCCGTCACGGCCATGATGGTCTGAAAGACCGGGAAAGCCCAGGTAAGAGCGCTGGACCACTCGGGGTAGACGGCGAGCAGGTTCTTGCTCACGACGGAATACAGCGCGATGGAGCTGATGAAGAACATGGTGACGCACGCGGCGGAAAGCACGACGGCGCGACCCTTGTTGGAGTTGGTGGAAGCCATTGGACTCTTTCTAATCGATGCGGGGGAGGGGCAGGCGTCACCGCGAGCCTCCCTGTCAGGCTGGTTTACTGGTCAGTGGGCTTTGCGACGCCAGACTCGTCGGACCAAAGCTCGACACCCTTGTTCTTGAGGTAGTTGTCGGCAAAGGCTCGACGGCCGCCGGGCTTGGCGGTGAGGTCGCCCATCATATTGGAGAAGCCGCCATCGACCTTGATGGCGTCGCCGGTGGTAAAGTCCGAGCGCTTGGACGCCAGGAACATGACGGCGTTGGCGATATCACTGACCTCGCCGATGCGGCGCGTGGCGATGAGGCGGCTGCGGCTCTTCTCGACCTCGGGGTCGGCGTAAAAGCTCGCCGACATCGGGGTCTTAACAAAGCAGGGCTCGACGCAGTTGGAGCGCACGCCGTAGGGGCCCCACTCGGCGGCGAGCATCTTGGACATCATGTTGACGCCGGCCTTGGTGGAGCTGTACACGCCCGAGAACGTCTCGGGGGAGTGGCTGGCAACGGTCGAGATGTGCACCAGGCGACCCTGGCCAGCCTTGATCATTTCGCGACCAAAGCGCTGCGAGGTGATGAAGTAGCCGGTGAGGTTGACGTTGATGACCTCGTTCCAGTCGGAGAGCGGCAGGTCCTCCATGGCTGCGAAGCGCAGGATGCCGGCGGTGTTGACGAGGACGTCGACACGGCCGAAGTTGGCGATGGTGGCGTCGACGGCAGCCTGAACCTCGGCCTCGTCGGTGGCGTTCATCTTGTAACCCTCGGCGTGGATGCCAAACTCGGCAGCAAGGTCGGCGGCAGCGGCCTTGACCTTCTCCTCGTCCAGGTCGAGCAGGACGACGTTGGCGCCGTTGCGGGCGAACTCGCGGCAAATCTCGACGCCCATACCGCCGAGCGCGCCGGTCACGGCGCAGACATCGCCCTCGAGCTTAAGCCAATTGCTCATAGGAACTTCCCTTCTTATGCCTCCCGGTGGGTCGCTCCCATTAACCGACCCACGTGGTTTTCGCTGGTTATCGTATGCTTTGCATTTGCGCAGGTGAATTGCATATTTGTTAGAATGGCGTTAACCATAGGTTTACACTGTGCGATGCAGTTTATTCTCAATTGAGCGCATGACCTGCGAAAACAACCTCCTGTGGCACCATGTGGCCACGGGCGCGAAAACGGGAGATTAACGTGTACGATCGACGACTTGAGGCCATATCGGCCGCCGCGGAGCTGGGAAGCTTCTCGCGCGCGGCGGCAAAACTACGTGTGTCGACCCCGGCTCTCGTCAAACAGGTGTCGGGGTTCGAGGCCGAGTTTGGCATCACGTTGTTCGAGCGCTCGCATTCGGGCGTTAAGGTGACGCCGGCGGGTGCGCTGCTGGTAGACGATGCGCGCTCGATCATGCGTCAGTCCGAGGATGCGTTGCGCCGTGCCCGACGCGCGGCGGGCGATGGCGGTGCCGTGCGCCTGGGCGTGTCGATGATGTGCCCGGGGCGCCAAACGCTGTCGATGTGGTCGGGCATCCACGATCTGGAACCGTCGCTGCGATTTGAGATCGTGCCGGTAAGCGATCTCTACGACGAGCGCGAGACCGTCATGCGCAGCTTGGGCCGCGAGGTCGATGTGGTGCAATCGAGTTTTTCAACCCCACGCTGGGGTGATGCCTGCCAAAAGCTCCTTATCGTCAACGTACCGTTTTATATTGATGTGCCGCGCACGAGCCCGCTGGCGCGCAAGAATCGCATTACGGTTGCCGACTTGGAGGGTATGCGTCTGCGCGTACTGCGCCACGGCAACGACGCCATGGACAGCCTGCGCATCGATCTTTTGGCCGATGGCGGCGTGGACGTGATCGACGTGGACAGTTTTGACTTTGCGCTCTTTAACGAGGCGGAGGAAAAGGGCGACGCGGTGCTCACTTGCGGGGCGTGGTCGGGCGTGCACCCGGCTTTTGTAGGCGTGCCGTTCCTATGTGGCCGCGAGGTGCCGGTCTTCTTGCACTACCCGCTCGAGCCCACCCTCCAAGTCCAAAAATTCGTCAACGCCATGGCCCAACTCCTCAACTAGCTCATTTGGCGCGGGTAGTCTTTTTGGGACGGGGCTTTTTTAGCTACTTTCGCCGCCCTGCCTGCGCACCCTCAAAGTAGTCAAAAAGCCCCGTCCCAAAAAGACTAACAAAACGAGGCCCTGGCCAAACGGCCAGGGCCTCACTAACCTTTATTCCGTTTTAAACAACGGGCTGATTGCGCGCAGGAGGGTGCCCCGGGGCGGCGGGGTATTTCCTCCGCGCGCAGTTTCGCAGCGAAGCGAGAATGTTTGAGCACGGAGGAATTACCCCGACGCCCCGGGGAACCCTCCGTCAGTAACCGTTCCTACTCCAGCTCAAACGCTCCCGTGTACAGCTGGTAGTAATACCCGCGCTTGGCGATCAGCTCGTCGTGGTTGCCGCGCTCGATGATGCGGCCGTGATCCAGACAGATGATCGCGTCGGAGTTGCGCACGGTGGACAGGCGGTGTGCGATGACAAACGTCGTGCGGCCCTCCATGAGCTTGTCCATGCCCGCCTGTACGATGGCCTCGGTGCGGGTGTCGATGGAGCTCGTGGCCTCGTCCAGGATCATCGCCGGCGGATCGGCGACGGCGGCGCGTGCGATCGAAATTAGCTGACGCTGGCCCTGCGACAGTTGGGCGCCGTTGCCGGTGAGCATGGTGTCATAGCCGTCGGGCAGGCGTGTGATAAAGTCGTCCGCGCCGGCAAGCTTGGCCGCCGCGATGCACTCCTCGTCGGTGGCATCCAGGTTGCCGTAGCGGATGTTATCCATCACGGTGCCGGTGAACAGGTTCACGTCCTGCAGCACGACGCCCAGGCTTCGGCGCAGGTCGGCCTTGCGGATCTTGTTGACGTTGATGCCGTCGTAGCGGATCTTGCCGTCGGCGATGTCGTAGAAGCGGTTGATGAGGTTGGTGATGGTCGTCTTGCCGGCACCGGTGGCGCCGACAAACGCGACCTTCTGGCCCGGCTTGGCAAACACGGACACGCCGTGCAGCACCTCGTGGTCGGGCGTGTAGCCAAAGTCGACGTTGTCCATGACCAGGTCGCCGCGCAGCGGTACGTACTCGATCTCGCCGGTTGCGCGGTGCGGATGTTTCCACGCCCACATGCCGGTGTGGTGGTCCGCCTCCTCGAACTCCCAAGTCTCGGGGTTCACCTGCGCGTTGACGAGCGTCACGTAGCCCTCGTCGGCCTCGGGCTCCTCGTCGATGAGCTCAAAGATGCGGTCGGCGCCGGCAAGGCCCATGACCACGGCGTTGATCTGCTGCGAGATCTGGCCAATCTGTCCGCAGAACTGCTTGGTCATATTGAGGAACGGCACTACGACGGAGATGGACAGCGCCATGCCCGAGATGCTCAGGTTGGGCACGCCCAGCGCAAGGAAAATGCCGCCGGCAAGGGCCACCAGCACGTAGAGCAGGTTGCCCAGGTTCATAAGGATGGGCATGAGGATGTTGGCGTACATGTTGGCCTTCTGGGAGACCTCAAAGAGCTTTTCGTTGCGCTCGTCAAAATCGGCCTCGGCGGCAGACTCGTGGCAGAACGCCTTGACGACCTTCTGGCCGTTCATGACCTCCTCGATATGGCCCTCGACCACGCCGAGCTCGGTCTGCTGCGCAATGAAGAAGCGCGCGGAGTTGGAGCCGAGCAGCTTGGTCATAAAGGTCATAAAGGCGACGCCGGCGATGATGACCAGGCACATCCACACGCTGTAGTACAGCATGATAAAGAACACCGTGACGATGATGATGATCGTCATGAGCAGGTTGGGCAGCGACTGACTGATCATCTGACGCAGTGTGTCGATGTCGTTGGTGTAGTGGCTCATGATATCGCCGCGCTGGTGCGTGTCGAAGTAGCAGATCGGCAGGTCCTGCATGCGGTTGAACATCATCTCGCGCAGCTTCTCCAGCGAGCCCTGCGTGACGATAGCCATGGCGCGGTTCCAGAAGAGCGAGGACAGGACACCGACGCCGTAGATGCAGGCGAGGGTGGTCACGAGCTGCAGAATCTTGGGCTGTGCGGCTTCCCAATCGCCCGACTGCCACGATTCGCTAATAATCTGCAGGGCGCTCTGCAGGAAGGTCGCGCCGATGGAGTTGATGATGGCGCAGAGCACCACGCCGGCGACGACAAGGGGCAAAAGCACGGGATAGAAGCCAAAGAGCGTCTTGATGAGGCGCGACATGGTGCCGCCCTTGCGGTTGAGCGCGCGCTCGGCGGTCGTTGCCTTACTCATGTGCCTCGCCTCCTTCCTGAGTTTGAGCTTGCGTTGCGGATGCCTCGGTGTCGGCCTCGATGGCCCCTTCGCCCTCGGCGCTCATCTTGTTTTGCGAGGTAAAGGTCTCGCGGTAGATCTCGCTTGTCTTAAGCAGCTCGTCATGGTTGCCGATCTGCGCGATACGGCCGCCCTCCATGACGATGATGCGGTCTGCGTCCTGCACGGAGCTGATGCGCTGGGCGATGATGAGCTTGGTCGTGTTGGGAAGATAGCTTGCCAGCCCTGCGCGGATCTTGGCGTCGGTCTTGGTGTCGACGGCGCTGGTGGAGTCGTCCAGGATCAAGATCTTGGGGCGACGCAGCAGGGCGCGTGCAATGCACAGGCGCTGCTTCTGACCGCCCGAAACATTAGAGCCGCCCTGTTCGATCCAGGTGTCGTAGCCCTTGGGGAAACCGTCGACAAACTCGTCGGCGCAGGCCAGATGCGCTGCCTCGCGGACTTCCTCGTCGGTGGCGTTCGGGTCGCCCCAACGCAGGTTCTCGGCGATGGTGCCGCTAAACAGCACGTTTTTCTGCAGCACCATGGCGACCTGGTGACGCAGCGCGTCCAGGTCGTAGTCGCGCACGTCCACGCCGCCCACGCGCACAGCGCCTTCGGTGGTGTCGTACAGGCGGGCGATGAGGTTAACGAGCGTGGACTTGGCCGAGCCGGTGCCGCCGATGATGCCGATGGTCTCGCCGCTCGTAATGTGCAAGTCGATATCGTCGAGCGCCTGGCGTTTCGCATGCGCGGAATACTTAAAGCTCACGTGGTCAAAGTCGATGGAACCGTCGGCAACCTCGAGCACGGGCTCGGCGGGATCGGCGATCGTGGGCTCGGCGGCCAGCACCTCGGCAATGCGGTGTGCCGATTCGTCGGCCATGGTCACCATGACAAAGATCATCGACAGCTGCATCAGGCTCATGAGAATCTGGAAACCATAGGTAAAGGTCGAGGAGAGCTGGCCCACGTCGAACAGCGTGCCCTGGCTCGTGATGATGAGCTTGGAGCCCAGGTAGATGATGACGACAAACGCGCCGTTGACGCAGATGTTCATCATGGGGTTGTTAAAGGCGAGCAGCTTCTCGGCGCGGGTGAAGTCCATCTGGACGTCGCGCGCGGCGGTCGCGAACTTCTCCTTCTCAAAGTCTTCGCGCACATAGCTCTTGACCACGCGCATGCCGGTGACGTTTTCCTCAACGGACTCGTTAAGGGCGTCGTACTTGTGGAACACGCGCGAGAAGATGGGGCGCACCTTAAAGATGATAAAGAACAGCCCAAAGCCCAGCAGCGGAATGATGACCAGGTAGACCATGGCAACGCTGCCGCCCATGATAAACGCCATGGTAAAGGCGAAGATCAATACCAGCGGCGCGCGCACGGCGATACGGATGATCATCATAAAGGCCTGCTGCACGTTGTTGATATCGGTGGTCAGGCGCGTGACGAGCGAGGAGCTCGAGAACTCATCGATGTTGGCAAAGCTGAACGTCTGGATCTTGTAGAACAGGTCGTGACGCAGGTTCTTGGCGAACCCGCAGCTCGCATGGCTGCAGGTGACGCCGGCAGCGGCGCCAAAAGCAAGCGACGTCAGCGCGATGAGCACCAAAAAGCCTGCGGTGGGAAGCATCTCGGCTACGGTGGCACCGTCTTTGATGGCGTCGATCAGGTTGGCGGTGATAAAAGGAATCAGCATCTCGCAGAGCACCTCGCCAAGCACGAGCAGCGGCGTGGCAACGGTGACTTTCATATAGTCGCGGATGCTTCCCATGAGGGTTTTAATCATCCAGTTCCTCCCAGGTTACACGGATTTTCTCGAGCATTTCGGCGAGGTCCTCGCGCTCGTCATGGGTGAGCGCGCTAAAGGCCCGTTCTCTAAAGCGGATGCGGGCCGCCTGGTCGATGCGGGCGTTTTCCCGGCCGGTTTCGGTCAGACGAATGGTGAGTTGCCGTCGATCCTTGGGGTTACGGCTGCGTTCAATGAGGCCGTTGAGCTCGAGCTTGGACAGGATCTCGGAAAGCGACCCCGGCTTGAGGTCAAAGTGCATGCCGAGTTCCTGCTGCGACATCTCGCCGCCGGGCTGCTTGGCCAGCAGGCAGATGATGGGCGCCTTGCCGGACACGCCTCCGCCATGAAAATGCATGTAATGGCCGCAAAAACCCAGGCCGCTCAGGATGCGCTTGGCGAGCTTGTCTTCGCCGTTAACTGCTTCGGGCACGTCTGCCGGCTCCGAAGGATCGCCGCCGGGCTCATGCGGGCGAAGGTTAAGGGGTTCATCGCGCATGAATTCGTATCGCTCCTTTCTTTAGTTAGGTAGTGGAATTGTTTTGTGCCTAACTAATCTAGGAGTGCCACACAAGAATGTCAAGGTACCAAACTTATTTAGTTACGGCGCCGCAAAACATCGGGGTAGTCGTTGGGGACGTTCTTAAACGACTAGTCGTTGGGGACGTTCTTGTTTGACTAGTCATTTAAGAACGTCCCCAATGACTAACTTCAAAACTATGCCGGATTACGGGGCTGAACTGCGGATTGTCGACCATACCGAAATTGGTAAAAAGAAAACCGCAGGTAGAAGGCTTGCTATGATTTGAAAATAGAGGGTGTGGTTGACTCATTCAGGTTCAGCCCCGTAATCCGGTGTAGTTTTGAAATGGCACTGAATGAGTGGCGGCGAATGGGCCGCAATGAAGCAGGCTAGCCCCTCGTTTCCGAAACCTTTCCGCAACAAACTGTCCTCCACGGCGCAAGCTTTCGTCCGTAGCGTTCCCTGCGCTACACTTAGTCGCACTGTGGCGCCGCCGCGCCGCGCCCGACCCAAGGGGGACACTCATGAAGAACACTCAGCTGCTGCTGATCAACGATATGTGCGGATACGGCAAGGTCGCGCTTTCCGCCATGCTGCCGGTGCTGTCGCACATGGGTTACCGTATCCATAACCTGCCGACGGCACTTGTGTCCGATACGCTCAACTATCCCAAGTTCTACATCCACGACACCACCGAGTACGTGCGCCAAAGCCTCGCTATCTGGGAGGAGCTCGGCTTTGAGTTCGACGCCATCTCGACCGGCTTTATCGTGACCGAGGAAGAGACGCGCATCATCTCGGACTTTTGCCACCGCCGTGCGCAAAAGGGCACCAAGGTGTTCGTCGACCCCATCATGGGCGACAACGGCAAGCTCTATGCGGGCGTGCCCGAGTCCACGATTGGCCTTATGCGGCACCTGCTCGAGTGCGCCGACTACGCGGTTCCCAACTACACCGAGGCCTGTTTGCTCACCGACACGCCTATCGTCGAGCAAATCACGCCCGATGAGGCCCGCGCCCTTGTGGACGCCGTGCGCGAGCTGGGTGCCAAGTCGGTGGTCATTACGAGCGCCGTAGTCAATGGCACGAACGCGGTTATCGGTTACGACCATGTGGCGGGGGAGTACTTTACGATTCCCTTTGAGCTCATTCCGGTCTATTTCCCGGGCACGGGCGACACGTTCTCGGCGGTGCTCGTCGGCCGCGTTATGGCAGGCTGGAGTCTGCAGTGCGCGACGTCCGATGCCATGCGTGTGGTGGCTGAGCTTATCGAGCGCAATGCCGACCAAGAGGACAAGTCGGCCGGCCTTCCCATCGAGGCCTGCCTGGATGTGGTTGACCATGAGTAACGCCGACGAGAGCAGCACCGAGGCAGCGGGCGAGAACAGGCCGCTCGGCGCGCCGCGTGGCAAGCGTCCGCGTATCCGTATTAGCTGCGTGGACCAGCTGGGTGCGTGCCGTTGTCACCACGGGCACAAGCCGGGCGATGTCTTCGACTTCGATCGCGATCGCGGCAAGATGTGCGCCATGGCCTGTCACGTGGGCTTTCCCTATATTGATATCCTGCGCTATGGCGGGACCGTGCCTGGCAACGAGCCCGGCACGGCAAAGTTCTGCTGCCCCGAGGTCGATACGTTGAACGTTTGGCTCGCCGAGATCGTCGACGAGTAATCGAGCGTAGATTTTCTCCCGTCAAGATAATGAGCGTGGATAATCTCCCGTTTAGAGCGCGCTTGAACGCTCAAAGTGGGAGATTATCCACGCTCAATTTGCATGCGGGAGAAAATCCACGCTCGTTTTATGCCGATGGCGCGGCTCGTGTGTCTGCGCCGCCCGAACGTCTACAGCTGCTCGAGCATGGCCGTGCAGCCGGCGAGCACATCGCGGTACGTGGCATCAAAGTTGCCGGTGTACCAGGGGTCGGCGACGTCGCCGGGTCGATCGGTCCAATCGAGCAGGCGCGAAATCTTGCCGTCGGGGTCGCAACCGAAGATGCGGCGCAGACCGCGCGCGTTCTCGGCATCCATATAGACAATGTGATCCCAGTCGGCATACTCCGCGCGACGCACCTGGCGCGCGCGGTGCGGGACAACGGGAATTCCGACCTCGCGCAGCTTGGCAACGGTGCCATGATGCGGCGGATTGCCAATCTCCTCGGTCGAGGTCGCGGCAGAATCAATAACGAACTCCGCCTCGCGTCCGGCACGGCGCACCAGTTCGGTAAACACCGACTCAGCCATCGTCGAGCGACAGATATTCCCGTGGCATACAAACAGGATTCTGTGCACCCTTGGATTTCCTTTCAAATATCAGGGTTTCCGCAGGTGATAAACGCTGTTCGTATGTCATCGCCCAGTCGCGGAATCCCGAATCGACTCGTGTATGAGCGGATATTTTCCGCCGCAAAAGTTGTAAACTCGGTTGTAAACCTCGCGGATTTACAACTTCGTACACTTTAGCTTACACGGCACCATCCGTCATGCGGAGCATGTCGTCCCTCACATCCTCGAATCCGAGGTGGGTGTACGTGTTGTATGTCACGCTAATGTCCGAGTGCCCCATGATGTACTTGAGCTTCGCGGGGTCCATCCCCTTGCGAGCCATCTTGGAGCAGAACGTGTGTCGGCATACATGCGGGGTAATCTTGGGAAGCTCCTTCTTGTAGATGCTATTGTGCTTGCGGAGGGAGAGCTGGAAGTACTTCTCCCAGTGCATCGCAACCTTCGGCATGTCGTTTTTGTCTAGAAGCAGGAATCCGCTCACTCCGTTAACGACGGGCTCGACAGGTGGGTTGGCACGCTTTTGAAGGATTGCCTTGAAGCATTCTTTGACTTCCTCGGACATGGGTACGTATCGCTCGCCGCTTTTCGTTTTGGGGCGTTCGATGTAGTACCTCATATCGCTGCCCCTCTGCAGCTGCTTGTTGACGCGGATGCTTCCGTTTTCGAAGTCGAGGTCAGATTTTGTGAGGCCGCAGAACTCCGAGATGCGCAGCCCCGTGTTGAAGAGGATGTTGAACGCTTCATAGTATCGCGAGTAATGCTTATCTCCCTTGATGAAATCGAGGAACCTGCGCTCGTCCTGTGGGGACAAGGCCTCGCGCTCAATGGAGTCATTGACGAGTACGGTGGCAAGCTCGAAGTTGAACGGGTTGCGCCTGATGAGGTCGTCTTCCTCCGCTAGCTGGAAAGCTGGGCGAAGCACTCCTCGAATGCAATGAATCGCGCTGTAGCTTTTCCCGAGTTCGCCTTGAAGATAGATGAGCCAATTCTTCGCGTCGAGCGTCGTTACATCGCCGATCTTCCTGCTTCCGAACTCGTCCTTGGCGAGAAAGTTCATAACCGTCTTATAGCCCGCGCGCGTAGTCGGGCGCACCGCCGTCTTGGTCGCGACGTACTTTTCAACCAATTCGAGAACGGTCATCCCGCTTGGTGCAACGCGGTCAAACAGATCGCGTTGCACCTGCTTCTCGATTTCGCGGAGGCACGGCCCCGACTTTTTGCCCTTGGGAGGGAGGTCGTGCGTGGTAAGCGTCCACGAGTACTTGTACTTCGTCTTGCCTTTCACGTCTTTGAACTTGAAATAGTACTGGCCGTTCGGGCGCTGCCCCTCTCCTCGGCGCAGGATGCGCCCCTTGCTGTCTTTTCTCGTGGGCATTCTACTCACCTCCTCTCCTTATGGATGCGCCCCGATGCCGCTTCTTTGGCGCATCAGGGCGCAAAATTGCTTGTACTACGCGCTGCGCGGGATTGCTTTCGAGAACCCTAGCGACGATTCGTGTTCCAATACAGCAGATCGCTTACAAAGTAATAGCGATGAGATGAGTCATAGCAGTGACGAAGATGCGCAGGCCCGATGCCATCACCGTTGTCTACCATCAACTGCAAAAGCCTGGTTGCCCCAAGAAACTTCTTTGCCTCCTCTTCGTCAACGACCAACATGGCATTTTCGAGCATGCTGTACACAGGGTTCCCAGACGCATCCCGAACACTTGTCTCCTTGCTCATTCGAGCCTCCTTTTCAATCGGCGTTGCTTGCAACGCAATTTCAATTCGACCCGAGAGTACCCGCACCGTTGCGCATCAGCAAATCGAGAAAACCCTGATAAATCAGTATTTTTGTTTGCATCCGTTCATAAATGAGGAGAAAAAAGTCAGTGCTATATTTCGAGATTCACGGGGTCTCCATACGCATGTCCTTCGCCCGTGCGCATCTCGCTTCGCTCGATGCTCGTGGGTTTATTTGTATGAAGTACGCGGGCGTTGGGCATGGGACTGTCGGCTATGCCGACCGCAGCGCACGCTGCGTCAGTCCCTCTTATGCCCTTTTGCCTTTTTTGCCCCCGAAGCGTATAGCGGAGGGAGCCAAGGCGATTTCTCCTGATATATGGCGTGAAACGCTGTAGAAAACAAGGCATGTTTTAGGGGTTGGATCTGTCGAAGATTGCGACAGTTGTAGAAAGCGCTTTGGAAAGCCCCATAAACGGGGCGATCTTCTCGGAGGATTTTCTACAAGTTCAGGCGTAAAGTGACGACGTGTAGAAAGCGCGTCTTGAGTGCGCGCGGAGCAAAAAATAAGGCTCTGTTAGACCAAGGTTGACATAAAAACGATGTCACCGCGAGGCGG
>CAJMPX010000011.1:0-84220 GCA_905215365.1 uncultured bacterium | reverse complement strand
GGGCTCCTGTCGTTTCCGTGCCCCTGGATTGGGTCATAGTGTCTGTCGTTGCCAAGACATCGGCACTCCCGTTGCTGGCGATGCGGCATCTGGGGACACTCCTGATGTAGTCATTGGGGACGTTCTTAAATGACTACTTAGGATGAGCGTCCAAAATCCGCGCTCGTTCGATTGGCGCATGTCTACGCAGCGTAGGTTGTCGAGCCTGGCCTTCAAATGGATACTGACTGTCGAACCGGTTCACTCCATTTCTTCAATTTGATTGGACAGCCCATGAACCAGACACGGCAAACCAATGCCTCCCATACTTTTTTGGCAGCGCATGCCATCAAGCAGCTGCGCGAAGAGCGCGGCCTCACCCAGCGCGCCCTGGCGGAAAGCCTTGGCGTGACCGATAAAGCCGTCAGCAAGTGGGAATCCGGCCGCGGCCTTCCCGACATTTCCCTCGTTGAGCCTTTGGCCCAGAGACTCGGCATAAGCGTGGCTGAGCTTTTGGCTGGTGACATTCGGGCCAACGCCAACCGTGCAGGCAATATGCTCAAAGGCGTCTTTTACGTTTGCCCTATCTGCGGAAACGTTGTGCACGCGCTCGGAGAAGGTAGCTTTAGCTGCTGTGGCTCCACGATGTTTCCCCAGGAGGCCGAAGAGCCGGACGCGGACCACGCCTTTTCCATCGAGCGCATCGAGGACGATTGGTACGTCACGCTCGATCATCCCATGACCAAGGATCACTACATTAGCTTTGTGGCATATGCGACTATGGACGGCATCTGCTTTAAGAAGCTCTATCCAGAGCAATCGGTGCAGCCGCGCTTCCATATTACCGGGCGCGGCAGGATATATCTTTACTGCAACCAACACGGACTCTTTACGTCGCTGACGCCTCGCAAATAACGGCTGTCTATCCGCCCTCCTCATGCGTTCCCGGGGGACCCAAAATGAGCGTGGATAATCTCCCGGTTTTGGCCTGTGTGCGGGCTCAAAGTGGGAGATTATCCACGCTCGTTATCTGAGTGTCCAAAAATCCACGCTCGTCGTTACTTGAGCCCGGGCAGGCGGGTGTAGGGAAACGACCGCTCTAAGAACTCGGAGCAGCGGGCGTAATCTTTGGCAAAGTAGCTGCTATAGAGCGAATCGAGTACGTATTGCACGGCGATATGGCTGGCGAACTGCGTGATGCGGTGCGTCATGCTCTCGTGGTCGCTTACCGTGAGATAGGCGGCAAAGCCGGGGTGAATGCGGGCACAGTACGGCGTGCCGATGACGATGACCGGGACATGTCGACTGCTAAGGATCGGCAAGATCTCCTTGAGGTTGGGGGCAAGGCCGCTGTAGGAGATGATGATTGCCACATGGTCGGGACCCGAGGCGAGTGCCGTGCGCACCTGCGCCTCGACGCTGTCGTGGCACGTCGCGCTTTTGCCGGCGGAAAGCAGGCGATCGCGGAACATTCCCGCTGGATACAGGTTATGCGAGCCCGTGTAGATGTCCACGGTGCCGGCGCGCATGATGAGCTTGGCGGCGTGGTCGAGCTGTGCAGGGTCGAGCAGCTCCTGCGTTTCGGCCAAGGTGGTCTGGTAGAGCCCCTCCATGCGCTCCATCACCTGCGCAGGGGTGGAGGTGGCATCGAAGGGAAAGTTGATGTCCACGTCGCGCCGGTTGCCCGCCTCGGTCGCCTGGCGGATGAGCTCGACCTTGAGGTCTTTGAATCCCTCGAGGCCGAGCTTTTTGCAAAAGCGGTGCACGCTCGCGACCGAAACGTTGGCGCACGCGGCAAATTCCTTAATGGAAAGCCCGCGCACATCCTCGCCCATGGCGAGGGCCGTTCGCCCAAGTTGTTGCTCGGTGGGGGTGAGGCTTTTGCCCTGCGTGATCTTTCGCCTGATATCCATATGGCTCCTATGCGTTTGCGTCGCGATAAACCAATCATAGCGATAAATAAAACGTTCGGCTTGGCTGGGAGTTTTGGTCCGCCGGTCTATGAACGACGGACCGCTCGACGCTGTGCGGGCTCAACATAGGGGCGCTGTCCTTGTTGGGCCGTTTGCGCCCGGGGCGTTACCCGAGCACGCGTACGGGCCCCAAGAGACCGCTGGGCTCGGAGGGCTCGGTCATGCCGAACACGTCGGGGACGGCATGGTCGAGGGTGTTGATGATATCGATCGCAAGCGCGTGCTCGCCGGCCAAAAGCGCGCCGGCCTCAAAGCAGTAAGGCGGACAGATGCGCGTGCCGAGGGATTTGCCGTCGAGGGTGACGGTTGCGGTCTCAAAGACCTCGCCAAGGTCGATGACGGTGCGGGTGGCCGCTTCGCCCAGGACAAAGGAAGCCTGGTAGCGGAATGTGCCGGCCTTGCCGGGGAACTCGGCCGAGGAAAGGTCGTGCAGGTCTGCAAGCTCAACAGACTCGCCAAAGGCATCGGTGCCAGGGGCAGAGAAGGCAACCGCCCAGGGCCCGTCGACGCATGTGGCTTCGTCTTCGGCGGTTGCCACAGCAACGGAACCTGTAGCCCCAAGGACCACGATGCAGCTCTCGTAGGGAGCCAGCTCGAGCGTGCCGTCAAAGGCGGCGGGCTCGGTGCCGTTGAGCAGATCGAGGCGCGCGCCTGCAACGGGTGTGCCGTCGGCAAGCGCAATCTGAGTGGAGATACCCTGCTTGGGATGCTCGTTGACGAGCATCAGATAGGTCTCGCCCGCCCGCTCGTAGCGCAGTGCGCGCAGCCAGGGCTGGGGCTCGGCGCAAACCACGGTCTGCATGCCGGTGTTGGCAAGTGTGTCTGCGAGCTCGGTGGTCGCCAGGAGCTTGATGCCGGCGACCGCGGCTGCATCCAGGGAGGCAAAGCCCTCGCGACCTGCAGTGTCACCGTCGTAGCGCTTGTTCGGCAACTCATCCAGCGCGTACACGGCAACACCTGCGGCTGCGGCACGCGCGGCAAAGTCGAGCACGGCTTCGCCGACAAACTCGGCTCCGGGCATCACCAGGCAGCGGTATGCCTGGCCGTTCACGCTAAAGCCGCTACCGTCTGCGGCAATTTCAACGGCATAGCGCCCTGCGTCCTCAAATGCCTCTGCCGGCACGATGTCAAAGTCGACCTGCGCGCGCATAAGCTCGGAGGCGGCATGCTGCATAAAGTTCGCCTCGCCTGCCCACTCGGCGTCCGCATGGTAGAGAAGCGCCACCGGGGTCGTTGCGCGCCCGCCGCTCAGCAGGCTCGCCGTACGGTTCATGTAGCTCATAAGCTGCCCAAAGTGTGCAAACTGGGGGTTTTGGCCATGCGCATAGAAATGCGGCGGGCAGTCCCAGTCGGGGAAGGCGGCCATGCTAAAGGCATGCGGCACAAACCAATTGACGCCGCGCACCAAAAAATGATCGGCGATCCACTTCATCTCGCGTAGGCCTTCGTGCCATCCAAATGCGCCAAAGACCTCGGCCATGCAGCGCCCCTGCTTTTTGGGGTCGAGGTGTGCTGCCGAGGAGCCCAGCTTGGGCAGCACGTAGTTATAGAACTCGAGGTCCCACACGCCGCGTCCGTAGCTGTGAAGGCCGCGGTCCATGCCGGGTACCAGCTGGTTGATCACGATGTCGACGCCCGCCATGTCCTGACCGCCCACGGCGCGGAAGTAGTGCCCGGCGCCCACGCCCAGGCGCGCGTGGCAGTCCTTGTCCTCGATAACGTGGCCGATGTACTGCACGCCGCGCGCGCGGCACCAGTCTCCGAGCTGGTCGCAGAAGCACTCCTTATAGAGGGTGCTCGCGATGTCCATATAGACGTGGCGTACGTGCGCGCCGGCCGGCTCGCGGTCCCACAGGTGCGGGAGCTCGGCCAGGTAGCGCTCGCCCAGTGCCGCGCGCAGGCGACGCTCAAGCTCGGCCGACCAGGGTAGGGGCGCGGTGGCCTTGCCGATGAGCGTGTCCGAGATGCCATCGGGGCCCGTGGTGCCCTTCTCGTTGGCAAATCCGGGCTCATCGGAGAAAAAGCCCAAGATGGTCTTGCCAAACTCATCGCCCAGATGCTCAAAATGCGGCTCGTAGACAGCATCGATGAGCTGCGCCACCGAGGCGCGGTCGACCATATTGATGTAGTCCTCGTTGTAGGAGGTCTTGCCGCTCGTGAACATCACGCATGCCTGCGTGAGGCCCGCAGGTGCATCGAAGACCAGGCGGCTGGGGTTGCCGTCTGCATCGTCGATTACTCGGTAAGCGACGTCGACGGGGCTGCCGTCCTGCATAAATGTCACGCCGTAGAAGCGCTCCGTTTTGTCGAGCATGTTGGCGAGCGCGATGCTCGCGGCGGACGTGGGGCCCACGATGTCGAACGTGCGGTGCGTGAGCACGATCTTGCGGAGCTCGGGCACGGCCTCCTTGACGGCGCCGTTGGCAAAGCCCGTGGGGAAGTGCGCGTCGTCCAAGATCCAGAGCTTAAGGCCCAGCTGCCTGCACTCGTCAATGACAAAGCGCAAGTCGCGCCACCAGCCCTCGCCGCAAAAATCGGGGTGTGGGCGGCTTTCGAGACAGACCTCGTGGATGTCGGCGCCGGCGATCTTTTCCAGATACTCGGCAATGGTCTTATGGCTCTCGCCCTTCATCCACAAAAACGGAAGCACGTGGTTGTCGTATGTGCCCTCGAGCACCTGCTGATAGTACGCGGTCATGGATCCTCCTTGGCTCGATCGATCTGCTGCATAGCACAGATTATGGACGCGTCGGCGCGTTCTGCTAATATCTGAATCACGACGAACTATGACCAAATCAACGATTGGCAAGCCATGGAGATCGACGAGCTCGAGCGTAGGCTCAACGAACTGAGCGCCAGTGAGATCGCTTATAAAGACGGCATGGCATTTGATTGGTCGATTATGACCGAGCATGTCGAAATCGACGGATGCCCAGTGCGCAAGATTGGCCAGCCAGGGTTTGCCTATGCCCAGCCCGGCATGCCGCGTGGCCTGACGATAAGGAAAAACTCGCGCTTTAATGCAGTTCCCGAGCACGTGCATGATTACGTGGAGCTGAGCTATGTGTATCGCGGACGCTGCCCGCAGACGGTGGCGGGGGAGAGGCTCGAGCTGGGCCGCAACGAGGTGCTTTTGCTCGACGCCCTCTGCCCGCATGCCGTGGCGGCGCTTGGTGAGGACGACATCATGCTGAGCATGACCGTTTCACGCTCTTTTTTGCGCCGGAGTCTCGAGTCGAGCCTCTCGCGCGAGAGCGCGGTCTCGCGGTTTTTGTTCAACGCGCTCAACAGCGAGACGGACCATCGGGGCCATGTCCGTTTTCATTGCGGCGAGAGCCGTCGGATTCGGCGCTACATGCAGGAGATGCTCTGCGAGCTGTACGACCCGAGCCCCAACGGTCCCGAGATCGTCTTGCGTCTGTTTCAGCTGTTTTTGGCCGAGCTCATGGATTGCTACGAGCGCGAGCTGGTGCGCGGCGCGGCGGACGGCGCAGCGGGGCCCACTGCCCTGGTGACGGGAATGCTTGGCTATATCGATCGCGAATTCGCTGCATGCTCCCTCGAGGGGATGGCGGCGGAGTTTGGCTTGAGCCCTAATTATGCGACGGCGCTCCTCAAGCGGCATGTGGGCAAGACCTTTAGGCAGCTTGTGCAGGAGCGACGCCTGGTACGTGCGGCCGAGCTTCTGCGCGGCGGCGCCACGGCCGGGGCGGCTGCGCATGCGGTGGGCTATGAAAACATGAGCTTCTTCTACCGTAAGTTTCACGACAAGTATGGCTGCACCCCCGCGGCATACCGCCGGTAAGCGCGGGGCGGATTGTCTTCGCTCCTTCGGTGTCAAAAAGTTTCAGCTGCAGCGCTGTTGCAGCGCGCGTCTGCGAAAAGAAGTGTCCAAATCGGCGCCTTCGCCCTGGCCTGGAGCGACTCGGCGGCATACTCGTTTCATCAGCAACACGCATGAGCGAGGAGGCACTTATGGGATTCCCCGAGGGTTTCTATTGGGGCGGCGCTACCGCCGCCAATCAGTTTGAGGGCGCTTGGAACGTTGACGGCCGCGGTCCGTCGGTCGACGACCACTTCTTGGGTGGCAGCTACAAGGAGCCGCGCCAGATTACGATCGACATCGACCCTAACCGCTTCTACCCCAACCATGACGGCATCGATTTCTACCATCACTACGAGGAGGACATCGCGCTGTTCGCCGAGATAGGCTTCAACATGTTCCGCATGTCCATCTCTTGGAGCCGCATCTTCCCCAACGGCGACGACGCCGAGCCCAACGAGGCCGGCCTCGCCTTTTACGACCGCGTCTTCGACTGCCTGCGCGCTCACAATATCGAGCCGCTCGTGACCCTGTCGCACTACGAGATGCCTTATCACCTGGTCGAGAAATACAACGGCTGGGCGAGCCGCGAGCTCATCGGCTTCTTTGAGAAGTACTGCCAGACCGTCTTCGACCGCTATCAGGACAAGGTCAAGTTCTGGCTCACCTTCAACGAGATCAACTGCGGCACCCAGGACATGGGCAACCTCTTTGGGACCAGCATGATCCAGGGCTTTGAGGGCCCGGCTTCGGCGGTCCACACCACGCCGCAGGCCCGTATGCAGGCCCTGCATCACCAGTTTGTCGCCAGCGGCCGCGTCGTGCGCTATGCCCACGAGCACTATCCGCAGTTTAAGATGGGCAACATGGACTGCTTCGTCCTCTCCTATGCCGCCACGTGCGATCCGGCCGACGTGTTCGCCACGCAGCAGGAGATGAATACCATGAACTGGTACTGCTCCGACGTGCAGGTGCGCGGCAAGTATCCGTTCTATGCCAAGCGTTTCTGGGCCGAGAACGACGTCGAGCTCGTGATGGAGGACGGCGATCTGCAGGATATCGCCGACGGCAAGGTCGATTTCTACACCTTTAGCTACTACATGTCCGGCACCGTGGGCACCCACAAGGACCACGAGATGACCGAGGGCAACATGACCTTTGGCGGTAAGAATCCCTATCTGGAGTCCACCGACTGGGGCTGGCAGATCGATCCGCTGGGCCTGCGCATCGCCCTCAACGAGATTTACGCCCGCTACGAGATTCCGCTGATGGTGGTCGAGAACGGCATGGGCGCCTACGATGAGGTCGAGGAGGACGGCTCCATCCACGACCCGTATCGTATCGCCTACTTGCAGAGCCACATCAAGGCCATGGGCGAGGCCATTGCCGACGGCGTCGACCTGATCGCCTATACCTGGTGGGGCCCCATCGACCTGGTTTCTGCCGGCACCGGCGAGATGCGCAAGCGCTACGGCTTCATTCACGTCGATAAGTACGACGACGGCACCGGTACCTACGAGCGCCGCCGCAAGGACAGCTTCTACGCCTACCAGAAGATCATCAAGTCCAACGGTGCCGAGGGTCTGGATTAATCGACAATATGAGCGCCACTGGGGAAAAGGTTTTGGGAAGGGCTTGGAAGGGCTTGCGATTCGAACCCTCACCTTAGTATTTTGGCCATTTGGCACTATAATCACCATAGGCATGCGCAAAACGTTGCGCTTAATCAAGAGGAGAAATCGTATGGGTCTGTTTGACATGTTCAAGAAGAAGGCTGAGCCCGCGGCTGCCGCTGCTCCGGCCTCCATCTCTGCTTCTGCCGGCGCCGACGTGCTGTGCTCGCCCGTCAAGGGCAAGGTCATCAAGATGGCCGACGTGCCCGATCCCGTCTTTGGTGGCGAGGTCCTGGGCAAGGGCTGTGCCGTGTGGCCCGAGGACGATCTGGTCTACGCTCCCTGCGACGGCAAGGTGACCGTCACCATGGGTCACGCCGTGGGCCTACAGTCCGATAGCGGCATCGAGGTTCTGGTGCACGTTGGTGTCGATACCGTTAACATGAACGGCGATGGCTTCGAGGGCTTCGTCAAGGCCGACGACGTCGTTAAGGCCGGCCAGCCCATGCTCAAGATCGACCGCGCCAAGATCGCTGCTGCCGGTTACAAGGACTGCGTCGTCGTGGCCGTGTCCAACACCGCCGAGTTTGCCGATGTCGAGCTCGCCGTCGAGGCCGACTCCGCTGTCGCCGCCGGTGACGCCATCGTTAAGGTCGTCCGCAAGTAAACTGCGGCAACATAAGGATGTGCAAGGGTGGTCGGGTTGTCCGGCCACCTTTTTTATTGCACCGCGGGAAAGCGTTTTATTGCACGTTGGGCGGGCTCGCAAACCGTTCGGACGCTAAAACGAACCGACCGCGCCTTCGTGCCCCCGAGGGTGTTAATAAGTGGATAGTATGGGCTTACTTATTACAACGTGCGCCGCGTCTGGGAAGCGCGGTGCCGCTCATTGGGAGGAACAACATGAAAAAGAAGCTGCTGCTTGCGCCCCTCATGGCCGTCTTGGTTGCATGCGTGGTCGTGCTTTCCGGTTGTGGAGGCCCTTCGGTCGAGGAACTCATCACCGAGGATCTTACGACTCAGTTTGACGAGGTCAAGAACGGTGGCGACGAGTTCCTTTCTGGTCTGGAGGAGGCTTCGGGCGACGAGTTCGAGCAGCTGGGTATCGATCCCAAGGAGTATGCCAAGACCTATCTCGAGGGCTTTGATTACAAGATCGGCGACGTGACGGTCGACGAGGACAAGGGTGTCGCGACCGCCGAGGTCTCCATCACCTGCAAGTCCATGAACAAGATCGTCGAGGACTTCTCCACCCAGTATCAGGAGAAGGTCGCCGCGCTTGATACGGTTCCTTCCGATGACGAGCTGTACAAGATGGCCGGTCAGGTTATGGTCGATGTGACCAAGGCCACCGAGCCCAGGAAGACCACGGTTATCTTCAAGTACACCTGCAACGACGACGGCGAGTGGTCTGCCGATGACTCCGTCAACTCCGAGATGATGGATGCAATGCTGAGCTAGGGGAGTTACGCGGTTCTACGAACCGCGTAACCAGTTGACGCTGCGCGCCGCCCAGGACGACAATTTGTCATTCAAAAGGCGAGGCATGACCAGAAGGTCTATGCCTCGCCTTTTTCATGCCAATTTGTTCGTCCTGGACGTCGCTCGCTGTCCGTCCTCTACCTGCGGCGTTGCCATGGTGGTCATTGGGGCGGCACTTGGGGACGTTCCTTTTCTGCCGGCAGTTGGGGACACTCCTTTGGTGCAGGGGCAGCTAAAAGAGTCCCGTTCCGCATTGGCTGCCCGTGGGAGGGATGAGCGGTTACTCGCCCAGAATCAGCGCCGCGAGCTCGTCCTGGGTGTCCACCACGTAGTCGGCGCCGGCGGCCTCCAGCTCTGCGCGGCCACGGAAGCCCCAGGTGACACCGGCGCTCTTGAGGCCGGCGTTGTGACCGGTCAGAACATCGACATTGGAATCGCCCACATAGAGTGTGGTTGCTGGATCGGCGCCTAGCTCTTCCATCACATGCAGCGTAACAGGCGCCTCGGGCTTGGGAGGAAACGCATCGATGCGGCCCTGCACCAGCGCAAATCGCTCGGAACCAAAGTATTTTTCGATAAGCGGAACCGCCGAGACATGGTCCTTGTTAGTGAGCACGGCAAGCTGCGCGCCCGCGGCGCGCAGGCGGTCGAGCATCTCGACCGTGCCGGCGTAGGGGGCGGTGTGGTCCTCCTTGTGCTCGCCGTAGTAAGCCCTAAACTCGGCAAGCGTCTGCTCAAAGGCGCGACCGTCACCCGCATATTCGGCAGGCATAAAGCGTTCGACCAGCTTGAGCATGCCGTTTCCCACCTTGTAGCGGTACTCGTCTACGGCAAACGTGGGCCAGCCGTGCATCTCGCAGGTATGGTTGCCGGCGGCCGCCAGGTCCTCGAGCGTGTTGAGAATGGTGCCGTCCAGGTCAAAAATCACATGGGAAAAAGCTGCTGCCATGAAAGCTCCCGTCATTGGGTTCCAAAACGCACCCCATAATACTGGGCTTGCGCGTCGGGCACGTTTGGAATCAAAACATCTTCAGGGATAGTGAGCCACGTCGCACCAGCCAGCGCTCGCCCGCTAGCAGATCCTCGGCAGCTGCTCTCCCACGATCATGTCGAGGATGCGGGTTGAGCCCTTTATCCGATATCGTGCGTAAACGCAGCCAGAAACTCTTCGAACGTGTCGGTCTGCATGAGCCTCATCGTGGTCTCTACCGAGGAGAACACTTCGATAATCAGGTCGAGCACATCTCTAAAGAGCCCCATATCTTCCTGTGCGATGCCTATGAGCAGCACAAACCGCACGTCGTGGCGTCCCCAGGGAATCGGGGTGTCATTGTGGGCCACAGCGATAAACGAGCGCTTGGGATATACCGAGATCGCGTGGGGTATGGCGAGGCTGTCAGTAAACGCCGTCGATGAGACGCTCTCACGCAGATGCACGTCAGCGATAAACTCAGGCGTTGCGAGCCCCTGAACAGCCAAAAGCTTCCCCATTTGGTCGATGCAGCTTGTGGCGTCGACTACGTCTATGTTGCGTATAAACAGCCCCGGCTGCAGCAGACGCCCCAAAAGGCCCTGGGCATAGAGGCGCCGCCGCCGCTCCTGGATGGCGCAAAGCCGGTCGCGGATCTTTCGCACGTTTTGCTTAGTGAGGATGGGTCCGATCAAGACTTTGGTGGTGCCTCCACAAACCGGCACGTCGATTGTGGTGATTACCGCATCGCTTTCGGGCGGATTGGCCAGGTAACTATCGCAGCTCATCACGGCGACAACGCTTATGTCATCGCCAAACTCGGTCTTGAGGTCGTCGACGAGCCTTCGTGCAAAGTCGTGGTACTCCTCGATAATCACTGTGCAGGTGACGGCGCCGTCGGGTGCGGAGAACTTCTCAAAGTAAGCGCCGATATGAAAGGCGATAAACGCGATTTCGTTTTCGCCCACCTCAATATCCATGGCGGTGGAGAAGCGGTGGGCGATATAGACCGCCATGTCGTAGACCGGTGCGTACTCGCTTTTGATCTGCGCGGCGAGCGGGTTGGGGTAGCTTACGCGGTAGACGGCGCGCTGGTAGGCGTTAAACATATGCAGGACGAGTTGTAGGCGCATGGGCTCGTCGATAAAGCGTGGCAGGTCGTAGCGCTTTCCGCACTCGTCGAGGATCCCCAGAACCATGTCTACAAATTCGCGGTCAATGATGCTTGAGAGCTTCTCGCGGCTGAGCTCGTCAAAATCGCAACGCTCGACGGAAAGCGCCAAAAGCAGCAGAATCTGCTGAAAATCGTCGCGTGGGATGGCACAACCAAACTCCTTCTCAAAGTAGGCGGCAATGCGCTGGGCGCAGCGTACGATCTGTTCGCGCTGCCCGAGTTGTGTCACTAGGCCGTCTGCGTCGATGGGGCCGTCCACCTCGCTGAGCTCGTTGTTCGAGGTGAGCCTGATGATGATCACTAACAGGTGCACGAGCAGGTTGGAGAGCGCGTAGCCGTTGATAAATAGATCCGAGCGCTGGCAGATCGCGACCAAGCTCGAGAGGGTTGCCTGCACGTCAAAGTCGGGAAACATGTTTTCGAGCGTTTTGGTTGAGGTGAAATAGCCATAGGAGTTGTGGGTGGCTATGTGGCCGAGAAGCTTGCGCTTGTCGGCCTCTCGCCCCGTGAGTTTCATGCGGTAGTCGTGTGTCTCGACATTGAGGTCGAACTGCCGAACGAGCGCGCGCACCTGCGGCATCACGGAGCTCTGAAACGTGCTCTCGCTGATAAAGAGCTCATCGGCGATATCAAAGACGGAGAGTCCATCGCATGCGTTGACAAGGCGGGAGATAGTAAAGTCGCGCCTGGAGTCCGCGTTCGCGGGGAGGGTATTGACACCTTCGCAAGGACTAGCGGAAGCGCTGGCGGCAGCCGGCGCCGCCGTGGCAAGGCGATAGCCCTCTTTAGACGATTCGATATGTCGCGTACCGGTCTCGTTGACCTCTGCAACATAGTTGCGGATGCTTCGCTCACTCGCGCCCAAAAGGCCGGCAAGCATCGAGGAAGACACCCATGAGCTGCTGTTTTCGAGCACGTCGATCATGCGGTTGATGCGGTTCTGCTTGGCGCTCGCCATGGCTTTCCTCCAAGAGATGAACGGCAGACAGGGTGTACCGCCCCATGGTATCTCAGGTTAAGAAAGGGTGTCTTTTCTAATTTGCCGCCCAAGCGGAAAATCGCCCGGCTTGCCGTGCGGGCGGAAAATCTGCTGCCTTGCCGCTATGCGGCAAAAAGTCGGTTGGCGGCAAGAGCCCTCCGCCGCGTATAGTGCAGTCACGGTCAAGGGCGGCCGGGTCGACACGGGCGCCCAAGAACACAGCGGGGATCGCAGCGGCATCGGAGCTGCCTCGAGCCCGCTTATTGGGAAAGGAGTACCCCATGGCAGATGAGAACGGCACCGTTCGCATTCTCCTCGCTTGCGGCATCGGTGCCTCGACCGGCTTTATGGCGGCAGGCATGCGCAAGGTCGCAAAGTCCAAGGGTCTTGACTGCACCATCAAGGCAGTCAGTAAGTCTGAGATTATGGACTACGCCGACAAGATCGACGTCCTCCTGCTCGGTCCGCACTTCGCCTCCGAGGTGCCCGAGATCCAGTCTCAAGTGGCATCTCACGGCGTGAAGGTCATGGCCATCGACCCCGACTATTACGCGGCGCTCGACGGCGAGAGCATCCTCGAGGATGCCTACGACCTGCTTGACGAAGACTAGGAGGGGACAACATGCTGCAAAAGTTCATGGAAGCGATCCAGGCGTGGATCACCGAGCATGTCGTCCCCGTGATGAACAAGCTTACCTCAACCTACTGGTTTGGCGTTATCTCCGACGCAGTTCTCTACATCGTCCCCTTCTCCATGGTCTCGGCCATCCCGAGCCTGTGGAACATTATCCGTCGCTTTGTCCCGGCCCTGCCCGACCTGTCGCCGCTCACTACGTTCTCGTTTGGCCTCGTGGGCATGTTCATGGCGTTTATCATCCCGCATAACGTTGCGGTCAAGGAAGATCGCAAAGACCGCAGCATGATTGCCGGTTTTACCGGTATAGGCGCTTTTATGCTGTGCATGAACCCCACCATCACCGATCAGGGCTATGTCTTCCAGATGGCCAAGTTTGGCGCGGGTGGCATGTTCACCGCGATGGTCGTGGGATTTGTCGTTGGCTTTATCTACAAGCGCATGGCGCGCATGACGTTCTTTTCCGAGGACAGCCTCGTGCCCGACTTCGTCAAGAACTGGTTCGATAACATCATTGCGGTGCTGTTGTCGCTTTTTGTGGCTTGGCTCTTTACCAACATGCTCCAGGTCGACGTTTTTAGCGCGGTCGCGATCATCCTTTCGCCCGTTACCGGCTTTGCCCAGACGCTGCCCGGCACCATCGCCATCCCGCTTGTCATGGACACCTTCTACTTCTTTGGCATCTCCGGCTGGGTGTTCTCGCCGATCCAGCAGTCCATCCAAAAGTCTGCTCTTGCCGAGAACATGGCCGCCTATGCCGCAGGCCTCGCTCCCACTAACATTAACGCGTACGGCATTACTCGCTACATCATGATCGGCGGCGAGGGCGCAACGCTTCCGTTGGCCTTCTACATGCTCTTTGCCAAGTCCAAGAAGAACAAGACGCTCGGCCGTGCAACGATTATCCCGTCGCTGTTCAACATTAACGAGCCGCTGGTCTTCTCCACGATCGTCGCCAACCCCTTTATGTTCATCCCCATGGTGCTGCAGTCTATCCTGCTGTCTGCCAACGCCTACCTCTGGATGAGCATGGGCTGGGCGAGCCTGCACGTCGAGAATTTCGATATGAACTTCCTGCCCAATGCGGTCTCGGCGTTCTTTATGTCGGGCGGAGACGTGCGCAATATCGCACTTGTCTGCGTCAACCTGCTGATCGCCGCGATTCTGTGGTTCCCGTTCTTTAAGGCTGCCGATAACTACCAGTGCAAGATCGAGGAAGAGCAGGCTGCCGAGAAGGCTGCAAAGAAAGCGGCCAAGAAGGCTGCCAAGGAAGCCGCCAAGGCCGCTGCCGCAGCTGCTGTCGAGTAAACCTCTACGGGCGACTCAGAGTTCGTCGCCTAGTTGCTACCAGATGTTTCAGTACCGGCCGTGGAGGCGGCCGGTACCCAAGAATAGGAGGCCATGATGGCTGATGAGACAATCAACGTTCCTGCGGTCGCGATGAACGTCATCATCAACGCTGGCGACGGCCGCGCCTGCATCGACAAGGCGATGGATGCCCTGGCGGAGTTCGATTTCGATGCGGCAGACGCGCATCTTGCCGAGGCTGATGCCAAGATCCTTGAGGCGCACAAAGCGCAGACCGAGATGATCCAGCGCCAGGCGGGCGGCGAGGAGGTCGAGTACTCCCTGCTGTTCGTGCACGCCCAGGATACGCTTATGACCATCAGCGCCGAGCTGCACATGGCCAAGAAGATGATGCCCGTAGTGCGCGCGCTGACCGCCCGCTAACGCGTCTCCCGATTGCGGGTCGCGCCCTGCGGCTCGCATCCCCAACCCAACCAAGAGAGATGAGGACATACCATGATCGACCTTTCTACCTATGACTTTGGTGAGACTTTTCCCGAGGGTTTTCTATGGGGCGGCGCTACCGCTGCCAACCAGATCGAGGGCGCATGGGACGAGGGCGGTCGCGGCCCTGCGGTCTCCGACTATGTGATTCTGCTCGACCGCGAGACCTGCGCCCGCGAGGGCATCGTCGAGGGCGGCCCGCTCAACTCCGTTACGCGACAGTCACTCGCAGCTCGCAAGGCAGACGAGATGGCCTATGATTTTCCCAAACGACGCGGCATCGACTTCTACCACACCTACAAGGAGGACATTGCGCTTTTGGGCGAGATGGGCTTCGGCGTCTTTCGCATGAGCATTTCCTGGAGCCGTATCTTCCCCAACGGCGACGACGCCCTGCCCAACGAGGAGGGTCTGGCCTTCTACGATAAAGTCTTTGGCGAGTGCCATAAGCACGGGATCGAGCCCATGGTCACCCTCAACCACTTTGATATGCCGCTTCACCTGGCCGAGGAGTACAACGGCTTTGCGAGCCGTCACGTGGTCGACGCCTTTGAGCACTATGCTGAGACGCTTTTCCGCCGCTACAAGGGCAAGGTCAAGTATTGGATGACCTTCAACGAAATCAACCACGTCTACGCCAACCCCTGCACCTGCTGCGGCGTGATTTGGGACGAGAAAGAAGACGGCTCCAACCCCTATGCCGGCCGTTGGCCCGAGAAGTTCCAGGTCGCTCACAACCAGCTCGTGGCTTCCGCCAAGGCGGTTATCAAACTGCGCGAGATTGACCCCGAGGCTCACATCGGCAACATGCTCTGCCGTCTTGAGAACTACGCTGAGACCTCCAAGCCCGAGGATCAGCTCCAGGTGCTTTTTGAGGACCACTTCAACTGGTTCTTCACCGATATCCAGGCCAAGGGCGAGTACCCCTACTACGTGAAGCGTTTCTTACGCGACTACGGCGTCGATATCAAGATGGAGGACGGCGACCTCGAAACCCTCAAGGCCGGCGTGGTTGACTACATCTCCATCAGCTACTACATGACCTACATCATGCGCTACAAGGGCAAAATTTCCCCCGAGCCGAGCGGCAAGCTGGTTACCGAGATCAAGAACCAATACCTCGAGATGACCGAGTGGGGCTGGCCGATCGATCCCGTGGGATTCCGCATCACGCTCAACCACATCTACGATCGCTACCACCTACCGATCTTCATCGCCGAGAATGGTAACGGCATGACCGAGAACCGCGATGAGAACGGCTTCTGCGACGACGACGCGCACATCGAGTATATGAAGGAGCACGTCGAGCAGATGCACCAGGCGATTCTCGACGGTGTCGACGTCTTTGGTTACGCCTGGTGGGGCCCTATCGACCTGATCAGCTCCGGCACCTCCGAGATGACCAAGCGCTACGGCCAGATCTCGGTCGACCAGGACGACCACGGCAACGGCACCGGCAAACGCGGTAAGAAGAAGAGCTTCTTCTACTATAAGAAACTTATCGCTAGCAATGGTGCCGATACCGCAACCGACAACATCGTGGTGGAGTAAGGAGCAGAGATGGTTTCCAAGACGACGGTCGTCAAGAATCCGAGCGGTATCCACGCGCGTCCTGCGTCGCTGTTTGTGCAGGAGGCAAGCAAGTACGAGAGCTCGATCACCGTTGGCAAGGTGGGCGGAGACGCCAAGGACGCCAAGTCTATCTTGATGGTCATGAGCCTGGGGATGATCTGCGGTTGCGAGATTGTGATTGCGGCCGACGGCGCCGACGAGGCGGCCGCCGTCGATGCCCTCGTGGCGCTTGTCGAGAGTGGCTGCGGGGAGTAGGCGGGCAAAAGCCGCGCCGATGCGCTTTGGGCCACCCAAGGTGGGCTGGCTCCAGAAAGATTGGCCCGCCGGTGCGCGCCGGCGGGCCCTTTGCTTAGGGAGGTTAACGATGACGGCAAGAAACGTTGGCGCTAGGGGCGCGGGGCGCGTTGGGGCGCGTTCGGCGCTTACGACCCTGGGGGTCATGTCACTGATTTATGCGGTGGGCGTTCTACTTATGGATGCGACTGTGGGCGAGCTTACGGGCTCTGCGGCGTCCTCTGCATCGATCGCGTCGATGCTCGTTACCTTGCTGCTCATCGTGGCGTTGATCTTCCTTGAGGTGCGAGCGTATCGGGCGGTGGTGGCCTCGGTGCCCTTTGAGCCTGATATGGGTGACAAGGTGCTGCTAGGTCTTTCGCTCTGGTTTGGCGGCGGCATGCCACTCGGCGTCGCCAATCTGGTTCGCGCCGCGGCGTTAGGAGGTGCCGGCGACGTGCGCCAGATTCTCATGCAGCTGGGCGTGAGCGTCGCGCTCATGCTGCTGACGTATCCAAAGTTCAGAGCGTAGACAACAGCAAAGCTTGAAAATGCAAAGCCCCGCGACCGATTTCAGCCCGGTCGCGGGGCTATTTGATATTTGGGGGAAATGCATTCGTCGATTTACATGCTCTCTGCCGCACGTGTGCCCCGCTCATTTCCAGGGTGAACATTTGGCTCGCTCAATCTTGGGGTGGCAGCGGATCGGGCAGGGCGGGACGACGGCCTGGTGGCGGAGCGAAGCCGCGCCGGCCGGCGCTCGCCCGCTAGCAAATCCTCGGCAGCTGCTCTCCTACGAGCATGTCGAGGATACGGGTCGAGCCCCAGCCGGTGCGCACGCGCACGGCGGGACGGGCGCCCTCGGCAAGCGGCAGCACGCGACCGATAATCGCGGCGTTTTCGCCGTAGCGCGCGGCGCGCATGGCCGTCAGTGCGGCATCGGCCTGCTCGGCCGGCACCACGGCAACCATCTTGCCCTCGTTTGCTACCTGCAGCACATCGTAGCCGAGCATCGCACATGCCGCCTGCACGTCGGGGCGCACGGGCACAGCATCCTCGTCGATCTCCATGGCAACGCCGCTGGCCTGGGCAAACTCGTTGAGCGTGGATGCCAGACCGCCGCGCGTGGGGTCGCGGAAGCAGCGGGTGTCGGGGGCGGCGGCGAGCACGTCGGCAATCAGATGATTGAGCGGTGCGGCGTCGCTTTCGATGGTGCTCGAAAACGCCAGGCCCTCGCGCTGGCTCATGATGGCGATGCCGTGGTCGCCTAGCGTACCCGATACCAGGATGGCGTCGCCGGGCCGGCAGTTGGCACCGCTGAGCGTCACGCCTGCGGGCACCTCGCCCACGCCGGCGGTATTGATGTAGACGCCGTCGGCACCTCCACGCTCGACCACCTTGGTGTCGCCGGTGATAATCTTCACGCCTGCCTCATGTGCCGTTTCGGCCATGGTCTGAACGATCTGGCGGAGCTTGTCCATGGGATAGCCCTCTTCGAGGATAAAGCCGCATGAGAGGTAGCGTACGTTGGCGCCCGAGGTCGCGACGTCGTTGACGGTTCCACATACGGCGAGGCGGCCGATATTGCCGCCGGGGAAGAACTGCGGCGTTACCACAAAGCTGTCGGTCGACATGGCGATTCGCCCGCTTGCGGGCAGCGCAGCGACGCCGGCATCGTTGCCCGCGAGCAGCTCGGGCGACCCAAAGGCATCCAGAAAGACCTCATCGATAATGCGCTTCATCATCTGGCCGCCGGAGCCGTGGCCCAGCAGGACAGTGCTATCGGTGGCATTACGGGACATATCGAAAACTCCAATCGTGGGTGGTGCCGGTACGCGGGGGCGTCCGGGCTAGTCGCGGTATCTAAAGTACGCCGCGCAGCTGCCCTCGGAACTCACCATGCAGGGGCCGATGGGATGCTCGGGTGTACAAGCTTGGCCGAACAGAGGGCAGTCGCTCGGCGTAATGGCCCCGCGCAGCACGTCGCCGCAGCGGCACCCACGCGGCTCGACCGTCGTCTCAACGGGCACGTCAAAGCGAGTGCGGGCATCAAAGCGCGAGAACTCGGGGCGGATGGAAAGGCCCGAGTTGGCAATCGGCCCCAGCCCGCGCCATGTGGTGTCGCACGGCTCAAACACCTGCTCGACCAGCTGGCGCGCCACGGGGTTGCCGTTCGCATTGACACCGCGGCGGTAGGCGTTGTCGATCGCCGGCCTGCTCTCGACAACCATTTGGACTAGCATGCAGATGCCCTGCAGGATATCGACCGGCTCAAATCCCGTGACCACGCCCGGGGTCTTAAACTCGTCGACCAAAAAGCCAAAGGGAGCCAGGCCCGTGATGGTGGCGACGTGCCCCGGAAGGATAAAGCCGTCGATGGTGGTCTCGGGATCGTTAGCAATCGCGCGCAGCGCCGGCGGCGTGGTCTTATGGGCACAGTAGACCGAGAAGTTCTGCAGCCCGCGCGCGTCTGCCTCCAGGATGGCGGCGGCGATGGTGGGTGTCGTGGTCTCAAAGCCGACGCCCATAAAGATGACCGGGCGATCGGGGTTGTGTTCGGCGATATCGAGTGCATCGAGCGGGGAGTACACAATGCGAATATCGCGCCCCGACGCCTTTTGCGCGGCGAGCGAGGTAGACGACCCGGGCACGCGCATCATGTCGCCAAAGGTGGTGATGATGGCGCCGTCCATCTTGGCGAGCGCGATTGCATGGTCGATATCGCGGTTGGCGGTAACGCAGACGGGGCAACCCGGACCGCTCAGCAGTTTGAGCCCGGCAGGCATAATGGAGCGAAAGCCGTAGCGCCCGATGCTCACGGTATGCGTGCCGCAGACTTCCATAAGGTTGATGGCGCGGTCGCCGACAAGCCCATGAATGCGCTCGATGAGCTCGCGAGCCAGCTTGGGATCGCGAAATGCCGAAAAGTCGATACCGGAGCGAGCCGGCTGTCCGGCCGCCACTAGTATGCCTCGGCCGGGTTGCTGGCCAGTTGGTCTTCTTCGACCAGTTCGGTCATGGTGTTGACCAGGCCGAGCGTCTCCTGCGCCTCCTGCTCGTCGACGATCTGGATGCCAAAACCGGCATGCACGAGAACATAATCGCCTACCTGCGCCGTCGGCACGAGGCGCAGCGAAACGGGGCGCTCAATGCCCATCATGTCGACGGTCGCTTTAAGGTCGTCGTCGCGTTTGACCACTTTACCGGGAACGGCAAGGCACATAATGTTCCCCTTTTATACGTTTTGCGCTGGATAGGCGCCTAATTACCCATCAAATGATGGTAGCGCTCGCGGGAGTCACGAGCAAACGCGTTACACCTGTGAGACGGCGGCGCACGGGTTGGCCAAACAGCCTATTGCGGTGCGACCTGCGCGAGGCGGGCGCGTGCGACTGCCGCCTGACCGTAGGCGATGCAGCCGTCGTTAACGGGCACGGTTTGGGGAACCAAGACCGTAAGGCCTGCGTCTTTAAGCTTGCGGGTGAGGAGCTGAAGCAAAAGTCGGTTCATGAACACGCCGCCCGAGAGCGCGACGGTATCGATGCCCTCGCACGCGCAGATTTCGCGTGCAATTCGTGCCGAAGAGTGTGCGATGGCGATGTGGAACCCGAGCGCGAGCCGGTTTGCGGATTCTCCAGTCTCGATTCTGCTCAAAAGTGCCTCAAAAAGTGGCTTGGGGTCCAGAACGAAAGGACTGTCCGAGGCAGCCTGGACAGTTAGTTCAGATACGTATTTTTTAGAGCGGCTCTGGGTGGCAAAAGTCGTCTGTGAGGACTCAAAATGGGTCGATTTGGGGCCTGTGCCGGGTGCGCTTGCTGTAAATAGGGTGTCCGGAGAGCCTTTTTTGTCAAAATCTGAGGCAAAAATGCCAGTTAGGGGGTTAGTAGTTAATACGTATCTGAACAAACTGTCCAGCGACGTTGAGACGGATGCCGATACGCCCACCTGATTGCCAGCGAAACGGCTGATTTCGCCGTCAAGCGCGCGCCAGGCGGCGGCTTCGAGTTCTATGGCGGGTTCGCCCTCGTAGGTTGCCTTGTCGCAGATGCCCAGAATTGCTGCCGCGGCATCAAAGAGACGCCCCATGCTGCTGGTATGCGGGCTGTTGATGCCGCGCTCGATCATGGTGGCTGTCACGCTGCGCGTTTGCTCGTCGAGGCTGTCCAAAAGCCGAGCGGCGCCTGGGTGCTCGAGCAGGCCGAGCTCACTGAGCAGGGCAAAGGCGTTGCGGCGGGCGTCGCGCACGGAGGCCGCCCCGCCGGGGAGCGCCCAGGTGCGCAAATGCGCGGCGCGCTCAAAGCCGCCAAGGCTGGCAACAAGAAACTCGCCGCCCCAAATGGTCCCATCGGTACCGGCGCCGGTGCCGTCAAAGGCGATGCCAAGGACGCGCGCGTCGGTTGTAAGCTGGCCCGCGGCGATAGCCTCGGCCATTACGCTCGCGATATGCGCATGATGGTGCTGCACCTCGACGAGCGGCAGATTGCATTTTCGCGCCTGTTCGCGCGCCCACTGGCCCGATAGATAGCTGGGGTGTAAATCGCAGGCCAAGGCGGCGGGCGCCAAGTCAAAGAGATCTTCCAAGCGCGTGCGCGCGGCGTTCCAGGCATCGAAGGTCCCGCCGTTTTCAACATCGCCGATATGCTGCGACACAAAACAGGTTGCCTCGCCGTTCGTCCCTTCGCGCGTGAGCGCAATCGTGGCCTTTTGTTGTGGCCCACAGGCGAGCACGCAGGACGGAGTGCCGTCGAGCGCCGGAAACGGCAGCGGCTGGGGTGCATATCCGCGAGCGCGGCGCACGGGCATAACGGTGCCGTCGACCACGCGCACTACAGAGTCGTCGTAGCGCGAGAGGATCGCGCGGTCGTTGCCGAGCAACGCATCGGCGATGCCGGCGGCAACGAGGTGTTCCCAGGCAAGGTCGTCGTCGGTCTCGATGGGCTCTTCGCTCAGGTTTCCGCTGGTCATGACGAGCGCGTGCATACCGCGGGCTTCTGCCGCGGCAAGCAACAGATGCTGAAGCGGGGTGTAGGGGAGCATAACGCCAAGCTCGGGCAGGTCGTGCGCGACGGACGGTGCGAGTACGAGGGCGTCGGGAGAATCGCCGTCGCTCCCGCAAACAGCACGCCGGCGCAGCAGCACAATGGGGCGAATGCTGCCGGCCAGCAAGCCGCGCTCAACGTCGTTGACATGGCACAGGCGTTCAACGTCGGCAAGGTCGCGTACCATAACGGCAAGCGGCTTGTTGCTGCGGCGTTTGCGGCGGCGAAGCTCGGCTACCGCCTGCTCGTTGGAGGCGGCGCAAGCCAAGTGAAATCCGCCCAGTCCCTTGATAGCGACGATACCGCCACCGGCCAGCAGCTCGACGCAGCGCTCGATGATAGCGTCGCTGGCCTCGCGTGTGGTGCCGACGGCCGGTGTCGCGGACGAATTCCCGCACGCATCGCCGTTCACAGCCTCGCGCCAAGTAATATGCGGCCCGCAATCAAAGCAGGCATCGGGCTGCGCGTGAAAGCGACGGTCGAGCGGATTGGCATACTCCGCGGCGCACTCAGGGCACATGGGAAAACGGTCCATCGAGGTAGCCGCTCGGTCATAAGGCAGCGATCGGATGATGGTAAAGCGTGGGCCGCAGTTAGTGCAGTTGATAAAGGGGTAGTGATAGCGTCGGTCGGCGGGATCGAACAGCTCGCGCAGGCAATCGTCGCAGGTGGCGATATCGGGCGAGACGAGCGTCGTGTGCGCGGTCTGGTCCTGCGATGCTACGATGCGAAAACCCTCTTCATTGGCGGCATCCCAACCGTTGGCTGCCAGGTCCACAACCTCGACATGCTCTACGCGGGCTGCCGCAGGCGCATGCTCAGAAAGCGCGGCAACAAAAGCATCGAGCGCACCGGCCAGAGCATGCGCTTCGATATGCACGCCGTCGCCCGCGTTGAGCACCCATCCGCAAATGCCATGCGCCATGGCCTCGCGATACACAAACGGCCGCATGCCAACGCCCTGCACAATGCCCGTTACATGAATATGCACATGCCGCATGCGACACCCCTCATCAAAACCGACCAAATAGGGACAGGTGCGCTACAGCCCCAGGCTCTGCTTGGTGGCGGCGCACGTGAGCTCGCCGTGCTTAACGCCGCGCAGGCCCAGCAGGCGGTCGGCTAGTTCGTAGACGCGCTCGCCGCGACCCTTGAGCGCCAGAATCTCCAAGCAGTTGTGGTGATCCAGATGCACGTGCATGGTCGATACGATCTCGTCGGTGTAGTCGTGCTGCACTTCGTCCAGACGGCGCGTCAGATCGCCGGTATGGTGGTCGTAGATCATGGTGAGCGACCCGATAACATGCTCATCGGGCGTGCGCATCTGCTCCTTGGCGATCGAGGCGCGAATCAGGTCGCGCACGGCCTCGGAGCGGTTGGCCACGTCGCCGCGGCGCGCGATCTGTTCGTCGAAACGGCGCAGCAGGTCGTCCGGTGCGGTAACCGAAAAACGGACCAGCTCGGAGCCGGAGCCACTACAGTGGCAGCCCGCGTCACCGTCCGCCCCGTGCGGATGCTCGTGCTCGTACCCGCAGCCGTGCTCGTGTTCGGCCACCTTACACCAGCTTCACGGAGCCGACGGAGTTGTGGTCGGCCTCGATGGCTTCCTCGTAGCCCTCGAGCGCGTCATGCGCCTCGTGCAACGCGGCCATGGCCGCCTCGAGCTTGGCGCCGATGCGCTCCATGTCAAAATTTTCGGTCGCATGCAGCAACTGATGGCTCCATTCGTGGGCGAGCTCGATGGTGTCGTCGACCTGCTTGACGCTCATGGCAAGCTGGCTCATGTTCATTCCAACATCATGCATGGGAAATCTCCTTTTGTATGGGGCAGTTCAGTGGTTCAGATTTTACTACGCCCGCTCTGCGCGCAGCTGCATAAGAAAACGGGTGCGAGTCTGTGCGACCCGCACCCGTTCACTGGGGGCTGTTTGTGACTACCATACTATCCGTGGTTGCACTCGGTGCATCCAGAAGTCCGGCGAGCGGTGCAAAAGCGCTCATGGACGGCGGGTAAGTAACAAGCGTATTACAGATGCTTCTCCAGCAGCGCCTGCAGCCTCGCCTTGGGCAGAGCGCCGACCGAGCGGTCGATCTCCTCGCCGTTCTTAAACACAATCAGCGTGGGGATGCTCATGACGCCATACTTCATGGCTAGGTCCTGGTTGTCGTCGACGTTGCATTTGGCAACGGCAAGCTTGCCCGCCAGCTCGTCGGCAACCTCGTCAACGATGGGCGAGAGGGATCGACAGGGCCCGCACCACGGTGCCCAAAAATCGACCAGCACGGGCAGGCTGTCGTTAACGATGGAATCGAAGTTCTCGGGGGTAATCTGATTAATGTCAGCCATGGTGACCTCCATAATGCGACGCGGCTCGGCCGCGTAAAACTCAGTACGACCGTGCTTATACCCAGCCGCCCGCAAAGCAACCACTCGCGGGCAGCTCTTTTATATAATGGTGGGCACGCAAACGATTGGAGAGCGCATGTCCACGTCACAAAGCCAGAAAAAAGAAGCCATCGCCCAGGCGGCCGAGCAGGAGCTCACATCGCTTGCGGTCCGTGGCGTGCGCATCGTGGGCAACGCGTGCTCGCCGATCGTGCTGGTCAAAGGCGATTTGGACGAGGCCGAGCGTTCGGGCGGCGAGCTGGCTGCCGGTCCGGACGGTGCTGCGCTGCGCAAGGCGCTTGGGGCCATCGGCTACGCGCCCGAGGATTTTTGCGTGCTGGCAAGCGTCGCCGGCGCAGGCGACGGAGCGGTCGCGGTGGGCGAGACTCTGCCGTGCGAGCTGTTCCGCGAGGCGCTTGAGGCTCTGGATCCCGAGGCGGTGCTGCTGCTCGATAACAGCGCGGCCGATGTCATGCGCGAAACCTACGCCGACATGCTCGTGGCGATTGATGACTTCGACACCGCCATGCTCAAGCCTGGCCTGGTCGCCCATGTGCAGGGCCGCCGCGTGCTCGCGCTCGATGGCTTTGAGGCGGCACTCACCGACAAAGCCGCCAAGCAGCGCATGTGGGCCTACATCAAGCAGCTGACTCCGGCGGCCGCGCCGCTGTAGCGAGGTTGGCGGCAGCCCCTACATCACGGCGCGCAGCTCAAACCGGTCGCCGTTAATGCGGAACTGGCAGTTGCCGTTCATGCGCTCGACGGCAAGCATAATGCTCTTGGTGCCAAAGCCGTGCCCAGTGTGCTGAGTCACGGGCATGCCGTCGACCATGTGCGGCGCACGGCCAAACGTGTTGGAAACCAGCAATAGAAGCTGACCGTCTTCGTAGCGAAGGTCCAGGTCGACAAACCGCTTGCCTTCGGGGGCGGCGCTCGCCGCGGCGATGGCATTGTCCAGGGCGTTCGATACCACACTGAATAGATCGACATCGCCCACGTGGACGGTTTCGGGCACGGCGGCGTGCAGGTCGGCGGTGATGCCGTGCGCGTTGATGTCCGCGGAAAGCGACGAGAGCGCAATGTTGACCGTTTCGTTGGCGCAGTAGCGGCGCACGGCGGTGCGGTCGTTGGTCTCGCAGAGCGCGTCGATGCGCTCGAGTGCCTCATCGGTGTGACCCTCTTCGATCAGGGCCGCTAGACCGCGCAGGTAGTGGCGCATGTCGTGACGGAGAACCGAGAGCTCGCGTCCGGACTGGCGCCAGGCTTCGAGCTCTTTGATGGCCGCGCTGTCGCGGGTCGCGAGCATCCAGCGCTCGCGCTCGGCGATTTCCTTTGCCTCGTATTCGCGAAGGTAGACGGCAAGAAACATAAGGTAGAACGCGCAGAGGGCGAACGCCAAAAACTCAACGGTTACTACCGAGCCCGAGTGGAAGAGCGTGGTATAGACGTTGGTGGCGTAGTCGAAGATGTAGTAGACGAGCGGCAGGATGAGCAGAATCTCCAACTCGGTGGGGCTTTTGGCCGCCAGGCGCGGACCGATGTCTCTGGCCCAATGCAGCAAGATCGCAAAGACGCCGAGCGTCGTGATGATGCGCGCCGCGTAATATGCGATTTGCGAATCGGTGGCAGCGAATGCGGCGATGCCCATCCAGTTGCTAAACTGGCAGCTCAGGTAGGCACTGGTAACGCCCAGGATGGCGAGCAGCGGACTCAGGCGATAGCGTACGCACAGGTAGACGACAAGCGGCAGATGCACGACGAGTGGATAGGCCTGTCGGGCGAAAAGCTCGCCGCCGACGGCATTGGCGAGGCCGAATGCGCATCCGGTTACGGCGCCGACCCCCACCAGCTTCCACCGTATGCCGAAAACACCCGGACGATGCCGTGCAGATCGCTTCGCTCTGCTATAGTCTCCCAAATTCACGTTTTCTATTGGGATGGTGGTTAATATGGGCGACATACTCGAATCGTTCCTGCGCGTGGCGATGGTGGTGTTCATCGTCGGTCCGCTCACTGCATGGGTCGCCCGTCGCGGCGCGCGCGAGCGCAGTGAGGCGACGGACAGCCTCGATCGCTTCACGGTGCGCATGCCCGCTGCCATTCGCACGATCATCGCCTGCTGCGCCGTCGCGTTCGAACTGCTCATGCTGGGTGTCTACGTCTGGCAGGGCGTCTCGTTGGGCGAGTGGGACCACGAACTTGTGTGGTTCGGTCACGCCATGGCGCTCGCGGGCATGGCCATCTGGGCCCTGCTGAGCATCCCGCGCATCGACGTGGACGGTGAGCGAATTCTCTCGCGTAACGCCTTCGGCATCCGCAAGGAGACGACGTTTGGCAACATCACCCGTGCAACGCTTCACACGCAGATGATGAGGATCGACCTGTTCGAGGGCGACCGGAAGTTCTGCTCGATAAGCCTCGAGGGGGTGTGCTCGCTCAACCTCCTCGCCCGTCTGGAGGAAGAGGGCATCGAGGTCTCGGACGCTGTTGACGGCCCGATGACCAAGGCGGGTCTGTGTTGGTCTGCCATCAAGCCGTTGACGATTGTTTTCAACGGTATGGCGCTCGTCTTCTCGCTCGTGATCGCCTTCATGGCTGTTTTCACCGACGCCGGTGCTCGTCTGCTCCTGCTCGTCCCATGCCTCTTCCTGTTCATAGGGGGACTCCTGCCTCTGCTCATGCTCAGCATGCCCGCCCGTGGTATCTACGAGATCGGCAGACAGGAGCGCGAACTCGGTTTCTCCTTCGCCGAGGAGATGGCGAGCCGAGGTGCCACGGGCACCTCGCTTGTCGACGACGATTGGTTCATCGAGATCAGCAACGCCCGCGTCGTGGCGTTCCGCCGCGATTATCTCAAGAAGGTCACGGCGCACGAGGATAGCGAGAGCGGCGACCGTTGCACGGTGACCACGAAAGGCGGTCGCAAAATCAAGGTGTACGCAGCGGGCAGCACGCTCGAGGACCTGCGCTCGTGGTTCAAACAGGGTGCCAAGGCCAGAAGCACGCTCGACCGTGCAGAGGACGTGCTCGAGACGACGTCTGATTGGGTTGTCTGACCTGTATCGTCTTTTCGGACACGCATGCTAGAGGCCCAATCCTTTAGAATGCATTCATCGACGACCGAGAGGACGGTATGCTATGTCCAACCCAGCCGCCAAGTACACCGACGAGTTCAGGCGCGAGACCGCCGACTACATCATCTCGACGGGCAGGCCGATAACGGAATGCTGCGCAGAACTGGGCCTGAATTCCAAGACCGTGAACAAGTGGGTGCAGAGCCGCCGGCGCGAGCTTGCCGGCGGGCCCGACCCCAAGGCCGAGGACCGCGAGCTTCGCGAGGCGAAAAGGCGCATACGCGAGCTCGAGATGGAGAACGCCTTCTTGAAAAAAGCCGCGGCCTTCTTCGCCAAAAGCCAGGCGTAGCCGCATGCTACCGGATGATGTTGGCGGAGAAGGCCGAATTCCCGGTGAAAATGATGGCCCGCGTGCTCGGCGTGAGCCGATCGGGCTTCTACTCGTGGCTCTCCAACGGCTGCCCGCGAGAAGACTGGTCGGCCGAGCGCGAGGCGGTCCGGCGCGTGTGGCTGGAGTCGGACCGCAGGTTCGGCTTCCGGTTCGTGAAATGCTTCCTGCCCGGCGAGTTCTCCGGATTGACCCTGTACAGGGTGCGCAAGCTGATGCGCGAGCTGGGAATACGCGGCTGCACGCCCAACGCCAGGAAGCGCACCACCATCCCCGACCCGAAGGCCAGGCCCCGGCCCGACCTGGTGCGCCGCGACTTCACCAGTCCCGTTCCAACCTGCAAGCTCGTGGGCGACATCACCTACCTGCGCACCGGCGAGGGATGGCTGTACCTGTCGACGGTCATCGACCTCAACACCCGCATGGTGGTGGGCTGGTCGCTCTCCGAGCGCATGACCGCCGACATCGTGGTTTCGGCGCTGGCGTCGGCCAAATCGCGCGGCTACGTGGCCGGCAACGCGATATTCCACGCCGACCGCGGCGCCCAGTACACCAGCAGGCTTCTGGCCGAATGGGCGCGCGACAACGACGTGCGGCTGTCCTGCAGCCGCGCCGGCAACTGCCACGACAACGCGGTGGCCGAGTCGTTCCTCGCCACGCTGAAGAACGAGATGTACTACAGGCGCAGCTTCCCGACCAGGGATTCCGCCAAGCACGCGGTGGTCGAGTTCATCGAGGCGTACTACAACCGCCGAAGGCCCCGCTCGACGATCGGCTACAAGGTGCCGGCCGAGGCCATGGCGGCCTTCTTCGAGAGAACCGAGCCCAAGCTCGAGGCCATGCCTATGGCCGCTTGATTTCTCGAGCATGCGTGTCCGAAATCTTGACACAGGTCAGAAGGCCTCGATGCCAGCGCTGCGCCGATATGGGGCAGCGGCCCCCCGTTGGCCGCCATGGCCCTGACTTCCGAGCGTATGCTGGCGCCGCTCGTCTTAAGACGTTGACCTCCATCCGGAGCCTGCGGTTCTCGCGCTCGGGCTCCAGGATCCGGTTCTACTCGGGCGTGCGGTTGTCGGCGGCGCGCGGCGAGCCGGTCTCGTTTATCGACTTGACCCGCCTCTCCACGGTGCTCTTGTCGAGGTCGCACTCGTCCATGGCCTCGCGCCTGGGCTTTCCGGCGTTGTGGAGATCGACTATCTTCCTCTTGAACTCGTCGGTGAAATGCCTCGGTCTGGGGCCGGTCGAGGCCGAGCCCCCGGTCCGGCTGGGGTAGCATGTCGCTGCGGACCATTGTCTTTCCTCTCGTTGAATATCTAGGCGCTGACGATTCTAGGCGATGGCCCTCTCTTGCTTCTTACACCTCGATTGTGCTCGCTACCCCCCAGCGGGCCCGGATCGAGCGATTCGGGCCCGCTTTTGGGGCCTGCCGGAAACCCGGTGGTCAAAAAGGGCCAAATATGAGTACTGTTACCAGTTTGGTGGCAGCCAAATGGCCTCAAAAATCGGTGCCAGAGGCCAAAAGTGCATCGATTTTCGTTCTTCAGAGTCGCGATCGGGCTCCAAACAAGGCGATTTTGCTGCTCTGGACCGGAAAATCGATGCTACTAATTTGGTGACAGTACTCATATTTGGCCCTTTTTGACCACTGCCCCTTGGTCCAGGACAAAACGGGCTGCCCGAATCATGGGGCGGGTCCATTTTCGGCTGTCCTCAGCTTGCCAGTTCGAAAATGGACCTGCCGCATGATTGAATCTTTATTTCAACTTTACACCTAGGTTTACAGCTGTCTTGTCAGCTGTAAACCTAGGTGTCATACTAAAGCCCCAAGATTCGCCAAAAGAGAGGGGCCTTGATGGCACAGAGCGCGAACATGGATGCGTCGGAGCTTGCACGCGATATCGCGGCCGGCCTAGCATCGGCAACGACGGCAACGGAGCGCGCGGCACTGGTGCCCGCAGAGCTCGTCGAGGCCATTCAGCAACTTAAAACCCAACGCGACGCGGTGATCCTGGCGCACTATTACGTGGCGCCCGAGGTTCAGGCTGTGGCCGATTACGTCGGCGACAGCTTCTACCTGGCAAAGCTTGCCAAGAGCCTGCCGCAGCAGACCATCGTGCTGTGCGGCGTGGAGTTTATGGGCGAGAGCGCCAAGCTGCTCAATCCCACCAAGACCGTGCTGCTGCCCGAGCCGGGCGCGGACTGTCCCATGGCGCACATGGTCAAGCGCGAGACGGTCGATGCGGCGCGCGCCGAGTACGGCGACGACCTGGCCGTGGTCTGCTACGTCAACTCCACGGTCGAGATCAAGAGCTGGAGTGACGTGTGCGTTACCAGCTCAAACGCCGTCAAGATCGTCTCCGAGCTGCCGCAGCAGCACATCTTGTTCATTCCCGACCAGAACCTGGGCCGCTTCGTAGCCGAGCAGGTGCCCCAAAAGCACGTCATCCTCAACAACGGCTACTGCCCGCGCCATCACATCATCACCGTCGAGCAGATCGTTGACGCGACGGAGGCCCACCCCGACGCGCTCGTGCTGGCGCATCCTGAGTGCAAGGCTGACGTCCTGGCTGAGGCCGACTACATCGGCTCCACCGCCGGCATCATCAAGTATGCCGAGGAGTCCGACGCGAGCGAGTTCATTATCGTGACGGTCCGCGGTGTGCTCTACGAGCTCGAGCGCCGCTGCCAGGGCACCGGTAAGAAGTTCTACTTCCCCGCGGTGCAGCCCACCTGCGTCAACATGGATCTCATCACGCTCGAAAAGCTCGTGCGCTGCCTGGAGACGGGTGAGGGCGAGGTGCAGATCGGCGTGTCGGACGAGGCTGCCGACCAGGCCAAACTTACGCTCGACCGCATGCTCGAGTACGCAGCACGCTAGAACAATGTGGCATGAGGGACGGTTTCTTATGTCACATTCAAGGGAGAGGATTCCTGTGGAAACCAAGCAATACCCCGATATGGAGTGCGACGTCGTCATTGCCGGCTGCGGCGTAGCGGGCCTGTACGCGGCGCTCAACCTGCCGACGAGCACGCGCGTGATCATGCTCTCCAAGGGCGCGGTCGACGAGTGCGATTCGATGCTCGCGCAGGGCGGCATCTGCGTGCTGCCCGAGGGCTCGGACTACGATGCCTTCTTTGAGGACACCATGCACGCCGGCCATTACGAGAACCGCCGCGAGAGCGTCGACATCATGATCCGCTCGAGCCGCTCGGTCATCAACGACCTGCTAGCGATGGGCGTGGATTTTGAGCGCAAGGCCGATGGCGGCCTCGACTTTACCCGCGAGGGCGCGCACAGCCGTCCGCGCATTGCCTTCCATGCCGACATTACGGGCAAGGAGATTACGACCAAGCTGCTTCAGGCCGTCCGCAAGCTGGATAACGTGCAGATTCTCGAACACGTTGCCATGACCGACATCCTGACGGCAGAGCGCGATGGGGCCACGGTGTGCACTGGTGTCGTCGCTGTTGCCGTGGACGAGGACGATTCAGCTCGCCCCGCCGACGAGCTGGCAAATGCCGCTGAGGGCGTGCATGTCGGTAAGCCGTTTAAGATCCATGCCCGCCATACGCTGTGGGCGACGGGCGGCATCGGTGGCGTATACGACCATTCGACCAACTACCCGCAGCTCACGGGCGACGCCTGCTACATCGCGCAGGAGCACGGCATTAAGATGGAGCACCTGGACTACGTGCAGATCCATCCCACGGGCCTGTTCTCGCCGCAGCCAGGCCGTACGTTCCTGATCAGCGAGAGCTGCCGCGGTGAGGGCGCGATTCTGCTCAATGCCGCCGGCGAGCGTTTTACCGACGAGTTGCAGCCGCGCGACGTTGTCGCTGCCGCCATCCGCGAGCAGATGAAGCAGGACGGCACCGAGCACGAGTGGCTGAGCTTTGCCCCCGTCGAGCGCGACGTGGTGACTGGGCACTTTGCCAACATTCGCGCGCGCTGCCTTGAGGACGGTCGCGACATCTTGGACGAGCCCATCCCCGTTACGCCCACGCAGCACTACTTTATGGGCGGCGTATGGGTCGATAAGGACGGCCGCACTTCGATGCCCGAGCTCTACGCTGCGGGCGAGACGGCTTGCAACGGCGTTCACGGCAAGAATCGCCTTGCATCAAATAGTCTGCTCGAGGCGCTGGTCTGGGGTCGTCGCGCCGCGTGGTACATGCGCACCGGCGAGTCGCTGGCCGTGGAGCAGGCGGGCGAGCCCGCGCTCGATGGACGCCATCGCGCCCTGAGTTCCGATACCCTTGCAATCGATGATTTGGCCCGTGCCGCCGGCACGCAGGCCGCAGAGGAGTAGACCATGAATCCCATTACCATGAAGCTCGTCGTCGATGATCTGATTTTACAGGCTCTGCGCGAGGACATTACGTTTGAGGACGTGAGCACGGCGAGCGTGTGCCCCACGGCGCGTCCCGCCACGGTGGAGCTTATCGCCAAGGCCGACGGCATCATCGCCGGCTTGGATGTGTTTGCCCGTACCTTTGAGCTGCTGGATTCGCAGAGCTCGGTGCTGCTCGACGTTGCCGATGGCGAGGAGGTGCACGCCGGCGACCATGTGGGTCAGGTGCGGGGCGATGCGCGCGTGCTGCTTTCGGGTGAGCGCGTGGCGCTCAACTACCTGCAGCGCATGAGCGGCATCGCTACCTACACGCACAGCATGGCCGCGGCGCTCGAGGGAACCAAGACCGTGCTCGTCGACACGCGCAAGACCACGCCGGGCATGCGCGTCTTCGAGAAGGCCGCGGTCGAGATCGGCGGCGGCAGCAACCACCGTTACAACCTGTCGACGGCCGTCATGCTCAAGGACAACCACATCGACGCCGCCGGCGGCGTGATGCGTGCGATCGAGATGGCGCGCGCCCATGCATCGTTTACCACGACGGTCGAGATCGAGTGCGAGAACCTGGACATGGTGCGCGAGGCCGTGGAAGCCGGCGCCGACATCATCATGTTCGACAACATGACCCACGACGACATGGCTGCCGCGATTGAGCTTATCGATGGCCGCGCCAAGACCGAGTGCTCGGGCAACGTGGACGCCAGCAACATTCGCGCCCTGGCCGATCTGGGTGTCGACTATATTAGCTCGGGCGCCCTGACGCACTCTGCGCCGATCCTCGACCTCTCGCTTAAGCACCTGCGTCTGCTGGACGGTAAATAATGAACGCCCGCGAGCGTCGCCGTGCCATCATGGGCGTGCTCGAAGGAGCCAAGGAGCCCGTTTCGGGCAGCGCACTTGCCCGCGAGGTTGGCGTGAGCCGTCAGGTCGTGGTTCAGGATATTGCCCTGTTGCGTGCCGATGGGCACGATATCGTGGCGACCAACCGCGGCTACGTGCTGCAGGAAGCCGCGAGTAGCCCCGCCGTGCCCACGCGTCTTGTTAAGGTGCGCCACGGCGTGGAGCAGGCGGGCGACGAGCTTACGAGTATCGTCGACGCGGGTGGCGCCGTGCTCAACGTGATCGTCAACCATCGTGTGTACGGCAAGATCACGGCCGACCTGGACATCCGCAATCGTCGCGATGTTGAGCGCTACCTGCACGATATCGAGAGCGGCAAGAGCTTTCCACTACTAACGGTGACGAGCGGCTACCACTTCCATCGCATCGCGGCGGAGGACGAGCAGACCCTCGACGAGATCGAGGCCATACTCAAGGAGAAGGGCTACCTTGCCGATTTAATGCCCTACGAGGATGATTTGTCCTAACCCGATACTGTCTATATAAGTTGCGGTGAAATAGTTCCTACAATCGGCACCTAAGCAATGAGCCAGGAACTATTCCACCGCAACTGCCAAGGTAGCCCCGTCCCCAATTAGCTGCCTGTACAAACAAAAGGAGGCCTCCGCGGCGATGCGGAAGCCTCCTTTTTTGTGCACGGTGTACTTTTGAGTGTGCAAGTGGGGGAGTTGTTACTCCTCGACGATCTCGGTGATCGCGCCAGCGGGGCAAGCGTCCTGGCAAGCGCCACAGGCGACGCAGGAGTCCTCGTCGGCGACGGTAGCGACGTCCTGGAGCTCCAGAACGCCAGCGGGGCAGGAGTCGACGCAAACGCCACAAGCGATGCACTCGTCGGCATCAATTACGGGATGAGCCATGGTAGTTTCCTCTCTGTTGACCGACGCTACAGGCGATGCGCGTCGGTTTGATTCGGGCAAAAACATACCACGGGAGCGACCGTTTGCAATACCCTCTGGCCGGCATCTTCATACCGTTCGCCGAGTATGCCAAGGTTTACTAAAAAACGCGCAGGTGGGGCCGTTGAGCTGCGCAAATGTTAGCTATAGGTGACTTGTAATATTGACCTATTGAGCGCGCCTGCGGAAAGGGCATCCCGTTATTTGGCCGAAAACCGGGTCGCAGTTTCCGGTTGGGCCCGCTAGCGGAAACTGCGACCCGGTATCAGCTCTCAAAACGGGATACGGTTTCCGGTTGAGCCTTCAGACGGAAACTGCGACCCGGAATCCACGCTCAAACCGGGATGCGCTTGCCGCAAGACGGCCCCCAGGCACCCCCGGACGCAAACCTCAGTCAACTCTACATAGATCTCAATAGATCTGCCGAGAACTCAATCAGCGCATCTACCTGCGCATTTAAGAACCTAAACTCTCAGCAATAAGAAATCTTATATGAATTGACTTAGATTTTGTATATTCCAGCCCATAAGGGGATACACTACATCCTGAAAGACAAGCCGAAGCGCCGCGCGACAGACCGTCGAGGCGACGCGAACGCAAAAGAGAGAGGGAATTTCTAATGAGTAAGATTCTTGGTATCGACCTTGGTACTACTAACTCCGCCATGGCCGTTCTCGAGGGCGGTTCTCCGACCATTATCGTGAACGCCGAGGGCGACCGCACCACCCCGTCCGTCGTGGGCTTCCGTGCCGACGGCGACCGCGTTGTGGGTAAGGCCGCTAAGAACCAGGCTGTCACCAACCCCAAGAACACCGTGTTCTCCATCAAGCGCTTCATGGGCCGCAAGTACTCCGAGTGCACCTCCGAGATCAAGACCGTGCCGTATGAGGTCAAGGAGGGCCAGGGCGGCCGTGCCGTCGTCGACATCGAGGGCAAGGACTACACCGCCGAGCAGGTGAGCGCCATGACGCTCGCAAAGATGAAGGCCGACGCCGAGAAGTATCTGGGCGAGACCGTCACCGACGCCGTCATCACCGTCCCGGCCTACTTCAACGACGCCCAGCGTCAGGCCACCAAGGATGCCGGTAAGATCGCCGGCCTCAACGTCAAGCGTATCGTCAACGAGCCGACCGCTGCTGCTCTGGCCTATGGCCTGGACAAGCAGGGCACCGACCAGCGCATTCTGGTCTTCGACCTGGGCGGCGGCACCTTCGACGTCTCCATCCTCGACCTCGCCGACGGCGTGTTTGAGGTTCTGTCCACCTCGGGCGACAACCACCTGGGCGGCGACGACTGGGATCAGCGCGTCATCGACTGGATGGCCGACAAGTTCCAGCAGGAGAACGGCGTCGACCTGCGTCAGGACCCCATGGCCCTGCAGCGTCTGAAGGAGGCCGCCGAGAACGCCAAGAAGGAGCTCTCCGCCGCCCAGCAGACCACCATCAACCTGCCGTTCATTACCATGAACCAGTCCGGCCCGCTGCACCTCAACTACACGCTGACCCGCGCCGAGTTCGAGAAGATCACCCGCGACCTGCTCGAGCGCTGCAAGCAGCCTGTCACCAACGCCCTGCGTGACGCCAAGCTTAAGCTCTCCGATTTGACCGAGGTCATCCTCGTCGGCGGCTCCACCCGTATGCCCGCCGTCCAGGAGCTCGTCAAGACCATGACCGGCAAGCAGCCCAACATGTCCGTGAACCCCGACGAGGTCGTTGCCGACGGCGCTGCCGTCCAGGGCGGCGTGCTCACCGGCGACGTCGAGGGCATCCTGCTGCTCGACGTTACCCCGCTGTCGCTGGGCGTCGAGACCATGGGCGGCATCATGACCAAGATGATCGACCGCAACACCACGATCCCGACCTCCAAGACCGAGGTCTACTCCACCGCTGCCGACAACCAGACCAGCGTCGAGATCAACGTGCTCCAGGGCGAGCGCGAGCTTGCTCGCGACAACAAGTCGCTCGGTAAGTTCCAGCTGACCGGCATCCCGGCTGCCCGCCGCGGCGTGCCGCAGATCGAGGTCACCTTCGACATCGACGCCAACGGCATCGTCAAGGTCTCTGCTAAGGACAAGGGCACCGGCAAGGAGCAGCAGATCACCATCTCCGGCTCCACCGCTCTGTCCGACGACGAAGTCGATCGCATGGTCAAGGACGCCGAGGCCCATGCCGAGGAGGACAAGAAGCAGAAGGAGGAGGTCGAGGTCCGCAACCAGACCGATAGCCTGTGCTACTCCACCGAGCAGACCCTCAACGAGCTGGGCGACAAGGTTTCCGCCGATGTGAAGTCCAAGGCCGAGACCGCTATCGCCGACGCCAAGAAGGCGCTCGAGGGCTCTGACGTCGAGGCCATCAAGGCCGCTGGCGAGTCCCTGCAGTCCGTGGCCTACGAGCTGGCCCAGGTTGTCTACGCCGACGCTCAGCAGCAGACCGACGGTGCCGCCGGCGCCCAGCCTGCCGACGATGACGTGGTCGACGCCGACTACGAGGTTGTGGACGACGAGGACAAGTAATCATGTCCGCCCGTAAAGCTCGCACGGAGGCGGCTGCCGCTGGCGCCGCCCCCGTTGACTCTGAGGAGAAGGACGTGAAGATTCCCGTAGAGGCCGTCGACGATACCGAGGCCAACGAGGCCGAGGCCGCCGAGGCTGCCGAGAACCAGGTAGAGGATTCCAACAAGGAGGCGACGATGACCGAGGACGAGATGGTGGAAGCCGCTATCCGCGCCGGTGAGGAAGCCGCCGACAACGACTTTAAGCTCAAGTTCGAGCAGGCCCAAAAGGAGCTTGCCGACGTGCGCAGCGAGCTCGATGCTGCGGCAGAGGCTCAGAAGGCTGCCGAGGACAAGGCGAAGGACGCCACCGAGCGCACCGCCCGTTTGCAGGCCGACTGGGAGAACTTCCGTCGCCGCACCGCCAACGAGCGCATCGCCGAGCGCGACCGCGCGACTGAGAAGCTTGTCACCGCGCTGTTGCCGGTAATCGACGATATCGAGCGCGCGATCGACCATGCCCGCAGCCAAGAGCTTGCCGACGACTTTAAGCAGTTCGTCGATGGCGTCGATGCGGTGCATGCCAAGCTGCTCGATGTGTTTGCGCACGAGGGCGTTGAGCCCATCGACCCCAAGGGCGAGGCGTTCGATCCGCTCGAGCACCAGGCTGTGGGTCGCGTCGAGGACGCATCGCAGTACGACGAGACCGTCAACGACGTGTACCAGAAGGGCTACCGCATGGCGGATCGCATCCTGCGTTCCGCGATGGTGACGGTGACCTACGGTGGCGAGAAGCGCCCCGCACCGGAGCCCGAAGCGGCGCCCGAGGATGCTTCGGCCGATACGGCCGAGAGCACCGAGGAGTAATTGAGAAGGGCCCCGGGGCAACACCCGGGGCCCTTTCTGGCCTAGTGCCATATGAAAGCATGAGCCGCCGCCCGCTGGGCGGCGGATGAAACAGGAGAGGAGCTACGATGGCTGCAGGCAAAACCTTCTATGACATCCTGGGCGTATCCAAGAGCGCCTCCGACAAAGAGATCAAGAGCGCGTTTCGCAAGCTCGCGCAAAAATATCACCCCGATGCCGGCGGCGACGAGGCCAAGTTCAAGGAGATCAGCGAGGCCTACGAGACGCTTTCGGACGAGAAGAAGCGCAAAGAGTACGACCAGATGCTCATGTTTGGCGGCATGCCGGGCGCGGGCGGCGCATATGGCGGCGGCTACGGTGCCGGCGCGGGCGCCAGCGGCTGGGGCGACATCTTCGACAGCATCTTTAGCGGCAACGGCGCCTGGGGCAGCGATTGGGGCTCGGGCTTTGCCGGGGCTGCGGGCGCTGCCGGTGCCGGCGCGGGTCGCAGCCGCGCTCGCAAGGGCGGCGACCTGTCGCTGACCGTCGATGTTTCGGCCGAGGACGCGTTTCGCGGCGTGACGCACAAGGTCACCTATCGCATTCCCTCGACAGGCGAGCAGCAGACCATCACGGTCTCGGTGCCCGCGGGCGCGGTCGATGGCGGCAAGCTACGCTACAAGCGTCGCGGCGAGTATGGCGTTGCGGGTGGCGAGCGCGGCGACCTGGTCGTGACCACGCATGTGGAGGAGCACCCGCTGTTCAAGCGCAAAGGCGCCGACGTGACCATGGAGGTACCGGTCTCGGTCTACGAGGCGGCGCTCGGCTGCACGGTGGACGTGCCCACACCCGGCGGTGCGACGGTCCGTTTGAAAGTGCCCGCGGGTACCCAGACGGGCAAGAAGTTCCGCTTTAAGGAGATGGGAGCGCCCGACGTTAAGCACCGTGGCCGTACGGGCGCGCTGCTCGTCGAGATCAAGGTGCAGGTCCCCACGAACCTATCCGATGACGAGCGCGATGCCATGACCAAGCTGCGCGAGGCCGACACGCGCGACTATCGCGAGAAGGTCAACCGTTACAAGGCGACGTACTAGGGCGGTCGCGGCGCGCGCCCGCGCCCGCGGGCTTATGATGGACGATAACGAGACGGAAAGGGGTCAGGTAGCATGGCCGAGGACAATAGGAACAAACCGCTGTACATGATCAGCGTGGCGGCCGAGCTGACCGGCATGCATCCGCAGACTCTGCGCGTCTACGAGTCTAAGGGCCTGGTGAACCCCCAGCGCTCGGGCGGTAACACACGCCTGTATTCGCGTGCCGATATCGAGCGTCTGGAGCTCATCAACCAGCTGACTGACGAGGGTATCAACCTTGCCGGCGTGGTGCGCATTCTCGATATGAAGGAGCGTGCCGAGGAGCGCGAGCGCGAGAACGAGAAGCTCCGCGCTCGCGTGCGCCAGCTCGAGGATGAGCTGCACGAGTACAAGATGCAGAAGAAGATCACCGCCCTGGCCCCGCGCGATGGCTCGGTTAACCCCGAGCAAGTCATGCTCAAGTTGCTAGGTACGGGTAGCGACCTATAGCTCCGCCGACGCTGCCGGGCACTCATTGGGGACAGACTTAAATGAGTGCCCGCAGAATGAGAGTGGATAATCTCCCGTTTTTGGCCTGTTTGCAGGCTCAAAGTGGGAGATTATCCACTCTCGTCATTTCGGCGTCTAAGTCTGCCCCCGGCACCCAACTCGTTCTTTACTTTACCTAGATAAAGTGAACGTGCAGATTCGTAACCCGCTCGCAACCGTTCTATGGCACGATATTGAACGAATGTATGCTATGCGCCCGAGCCTTTCGGGCAGAGTGGGAGACAGTATGGTTAAGCTGTACGAGGACGGCATCTACCTGCGCGGCGGCAGCGAGGTTGTGCCTGCAGCCGAGGCCGCTGAGCGCGGCATTACGCAGACGCCCGAGGATGCCAAGCGCGGCACCATCGCGTATTCGATCCTTCAGGCACACAATACGTCCGGCGACCCCGAGGCGCTCAAGATTCGCTTCGACGCCATGGCGAGCCACGACATCACCTTTGTCGGCATCATCCAGACGGCGCGCGCCTCGGGCATGGAGCAGTTCCCGCTGCCCTACGTGCTCACCAACTGCCATAATTCGCTGTGCGCCGTGGGCGGCACCATCAACGAGGACGACCACGTCTTTGGCCTCTCTGCGGCCAAGAAGTACGGCGGCATCTTCGTCCCGCCGCACATCGCCGTCATCCACTCCTTTATGCGCGAGAACTTTGCCGGTTGCGGCAAGATGATCTTGGGTTCCGACTCGCACACCCGCTACGGCGCTCTGGGCACTATGGCCGTGGGCGAGGGCGGCGGCGAGCTGGCAAAGCAACTGCTGCGCGACACCTACGACGTCGCCTATCCCGGCGTTGTCGCCATCTACCTCACGGGCGCCCCGCGCCCCGGCGTCGGCCCGCACGACGTTGCGCTCGCCATCATCCGCGCTGTCTTTGCCAAGGGTTACGTCAAGAACAAGGTCATGGAGTTTGTGGGCCCCGGCATCGCGAGCATGACGACCGATTACCGCAACGGCGTCGACGTCATGACCACCGAGACCACCTGCCTGTCGAGCATCTGGGCCACTGACGAGGACACGCATGCATTCCTGACCATGCACGGCCGCGGCGACGACTACCGCGAGCTCAAGCCCGCCGATGTCGCCTACTACGACGGCTGCGTCGAGGTCGATCTGTCGAGCATCAAGCCCATGATCGCGCTGCCGTTCCATCCTTCCAACGGCTTTGAGATCGACGAGCTCAACGAGAACCTCGAGGACATCCTGCACGAGGTGGAGCTCGAGGCCGCTAAGATCGGCGAGGGTAAGACGCACTTTAGCCTGCTCGACAAGATCGTCGACGGCAAGCTGCACGTGCAGCAGGGCGTCATCGCCGGCTGCTCGGGCGGCAACTACGACTCCGTGGTTCAGGCTGCCCGCGTGCTCAAGGGCGCCAACACCGGCTGCGGCGAGTTCTCGCTGTCGGTCTATCCCACGAGCCAGCCCGTGGCGCTCGAACTCACGCGTCGCGGCTATATCTACGACCTTATGGAGGCCGGCGCGATCGTGCGCACGGCGTTCTGCGGCCCGTGCTTTGGCGCCGGCGACACGCCTGCCAACAACGGCCTGTCCATCCGCCACACCACGCGCAATTTCCCCAACCGCGAGGGTTCCAAGCCGGGTAATGGCCAGCTGAGCGCTGTGGCTCTGATGGACGCCCGCTCCATCGCGGCGACGGCTGCCAACGGCGGCGTCCTGACGCCGGCGACCGACCTGCCCGAGGAGACTTGGGACGAGGCCTGCGAGTACACCTTTGACGACGCTCCCTACAAGAAGCGCGTGTACTGGGGCTTTGGCAAGGCCGAGCCGGCAGACGAGCTGGTCGAGGGCCCCAACATCAAGCCGTGGCCCGCGATGGAGCCGCTCGGCGACGATATCCTGCTCAAGGTATGCTCCAAGATCATGGACCCGGTCACTACGACCGACGAGCTCATTCCCTCGGGCGAGACGAGCTCCTTCCGCTCCAACCCGCTGGGTCTGGCCGAGTTTACGCTGAGCCGTCGCGATCCGGGCTACGTGGGCCGCAGCAAAGAGGTCGACGCTGTGGAGAAGCGCCGCGTGGCCGGCGAGTCCGCAGGCGACCTGGCGGCGCTCGATGCCGAGCTTGCGGGCGTGTTTGAGGCGCTGACCGGCGCGGGTGTCGCGGCCGATGCCAAGGCGACCGAGTTCGGTTCCATGCTCTACGCCAAGAAGCCCGGTGACGGTTCTGCCCGCGAGCAGGCCGCGAGCTGCCAGCGCGTTATCGGCGGCCTGGCCAACATCGTCCACGAGTACGCCACCAAGCGTTATCGCTCCAACGTGATGAACTGGGGCATGGTGCCCTTCCAGATGGAGGCCGAGCCCAGCTTTGAGGTGGGCGACTACGTCTTTGTGCCGGGTATTCGCGCCGCGCTCGATGGCGACCTGCAGAACATCGCTGCCTACGTGGTGCGCGCTGACGGTTCGGTCGAGCAGATTGAGCTCTACATTGCCGATATGACGGCAGAGGAGCGTGCCATCGTCAAGGCCGGCTGCCTGATCAACTACAACAAGTTTAAGGCCGCTGCCGAGTAACGCACTTAATTGTCCGCCCGGGGCTTACCCTTTCCCGCCCGCTCACGCGCTTCGCGAGGGTCGCGTTCGGGAAAGGGTAAGCCCCGGGCTACATTTCTGCGTTCTCGTTGGGTCTGGAAGGACGCTAATAAATAGACTTACTTGATGCCGCCCCTTTTTATTGGGGCGGCTTCTTTTTGTCGAAAACCGCCACAAAAGGGCAAGCACCTTTGTGGCGGTGGGGGTGAGCTCAATGTCGGTGTGCACGTTGAGCGACATTCCAATAAGCGCCTCTACAGGATTTCATCTGGGTTGACGGGTTTGGTTGTTTTGGGGATGCCGAGTTTGGATGACGCGAAATCGTCAACATTGTCCTTAATTCCGTCTTTGGTGTAGACAGTGACCATATAGGTGCTGTGTCCGAATTCGCCCTTGTCGCGTGTTGCCCAGGCATCCCAGTAGGCGGCCCCGTTTCGCCCTTTGATTTTTCCGACACGGCGGAGTTCTGTTCGCTTTAATTTCTGGTTGCTATAGATGGTTCGACCGGCCTCCTCGGTGAGCCCGCACTGTCCAAGCATCTTGTCGAGGACTTGGTTCATGTGGCGCTCATCGGTGTTTGGTGCGTAGTCGTAGGCGAGGGTGATGGAGTCGAGTGGCTGGTCGTCGATTAGATAGTTTAGCGCCTGAGGTCCAAGGCAGAAATAGGGGGAGCATCCGTCGATCTGACCGAGCAGTGGCAACTTTGACTGCCAACTTCCGGTGGGAATTCCATATTCGTAGAACACGCCACGACAAATAAAGGAGAGCGAGGTGGCACGCGAGCCGGCGTCGACCATTCCGCATAAATCGAAGGGCGAGGTGATACCAAGGGAAAAGGGCGTGATGACGATAAGGAAGAGCATCACGATGGGTACGGCGAGAATGGCGATGACGTTGCGACCGGTGGAATGAGACGGCTTCATATGCGCTCCTCGAGACAAAGATCTGTTGAGGATAGGCAGAAATGGATATGTTCAGAGAACAATTCAAGTTTAATCTCATGGCGCGAGATGGTCGACCGTTAGCGTCGAAAACCACCACAAAGGTGCCTGTCCCCTTTGTGGTGGTGAGGAGCGCGCGGCTTCTTTTGGTAATAGTGCTGGCTGGCGATATCATTAGTGCAGGTAGCGAAGGTTTGCGTTGCGAGGTGCTTTGCTGTGAGAAGTCCTGCCCGTATTGGATTGATTGTTTTGGCGCTTGCGATTGCCGTGGTTGGCATGGGCACTGTCGGCATGGCGTTTCTACCTGCTGCGGTGACGGAGCCGGTGGTCAAGCCTGTGACTCAATCTGTCGAACTTCTGACCGGCGACGACAAGCCCGAGACCATTACCGTTGATTTTGATGAGCAACCGGCTGCGCTGGGCATTAGTAATTATCCGCGTATTCAGCTTGGGGCCATGCGCTATACCACGGATACAAGCCTGATCGATAGGGCGTCCGAGCTGCTCAAGGGCAAAACCTTTAAGCGTTGGTACGGATATGCGTCCTATCGGGCAAAAGCGAGCGACATGGTTGGCGGATGCCACTCTTCCATCGAGCTGGACACTGCAAACGGCGCAAAGTTATGTGATGTCTCGTACGATCCGGGCTACGAGGGCAATGAGGGGCCGGGCATCTACATCATGGACGGCGATGTCGCCTATGTCATGGAGGGCGACCAGACCGAGCTCAACGATTTTATGGGTCAGTGTATCCAAGATGCCTATAAACAGACCTGCTTGCCTGACCCGCAGACTGCACGCGATAGTGGGTCTGCCCGTACATGGCTGTTCGAGGATGAGATGCCCTGGACCGTCGAATCGGGAAGTACGGGTTCGGCGAAGGAGTAGAGACCGCGACCACCACAAAGGTGCCTGTCCTCTTTGTGGTGGTTTTCGGTCTGTCTCGATCTGTAACATCTAGGATCAAAAATGGCTGCTAGATGTTACAGATCGAGACGGTAGCGCGCCTGGGCAGCGGCGGGCTGACATCTCAGTACCCTATCCGTAATTCACTCAGAAAACCTTATATATAGAGACTTAGATTTGTGTATAAGATCGCGTAAAGCTGGCAACAATACTTCTCGAACAACGTGAAGCCGCCCCGTAGGGCGGCCGCCCCAAGAGAGGTGATTCCATGAGAATCGATAAGCTAGCAATGACGTCGCGCGAGGCGCTGCAGACCGCCATGAGCACGGCTGCCGATGCACAGGCCGGCGCGGTGGAGCCGATCCACCTGCTGTCTGCCCTGCTCGGTGCCGGCGAGCGCAATATCTCCGTGATCATCGAGCGCATCGGTGCCGACCCGGCTCAGCTCGCACGCTCCACACAAGATGCCATCGACCATGCGCCCAAGGTGTCGGGCGAGGGTCAGCAGATGGGCCTGTCCAACGAGCTCGTTCGCGTGATCGAGAAGGCCGAGAAAAAGGCCACCAAGATGGGCGACAGCTTTGTGGTGACCGAGCATCTGCTGATGGCACTTGCCGAGGACAAGGGTGAGGCGGGTCGCGTGCTGCGTGACGCCGGCGTGACCAAGGAGCGCATCGAGCAAGTCTACGAGGAACTGCGCGGCGATGACCGCGTGACGTCTGCCGAGGACAAGACGCAGTTTGAGGCGTTGGAGCAGTACGGCCGCAATATCTGCGACCTTGCCCGCGCCGGCAAGCTCGACCCGGTCATCGGCCGTACCGACGAGATTCGTCGTACCATCCAGGTCCTGTCCCGCCGCACCAAGAATAACCCCGTGCTCATCGGCGAGCCGGGCGTCGGTAAGACGGCCATCGTCGAGGGCATCGCCCAGCGTATCGTGGCCGGCGACGTGCCGAGTACCCTGCGCGATCGCGACCTCATCGAGCTCGACATGAGCGCGCTGGTCGCCGGCGCCAAGTACCGCGGCGATTTTGAGGACCGCTTAAAGGCCGTGCTCAAGGAAGTACAAAAATCCGAGGGTAAGGTCATCCTGTTCATCGATGAGCTCCACACCATCGTGGGCGCGGGTGCCACCGAGGGCTCCATGGACGCCGGCAACATCCTGAAGCCGGCGCTTGCCCGTGGCGACCTGCACGCGATCGGCGCGACCACGCTCGACGAGTATCGCAAGTACATCGAGAAGGACGCGGCGCTCGCCCGTCGTTTCCAGACCGTGATGGTCAGCGAGCCTACCGTCGAGGACACCATCTCGATCCTGCGTGGCCTCAAGGAGAAGTACGAGATCTTCCACGGCGTGCACATCACCGATAGCGCGCTCGTGGCCGCCGCCGACCTCTCCGATCGCTACATCGCCGATCGCTTCCTGCCCGACAAGGCCATCGACCTGGTCGACGAGGCCGCAAGCCGCCTGCGCATGGAGCTCGACAGCATGCCGGTCGAGATCGACGCCACCACGCGTCAGCTTACCCAGCTGCAGATCGAGGAGCAGGCGCTCATGAAGGAGACCGATGACGCCTCCAAGGAGCGTCTGGAGGCCCTGCGCCAAGAGATCGCCGAGGTCCAGGAAAAGCTCAACGTGCAAAAGGCCGGCTGGCTCAACCAAAAGAACGCCATCGACCACGTGCAGGAGCTTAAGGGCCAGCTTGACGAGGCCAAGAGCGAAGAGGAGCGCGCGACTCGCAACGGCGACCTGGGCCGTGCGTCCGAGCTGCGCTACTCCGTGATTCCGGGCCTGCAACAGCAGATTCAGGATTCCGAGGCTGCGCTCGAGGCGCAAAAGCAGCAGGACGGCGAGGGTCTCAACGAGCAGGTGACTTCCGATGAGATCGCCGAGGTCGTGAGTGCCTGGACCGGCGTGCCCGTGTCCAAGATGATGCAGGGCGAGCTCGACAAGCTGAAGGGCTTGGAGGGCGAGCTGCATAAGCGCGTCATCGGCCAGGACGAGGCCGTCTCCGCTGTCGCCGCAGCCGTGCGCCGCAGCCGTGCGGGCCTCTCCGATCCGGACAAGCCCATCGGCAGCTTTTTCTTCCTGGGCCCCACCGGCGTAGGCAAGACCGAGCTCGCCAAGGCGCTGGCCGAGTGCCTGTTCGATGATGAGCGCGCGCTCGTGCGTATCGACATGTCCGAGTATATGGAGAAGTTCAGCGTTCAGCGTCTGATCGGTGCGCCTCCGGGATACGTGGGCTACGACGAGGGCGGCCAGCTCACCGAGGCCGTGCGCCGTCGTCCGTACTCCGTAATCTTGCTCGACGAGATGGAGAAGGCTCATCCGGATGTCTTCAACGTGCTGTTGCAGGTGCTTGATGACGGCCGTCTGACCGATGGCCAGGGTCGCCAGGTGTCCTTCAAGAACACGATTATCATCATGACGTCCAACGTGGGCTCCAAGGCCATCGCCGATCTGTCCGGTAAGGACGAGGAGGAGATGCGCCATCAGGTCGACTCCGCCATGGCTCAGACCTTCCGCCCCGAGTTCCTCAACCGTATCGACGATATCGTGGTGTTCCATCCGCTCGGCATGGCGCAGATCGAAAAGATCGTTGATATTCAGCTCGCCGACGTCCGCGCACGTCTGGCCAAGGAGCGCATGACGCTTGCCATCACCCCGGCGGCCAAGCAGATGCTCGCCGTGGGTGGCTTGGACCCCGTGTTCGGTGCCCGTCCGCTCAAGCGCCTGGTCCAGCGCGAGGTCGTGGACGCCATCGCCGCCGCCATCATCGACGGCACGGTGCGCGAGGGAGATCAGGTGACGGTCGATGTCGACAAGGACGGTGCTTTTACCGTCGTGTGCGACAACACGCCGGCGGCCACTTACGAGGTCCCCGACGCCGAGTAGGCTTTTGGGCATGCCTTAAAATCTACCAGCCGTCTCTAAACGCCAAGGGCGGCGGATCCAATGGGGTCCGCCGCCCTTTTTCGTGCGACAATCGATGATGCTGAACGGATGCGATGCAAGGAGCTATGCAGATGAAAGACGAGATCAAGACAAGCGCGCCGGCGACCGATGCCGCACCCAAGCCTGCGCCTAAGCCGGCACCCAAGCCGCGCGATCCCTACATCCGCGCTGAGAACGAGGACGACGACGGCTACGATCCCTACAGCGATCGCCGCCCCGAGCGCGAGCCAATGTTCGAAGCTGACCCCTGGCGTTAAGTAGCTAATTTGGGTGTCGCGGGCTGCTAGTCTTGGACCTTGATGCTCGGTAACAGCAAAACTTGATTTTCTATTAATCAAGTTACACGTAATCTTGCTCTCTAGCTAATCAAGAATCGGTATAATTTTGATTAGCTAGAGAGCAAGATTGGAGAATCATGGCATTCAACGACTTGATCGCCCAGAAAATAAAGGACTTTGAACAGCAGGGGGTTCCACAGGTCTTTGAGCGAGACCTTGATCTGGGAAACCCACAGGAGCCAAAGCGCGACAACATCGTAAATGTGGTTGTGGGGGCCCGCCGTTGTGGAAAGACGTATCGCCTGTATCAGGAGATGCAGCGGCTTCGGGGCCGGGGCGTCGAGCTTGACCGGATGCTTTACTTTAATTTTGAGGACGAGCGCTTGCGCCCGTATGAGCCATCGCTGCTGGCGGACGTGCTCGACACGTTCTATGCGCTGCATCCTGCTGCTCGAACCGAGGGCGCTTACATTTTCTTTGACGAGATCCAGGAAATTCCCGAATGGGGTGCGTTTCTGCGGCGTGTAGTCGATACGGAGAAAGCGACCGTCTATGTGACGGGATCTTCTTCTAAGATGCTGTCCTCAGAACTTAAGAGCGAGTTCAGGGGTCGTTCTCTTATACGAGAGCTTTTTCCGTTGAGTTTTTCGGAATACGTTCGATATAAGACGGGGAGCGTTTTCGAGCCAGATGCGACCTTTTCCCCAAGCGATGCAGCGCTGCTTCGACATCATCTGATCGGATATCTTGAACGAGGGGGATTCATCGCGACGCTTGAGCAGACGCCCGCAGACGCGATTCAGCTGCTACAGGAATATGCTTCGCGAACGGTCGCTATGGACGTCGTTGAGCGTTACGACGTCAAGAACCCTCGCCTGGCATCGCTGTTCCTAACGCGGTGTATGGCATCTTCGGGACGAGAGCTGTCGGTGAACAAAGTGTACAACGAGTTCAAGAGCAGGCAGATACCCGTCAGTCGTAATTCGCTCAGCGACTTACTTGAGTATTATGAGGATGCCTACCTGCTGTTCTCCGTGCCGGAGTTCACGCGTTCACTGGCAAATAACATGCGGTCTGCGTCTAAGGTCTACGCTGTCGATCCCGCGATGTTTGGAGCATTCTCTCCCGCATCGGCATTGGACCAGGGCCAGAGGCTCGAGACCGCAGTGTTCAACGCGCTAAGAAGAAGGACTCCCGCGGTGAGGATCGGATCGGTCTGCCGCCTGCTGATCAAAGAGAAGAGCAAGAGCCATGAGGTGGACTTTGTGGCTGGGGATGCACTGCTCATGCAGGCTTACGGCCTGATTCAGGTAAGTGTGGATATGACAAGCGAGAAAACGCGCGAGCGCGAAATTGCCGCGCTCGATGCCGCGATGGCCCAGTTTGATCTTGGCGAGTCGGCAATCGTTACCATGGATGAGCAGGCCGATATTCCATGCAAACACGGCGTGGTACATGCTGTGCCCGCATGGAAGTGGCTCCTTTCCTAATCGTCTATGGATTTGCGAGGCCAGGACTCAGGTGTCATGGTCCGCTAGTCCTGGGCTTTGATGCTCGGCATCAGAATCTGGGCGAGGTAGTCGGTCTCGAGTTTGGTCGCGGCGTCGGCTTTGCCCTCTTTGCCGACCAGTACGTTCTTGATCTGGCTATAGGTGTAGCGGTTGCCGGTCGTAAGCTCGACAAGCTCAATGGCCGTGTCCATGGGGTAGGTTGACACGGGATTCTGCGTCCGTCCGTTGATGGTCTGGGGCACCACGTACGGATAGACGGGGCCGCTGGCGTAGACGGTATAACCGTTGCCTAGGTTGGCCGCACCCAAAACCGTATCGCCCTCATCGGGCGTAAAGCTCTCGCCCTCGCGCACCGCGACGAGCGTCACAATCGGCGTGTTCGTGTCGCCGGCAAGATAGATGCACAGCGTGCTGCCATTTTGCCAAGTCTCGACCTTGCCGTACCATTCGACGGGGATATCGAGCTGGTAGAGGTCGGTTGCCTTGTGGCGAGCGTCAGCATCGCGGGCTGCCTGTGCCTTTTGCGCGCTCACGGCATTGACGGCGGCGTCGCGCCGCGCGGTTGCCGCCTGCTGGAGCACCTTGGCGGTGGCGGCGGAGCTCGCGCCTCCCTCCTCGGCATATTTGGCGGCGGCATCGATCTGGTCGTCGGTTACCGTGTCGGCCGAAGGCACCTTGAGCTTAAAGGCGGCCTGGCTGCTTAGGTCCTGTCCGTCGCTCTTGATCGTGACCTGCGCCTTGGTGGTCGGCACGGTATAGACGGTGCCGTCGGACGCGATGGGGGAGGCAGCGATGGAGAGCGTGTAGTCACCGGGTAGCAGTTTGATGCCACGGCCGTGCTCGTCAACATAGAGTGTTTCGCTCACGGAGGATCCGTCAGAATCCTGGCCACTCACTTGTACGGGAATCTTGGAGCCGGCGGAACAGTCGAGCCCCGCGGCATGTACGCCAATCTGCACCGACATCATCGTGTGGGCATTGGCGGCGACAGCGGCAGCCTGCTCTTGCTGATATCCGTTCCAGGCAGCATAGCCTGCACCGCCGGCGACGAGCGCGACGGCCACGACACCGGCGACCATCAGATTGCGGCGCTTGGGCGACATCTTGCGATGACGAACCTCGGCCTCGCGTGCCGAGGGGACGGACGGAAGGGGAATATCGCCCATGGCGATGGTCTCGTCCACGGCCGGTGCGGAACCCAGGCCAGGAAGCTCGCGGGTCAGCGAATCCTCGGCCGGCAAGCTGTCGAGCAAGACGGTTTCCTCGCCCGTGTCGGATTCGAGCTGATTGCCGGCCTCGCTTTCGGTGTCTTCGTGACCTGCCTCATCTTTGGCAGGCTCAACGTCGTCTGCATCCTGATCATCGGACTGCGCCTCGATTTCCGGCTCATCCTGCACATCAACGCTCGAATCGTCAAACGTAATCTCGGCCAGCGCGATCTGGTCTAGACTCTCCAGGGCCTCGGCACACGCTTCTGCATCTTGGACCGCGTCCTCTTGGCCCATCGTCTCATCTTTCATATATCCCCCAAGCTCAATATCGGGACAACAATGTACCCAAAAACGGGGCTCCATAGAGCCGCCGCATGATTTGAAATCCGATTTTATATATGCGCGTGTTTTTGAATAGATGAATAGAGGCGCAACGACAAAAAGCCCCCGGAAAGCGAGCGAAACGCTTTTCGGGGGCTCTGCGAGACATTGGATTGAAAGGCCTGGTGAGCGGGCCTATGCCCAAGTGCCAACAGCGGCCAACATGTTACTCGGCGTGCGCGTAATCCGCCTTGGCGCGGCGGGCGGTAGCCTTCTCCCAGTCGCTGGTGCCCTCAAAGACATCCTGCTTGTAGGGATTGCGGCCGAGCTTCTTGGCGCGGTAAGCGATGTAGATGATCGCGGCGACGTTGGCGACCAGTGCGGCGATCGAGACCGCGGTAGCGGCGCCGGGGTCGAGCGTGGAGTGGGTCACAAAGATGGACTCCTCCTGGAAGTACGGGAACACCTGGGCAAACATGCACCAAATAGCAAGCGTAAAGGCGCGGTTCTGGATCCAGCCGCCCTTGTTCCAGATAAAGGCGGCGACGGTGGGCGCCAGCAGCAGCGCAAAGCCGCAGAACCAGGAGTGGGTGGGCAGGCAGTTGTAGGTGTAGCAGAAGTTCCAGATATCGTAGGCGATGATGTAGACCCAGGTCATGTCGGGCCACAGCATGTCGGTCTGATCCTCGGAGGCGTAGACGCTCCACCAACCGGTCATGCAGAAGATGTTGATGATACCGGCGATGCCGTTGAACACGTTGTTCCAGCCGGCCAGCTGCGTAGCACCTTCGGAGGTGACCCAGGTGGACTCGCCCAGGACAAAGAAGTGATAGGCGCTCTCAAAGTCGGACACGACGGCGATCATGATGTTGATGGCGACGATCACAAACGGCCACGCGCGGAACCAATGCGCCTTGCCGATCTTTCCCCACTGGTACTTAATGGCAATGAAGCCCCAGCAACCGGCGAGCGCCGCGTATACCTTGGCGTAGTGGAACCAGCTGTTCTGGTACACATGGGTGGGGTTGGTGAGCGCCCATTCGGCGCCCTGTGAGACGCCCACGGCGATGGCGATGCAGTAGATGGTCATGGCCAGCGGAGCCACGCCAAAGATGATGGCCGCGCCGAGCTTGGTGCGGCGGCCGACCTCGTTGAGCACGATCAGGCCGATAATGACCATGGCCCAGCCGGCCCAGTGGATAAGGGTATCGCTACCTCAAACATCGAACAGCATGCCGCTCTCCTTTCACAAGCCCGCGGCCCCTCTTCCGATCGCGGGCAGTTTGACCAAATGTCGTCAGTTCTGGGGCTTGCGCTCCGGATACTTGGCGGTATAGCCCTCGATGTGGAGTGTCGAGGCGATGATTTCCTTGACCGTCTCGTCGGGCACATCGGGGTGCGTGCGGATATACATCAACAACCCCATGATGAGGGTGTAGAACGTCTCGTAGACATGGTCGATGCGTAGCTCATGATGGGCGACAAAATCCACCACGGTGGTGTCGCAGATATACTGCGCCACGCGTTGGACCACGTTGTGCAAAAAGCCGCCGTAGAGCGCGCCGCTGCTGGAGGTCAGGGTGCTCGGCAGTTCGTGGCCGCTGGCGACCAGGCGCTTAAAGAGCGGGGCGACGGTGTCGAGCGCGCCCTCGATATCGCCGACGGTGCGGCCGGCATTCCATTGCTCGAGCTCGGAGATAAAACCGTCGATTGCCTCGTCCATGACGGCGGTGACGGCGGCGTCCATGTCGGCGAAGTAGTGGTAGAACAGCGAGCGCGTGCAGCCGGCTCGCTTGGTCACGGCCGAGACGGATAGATGTGACACGCCAAGCTCGGAACTCACGGCGCGCACGGCGGCGAGGATCTCGCGACGGCGCTCGTCGCCCGTCAAGCGCTTTGCCGCGCTGTCGGACGCGAGGACGGCATCGGCCACAGAGATGTTTGCCGTGTTATCGCTCATACGTTTGCCGCCTTTCATCCTCCTTTGCCTGACCGTTCGCCTAACAGTCTTGAATATTGTTGACGGTTCGTCAATACTATTTTTGACACAATGTCAACAATGGCGGGTGAACGGCATGGGGGCATGCCAGGCCTGCAAAAAAAGAGGGGCGCTGCGGTCTCGCCGGGCTGCGGCAAGAGAAGGGATAACCATGATTCTCAACGGACCGGGGATTAGCTATACCGAGCCCGATATCGGCGCGGAGTTCGTGCCGCCGATACCGGAGCATCCGCGCGAGGCCATCGTCAAACTGTGTGAGCACTGCACCAACCGCCTGCTGCATCGCGACGAGCTGCTGGGCTACGAGTACTGGTCGTTTGCCGAGGCCGCAACTGACGAGCAGGCCGAGGTACTCTGCAAGATGAAGATGCGCCGTCCCTACACGTTGCCCGAGATGGTCAAGCTCACCGGCATGCCCGAGCCCGATATCGAGAAGATGCTCGACGACATGAGCTACACGGGTCTGCTCGAGTACAACTGGGAAAATCCCGAGCGCGCCAAGCAGTGGGCGCTGCCCATGCTGGTGCCGGGTTCCGCTGAGTTCCTCAATATGCGCGTGAGCCAGCTCGAGGAGCATCCGGTCTATGCCAAGTTCTTTGAGCAGGCGTCCAAGGGGCCGTTGTCCAAAGCCACGCCGATGGTGCCGCCCGGAGGCGCCGGTATCGGCATGCACGTCATTCCAGTCGAGAAGGCTATCGATGCCGCGAGTACGTCGGTGCCGATCGAGCATATCGAGCACTGGCTCGACAAATACGAGGGTAAGTATGCCGCCAGCACCTGCAGCTGCCGCGCGAGCCGTCGCGTGATGGGTGAGGGCTGCGCCGACGACCCGGCCGATTGGTGCATCGCCGTGGGCGATATGGCCGACTACGTGGTTGAGACCGATCGTGGCCATTACGTGACCCGCGACGAGGTTTACGACATCCTGCGCCAGGCCGAGGACAACGGCTTTGTGCACCAGATCACCAACATCGATGGCGAGAACAAGATCTTCGCCATCTGCAACTGCAACGTCAACGTGTGCTACGCCCTGCGCACCTCGCAGCTGTTCAACACGCCCAACCTGTCGCGCTCGGCCTACGTCGCCAAGGTCGAGAAGGACAAGTGCGTGGCCTGCGGTCGCTGCGTTGAGGTGTGTCCGGCCGGCGCCGCCAAACTGGGCCAGAAGCTCTGTAGCAAAAAGGCTGGCGGACAGGTGCCCGAGTATCCGCGCCAGGAGCTGCCCGATGCCACCAAGTGGGACCACACCAAGTGGTCGCCCAACTACCGCAACGACAACCGTATCGAGACGCATGAGTCCGGCACCGCTCCCTGCAAGACGGCCTGCCCCGCGCACGTTGCCGTTCAGGGCTATTTGAAGCTCGCGGCGCAGGGCCGCTATGACGAGGCGTTGGCGCTCATCAAGCGCGAGAACCCGTTGCCCGCTATCTGCGGCCGTGTGTGCAACCGCCGCTGTGAGGATGCCTGCACCCGCGGTCGCGTGGACGAGGCCGTGGCCATCGACGAGGTCAAGAAGTTTATCGCCCAGCGCGATCTGGATGCCGCGACTCGCTATGTCCCACCTGTGGTGACCCCGACGCGTGCCGGCGGCTTCGACCAGAAGATCGCCATCATCGGCGCCGGTCCGGCCGGTCTGTCCTGCGCCTTCTATCTGGCCGAGAAGGGCTACAAGCCCGTCGTGTTCGAGAAAAACGAGCGCCCGGGCGGCATGCTCACCTACGGCATTCCCAGCTTTAAGCTGCAGAAGGACGTTATCGAGGCCGAGGTCGAGGTCATTCGCCTGATGGGCGCCGAGTTCCGCTATGGCGTGGAGGTCGGTCGCGATGTGACGCTCGACGAGCTTCGCGCGCAGGGCTTTAAAGCCTTTTACGTGGCCATTGGCTGCCAGGGTGGCCGCCTTGCCGGTATTCCGGGCGAGGATGCCGAGGACGTGACCGTGGCCGTCGACTTTTTGCGCGAGGTCAACAGCGGCAAGATCGACGCGCTGCCCGGGCGCACCATCGTGGTGGGCGGCGGCAACGTGGCCATCGATGTCGCGCGCAACGCCTGCCGTCTGGGTTCCGAGCACGTTGAGATGTTCTGCCTGGAGAGCGAGGTCAAGATGCCTGCCAGCGAGGAGGAGCGTCGCGAGGCCATTGAGGACGGCGCGCACATTAGCTGCGGCTGGGGCCCCAAGGAGATTCACCTGGACGAGGCCGGTCGTGTGTGCGGTATCACCTTTAAGCGCTGCACGCGTGTCTTTGACGACGAGGGCCGTTTTGCGCCCGAGTATGACGAGAACGACTTGCGCCGTGTCGATGCCGACCGTGTCGTCATGTCGATTGGCCAGTCCATTGTGTGGGGCGACCTGCTGGCTGGCTCCAAGGTGGAGCTCGGCCGCAGCCAGGGTGCCCTTGCCGATCCGCAGACGTACCAGACCGCCGAGCCCGACATCTTTGTGGGCGGCGACGTCTACACCGGTCCCAGCTTTGCTATCGACGCCATCGCCGCCGGTCACGAGGCCGCCGTGTCCATCCATCGCTTTGTGCAGCCGGGCTCCACGCTCACCATCGGCCGCAACCAGCGCCGCTACACCGCGCTTGACCGCGACGATGTTGTGATTGAGAGCTATGACAACGCAAGCCGCGAGGTGGCACGTGTCGACCGCGAGCGCGAGAAGGCTGCGCCCTTTAGCGAGTACGTCGAGACCTTTACCGAGGAGCAGGTGCGCGCCGAGACCGCTCGCTGCTTGGGCTGCGGTGCCTCGATCGTCGACCCCAACAAGTGCATCGGCTGCGGCCTGTGCACCACCAAGTGCGCGTTTGACGCCATCCATCTGGATCGCGACCGCCCCGAGTGCTCCACGATGGTCAAATACGAGCAAAAGCTCCCCAGCCTCGGCAAGTACGCTTTGAAGCGTGCGATCAAAATCAAATTTGGGAAGAAATAAAAAACGCAACAAACAAGAGAACGGCGTAGAGAACGGTTGGACAGCGAGCGAGTCCCAGGCGTGGCGAGGTGCCTTGAAAGAGGAGGGCATAGGGCTTTTGCCCATGCCCGACGATTGAAAGGCAGATCGTCCGTCTGGGGCTCGCGCAGCGTCAAGTCGACCGCCGTTCGTTAGAACGGCGGAAGAAAAAGTGCATGAATTAGGAATCGTCTATCACATCATTCGCGATGTCGAGAATGTGGCGCGCGCCAATGGCGTGAGTCGCGTTTCGAGCGTGACGCTGCTCCTGGGCGAGGTCTCGGGCGTCGTTCCCGATCTGCTGCTTGATGCTTGGCGCTGGGCGGCAGATAAAAAGCCTATCACGCAGGGCGCGGAGCTTATTGTGGAGCCTGTCGAGGCCGTGACGCATTGCGAGGCGTGCGGCTGCGACTACGCGACGGTCGAGCACGGCAAGACCTGCCCCCATTGCGGTAGCGGCGAGACCTATCTGCTGCAGGGCCAGGAGGTCATGATCAAGCAGATCGAGACCCCCGACGAGGACCCGACAGACGCTGCCCCCGACGGCCTATCCGATGCCCCCGATGCCGTCGACGCCGCCAACCCCCTCCACATCGCCTAACTTAGTCGTTGGGGACGTTCTTAAACGACTAGTCATTAAAGAACGTCCCTAACGACTACTTTGCTAGATCATATTTCTTACCATTAGTCAAGCACCATCTGTTTAAACGAAATAGCCTCAACGCGAGCACATTTGTGTCTGTTTAAAACCGGCAATAATGAACAGCGTGCTCAATTCGGTCATGTAAATAGATCAGCTATCAATCCTCAGCAGCAAATCAGCCAAAATACTGGAATGTAATCAGCTTGTAACAAAACAAGACGTTTAAACAAATAATGCTACCTTTTGCAGTTTTTCAAACAATTCTGCTGTATTTGCAGCTATACTCCATAACTGTCGTGTAGGAATTACGTAGACAAAAAGGAGGTTATGTGATGGTAAGTTTTGTTCTTGCTAGCCATGGTGACTTGGCGGCTGGAATCAAGCAGACGGGCTCGATGGTCTTTGGCGATCAGCCGTCTGTTGCCGTGGTCTCGCTCGAGCCGAGCATGGGCCCCGACGACTTCCGTGCCAAGGTCGAGGAGGCAATCGCTTCCTTCGAGGACCAGGAGCAGGTGCTCTTCCTCGTTGATCTGTGGGGCGGCACGCCGTTCAACCAGATCAGCGGGCTCATCGAGGGCCACGATTCCTGGGCTATCGTCACCGGTGTCAACCTGCCTATGCTCATCGAGGCATATTCGCAGCGCTTTGACGCAAAGAACACTGCACATGCGATCGCAAAACATCTCGTGACTGAGGCTAAGGCCGGCGTGCGCGTCAAGCCCGAGTCTCTGGAGCCCGAGGAGAAGAAGCCGGCTGCGGCCGCCGCTGCTCCTGCGGGTGCCATTCCTCCGGGAACGGTGATCGGCGACGGGCACATCAAGATCGCCCACGTCCGTATCGACACGCGCCTGCTGCATGGTCAGGTGGCCACCACGTGGACCAAGCAGATCAACCCCAACCGCATCATCGTGGTCTCCGACGGCGTTGCTCACGACGAGCTCCGCAAGACCATGATCGAGCAGGCTGCCCCTCCGGGAGTCCACGCCAACGTCGTGCCTATCAAGAAGATGGCCGAGGTCGTCAAGGACACGCGCTTTGGCGACACCAAGGCGATGCTGCTGTTCGAGAACCCGCAGGATCTGCTCAGGGCCATCGAGGCCGGCGTCGACATCAAGGAAGCCAACATCGGTTCCATGGCCCACTCCAAGGGCAAGGTTGTCGTCACTAACGCTGTCGCTATGGGCGATGACGATGTCAAGACCATCGAGGCTCTCAAGGCCAAGGGCGTCAAGTTCGAGGTCCGCAAGGTTCCTTCGGATTCCTCCGAGGATCTCGACGCCATGTTGAAGAAAGCTAAGGCCGAACTGGCCGCTCAAGCATAGTAAAGGAGGGTCCGATACATGTCTGCAATCACTATTCTGCTTGTTGCGATTGTCGCGTTGCTTGCCGGTATGGAAGGCATTCTGGATGAGTTCCAGTTCCATCAGCCGCTCGTGGCATGCACGCTTATCGGTCTCGTAACCGGTCACCTTCAGGAGGGCATCCTCCTGGGCGGTTCGCTCCAGATGATGGCCCTTGGCTGGGCTAACGTCGGCGCCGCCGTCGCGCCTGACGCCGCTCTGGCCTCGGTCGCTTCTTCGATCATCATGGTGCTCGCCCTCAACGGTGGCGCCACCGATTCGGCCAAGGCCGTTACCGCCGCCATCGCCGTCGCCGTCCCGCTGTCGGTCGCTGGTCTGTTCCTGACCATGATCTGCCGTACCCTGGCTACCGCTATGGTTCACGCCATGGACGCCTGCGCCGAGAAGGGCGACTTCGCCGGCATCGAGCGTTGGCAGTACGCCGGCATCCTCATGCAGGGTGTTCGTATCGCCATCCCGGCAGTACTTCTGTGCATCATCCCGGCCGAGGCCGTTACCAACGCGCTTAACGCTATGCCCGATTGGCTGTCCGGCGGCATGGCTGTCGGCGGCGGCATGGTCGCTTCCGTCGGTTACGCCATGGTCATCAACATGATGGCCACCAAGGAGACCTGGCCGTTCTTCATCCTCGGCTTTGTCCTTGCTGCCATCCCTCAGCTCACGCTGATCGCCCTTGGCCTCATCGGCATCTCCCTTGCCCTCATCTACCTTGGCCTTAAGGATCTGGCCAAGCAGGGTGGCGGCATGGGCGGTGGCTCCGGTGACCCGCTCGGCGACATTCTGAACGATTACGAGTAGGAGGGGAGTGATACATATGGCAGAGAACAAGATTCAGCTCACCAAGGCTGACCGTAAGAAGGTTTGCTTCCGTCATCAGTTCCTTCAGGGCTCGTGGAACTACGAGCGTATGCAGAACGGCGGCTGGTGCTTCGCAATGATCCCTGCGATCAAGAAGCTCTACACCAGCAAGGATGACCAGATTGCCGCTCTTAAGCGCCACCTGGAGTTCTATAACACCCACCCCTATGTTTCCGCCCCCGTCATTGGCGTTACCCTCGCCCTCGAGGAGGAGCGCGCCAACGGTGCTCCGATTGACGACGTCGCCATTCAGGGCGTCAAGGTCGGTATGATGGGCCCGCTCGCCGGCGTCGGCGACCCCGCCTTCTGGTTCACCCTTCGCCCGATTCTGGGTGCACTGGGCGCTTCCCTGGCCCTGTCCGGCAGCATCGCCGGTCCGCTGCTGTTCTTCTTCGCGTGGAACATCATCCGTTACGCCTTCCTGTGGTACACGCAGGAGTTTGGCTACAAGGTCGGCTCCTCCATCGCCAAGGACCTCTCCGGCGGTCTGATGGGCAAGGTCACCGAGGGTGCTTCCATCCTGGGTATGTTCATCATCGGCGCCCTGGTCGAGCGCTGGGTGTCCATCTCCTTCACCCCGGTCGTCTCTAAGGTCACGCAGTCCGCTGGCGCCTATATCGACTGGGCCAACCTGCCCGCCGGTTCTGAGGGCATCAAGCAGGCATTGACGATGTACAGCTCTGTCGGTGCCAACGCACTCGACCCGGTGAAGGTCACCACGCTTCAGGCCAACCTCGATCAGCTCATCCCCGGCCTTGCCGCCGTGTGCCTGACCCTTCTGGTCTGCAAGCTCCTCAAGAAGAAGGTCAGCCCGATCGTCATCATCCTGGCTCTCTTCGCCGTCGGCATCATCGGTCGCGTCTGCGGCTTCATGTAAGCACGCTTCGGCTTAAGACCGAGAGTTGCTAGGCAAGGGCTTTTGAGCCATTGAAACGGACCGCACCCGGTGGGTACACTGGATGCGGTCCGATTGTTTTATTTGGAGGGCGAGGCGCGTATGGCGCAATCTCAGAACAGCACGGTCGATCTGGCAACGCCGGCAACCTGCCTGATGGGGCTTACCAGTCACGGTAACGTGATGGTGGGCAATAAGGCGTTTGAGTACTATAACGAGCGCAATCCCGAGGATTATATCCAAATCCCGTGGGACGAGGTCGACTATATTGCCGCCGAGGTTTTGCGCGGCACCAAGAAGATTACGCGTTTTGCCATCTTTACCAAAGAGAATGGCCACTTTACGTTTTCGACGCGCAATGACAAGGAAACGCTTCGCGCGGTGCGTAAGTACATTGACGAGGACAAGCTCGTTCGTTCGCCCGACTTTATCGATGTGACGGCCAAGGGCGCCAAGAGCATCCCCTCCGTCATCAAGAACCTTTTCCACAAAGGCAACTAGCCATTAAAGAGCGCCCCCCTAAAGTGGGACGCGGTTTCCCATGAGGCTCGATCGGGAAAGTGCATCCCGGTTCGAGTGCCGATTGCGGGATGTAGTTTCCGGAACGGGCCCGTTTGGGAAACCGTGTCCCGTTTCGAGTCGAAATTCTGGGACACAGTTTCCCAGCGAGGTCCCATGGGGAAAGTCTGACCCAGAATTTGCCTGGATAGTGGGACGCACTTTCCGGAGGGCTGTTCCACCGCAACTTCGAAGAGTGGCTATACGTTGCATTACAGCGGCGTAAATCTGCTACACTAGTACAGCATGCCTCCGTAGCTCAGGGGATAGAGCACCGCTCTCCTAAAGCGGGTGTCGACGGTTCGAATCCGCCCGGGGGCACCAGAGATTTGTCGAGCCCGGTACACCGCCACGGTACCGGGCTCTTCTGGTTCATGTCATGTCAAAAACGAAGCGCCCGCTTGCTGGGGGAGCAAGCGGGCGCCTGTGAGCGAATATGTTTGCGGCGGGAGCCGTAATGGGCGGTGGGGCGGCGACTAGTTGGTCGTACCAGAATCGTCGCCCGTGCTCGTGCCCGAGCCAGAGCCCGAACCCGAGCCAGAAATCGAAACCGTCAGCGTAATCGTGTTGTCGGTGGACTGCTTGCCGGTGGGGGAGACGCCCGTAACGGTGGCGTTTTCGTTGCCGCTCACGGGGTTGCCGTTCTGGTCGCAGAACGCGATGTTGTAGAACCCGGCGTTGTTGAGCGCGGTGACGGCGGCGGAGATGCTCTTGCCGTACAGGTTGCCCGGGACGGTGGCCTTGCCGGACTTCTTGGCAATGACGACGGTAATCGTGGCACCGGGCTTCTGCTTGCCGCTGGGGTTCCAGCTGATTACGGTGCCCTCGGTAACCGAGTCGTTCTCCTGGTAGCTCACGTCGACGCCAAAGCCTGCCATATCGAGGGCGTTGCGCGCCTGGGCCTCGGTCATGTCGGTCAGGTCGGGGACGGACGTGGTATCCGGGCCGCTCGAGACCTTGTACGAGATGGTCGTGCCCTTCTCGACTTCCTTACCGGCGTCGGTGCCCTGCTCAAAGACCTGGCCCTCATCGGCCTCGTTGGCCTCCTCGGTGGCGTTGCCCTTTAGGCCAACGCTTGCCAGTGCCGCCTCTGCCTGGTCCTTGGTTAGACCGACAAGCTGGGGAACCTCAACCTTCTCGGAGGGCTTGGGGCCCTTGGAGATCACCAGGTTCACCTTGGTGCCCTTGGCCTTCTTGGTGTGGCCGTTGGGCGTCTGCTCGGCGACCTTGCCCTCGTCGACATCGTCGTTGTAGCTTTGGTCGATGGTGCCGACCTCGAGGCCGGCTTCCTTGATCAGCTCGACGGCAGTCTGCTGGTCCTTGCCCAGCACGTCGGGCACGGGGACCTGCTCGCCGCCAAAGAGTCCTGTGGCAAAGGCCACCACGATACCGATGACGGCAACGGCTGCCACCACGGCGGCGATGATCTTGTTCTTGTTGGATTTGGGCTTTTCGACCTCGTAGGAGCCGGTGGAGCCCGAAACCGAGCTACGGGCGGTATTCTGGCCGCTCACGCCCGAGACGGGACGTACCATGGCGCGCGTCTGATCGGAAAGCTCGCGAGTCTTGGTGGCGCCCAGTTCACCGGGTGCACCGATGATGCGCGTGGGCTCCGAGATGTTGACGGCACGGCCCGACAGGTAGCTGTTGAGCACCTGACGCAGCTCGTCGGCGGTCTGGAAGCGGTTTGCCGGGTCCTTCTCCATGCACTTGAGGATGATACGCTCAAGGTCGGCGTCGACACCGGAGTTGATCTGGCTCGGCGGAATAGGCAGCTCGTTGACCTGCTTGAGTGCGACCGAGATAGCGTCATCACCGTCAAAGGGCACGCGGCCGGTGGCGCACTCGTACATCACGACGCCCAGCGAGTAGATATCCGAGGTGGGGCCGAGGTCCTGACCACGGGTCTGCTCGGGACTGACGTAGTGGGCGGTTCCCAGCACGTTGTTGTCTTGCGTGAGGTGGCTGTTCTTGGCGCGCGCGATGCCAAAGTCCATCACCTTGATGTTGCCGTCGGGCAGCACCATGATGTTCTGCGGCTTGATGTCGCGGTGGATGATCTCGTGCTTGTGGGCGACCGAAAGCGCGGAGCTGATCTGCGAGCCGATCTGGGCGACCTTCTTGGGGTCGAGGGCGCCGTGGCTCTTGATGCCGCTCTTAAGGTCGGTGCCGCGCAGGTACTCCATGACGATGTAATATGTGTCGCCGTCCTTGCCCCAATCGTAGACGCCCACGATATAGGGGGAGGAGAGACCGGCTGCTGCCTGGGCCTCCTGCTTAAAGCGTGCGGCGAAGGTTGCGTCGCCAGCATACTGCGGCAGCATGATCTTGACGGCAACCGTGCGGTCGAGGACCTGGTCCTGTGCACGGTAGACGGTCGCCATGCCGCCTGTCCCCACCTTATCCTTGAGGAGGTATCTTCCCCCGAGGACCCTCTGTTCCATTCCTGCTCCTAACATAACTATTCGCTCAACGATGTGTGTAGTACCTACGATGTGGCCGCTGGGGCCGTGTGGCGCGTTGCCGCTAACTCTTCGGCCGCGGCGCGCCTCGGGTGTCCGATTCAATCATGGGCATCACGCTCCCTGTGCGGCGAGCGCCGCGGTCAGGACGATGCCGGCAATCTTGGCCGCCTTGACGTCGTGTTTGTCGTAATCCTCCAAGGCCACCGAGATGGCGACCGTGGGTGAATCGTAAGGTGCAAAGCCAACGAACGTCGAGTTGACGTTGGTGCCGCCGGTCTCGGGCGAGCCGGTCTTGCCGGCGACCTTGACGCCGGGGACCTGGGCATCGGTGCCGGTACCGGACTGGACGACGGCGAGCATGGCCTGCTTGACCTGGTCGGCCGTGGCGGAGCTGACGGCCTGACCCAGCGAGCGGGACTGCGTGGTCTTGACCACAGTTCCGTCCGGGGCGAGTACCTGGGCTACAAAGTACGGGTCCATGACCACGCCACTGTTAGCGATGGCGGCGGCAATCACGGCGCTTTGCATGACGGTGGTCTGCGGGCCGGGCGTGTGGTCCATGCCGACAGGCTGGCCGGCGCCGGCCCAAGCGGTCTCCCATTCGGTCATGAGCGACGGGTCTGCCATGATGGAGGCCGCGGAGGTCAGGTCCTGGCCGAGCTTTTGGCCGTAGCCAAAGGCGTTGGCAAACTGCACGAGCGTGTTTGCGCCAACTTCGTTTGCCACCTGGCCAAAGACGACGTTGGAGGACACGGCAAAGGCCTGCTGCAGGCTGATGGTGCCGTAGCTCTCGTTGGCATAGTTGGTGACCGGTGCGTTGCCGATGTCCATGGAGCCGGGCGCCTGGTAGGTGCTGGTAAGGCTGGCGGTGCCGGTCTCGAGTGCCGCGGAAAGCGTAACGACCTTAAACGTGGAGCCCGGCGTGTACAGCGCGTCCATGGCGCGATTGTACATAGAGCCGTCCTCGCCGCCGCCAGCCTGCAGTAGGGCGTCGATGTTGGTGTTGTCGTAGGTGGGCGAGCTGGCACATGCGAGCACCGCGCCGGTACGCGGGTCGATGACCACTACAGCGCCCTTAAAGCCCTTGAGTGCCTGCTCGGCCGCCGTCTGGATGCGCGAGTCGATGGTGAGCTTGGCGGTGTTGCCCGGCTGGGTCTGGCCCGCGAGCGACGCGATGGCGTTGTTCCAGCTGGAGTAGTCCTTAGAACCGGTGAGCGTGTCGTTCATGACGCTCTCGATGGCGGTGGTGCCATACTGCTGGCTCACGTAGCCAACCACGTGCGCTGCCAGGTTACCGTTGGGGTAGGAGCGTACGTAGGTGCCGTCCTCCTGCTGCAGCGACTCGGCCAGCGTCACGCCGTCGGACGTGATGATGGAACCGCGCTGGATGTACTTGGAGCGGGCGATGGTGTGGTTGTTGGTCGGCATGTCCTGATAGTCCTTGGCCTTGATGACCTGGACATAGGTGAGGTTGCCGATAAGGATGGCGAATAGCGCCGTAAAGGCGAGCACCGCACGGGTTAGACGGTTGGCGAGCGCAACGCGGCCGAGCACACCGGATTCAGGCGTGTCGAGCAGGCGACGGCGCATGCGCGAGCCGACGGAATGGCTGCCGCTGCCGTAGGAAGACGAGGTGGCAAAGCGCGTGCCCGTCGGGGCGGCGGCAGATGCGACCTGATCATCGGTGATGGCGGCCATAGTGCCGGTGCCGGTAAGCTCGGCCTCGCGTCCGGTCGCTTCGTCACCGGCGCGCAGCAGGAGCGCGACGATGATAAAGCTCGCCAGCAGCGAGGAGCCGCCCTGGCTCATAAAGGGCAGGGTGACGCCGGTCAGCGGGATCAGGCGGGTTACGCCGCCAACGATCAAGAAGGCCTGGAAGCTGATGGCGGCCGTAAGGCCCGTGGCACTAAAGGCTGCGAGGTCGGATTTAGCGCGGGCGGCCGTGGTGAGGCCACGCACGGCAAAGAGCATAAACAGGATGAGCACGGCGCCGCCGCCCAAAAGGCCCATCTCCTCGCCGATAGCCGAGAAGATAAAGTCGGACTCGACGACGGGGATGTTGTTGGCCATGCCGTTGCCGATGCCAACACCGACCAGGCCGCCATCGGCAAGCGAGAAGAGCGACTGGACGATCTGGTAGCCCTGGCCCTGGGCGTCCTTAAACGGATCGACCCAAACCTGGAAACGCACCTGAACGTGAGACAGGAACTTGTAGGCGCCCACAGCTCCAACGGCTAAGAGCGCAAGGCCGATAACGACATACGAAAAGCGCCCCGTGGCAACGTAGAGCATCAGCAAGAAGATGGTGTAGAACAGCACGGCCGAACCCAGGTCGCGTTCGAAGACGACGACGAGCAGGCACACACCCCACACGGCAAACAGCGGCAGCAGCAGTCGCAGGCGAGGGATCTTAAAGCCCAGGATCTTGCGGTTGGAGATGGAGAGCAGCTCGCGGTTCTCGGCCAGGTACCCGGCCAGGAACAGCACGATAAAGACCTTGGCGAACTCGCCAGGCTGGATGGTAAAGCCCGCGATGCGAATCCACAGCTTGGAGCCCGAGATCGTGGTGCCGATAAAGATGGGCAGCATCAGCAGGATGATGCCGATGATGCCAAAGGTGTACTTGTAGCGCATGACCACGTCGAGGTTTTTGACCAGTGCGAGCGTTCCCACCATCAGGGCCACCGAGACAAACAGGATGATGAGCTGTGAGATGGCGAGAGCGGGGGCGAGGCGTGTCACGAACGTGATGCCGATGCCCGAAAGTATAAATACGATGGGTAGGATGGCGGGGTCGGCGCCGGGCGCCAAGATGCGCACGGCGATATGTGCCGCGGCGAAGGCGGCAAAGAGGCCGATCGGCACGGCGAGCGTCTCAAAGGAGATGGCGGCGCCCGCGGTGAGCACGTACATCGCATACAGCAGGATGACGGGGAACGCCGAGGCGATGAGCAAGAGCAGTTCGGTGTTGCGGCGACTCATAAGCGGCACTCCCTTTCTAATTCTTATCGGAGGCTTCGGCCTCGGCGGACTGTTCGGCGGTTTTCTCGGAATCTGATTCGGAGGTCGATCTCTGGTCGGTGTTGTCGCGAATCGTTTGCGCGTCGATCACCTGGCGGGTCTGCTCCTCGTCGATCTGGTGGCGGTACTTGGATATCGTGTCCTGCGCATCGTCGACACTTGTTTGCGGAATACCCGCCTTGAGGCGGTTTTGCGTGTCTTCGGGCAGGTCGGACAGCTTGATACTGGTTTCGCTTTCGAGCCAGTGAAGCTTGAGTCCGAGCGGCTTGCCGGGAAGGCCGCGCCAGACGGCGACATTGCCCTGGTAGGTACCCAGGTAGTACGAGCCGGTGACACCCGTGTAGGCCCAGATGGCAGCCGCCAGCACCAAGACGAGACCTAAGACGACGCCGATGGTGACGTTGCGGCGACGCACGCGTTGCGCCTCGCGCATAACGCCATCGTCAACCAGGTCAACGACTACTACGGTCACGTTGTCGTGGCCGCCGGCGGCAAGCGCCGCGTCCACTAGGTTGTCAACGCAGATTTGCGCGGTTGAGGACTGCGTGGCGATGTTCTCGATATCGCTATCGGGAATCATGCTCGAAAGGCCGTCAGAGCACAGTATCAGGCGGTCGCCTTCCTCGATATGCAGAGTGAAGTGGTCGGCATACATGGCGGGGTCCGAGCCCAGCGCGCGGGTGATGACCGAACGGTTGGGGTGGACGCGAGCCTCGTCTGCCGTGATCTCGCCGGCGTCCACGAGCTCCTCCACGTAGGAGTGGTCGCGGGTCACGCGGATGAGCGTGCCCTCGTGGAGCAGGTAGGCGCGAGAGTCACCCACGTGGGCGATGGCGAGCGTGTCGTTTTCGATATAGGCGCAGGTGGCCGTGCAGCCCATGCCGGGCTTGCCCAGGCCATTCAGGGCCGCCTCGATTACGGCGGCGTTGGCGGCCTCGACGGCTGCCGCCAGGCGTGCGGCGTCGGCAGACTGAGGAGCTGTCTTGGCGATGGTCTCGACAGCGATAGAAGAGGCCACCTCGCCGGCAGCGTGACCACCCATGCCGTCGCATACGCAAAAGAGCGGCGACTGCACCAGGTAGGAATCCTCATTGTGCGGGCGCACGCAGCCAACGTCGGAGCGGGCGCCCCACATGAGTTGCGTGGTGGTGCCGGCATCATAGGTCGAGTCGGTCTCGATGCGCTCCTCGGTTAGGGGTTCAAAGCTCATGGTCGAGCCGGGGTCTTTGAGCTTGGCCTCAACGGCGGCAACGTCGATTTCGGCTGTGTCACCGGGAGAGACGGTGTCGGTCTCGGCGTTTGATTCGGAATCGCCGGTGTCCGGGGAGTCGGGCTCCTCGGACACGCGGGCGGTCGACTCGTCGTCTTGCGGGCTGACGTCTATAGGCTCGGGCGCCGGCGTAGACACGGGCGCAACCTCGGATGCCGGGGCTATGGGAAACGCCGGCGCGGCGGGCTCGGGTGCCGCAAACACCGCAGCGCTCTCGTTGATTGCCGCGGCGACAGGCTCTGCAAAGTGAGCTGGCGCCGGGGTTGCTTCGGGCGCTGTGGGCTGTTCCGCGGCATGTGCGCCGATGGGCGCCGCTACGGTATCCTCTTCGTCCTCGTTATCGGCGAGATCCGAAATATCATGCGTTACATGCGAAAGAGGCAGGGAGAACACGGTGTCCTCGGGTTCCACGGGTGCGGAGCCCGCCGGAGCGGCGTGGGCCGGCGCAGCTGTGGCGGCAGCCGGTGCCTCGGTCATAGTCGCGGACTTGTTCTCCTCGTCGATCATCGACGGTTCACCTTCATGACCACGTCGCCAATCTGGACTTCGTCGCCCTCGCGCAGCGTTGCGGGCTCCACAAGCTGGCGGCCGTTGACGAGCGTGCCGTTAAGCGAGTTGAGGTCTTCGATGATGAGCGCCGGGCCCTGCAGCGAAAAGCGCGCATGCGAGGCCGAGACGAACGGTTCGTTGATGCAGATGTCCGAAGATGGCGAGCGACCGACGATGACGGGGCCGAGCATGTCTACGTGGATGCCACGGATGCCGCGCGGGCCCTTGTCCACATCGATCGTCCAGATAGCCGAGTCGCGGCGCTGTCCGCGCACAAGTCCCACGCCGGTCTTCATGACGGCGAACAGGAAGATATAGAGCAGGGCGACCAGGACGATGCGGCCTGCAAAAAGGACGATATCGATGTTCATAAGCGACTATCCCCTAAATTCAAAGGTGCTCAGGCCAAACGTCAGCAGATCGCCGTTGCGCAGCGGGCAGCGCGTAATGCGGCGGTTGTTGACGAGCGTGCCGTTGGTGGAATTGAGGTCCTCGATCGACCAATCCGAGCCCGTAAAGGTGAGCTGGGCGTGGCGGCGCGACACGTTGGGGTCGCGCAGGGCAATATCGGAAACCGAGCGCTCGCGACCGATAGTCACCTGTGCGGAGGTGATGCTATGGCTCTCGCCGCTCACGACGTCGACGAGCTGGGCGAGCGGGCGCTGCGGGGCGCGAGTGCTCGCCATGTTGGAGGCGATGCCGGCTGCGGCGCCTAGGCCCACGGCGGCACCGGTCGCGGCGGCTCCGCCCATGCCGGCAAGCGCGTCGCGCGAGACGGTCTGCGGCACCGGGATGGGTGCTGCGGCGGGGTCGGGGACGCTAGGCGCGAAGGGGTCTGCCACGGCAAGCGGGTCGGGAGCGGCGGCGCGAGGCGTCGGCTGCTGCTGGGGCATGGCGGCGGGGCGCTGCTGCTGCGGGGCAGCAAACTGCTGCTGGCCGGCGCGCGGGGCGCTGGCGGCACGGCTTGCCGCGGAGTTGTTTTGGCCCAGACCGTTTTGATAGGCGCGCTCTTCTTCGTACAGGCGGCCGAGCGTGGGGGCATCGACGTTCTCGGCAAAGACCGAGAACTTGCCGGCGCGCAGCTGCGGATCGATCATAAAGCGCACAAGGGGCTCGCCGACAAAGACATAGCGGCGCTTTTCGGCCTGCGCCTTCACGAACTCGCGGACCTCGCGCGAAAGCTCGGGGTAGAACGGGGCGAGCATGGGATCGTCGTCGGCGGCGATCAGGATGGTATAGAGTGCCGGCGCCGTGTTGACGCCATTGATCACCAGAGTCTGATCCTCCATGTCGCGAGCGGCCTGCTTGGCAAGCTTCTTAAAGGAGAACGGGGCACGGGTGGCACCGAAGATGCCGGCCACGTGGTCCTCGAAGATGTTCAGGAAGTTCACGAAAGATCACTCTCCGTATAGGTTCTTTGGTATCCGAGCAAATATAGGCATATCCCAACGATTATAGAGGATAGGGTTCCCGCAACTGCCGCCTTGGCGGCGACCGCGGCTGCAAGGCTGGCAATTTCCATATGGTGTGCAAGACAGGATGCCGCTGCGCAGCCGATGCCGGTGACAGCGATGGCGGCGATGGCGGCAAGGTTTGAGCCCTGATCGGCACGCTTGGCATGGGCATTGAGCAGCGCAGATGACGCCGCGGCAGTTGTCGCGACCAGCGCAAAGGCAGCCCAAAGGAGCGGGTCTTCCAGCGCTGCGGCAACGTTGCCGAGCCCCAGCACGCCTCCGGCTGAAAGCGCGACCGTGGCCAGACGGGCAAAAAGCGCGCCCATGCCCGTTGCCGCGGCGGCGCTTGCCGGGCCGAGCCAAAATGACGCGACGCCGGCGGCGACCCCAGCTGCCAGGAAGGTATTGCCGGTCAGACAGCCAAGCGCAAGCGCGCAGGTGAGTGCGGCGCTCGCGGCAGCCTCGGTGCGACCCCAGGCGATCCACCAACCGGACATGGCAGCGGCAAAGATCACCGCGACGGGCAACATCGACAGGATGCCCTGCGCCTGCATGGTGGCGTTGGCCATGAGCACCAAAAAGCCCACAGCCGAGATGGCCGAGCCAATCTGGGGGGCCAGGCCAGCCGCCGCTCCGATCGCGATGGCCGCAATGACCAGGCCGGGAAGCGCCGCGACCCCGGCCGTTTGCATCAGCAAAAAGCTAAAGGTGCCGCACGTTAGCGCCGAGATAGCGTGCATGGTGTAGTCGCGCGCATGGCTCCAGCGCGTGCCCGCCCAGCCGAGCGCGGGGTCGACCTCGATGGCGTCGTCCTCGTAGTACGACGGCTCGATATCGTCGAGCTCTTGCTCGTCATCCGAAAGCTCGCCAACCATTTGCTCCAGACTGCGACGGCCCTCGCGCACGCTGCCCAGACCGGCAAGGAGTTGGTCGCAAAATGCCTCGATGCTGTTGGGGCGGTCCTGCGGCATGGGGGAGAGCGCGCTCATGAGCGCGGCCTCGGCTCCCGGGGGAAAGTGTGGTATCAGCTCGCTGGGATAGGTGGCGCCGCCGATGATGCGGTCGAGCGAGTCGGCGGGCGTGGCCGCCATAAAGGGAGCGCTGCCGCACAAGCCCTCATAGATAACGCAGGCAAGGGCAAAGACATCGGCGCGTTCGTCGACCGTGCCGGTCTCGATATCGAGCTGCTCGGGCGGCATGTAGCCGATGGTGCCGCCGCGCGAGCCGCCAAAGCCACCGGCGGACGACAGCCGCGCCATGCCAAAGTCGGTGAGCTTTACATTGCCCGAGTGGTCGATGAGCACGTTGGCGGGCTTAATGTCCAGGTGGAGTACGCCATTACTGTGGGCGAAGGTGAGCGCCTGGCCCAGGGCATCGGCAATGGCCGCGGCCTCGTCAAAGGTAAGTGAGTGGCCGTCCGCGCGGTGCAAAAACTCGGCCAGCGACATGCCATCGACATATTCCATAACCAGGTAGGCATAGGCTGTGTCGTGCGTAAAGTCGATAACCTGCACGATGTTGGGATGTTGAAGCATGGCGGCAGTGTGCGCCTCGCGCAGGACATCCATGATGTCGCTAGCGGGCATGCCGGCACCGTTGATAAGGGGGATGCGTTTAATGGCGACGCGGCGGCGCAGGTGCGTGTCGCGGCAGATCTCGATGGAGCCAAAACCGCCGGTCGCAAGTGTCTCGAGCGGCTGGTACCGCTTGAGCAGCTCGCGAGAGCTGGTGCCCTCCAAAGGAACGTCCGGCGAGAACCGGGCGGTATGTTGCGAGAAAAGCGGCATGGCCAACCCTCGTGCGTTTAAAGTTCGTTTGCGAGCGGCGGGCGCGGGGCCGAGCCGTTCGCGGTGGCATAGATGCTGCTAGTGTAGCACGCTCGGGCAGATGGCGAGGATAGCGGGATGCGAGGTGGCCCGATCGATTCGGCCCGTTTCGGCTCGTTTGGAAAGCGCATCTCAGTTTTCAGCCAAATTATGGGATGCGCTTTCCAAATGGGGTGGGCTGCGGAAACTGCATCCCAGAATATTGCCCTGGAACGGGATGCGCTTTCCGAACCGGCGTCCAAAAGGAAACCGCATCCCGCTTTGATGTGGGGACTGCGAACAAAAGCCGGACCGTGATCTGGCGCGGATTGGAGTTCGCCTGAATCATTGATGCTGGCTGGTGTGAGAACAGAGATAAACGAGCGGCTCGAGCGATATAATGACACGCTATGGAGGCCGTATGCTCTTTTCCCGCCGTTCTGCTACATTTGCCTGCGCCATTGCGCTTGTCGTAATGGCGGTCACCCCTTATCACCGGTTTTCATCTTCAATCGGCCTAGCGTCAGGTGCAATGACCTGGCTCGTTATCCTGGGCGCATGCCTCGCGGCGTTTGTTCATGGTGCTGCGCTATGCAAGGGGGGAATGAGAAGGCCGAGGCATCTCGGTGCCATCGGTGTTTTCCTTGGTGTTATTGCAACGGTTCCCGAATGGGCCGACCTGGCTTTCTATGCTCGCGGAGACTCTATTCCAATCGTGTTTGCACCGATTTGGTTGTTACATGGCGTTTCGTGTGTCTCGTGCTTTGTTGGGTCGCTGCTTCTCTCATATGTTATTTGGGGCACGGCGGACTCTCCTTTGACGCAGAGGTCGACACGGACTGACGAAAGGGAAACTCGTCACCCGCAGGACGCGATTTTTACAGAAACAATAGCCGTCATGTCTTGCCTGCTGTTTTGCTGTCGAGTTTCATGGAGAGTCGTTCCCGAGCCATGGGGGATGCCCCCTGTAACGGCCGCGTCAATTGGCCTTGCGCTTTTAATTCCGTTGGTCTATCTCGCATTGACTGTGGCCCCGCCGTTTTGCCGCCCTCGTGCCTTTGGCCATGGGCGGCGCGACGTGTTTGCCTGTTCTGTGCTCGTAGCAGTTCCTATTGGTCTTATTCCGGCTGTTGAGGCGGCATACTTCGCAAGCGATGCCGTGGTCATTGCATTGCTGGCGATGGGGTCCGTTATCGCTGCTGCCTTCGTATGCATGTTGCTAAGGGGGAAACGGGACAACAATTCGGATATCGCCTGTGCGTCCGACACATTCGATGCGGGGGTGTTTTCCCCTGCCCTGTCGCCTAGAGAAGAGCAGTTTGTTCGACTGCTGCTCAAAGGGAAAACGCCGGCGGAAATTGCCAAGGAGACGGATACGAAGCCATCGACGGTGAGAACAACGCTTCACCGAGCATACGGGAAGGCGTCGGTTGCGGGCTCACGCGAGCTCGTGGCGCTGTTTGCGGGTGAGGGCGATACTGTAGGGCATGAGCTACCGCAGCGGCATGCTGACGATATAGTGGCATCAGCTCGAACGCGCCGGCTGTTTCGATACCTGCTCACATTATTCTTTATCCTCCTTGCGGCGGGGCCCTTGGTAATGGCGGATAGCGATTGGGGGTCCGGTGTTTCGCGGGCTGTCGCCTTTTCCCTCTTAAGCTACGCATTGGGTCTCGGACTGCTTCTGTCGCTACGCTACGCGGGTGGAAAAGCGAATCGTGGCGCTGCGCTGGATAGAGCGGGTGAAGCGATTTGGCTCGGAAGCCCGTACGTATGGGCGGTGCTATCTGCTGTGGAATGGTCTTTTATCTATATCGCGGCATTGATGTGCATACGCGTTCCGTTGATGGCTGTGCCGGTCCTGTTTTGCGGCGTGGCGTCTACGGCTTCGCTCGCTGTTGGGCTGCGTCCGTTTAAGGTGCATGCCCATGCTCGGGCTATCGTGCCGTTGGTGTCAATGGGCATGGTTGCCTTAATCTATGCGGTCGCTAGGGGGCGAATCCATGGACTTGCGGTGCTGACGGGGGTGCTGCTCACATATATAGTGATGCGAAGCTGTCCGCAGCGCAAAATGCTTGGGATATGGATGCTTTGCTTCGGGGCGACGGCTCCTGTTTGGGCTGTCTTGCTCAATATGGTGCAGGATCTGACGGTTTTCGAGCCGTTGTTCCTCGCGTCGTTGTTGGGGCAAAGTTCGGCTGTCAATGTCGTCGTGGCAACGGTGATTGTTTGCTGGTCTGTGCCCATGTTCGTTACGCACATCGCGCTCGCCCGCTCGGTTGAGGACGAGAAGGCCGTCTTGGAGTACCGGGCGAACGGGTCCACCGAAACGGCCCGCGTGCGCCAGCTGGCCCTGCTTACGTCGCGCTCCCTTTCTGATGTTCAGTCGCAAATTTTGCTGATGACGGCAGAGGGGGCAACGACAAAGGCCATTGCGGAGGATGTCGGTTACGCTGCATCTACGGTGCAAGCGCTGCGGTCTGCATCTTACCGCCAGTTGAAGATCAAGAATAAGGCGGAGCTAATTTTATTGTTATCGCAGGTAAATAACGTGTAAACGCCTGAGCAATCAACTCAATAGCGGGTGTTTACAGACATCTTTCTCTATTCATGCGAAGGTTGCCGTGCGTCGACGCATTGTTAACCGCTTTTGATTGGAGAAGGCCATGATTAAGCCAAGGAGCGCTATTGCTCGAATCGGAGTCGGCTTGGTGATTGCAGCTGGTCTGTCCCTAGGGGTTCCCGCTGCATCGTTTGCACAAGAGGAGTTTGACACCTCTCAGGTTTCCAGCATTACTCAAAACGCCGATACGGGAATTACGACCTGTACGAACAATGCCGATAAGGCATTTAGTTTTCAATGTGCCGGGACGAGTGCAACTGGCTACCGTCAAAAGGATGATTCCTCATCGCTCTATCTGGATATCCAGGGCCATACGGGAAATCCGCTTCGGTTATATACAGACGGTGCGTATAACACAAGCGGTAGCGGCAGCATGAATTGTACTCAGGGAACGTATCGTTCGAATCACAAGGGACAGTGGGAAATGTATAACCTCGTCCGTGAGAACGGGCGATCTGCGGCGCGACTGACTGCATGGGCGGAGTCTGGCTACGGCACTGTTATTGGCGTATGGAGCCCCGACTGCGTCGGGCATTTCCACAAGCTTCCCGCATAGTTGTTTGAAATGGCTCCCTTCCGGCTTTCTGGGTCGGAAGGGGGAGGAGGACGTATGAACCAAAAGCTCGCAAGATACGAACTGTCGAAAACGATTAGACGTCCAGCTTTTATCCTTGCTCTCTTGATTGCGGTCGCAGTTGCAATAGCAGCCGCGCTGGAGCCGTGGGCAAATTTGGAAAAAGAGCGCCACAACCTTCTTTCTTTTGGTTACGGCGTTGGCGTGCAAGCCGAAAATTATCTCGGTCAAACACGTGAAAGCAGCTTCGGTAACTGGATTGTTGTGAGCGCGAACGCGCCACTGTCTGCGTCGGTGTTTTTCTATGCACTGCCCCTGCTTGCAATGTTGGCTGGATCTTGGTCGTGTCTCTTTGAGCGTTTGAGTGGTTATGACATGCAGATATGCACGCGCGTTTCCAGAAAGGCGTACGTGAACGTAAAGATGCTGTCTGCTTTCCTCTCCGCGTTTACAGTGACTGCCATTCCTCTGCTCGTCAATTTCCTGATCGTCTCGATGCTTTTTCCTGCGTATCTTCCTCGGGTCGATGAGTCGACTTACGTAGGACTTTACCTGCATAGCTACTTCTCCGGTCTATTTTATTCGCATCCTTTGTCATATGTGCTCGCATACACGCTGTTCGATGCTGTCACGCTCGGGACTTTATCCATGGCTGTAACTGGCTTCTCAATTTTGTTTCGTAGCAGAATCAAAGCGATAATTGTCCCGTATCTGCTAATGGTTGCGTGGCATTTTGCAAATGGCTGGATCTTCGGCGTAATGGCTTGTGTGGGGTTTAACTGCAATATCCTCAACAGCATCAGGTCGGAATCGCTGAATAACTGGCCAGACATTCGAGCCGGTTTTGCGGAAATCATATTATTGACCCTTGCTTCGTTGGCTTTTTCTGGGGCGTGGAAAAGACGCGAGGTGGTCTGATGCTGTTTAGGCTGGTCGCCGCGGACCTGAGGACCGTTTTGAAGAAGAACATCATCACTTTTATTGCAATTGCGGCAGTGACCGTTGCGAACTTGGTGTACGCCTACGGATTGTCTTCTGTGTATGGGGTTAGAACGGATACCTTGGGGTTTGCGGATAATCTTGCGCTCGTGTTTGCCGGATCTGCTCCGTTTGAGCCTAGGCCCGGGGTCATGTTTGTGCCTCCGCTAGGATGGCTATTTCTCATTCTGCTTATTCTCTATACAACACTCGACTATCCGACCGAATCGTTGCACGGGTTTGGTTTGCAAGCGCTTGTTCGATGCCGGGCAAGAACCCTTTGGTGGGTCTCGCGTTTTATCTTGGTGGCGGCAGTAACGGCATTTTCACTGCTCGTGGTGGTTTGCTCTGTTGTGATTTGGAGCTTGGTGGTGAGCTCCTCGTTCAGCGCGGTCATTCATGGTGAGTCGCTTCAACTGGCTAATTTGGCGCCGTGGTTTCTCAAAGCTGCCGAGGCAGATGCGCTGCCGTTTTTCATAGGTCTCTTATTTGCTTTTGAGGCGCTTGCGTTTGCGCAGGCAGCGGTTGGGTTTGTGCTTGGGTCGTCAGTCTCGTTTGTGGTTTTAATGAGCTACCTGATCTGCTCGGCATATGCACGACATTGGGCGCTATTGGGTAACGCCTTGATGCTGTTGCGCTGGGGTGGAATTGTCAAAGAGGGAATCGCGGCGGGCTCGAGTGTCTTGTCATCAATTGGGCTTATGTCGTTATGCCTATCGTTGGGTGGACTGTGGTTTCGAAGGGCCGACCTTATAGAAAAGGGGGACAAGATATGAGTGTGATCGTAAGGGGCGTATCGAAGCGCATGGGTAAAAACGATGTCCTGCGCAACGTGTCCATCGAGGTTGACCCTGGGACTGTGGTCGGGCTTCAGGGGATAAACGGTTCGGGTAAGACCATGCTCATGCGAGCGGTTTGCGGGTTGATCAAGCCTACCGAAGGCGAAATCTCTATCGATGGCCAAAGGCTTGGGGCGGACATCTCGTTCCCGCCGAGTCTGGGGATGTTGATCGAGGCGCCTTCCTTTTTGGGATATCTGTCTGGCTACGACAATCTGAAGCTCATCGCTCAGATCAAGGGCGTTGCCACCCCCGAGGACATTCGCTCTGCCCTGCGGCTCGTGGGGCTCGATGCAGACGAAAAAAAGAAGTTCCGAGCATACTCGCTTGGGATGAAGCAGCGTCTGGGGATAGCTGCGGCAATTATGGAGAAGCCGAAGCTGCTTGTTCTCGATGAGCCAACGAATGCCCTCGACGAAGCGGGCGTTGAAATGCTCAAGCGCGTTGTGGCGATGGCGGCATCAACGGGTCGTGAGGTCCTTCTGTCCAGCCATGACGGAGAGGTGCTCGAGGAACTGGCCGATCGGGTTTACTGCATGCGCGACGGTGCCGTTGTGAAAGTTCGGGAAAGGTCGTGAGCGCGATGAAGAAGACCCTGTGGACGAGAAGATCGGCGCTCGCGCTTTTTTGCTGTGCTGCTGCCGGCCTTGCGGGCATGAGGGTGAGCGTCGTTAACGGGAACCGGACGGTCATTCCTGAGAAATATTACGCGGAGGGCGAATGGCTCTCGATGGATGGAGCGTTTCTGGGGTCGAAGGATGTGGTGACTGATGGGTATTCGTTTTGCATAGACGGGGCAGAGTTGCTCACGCCGCGCGAGTATCTCAAACGAGCACATGACGATTATTCAAAATATGGCACCGTGGATACGAAAACGAGACTGAAGGATGCCGACATCACGTGCGTTATCGCCGTAAAGATGCGTGTCAGAAATAGGGATAATATCGACGGTGGAATCAAAGCGTATGTTTGGCATCTGGTTCCGGAGTCTGCGCCAAACTATGATTTTGTAGTCAATACCGATCTGATAACGCAAGCCATGCCGGTCCTTGGCGGCTCTGCTGCGTTTGCCGTGGAGGTTGGGGCAGAAAACGAGTTGCTCGTCCCATTTATGATGCAGAACACCAACGACTATTTCGAAGGTTACGAGACCGTCCGTTTTGAGAAAGCATTTCCCGGGACTTACACGATGAAGATGACCGATCTGCCGGAGCGGAGGCTCTTAAGGTTTGAAGTGAAATAGCTCGAGAGCAAGGCAAAACGGGTCCATTGGCGGTACGCGCGCCCGATTCCAGGCGCCCCGGCCCGGAATCGGGCGCGGGACGAGGCGCCTTCGGTGTCGGCCGGCCTACCGCTTCTTCTTGCTCTTCTTCTGCTTGCGCTGCTTGCCCTTGGTCTCCTGGGGCTTGTCGCCCTGTTTTGCTTCGGCAGCGGCCTTTTCTGCCTTCATCTTCTTGCGTTTGGTCTCGATGCGGAGTTTTTTGTTGATGCGCGCCTTAAGGAAGGGACCGAACTGCTCGGCATCGCCGCGGACAAAGGTGTCCTTAGGGATCGTCACGCCCTGGTCGGCGAACATGGCCACAAAGATGCGCTCGCCGTCGAGTACGTGGTCGAGCTTGTCAAACGGGAAGAACTGCGACTTGCCGCTCTTGCCCCAAACCATCAGGCCGTCCTCGTTGGCGGCGACGCGGCGATAGCGGCCACCCATGGACTCGTCGGCCTCGACGGCGTCGATAAAGTCGCGGGCGAGCGTGTGGTGCAGGTTCTTGCTCCACCAGGCCAAAAAGGCGCCGAACACGATCAGCACGACGCCGAACTTGATCCAGCTGCCGCCGGCCACCAGCATGCCGATGCCGATGAGCGCGGCAATCACGGCGGCGACGTACAGGGAGCCACGGCGCCTGGGCGAGGCGACCAGGCGCGCAAAGTCGGTGACGAGGTCGTTTTCGTACTGATACTCGTTGAGGTACAGGATGCCGTCGTCGGCTGCTGCCTGCGCCTCGAGCGCGACCTCGACCTGGTCGGCTGCTTCGGAGGGAACGAGGTTGCTCTCTGCGTCTGCCATGCTCTTTGGACTCCTATCGCGGCGGGCTCGCCGTACGGGTTATTATGAATGCAGTATGCCGTGCGACCGCATGGCCGTCGCGGCAACAAGTCTCAGTATACCCGGGGGAGCACCCATGGAATCGTTGTACCGAAAGTATCGCCCGCTCACCTTCGACTCCGTGGTGGGCCAGCAGCATATCGTCTCGACGCTCGAGCACGCTATCACCGAGGGACGCCTGTCCCACGCCTACCTGTTCTGTGGACCGCGCGGCACGGGCAAGACCACCATGGCGCGCATCCTTGCCAAGGCGCTGCTGTGCCGCAATGCCGAGGCGGCGCGCGCCGAGGGTGCAAGCGGCTGCATGCCCGACGGTACTTGCGAGGAGTGCGAGCTCATTGCCGAGGGCAACCACCCCGATGTCTACGAGCTCGATGCCGCAAGCCGTACCGGCGTGGACAACGTGCGCGAGGAGATCATCAACTCCGTCAACTTTGCCCCGGTGCGCGGCAAGTACAAGATCTATATCATCGACGAGGTCCACATGCTCACGACGGCGGCGTTCAACGCGCTGCTCAAGACGCTTGAGGAGCCGCCGGCACACGTGATCTTTGTGCTGTGCACCACCGACCCGCAAAAGATTCTGGAGACCATCCTCTCACGCTGCCAGCGTTTCGATTTCCATCGCATCGGCAACGAGGATATTGCGCATCGACTGTCCTACGTGTGCGAGCAGGAGGGATTCGATTACGACGACGAGGCGCTGGCCATCGTGGCGCGCCATGCAAAGGGCGGCATGCGCGACGCGTTGTCCACGCTGGAACAGCTGAGCGTTTTTGGCAACGGCGCTGTGCATGCGGACGATGCCCGCTCGCTTTTGGGCGAGGTTTCGGACCAGATTCTGGGCGAGTTTTCCCGCGCCATTGCCGATCGTGATGTTGCCGAGCTCTATGGACTGATCCGTGCGCAGGTCGAGGAAGGAAACGACCTGCTGGAGCTGACGCGCGACCTGGTAGCGCATGTGCGTGACGTGTACGTTGCCTGCGTTGCCGGTGCCCGTGCCGAGCTGTTTGAGGGCGGCTCCGAGCAGGCCGAGGCGCTTGCTGCCGAGGCCGCTGCCTTTGGCGAGCATCCTGCCGACCGCCTGGCCCGCGTGCTGATGGTGCTCGACGATGCCGCACTGGAGATGAGGGGCGCGAGCGACGTGCGCCTGGTGCTCGAGATTGCCTGTACGCGTCTGGCACGTCCCGAGGCTGATTTAACGATTGAGGCATTGGCCGAGCGCGTGGCTCGCTTGGAGGCCATGGTTGCCAACGGCGCCGTGCCGGCGAGCGTGGCTGCTGCTCAGGCCGCCGCGCCTGCAGCATCCGTACCCGCTGCTGCCCAACAGCCGACGCTCATTTCGGGCGCTCGTGCTGCCGCTCCGGCGGCATCCGCTGCCCCCGCTGCTACGTCCGCGCGCCAGGGCGGTATGCCTTGGGACCGTGGTGCTGCTGTTCCGGCTGCCCAGCCTGCGTCCCGTTCTGCGTCCGTGTCAGCTTCCAAGCCTGCAGCGCCTGCACCTCAGCCTGCGCCAACTCCGACGCCTCAGCCCGTTGCGGCCCCCGCGCCTGCCACCGCTCCGGCACCTAAGCCCCAGTCCAACAATGCCGCCCAGGTTGCCGCCGCCGGTACTGCCGAGACGCCCGCGGTCGATGATGCCGGAGAGCTGCAGCGCAAATGGGCCGAGGTTGTCGAGCGTGTCAAGGCGCGTCAGGCTTCCTACGCAGGGCTTTTGCTCAACGCTCGCGCCACGGCCGACGACGGCTCCAAGCTCACGGTCTCGTTCCCCGCGGGCTCGACCTTTGCCATCAAGATGCTCGGACGCGCCGACACGCAGTCGGTGGTCCTGCCGACAGTCAGTGCGGTCTTCGGTCGTCGTACCGTCGACTATGTCCTGGATGGGGGTGGCACGCCGGCTCCTCAACATGAGGAGCATTCTCCATCTGCACGGGCTGCGGTATCTGCGGACCCGCAACCCGTGTCCTCGGCGGCCCCTGCATCCTCGAGCGCCAGCGCGACGCAGCCAAAAGCAGCACCGATAGCGGCGCCGACCCCGTCGGCGCCTAAGCCCGTCATGGCCAAACCGGCTGCTCCGACACCCGCGCCCAAGCCTGCCTCGCCCGCGCCCAAGTCGTCTGACCTGGGCAAAGCCCCCTGGCTGCGCTCCGACAACCCCGCCGGCGCTCCTGCCACGGGCAAGCTCCCGACCGAGCCCGCGCCCCGAGCGCCCGAGCGCGCGTCCGCTCCCAAGGCTCAGCCCGCCGCGCCGTCTGCGCCATGGGAATCCGAGCAGGTTCCCTACGACGATGCCATGGTTGGCGGTTTTGTTGCCGATGCTGGTGGGGACGATCTGCCTCCGTTCGACGTGCCGGGTGCGGCGTCCGCGCCCAAGTCCGCTGCAACTGCCCCCAAAGAGGAGGACGCTCCTGCAGCTCCCTGGGAGTCCAACTCCGGTGCGGGCGGCCCCTTCGGCCATCAGGGTGCAGCCCCGAGCATCCCGCAGACCGAGGACGAGGCCAAAGCCCTCATCCGCAGCGTCTTCGGCCAGTCCACCATCTTCAAGCCGGTGGAGTAGCTGCGCAGGCGGGTATACTGCTCAAGAAGAGAACCCCTTGCCCGGGCGCATCTGTATTTCGGACATGTGCAACGTGGTGCCGCGTATATCGCATTCGAGCAGACAGGCGCGTGACGGTCGGCCTAGGATGCTGAGGTCGATACGATACGTCGCATGGCTGTCCGTGTACTCGACTTGCTCGGCGTTGACGGTTGCTCCGATTGTAAATAAAGAGCCCAGTTCGGCATCGACAATCTTGGAGTCCTTTATCTTGACCTTGAACTCTTGGTAGAGGGACGGGCTGTTGTAGTAAATGGTTCGGGTTCCGTCGGTGCATTCATCGGTCGTCTCCCATTTGACGACGGGCTGGTCCGAGCTGGCTATCAGCAGTTCTGCTCCAAAAGCTATGGCATGGGTGATGATAACCAGTAATACCCAGACGACAAAGAGATAGAGAACCACATATGCAACGGGGTGTTTTGAGCGGATGTTTTGGAGTACGGCTGGGACATTCACGAGGGCACCTCCAAATCGTCATCTATGACAATCAAATTATACCCAGCCGCCATGCGTGCCGCCTCGAGCAGCGGCTCGGCATTTTGCCATGTAGCCTTGTAGCCCTACGCATAAACTGCCTGGTTCCAGCTCTGCTAGATGTAGCTTGAGATAATTATGCAACCTTGCATAATTCGACCTTGCATAATCTTGGGCGTGCGTCACGCTCAAGGACATGTATATCGACTGAGGTAGCGTGTCCGCCCCGCTTGCTTGCCCCGCGCCGTGGTACGATTTTTGAGTTTGAAAGTCCCGTCGCGCTCCGGCTGCCCTTGCAGCTTGTCGCGCGGCCGCACGTAAAGGAGCCATCATGGCCGGTATGAACATGCAGCAAATGATGAAGCAGGCTCGCAAGATGCAGGAGCAGCTTGCCGCCGCGCAGGAAAACCTTAAGTCCCAGACCGTCGACGCCTCTGCCGGCGGCGGCATGGTCAAGGTGACCGTTAACGGCGAGATGGAGCTCGTCAACCTCACCATCGACCCCGATGCCCTCGATCCCGAGGACGTCGATATGCTGCAGGACATGATCATGGCTGCCGTCAACGAGGCCGTCCGCGGTGTCAACGAGCTCGCCAACAAGCAGATGGGCGCCATCACCGGCGGCCTCAACATCCCGGGCATGCCGTTCTAAGACACGCATATATATGAGTGCCAACCATAGTCTGCAAAAATTGCTCGATGAGCTGGGCCGTCTGCCGGGCATTGGTCCCAAGTCGGCCCAGCGCATCGCCTATTACCTGCTCGAGGCCGATGCCGAGGAGGCCCGCCGCCTGGCCGAGGCCATCCTGGAGGTTAAGCAGGAGGTCCACTTTTGCAGCCGTTGCTTTAACTACGCCACGGCCGACGAGTGCTCCATCTGCCAAGATTCGATGCGCGACACTACTCGTATTTGCGTGGTGGGCGAGCCGCGCGACGTCCAGGCAATCGAGCGCACGGGCAGCTACCATGGCCTGTACCATGTGCTGGGCGGCGTGATCAGCCCCATGGACAAGATTGGTCCCGAGCAGCTGCACATCCGCGAGCTGCTGGCGCGTTTGGGCCACGAGGATATCCATGAGGTCATCATCGCCACCAACCCCAATATTGAGGGCGAGACCACGGCGAGCTACCTGGCCCGCACTATCAAGCCGCTGGGCGTTGAGGTGTCGCGTCTGGCGAGCGGCCTGCCCGTGGGCGGCGACCTGGAGTATGCCGACGAGCTTACGCTTGGGCGCGCCATTGAGGCCCGTCGCACGATTTAGGTGGCGAGCCTGCTCCTGCCGTATGTTTTCCTGGCGACGCACGGGGCAGTCATAATTCCCCGTGCGACTATAAGTTTGTTGTGCAACAAAGATACTTTGTATCCGCTTATCGCATGGATGCTTCCACTCGCATCCTTAATTTGCTCATTCGTTGCGCAACCTTTTGGGTTCGCTGATACACTCAAATATGGATTCGAATGAATGCGCCGCTCCCGAGCGGCGTGTTTTTGTTGGAGGAGAACGCATGCGGCCCGGTGGCACTCAGACAAAGCGCGGCGCCGCGGTGCGCATGCGACGCCGACTGGGCTTGGCGCCGCGGGCGTACGCACTGCTGTCTTGCTCGCTGGTGCTGGTCATAGCTGGCGTTTCTGCCTATGGCATGACCGTGCCGTCCATGATGCAGGCACATGCCGCACGCGAACCGCGCGTGGGGCATGAGGTCAAAAGTGATCTGGGCACCACGACTGGATATGCTTGGGCAAGTGTGGTCGCGCATATTGTGTTTGGCGCCGACGACGCGGACGGCGCCGAGGCCCCGGACAACGAAGTCACGCTTGCCAATGGCAAAACCATCGTGCTCACCAACACCAAGATCATCGATCGGTTGTCCAACAATAGCGTGGCGGCAACGGTGAATAAGGTCGAGCGGCAGAAGGAGCAGGACGCCCAGCAGTCCGGAAAGCCCGGTAGCTCGGATACTTCTGGCTCCGGCTCGGATTCGTCGAGTTCGGGCGGCGGCTCTGGGTCGGGTTCCTCTGCCGGAGGGTCTGGAAACGGCGGCTCGACGGGCGGCAACGCTGACAACGATGCAAACTCCGGTGGCCTTTCCGCTGCTGAGGAAGAGAGCATTCACAGTTGGCTTGTAACCAAGTACAACATGCTCGACGGCTATGTTTCTCGTGCCAATGACGTGGTTTCGACCTATAACTCTACGGGAGATCCCAGGCCGTGCGACAGCCTGGTCGGGGAGATGTTTGTCATTCGAGCTGAGTTCGGTCGTCAGACATTCTCGCCCCGGTCAAAGTGGTATCAGCAGTATGCCAATCTGTGGGGCTGTTACACCAACCTATGTCAATGGGTCGGCCATTACGGCGATGATGACGTCGCGCTCGGTAACTTCAACAATAACGTGGCGGCGCTTGCCCTATGATGACCGATCTTGCATCCACCACACCACAATCGCTCGGTCGCGATCCCATGGTCGGCTTGCGCCTGGCGCGTGTCGACGGGTTTGAGCCGGCCATTGCGCTCGGTCAGGACGAACTGCCTGCCTATCTGCGTCGTTTTACGATGCTGTTTGCCGACGATGCCACCATGCGCCGTGGCGGTATCGGCCGCGTGACGCGTGCCGTCAACGCCCAAGGCGAGGCCGTAGCACTCAAACAGCTCATCTTGCCGACGCGCGATGAGTTTGACGACGATGCCGCCCATGAGGCGCTGGTCGCCAAGTTCAAAGCGGCATTTCGCGAGGAATATGAATGCCATCGCGCCCTTTCGGGCCTTAAGGGCTTTCCCCGTCTCTATGGCTGGGGCGAGGTCGACGGTGTGCCTGCAATTGTCATGGAATGGGTCGAGGGCGAGACGCTTGCCCGCTTGCGTTCGCGACTTGCCGTGGATGATGCCGGACGCCTGTCGCCGCTTGTGGCGGCGCGTCTGGGTCGCGACCTGTTCGATCTGCTCTGCCGTATGAGCCTGGTGGGCGAGGGCTTTGTCCATCGCGATATCTCGCCCGCTAATATTATGGTGCGTACGGCGCGTCTACCGCTTGACCGGCAGCTTGCCGAGGGCACCTTTGACCTGTGCCTGATCGACTTTGGCTCGTCGCTGGCGCTTGAGCCTGCGTCGGCCGTGGCCGGTACCGGCGGCAAGGCGTCGTTTACGGAGCGCTATGCCACGCTGCGTCGCGCGACGGTTGCCTACGCCCCGCCCGAGATGCTCACCGACGATATTCCCGACCTGCGCGCTTTGCGTATGTCGCCGGCGATCGACGTCTATGCCGCGGCAAGCACGGTTTACGAGCTCATTGCCGGCGTCGCGCCATACGAAGCCGCGCCGAGCGCTTCGGGCACCTCGGGTTCGCGCAAAAAGACGCGCGACATCGCCAGCCCCTACCGTCTCAAGATGGACACGCGGCCCGACTATCCCATTGGTGCCCATGCGCCCGGTTGCGATTTGACTCAGCTGCTTCGTCGTGAGCCCGATGTGGCGCTCGCCGCGGCCGAGCAGGCCCAGCAGCTGGGGCTTGAGCCGGATTCCGAGGAGCTACGCGATGCGCTGGCGTTTGTCGATGCCCAGCTGTTCGACGTGGTGATGGCCTGTCTGTCCAGCCATCAAAAAGATCGTCCCGAGCCGGCGGCGGTCGAGGCGGCGCTCTCGGCGTTTTGTGACCACTATGCGCAAAATGTCGGTCGTTCGCTCCGCGGCGAGCCGCTCACGCCGTGCCCCATGGATGCGTCTGGCCGCGCGGTTCGTCGCGCGCTGATGGTCGGCGCGGCGGTCGTCTGTGGCGTGGTTTGGGCTGTGGTCGTGGTTTCGGCCGCGCTGCTGGCGTCGGGCGCTCGCGTGACGGCGACTTTGGGATCGCTCGTGTGGTCTGGGTCGATACCGGGTATTATTGCCGCACTGGCGTTGGCGCTGCCAGGCATAGCCGGCGTTGTCGCGGGGGCACTTGCGCGCAATCGGCGCTCGGGCTTCCTGCAGGGTGTGCTTGCGCTTTCTGCCTGCGAGGTTCCGGTGCTGGTTGTGGCTGCATGTAGCGTATTTTCCCAACGCGCCGTGATGGGCGGCCTTGTTGCCGCTCTGGTTGCAACCTATACGCTTACGTGGTTTTTGCTTGCGATGGGCTTTGCCTTTGAACTTCCCGTTTCGGCACCGCGACGCACAAAAGTCCAGATGGCGACTCCGCTTGCCGGTGGAGCCGCAGCTGCCCGTACTTTTGGCGGACCTGTCGAAGTATCGTCCGATTCTATTTCTACGACCAAGGAGGCCTAGGTCATGGCACCTCAAGTTGAGCTCACCCCATGCGGGGCCATGTTTGACATCTTTAAGCGCGCGGCGCATTTGAGCCATATCGAGCTGTGCGGCTTGGTGCTTTCGTCCCGTCCGCTCGCCGACGGCCGCAGCCCGCAGAGCCGAGCCGCCGATCGCTCTTGGGTTTCCCGCTTTATCGTTCGCGCGCCGGTCGGCACGCTTCAGCAGCGCTACTTTGCCGAATACGGTACCTCGGCTGCGCGTATTATGTCGCAACTGGCCCTGCGCCAGCGCAATCCCATGGACTCCACGGCTGTGATCAATATGGTGTGCGGCCCTGCAGGTGAACCGATGGTACGCGCGCTCGAAGAGTGCCACCAGGACACGAATCTCTATCGCAACGCGCTCGATCGCCTGTCCCAGGCGGCGGAACTCATGCCCGCCGAGCGCGCCGAGGCCGTGCTGGTGCTGTTTGTCGCCGTCGGTTGTTCGGCGGATGTGCGGTCCTCGGTGAACTATGCCATCGACTACGCGCACGCGACCTGTGGCGGAGGCATCTCCACGCCGCGTTCGCTTGGCATGTCGATGACCGCGGGCGAGCGCGAACCCGCCCCGGCGCATCCCTTGGGCTTGCTGCGCGTGCAAAACAGTTTTGTCGTGAGCGCCCCGCGTTGGATTCAGCCGAGCGAGCAGGGTGTTGAGATTGGCGCGCTGGCCACTGGTGAGGGCGATATTACCGACGTCGGCGACGATGTCTCGGCCCGCCATGCCCATATCTGGTGCGATGCTCAAAATATCTGGCACGTCGAGGACTTGTCGTCTACCAACGGAACCGTGGTGGTAAACGGGGCCACGCGCGTCTGCATTCAGGTCGAGCCCGGCCGTTCCGCCCAACTCAATCCCGGCGACGAGCTCAAGGTCGGCGAATCCACTACCTACGCCATCCTCTTCGGTGCCCTCTAGCCGGCAGTTAAGGACGTTCCTTTTAATATGAGCAGGACATTGTCAAGAGGCAAAATCGGGCCTGGC